>JBCBNU010000027.1:0-34459 GCA_039821645.1 Pseudomonadota bacterium
TGCCTCGTCACTATCAGGCTAGCGTCAGCTTCAGCTTCTGATCGTTCCGCGTCAGTGACCAACAAAGCCCGGGCAGCATTGCTGCTCGGGCTTTTTTTTGAGGTTTAGCCTATGTGTTTTCGTCGAATGTTCATCGCCTTTTCAACACTCGCAGTGTTTGCGTGCTCGCCAGCGCCGAAAGAATCTGAGGCGTTGATCGCACCAAAGATCGTCATCGTCACGATGTTCGAGCGCGGCGCAGACTCGGGGGATGCGGCTGGCGAGTTTCAGCTATGGAACGAGCGGCAGTCGCTGAGCGAAGTGTTCGAGTCAGGCGCGCACCACAACTACCACTACAACCCCGATACCGGCGTGCTCGGAATCGTGACAGGCATTGGTACGGCAAAAGCCGCTGCATCGGTAATGGCACTCGGAATGGACCCTCGCTTCGATCTGTCGAAGAGCTACTGGATGGTCGCCGGAATCGCAGGCTTCGATCCGGAGGATGCGTCGCTTGGCTCAGTAGCCTGGGCAGAGTTCCTTGTCGACGGCGACATCGCGCATCATATCGACGCGCGTGAAAAACCAGGCGATTGGGACTGGGGCTATATCGAGCGGCATGTACAAACGCCGTTCCAGCAGCCCCGTAGAGATCCCAACGGTGAGGTGTATCAAATCAATGGCGACCTTGCGCGGTGGGCGTATGACCTCACCAAGGATACGGACCTATTCGACTCGGATTCGCTGAAGCAGTCGCGGGCGCGTTACACCGAACACCCGAACGCACAACAACCACCTTCGGTGATGTTGGGAGATCACCTCGCGGCCTCGACGTTCTGGCACGGCGAGATTCTCAACGACTGGGCGAATGCCTGGGTCGCACACTGGTCAGATGGCGAAGGTGAGTTTGTTTCCTCAGCGATGGAAGAAACCGGCACCTTGCAGTCTCTGACTTATCTGGACCGGATGGGTCGTGCTGACGTTGACCGCATCCTCGTGCTTCGTGGTGCCAGTAACTACACAGTGCCGCCGCCCGGGATCAGCGCAGCGGAAAACCTGCTGAGCGAGAACGACGGCTACAGCGGGCTCGAGGCAGCACTCGAGAATATCTATCGAACTGGCTCGCGTGTGATCGATACGCTACTAGCAGACTGGTCCACGTATCGCGACTGCGTGCCCGGCATCTGCGGATCAGAGTAGGACGTATTTAGCCAGAAAAATACTCGCGACTACGAACACGACTGGGGAACAGGTTCGCGCCTGTCCTGACAACAGCTTGATTGCGGCGTAGCTGATGAAGCCGAGACCGATACCCTCGGCGATGGAGAACGTCAGCGGCATCGAAAGCGCCGCAATTACTGCTGGCGCACTCTCCGTTGGATCGGCCCAATCCAGCGAGGCGAGACTCTGAGCCATCAAGCAAGCCACGAACAGCAATGCTGAGGCCGTCGCATATGCGGGAATGCTCTGAGCCAACGGCGCCAGGAACAGGCAAGCGAGAAACAACACGCCGCAGACAACCGCCGTCAAGCCTGTCCTGCCACCCGCTTCCACACCCGCGCCGCTCTCGATGAAACTCGTTGTGGACGAGGTCCCGAAAAGAGCGCCAGCCACAGTGGCGCCCGAGTCGGCAAGCAGTGCCTTGCGAAGACGGGGCAGTCGGTGCTGTGCATCCAACAGATTCGCGCGCATCGCCACCCCCACCAGCGTGCCGGCAGTGTCGAACACGTCGACGATCAAGAAGGACAGAATCACGGTGAGCATACTGAGTTGCAGCGCTCCAGCGATATCCAGTTGCAAAAGGACCGGCGCTGCCGATGGCGGCATCGACACCAGACCCTGAAACTCGACCTGACCCGAAATCCATCCAACCGTTGAGACTGCAAGAATGCCGATGATGACTGCACCGGTGACACGCAGCGCGGTCAACGCAACGATCAACACGAAACCGGCCAGACATGCGGCCGGAGCGAAGTTCTTAAGATCGGAGATCTGAACCAAAGTCGCGGGGTTGTCCGAAACAATGCCTGAGTTCTGCAGTGCGATAAACCCAAGAAACAGCCCGATACCGCCGGCAATGCCTTGCTTGAGGTTGCGTGGGATCGCATTGATCAACCACTCACGGAACGGCAGAACACTTAGCACGAGAAACAAAACGCCGGACACAAACACGGCGCCTAGCGCCGTCTGCCAGGAGTAGCCGCCACCGATCACCACAGCGTAAGTGAAGAACGCGTTCTGCCCCATGCCCGGCGCCAACGCCACAGGGTAGTTGGCGAGCAACCCCATAGCGATGGAACCGACCGCGGCCGCCAAACAAGTCGCAACAAAAACCGCCGCGAAGTCCATGCCCGACTCGGAAAGAATGCCGGGATTGACGGCGGTGATGTAGGCCATCGACAGAAACGTGGTCACACCTGCAATGCACTCGGTGCGAAGGTTGGTTCCGGCGGTGTTTAGCCCGAACCGGTTTTCCAGCCAGGTCATTCGCCGCTGCCAGACGTCGCCGTCGGCAGCGTGTCACGATACTGGTCCCAGTCGTCCACGATGGCATCTAGTACGACGCGACCGACGGTATATGCTGTATCAATGGACGGGATCCCATTATCCGGGTAAGGCGCGGATTTGCTCCAGGCAGCCGATTTGTTTGGCGGCGGCATCGTAAAGTTACTGGCTGTTCTCAGCACTAGCACCCGGTTGGCATCGGCGCGCTGAATACGATCGAGCCGATGGATCGCGGTCAGCGTCCCGCTGTCCTCCATGTTGGAAGTCATAAAGTTCGCATCCGCGCCTGCGTATAAACGCAGCCAATCGTTCGCCCAGGTGTTCAGCAATTCCCCATGCCAGTAGGTGCTGGCCGACAGCGTATCGCCGATCGTCACAAATGGGGCCCGCCGCGCGGCACTTCCCTCGGGGTATAGCTGACGGAACTCGCTAATGCCCGGAGCATCCGGGAGTTCAATGTCCTTGGTTAGTTGGTACGCCCAGTCGACCAGATTGCGATCGAGCTCGAAATGCACGGTATCGAGCGTCCACGTGCCGTAGATATCTTCGGGGTTTTGTGTCGGCTCTTTTGCACCCAGGGGAATCAAGCCGTAGGGCCAGTCTTCAGGGATCTCGCGTCCATCGATCTCGTAGAGTAGATCGCCATCGACGACGTGTCTCGCCCAGGCGGCAGACCCCAGAGACAGATCGTCAGGGTCGCCGCCCGCGATACCCGCGATGAGCCAGTACGCTTTAGAGACATCGACGCGCTCGTCATACCCGAGGGCCATCACCGAAGCGGTGGCGTTCGGGATACCACCGCCTAAGAGGAATATCAGGACACCGTCATCCGTGAGGTACAGGTTGGACTCTCCGGCCGGAAACGCGAGCTCTTCAGTGATCTCATAGCCCTCCAGCCACCGCTGGAGCTCACCGGGCTCATCCCCGAGGGGCTCGCCTCGCTCGAACATCGCCATGACTACGGCCTTGATTTCAATCGCTTCGGAGACCGGATCGGTAGCTACAACTTCACTACATCCGCTCAAAGTTACCAAGGAAACCAAAACGAGCGCGTAAATCCGCGAACGTGTATTCATCGTGACCCCTTCTTCATCGTTCTTTCGCGAACTTTCATCATTTTGTCGTGCGCGGGCACACACTGCAAGGCGCGCTACCTGAGTGGCGGCACTGAACAGCCAAATTTCCTTTTATGGGCATATTTTCTCAGATAAAACAACGAATTTTTATCCGGCGATCCGAAATCTCGCTTGCGCTAACTCACTGACGACTCTAAAAAATGTTGTTTTTTCAATAACTTTCAGCTTCTTTTCGACTGCTCCCCTATTCGGTTCGATTCTTAAAAGCCGTATAATTAACCAAGAGATAACGGAGGAGACGACACATGATTTGGTGGGCTTGGCTTGCGATCGGCTTCATATTGCTGGGCGCTGAGATGTTCATGCTGGACGCCGCGTTCTATCTGGTGTTCCTCGGACTCGCAGCACTCGCCACAGGCTTTACGGTGATGTCCGGAATCCCATTCCCCGAATGGATCCAGTGGGTGATGTTCGCGGCGTTGTCGGCAGTAACGATGGTGATGTTCCGGGAACGTCTTTATAAGAAGCTTCGAGGCGACCCGATCGGCTTCGACGATCAAGTCGATGGGCGGCACGTCATCGTCCTTGAAGGGGTCGTGGTGGGCGGGCGCACCCGGGTGGAATTCCGAGGCTCACGCTGGGACGCGATCAACACCGGCGACAGCTCGCTCGAGACCGGTGAGCAGGCGTTGATCGTCAAAGCAGAAGGATCGCTGCTGGAGATTCGGGCCATAGCGCCCGCCGGCGCGTAACAACAGATTCACACTCACAACAGACTAAAGGACATACATATATGCCAGACATTGGAGCAATCGTAGCAATAGTGATGGTCATCGCGGTGATCATCGTCATCGCCAAGACCGCGATCGTCGTGCCGCAGCAGAGCGCGTACGTCATCGAGAGCCTCGGCAAGTTTTCGCGCACCCTCAACGCGGGATTCCACATCCTGATTCCGTTCCTGGAGCGCGTAGCCTACAAACACTCGCTGAAAGAACATGCGATGGATATCCCGGAGCAGATCTGTATCACCAAAGACAACGTACAGGTCGGCGTCGACGGCGTGCTGTACGTGCAGGTCACCAACCCGGAGCGGGCGTCCTACGGTATCGGCGACTTCATTTTCGCGATCACCCAGCTGGCGCAAACGACGTTGCGTAGCGAGGTCGGCAAAATCGACCTCGATAAGACCTTCGAAGAGCGCACCGCGATCAACCTCTCGGTGGTGGATGAGCTGGACAAGGCATCTGACCCCTGGGGCGTGAAAGTACTGCGATACGAGATCAAGAACATCAACCCACCAAATGACGTGTTGAGCGCGATGGAGAAGCAGATGCGCGCCGAACGTGAGAAGCGAGCGACGGTGTTGACGTCCGAAGGTGATCGCGACGCGAAGATCAACGAGGCCGAGGCTGAAAAGCGTCGCGTGGTCCTCGAGTCTGAGGCAGCGCAGGCCAAGCAGGTCAATGAAGCGCGCGGCGAAGCTGAGGCCATTCGGGAGGTGGCCAAGGCGACTGCCGAGGGGCTGCGCGAAGTCTCATCGGCGCTGTCCGGAGACGGTGGCGACAAGGCTATGCAGCTGCGTATCGCTGAGGACTATCTCGCACGCTTCGGCAATCTTGCCAAAGAAGGCAATACGCTGATCATTCCCGCCAATTTGTCTGACATGACGTCGATGATCAGCGCGGCTACCAAGGTGATCGACACCACCAAGAGCTCACCGGCAAGCTAACAAAAAAAAGCCCGGTCACGGATGACCGGGCTAACGCTTGAACCAGTGACGGAGTTGGGGGTGGTCTAGGCTGGTTCGTTCTCAGGAGAGACTATTTACCGTCGTCGTCAGCTTCGCTGGACGCCTCTGGACCGGACCGCTCAATACTCTGACTTCGCGTCACACTTTCCCCTTCGGCATTCGTTCGAGTAGCAGTCCGTGTCGCACCGTTCTCGGTGCGGGTTGTATCGATATCAGCGTTCCGTGTTTTGCCGTTCGGACCGGTTTCCACTACATCACGGCTCCAGGTTTGCGACTCGGCATCCCAGTTGCCCTCGGCGTTGCGCGATGCGGTCTGACCATCTGGTCCAACCCAATCGGAGTCGCGGGTGTAACCGTTTTCTGTGCGGGCAGCATCGGTCGTGCGAGTTGCCGTCTCGCCGTTAGGACCTGTGGTTTCTCGCGTAGTGCGTGCACTGCGGTTGGCTTCGTCAACCTCGCGAGTCGTGGTGCGCTCGGCGGTCTTACCATTGCGCCCCGTAGCTGTTGTTGTGCGCGTTCCTTCGCGACGCGCTGCACGCTGGCGCCGCTCGGCCCGTTTGGCACCACGACGGGCACCACCAGCAGCGGAGGCGGAGGTTGCTGCAATAAAGCCTGACGGGGCGGCTTCGGCGCGCTCTACCGCTCCAATGTTCAAAGCGCCAGCAATCAAAACGCCGCCGATAATCGTCGAAAGTGATTTCATGTTCTTGCTCCTGTTTTGAAGGTTTCGTCCGGCCACAGCCGATGTGTGCTACCTAGAACGCACGGCTTGGCAATCGGTTGACAAAACAGAGGCAAAAAAAAGAGCCGGCATAAAGCCGGCCCTTTCGGATCTAATATGAAGCGCTTTCTCGCCTCGGGTCTTACCTCTTTTTAGCGGCGGCGACGGCGCATGCCGAGGCCGATCAGGCCAAGGCCCATCAACAACAGCGTAGCCGGAGCTGGCACATTGACCGCATCGCGATAAGCAACGTCATACCAAGCGGTGCGGTTCGCATCGAATCGGGTGATACCATTGCTGTCGCCGATCAGACGTCCGCCGAATGCCGGGTGGAACCAAATGCCAACCGACTCTCCGAACTGCACACCGCCGAGCAGCGTGCTGTTGATGATGCTCGTGTTAATCGAAATCGTCGAAACCGAGTTGCGAGTCGTGTAAGCACCGCTGAAGAAGCCGAGGAAGTTCATCGTTGCCCAGCTGTTCGGGCTGTTCGCGCCATTGTACTCGTAGGCCCATACGTTGCCGGACGGACGATCGAAGTAAAGAATCGCCAGGCCATCTTCGCCTTTCGGGTTGCCGCCGACGTTAACTACGAGCCAACCGTTGCGTGCCGTGTCGTTGCGGCGGTCGATTCCCATGTCAGCGTTGTTTGTACCCGCGTAGTCCACTTCAAAAGTGAAATCGCTGTTGTTGGTGTTGTAGCGGGTCGTGATGGAGTCATATCCATACGAGTACTCGCTGCTGTTGTCGCCGAAATTACCCGGACCGGTGCTGAATTCCCATACAGGCCCGGCGCTTGCAGCTCCTGAAACAGCGATCAACGCCAAACTGGTCAATACTTTCTTCATTACTATTCCTTCAAGTCCCCGGAAGTCCGGTTGCATATCTTGTTATCGGTTATATAGGGGCAAACCGCGTGCCAATCAGCTTAACTAATTGTTTTAACGGTTTTTTCAATCAAAACAACGAAGGGATAGAGTGCATTGTCTGGTCGTTTGTAAAGTATTCCGACGCAGGCTTGTCTAATTATCGCGGGAGACTGCTTCCAACTGCCGGGCCCGGTCATCGGCGAGCTCCTGAATCGCCTTCACGTCATCCAGCAATTGCCGTGTCGCTTCTGGGTCTGGCAAGGGGATCAGGGGCGAGATATGCGGCGATGGCATTACGTTCTCGCCCGCGAGTGGGTCGGCCTCGGGAGCTTCCAGCGCGAACGAAACGGGTGGCTCGACCTCAACCGCGTTAATTGAGGTGTCGATCTCCATCAGGTTGAATTCACCCGAATCCGGAGGCGCCTCCCCGTAGTGCCATTGCCCATTCGTGTCCTGCCATTTGTAGACTTCGACCGTAGTGTCCTTTAGCGGCTCGGGAACCGCCCTGCGCGCAAGGGCGTTGAAGTCGGCGGTTTTGGTCGGCAATTTCCAAAACGCCTGCCCGTCCGGGCCTCTGAGGAAAAACGGGCCTGCAAGTGCGAGGACCACCACGAATACCATGAGCTTGACGAAGAGTTTCATGCCATGCAGGTTACAGGTTCTGACGATTCCCGGATGCGATCTGCTTCATGTTCACCGAAGACGACCTGACACGTCGCCGAGAGCGCGTGTTTCTGGTGCTTGCGGGCACCTTCCTGTGTGCCATGACAATGCTGAACATCCTCGGCATTTCACATTTTGTTCAAATCGGACCACTTCAGGTCGCTGCCGGGGTACTTCCCTATCCACTGACGTTCCTGTGCACGGATCTGATTTCGGAACTTTATGGTAAAAAGCGCGCGAATTTCATGGTGACCGTGGGTCTGGGACTCAACATATTTATCTTGCTTGTGATGCTGTTGATCGACGCCATGCCAGAGGCGCAAAACACGCCACCCTGGCAGGACATTCAACTGGCGGCGCCCGTCGGCCTGCCGAACGGCAACACGCTCGAAGGTTCAACTGGTTTGTTCGATCTGGTTTTTGCGACGACGACAGGGGCCGTATTTGCGTCGATGCTCGCCTATATCGCGGCGCAATACTGCGATGTTCAGGTGTTCCACTTTTTGAAGCGCCTGACCAAGGGCAAGCATCTTTGGATCAGAAACAACTTTTCGACCCTGACGAGCCAGCTGGTGGATTCCGTCGTCGTGATCACCGTGACGTTCGGCGCGGCACTGCTGGCAGGCGAACTGGCACTCGAGGCATTCATCGGGCTTATGCTCAGCAATTATCTTTTCAAGATGTTTACGGCGCTTCTGGATACCGGACCGTTCTACCTCCTAACCGCCTGGTTGTCAGATTATCTCGAACTGAAAGATGAGCCAGCCGAACAACCGGCTTGACAGGTGTCGAAAGACTTTACAGTTTTCATAATCAAAAAATCGCGGTGAATCTTCAACACACTGTTTCATATGCGATTTTTGGTTCTGGTACGACACTTGCTAGGTATTTTATAAATTTCGACGAACTTAGGGGCACGGAAATCATGAAAACAATAAAGATCGCGGTTGTAATGGTCGCCCTCTTAGCGGCGAACTCGGCCTTCGCAACATCTATCACCGTTACTGACGACATTTACGTCAATAACCACATGGGCGAAAACGAAAGCCATACGATCTACCACGACTTGACGGAATTCGGGGTCCCCGATCTCTACGAAGTGATCAGCGCTGAAGTCACGCTTGCGTTTTCTGACGGTTGGTTTTTCGGCGATTGGGCGCTGGATATGGCGGAGGTCAGCACAGGCGGAGTTACCACAACCTTCAACGTTGGCGGTTTGGGCTTTTTCTCGCTCACAGCAGCCTTGGTGGACGTGAGCACCGCGGGTATCGATTCGCTCAACTCCAATGGCGTGCTCGCCGTGACTGTCACCGCACAGGACACCGCTTGGTGGCAGGGATACAACGACTTCTCGTGGTTGTCGTCGCATCTTGAAGCGACCATCCATCGAGTACCGGAACCCGCCGGCATTGCGCTGCTAGGACTTGGGCTTGCTGCTCTTGGAATCCGACGCCGCCGCAGCGTCTGAACCGAACAACACGAACACGATAAGAAGTCCCTAAAGGGGCCAGTGCACGGGAGCTTCGGCTCCCGTTTTTTTTGTCTTAGCCGCCCGCTTCTCGCGCGGGCTGCCAGGTCATCGTCTCGCCGACTGCAAGAAATTCAAGAGCACCGTCATCGATGCGGCTCCATCGAAACGCGCGAAGGTCTTGAAAATAGTTCTGATTCACGCGCCACGGATGCGCTTGTGACTGGCGTGGCAGTAAATGATCCGCGCGGCGGATATAGCCCGCATCCAGATCGATAAAGGGTCGATCGCCACGAGCACTCGGACCGCGGGGCAAGACCACGGATTTCCCACCCGACTCCATGTGGTTTCTCAGCCGTACAACCCATTGCGCAATTAGCTCGCACTTCAGCGTCCAGGAGGCGTTGGTGTACCCCATGGTAAGTGCGAGGTTAGGTACGCCACTCAACATGGCGCCCTTGTAAGTGGTGCGCCGCGCCGCACGCACACGCTGCCCGTCAACATACAAGTCCGCGCCGCCCGCAACCTTTAGCGATAAGCCCGTTGCCGTAACGAGGATGTCGGCATCCACGCGCGTGCCATCGTGCAGCGTCAAACCCGAAGCATCAATCGACTGGATATCACCGGTGGCGACATCTACCCTGCCCGCACGAATCGCCGCGAAGAAGTCGCCGTCGGGGGCTAGACAGAGTCGCTGATCCCAGGGTTTGTAGGGCGGCGAGAAATGCTTGTCTACATCGAGCTTTCCACCGACCGCCTCGCGAACTTGGGAAAGTAACTGACGCCGCATAAAATCGGGGAATTGGCGCGAGAGCTGGTAGGTGAACATCGTGTAGAGAATGTTCTTCCAGCGGGTGAGCCAATGCGCAAGTCGCGGGCCAAGGTGCCGATGACACCACCTCGCCAACGCATCGCGTGCCGGCATTTCTGCAATATAAGTTGGCGTGCGCTGGACCATCGTTACGCGCCGCGCGTCTTCGGCCAAAGACGGAATCAAAGTGATCGCTGTCGCGCCACTGCCGATAACCCCGACGTGTTTGTTCCGCCAATCGAGATCGTCAGGCCAATGCTGGGGGTGGACCACGGGTCCCTCGAACTGCTCGAGTCCAGGCCAGTCGGGTGTATGCCCCTGATCGTAGTCATAGTAGCCAGTGCACATCATGAGAAACCTCGTGTGCAGCTGCTGTTCACCGTCCGCCGTTTGCACGTGCAGCGTCCACATCCCGAGATCGCTCGACCAGTCCGCACGCGCAAGCTTGTGCCCAAACCGAATTCGCTCAAGAAGCCCGGAGTCATGGGCCGTCTGTTCGATGTAGTGGCGGATGCGTTCACCATGGGCAATCGAGTCACGTTCGAGCCAAGGGCGAAAGGCATACCCCAGCGTCGGCATGTCCGAATCAGAGCGCACGCCGGGATAACGAAATAGGTCCCACGTGCCGCCCACGGACTCACGCGCTTCGATCACCAATACACGATCCTGCGGGCGGTGCTTTTGCAGATGCCAGGCAGCGCAAACCCCGGAGAGGCCCGCACCCACGATGATGACATCGTAGTGCCCCGCGGCATTAGAACTAGCGTTAGTCATCCCGCTATTGTAGCTGAGCGAGGATTGTTCAGGCAGGCCAGACCATCCGAACGGTGGTCCCACGGGCTTGTTCCGGATCAGATTCAAGCGCTACAGAGCCGCCCCGTCGACGCATGGTTTTCTCAACGATCGCGAGACCGATTCCGCTCGCCTCAACCTTATCGCGAGGCTGCAGCGTTTCAAAAAGATCAAAGACCCGCTGCTGTAGATGGATCGGAATCCCAGGACCGTTGTCGCTAACGGATACTGAGATCGAATCATCGGTTCGCGCCAATGAAATTTGAATGTGAACATCTGACGCGTCGGTATGCCGTTCGGCATTTTCCAACACGAGGCCAAGCGCATTCACGAAACTCTGACGCGGCAAGCGGGCAGTACCCACATCTCCGGTAAACACAACCTCGCTCGATGCGGACAGATGCTGATCTATGCTCTGTTGCACCAGCATCCGCACATCCGCCGTTGCTTTTTCCTCGGAGTCATAGCCGCTACGAAGATACTCAAGCAGCGCAACCAACAGCTTATCGAGCCTCGCCACACGACCACTGATCAAATCCAGATGTCGACGAGACTCATCGGTGAGCGCATCGCCAAGATCCTCGCGGAGAAAATCCGCAAGGTTGTCGATCGCACGCAGCGGTGCCCTGAGGTCATGTGAGGCGATGTAGGCAAAGCGCTCAACGTCATCATCGGCGTCCCTGAGTGCTTGCAGTAGCTCTGTTTCTCGACTTCGCGCTTCAGTGAGCGCGTCATTTCGACGCGCAAGCTCCTGCCGAACCTCGTTCAGACGTTGACGGCCCAGCCAAATGCCCAAAATCAAGGCAATGACCACCGCAACGCTCGCTGACAGCAAAGCGATAGTGTTCATAAATCCACATTCCGGGATTTCATAGACTCAATTATTCCAAAAATTCGAATATAATAATCGGCTGGGTTTGATGAATGTGCACGACAGTTCCGTTGTTGTGGCTTCAAATCTATCCGGGATTATTAGACCACCTTGCAAGGTGGCATGGGGGGCAGGACGCTCGTGGACACAATGCCGGTCAATATTCTGCTGGTCGAAGACGACGAAGTGGATATAGAAAACGTGCGCCGTGCGTTGCGCAAGAGAAAGATCGCGAATCCATTGTTTGTGGCTCGGGACGGACTCGAAGCGCTCGAGCTGCTCGAAAGGGAACAGGTCACAGCGCCCGTGATGATCCTCCTCGATATCAATATGCCGCGCATGGACGGACTTGAGTTTCTCAAGCGCATTCGCAAAGACGACCAACACAAAAATCATACCGTGTTCGTCCTCACCACATCCGCTCGGCTATCTGATCTGTATCAGGCTTATGACTTGAGCGTATCGGGCTACATGATGAAATCCGATGTTGGCGACGCGTTCATCGAAGCACTTGAACTAGTCGACGATTACTGGCGTGTCATCGAAGCCCGCGTAAGCGCCTGATTCAGCCGTCGACCTTCGAGTCAAACCAGAATTCAATTTCTTCCGTGTCGACCATAAAGCGCGCTGAGTGGGCAGCACCTGCAGGCACGTGATACCAGCTTCCCGCTTCATGTCGGGTCGTATTGCCGTTCATGGTCAGCAGTAACTCGCCCCGCGTAATGACACCGTAATTGTCGGTGTCGTGAGTGTGAGGCGCGATCTCAGTCCCGGCGGGATAGGTCGCGAATAGCACGCTCGCGTTCTCGGCGGCGAGTTTGTATGCATCAAACGCGCCATCAAAGAGCGGCAACGACCGAATACGCTCGGGGTAGCTTCCGCGCACGCCCAGCCCGCGCGCCTGACGCCAAGCGATCAAGCTATCGATCTCTTTGGCACGCAGCGGGTACTTCTCCCGATTGATTCCCGCTTGCGCCTCCAACAGCTCCTGAAGCGTATACGCACTGAAATCCGGTGATGATTCGGACGTCATCTCAGGGAACCTCGGATTCGTTCACGGCCTCAGTTGCCCGATTGACGAGGTCGAGACTGTGGTTGATCGCATGAAAAATCAGGTGCTGCTCCAGAACACCGCGCACCAAAGCACCACCCGGCCCTTTCGCATAGATCGCGACATCGTCACCCGCCTGCGTTTCACTCTCCAGCGGCACCAAGGCCTCCTGATGGAACCCTGGCGCGGTGGTGTCCACCTCGGATAAATCGACACGCCCCATAGTCACCGGCTCCCGATAACGGACATCCGGGTTCGTCGAACCGGCGCTCGCGCTCGGATACGGTCCGCGACCGTTGGCATAGCTCAGCGTCGTATACGGCTTTTGATCGAACGCCATCTGAGGTACATCGCGCCCGGGCACCGGGACCTTTCCGAGTATGGGATTGCCGCGCGGCGGGTAACCCGTCATCGTCATCGTGTGACTGTGATCGGCGGTAACGATGATCAGCGTGTCCTCGTCATGCGTCATCTCATCCGCAATCGACACGGCATTTGCCAACTCAATCGTCTCGGTCAGCGCGGCGTAAGCATTACCGGCATGATGCGCATGATCGATCCGTCCGCCTTCAACGATCAGCAAGAAACCGGTCTCAGAATGCGACAGTCGCTCAACAGCAAAGCGAGTCATTTCGGAAAGCGATGGCGCTGCCGAGCGAGCTGAAAGTGCTGCCTGGTAATCCAGATGAGAAGACGCAAACAGCCCCAAGACGTGCGAGGACTGCGCTGGAATGGATTCGAGGGCTGCGCGGTCTGCAATGTAAACGCCCTCCGGATGCGCTTGCTGCCACTCGCGAGTGAGATCCCGACCATCCTTGCGATCTCCACTGGCCACGAACTTGTCGCGACCACCGCCGAGAGCGATTTCGATCCCATCAATATCCGCACCGGGTATCCGGGTTTCCAGCGCCGACTCGAAGTCGACGAATTGCGCGGCAATATCGATGCAGCCAGCCGCTTTGGCGGTGGCCGGCATATCGGCGTCGCTCTCCCAATCACGCTCTGGACTAACGGCAAAAGTTGCCGCAGGCGTTGCGTGAGTGAGACGTGCAGTAGTGACCACACCGGTTTGCATTCCCGCCAGTTCGGCCAGTTGCAATGCACTCAGCAACGCATTGTCACGTGCACTCTCACAATCGCCTCGCACGGATGCCTCTCCAACCCCTATGAGTCCGGCATCAGTTTTCACGCCTGTCATCATCGCGGTCATCGTGCCGGCCGAGTCGGCGATCTGTGCATCGACGTTGTAAGTCTTTGACAACCCGACGTGTGGAAACTGTTCGAACGACAACCAGCTCTCTTCGCCGCTGCGGCCCTCGAGCTGGCCGGCACGAATCCGTGAGGCAACGACGGTTGTCGTGCTCATGCCACCGCCAACGAAGAGAATCACATTGCGAGCCTTCGCCCTCGGGGAGATTTCGTTGATGTGCTGGCAGCCGACTAGCGCCATTGCCGCTAGCGTGAGAATCAGCCCACAAGAACCCCTATTCATCGATTTGCTCCGTCATGTTGCGCGCCGAGTTCAACAGATCGAAGACGGCGCTCTGCTCGATAACACCATTGAGCGTTTGCGCCCCCGGTCCACGAGCATAAACAGCGACATCGTCACCGGAGTGCGTTTCGCTGGGTAACGGCACCAAAGACTGCTGGAAGAAACCAGGCGCGGTGGTGTCGACTTGCGAAAGATCAACCCGTGCCTCGCGAGGCTTACCCAACTGACGCGGTGCCTGATCCGGGCTCGTGATCCCAGGGAAAAACCGCATCCCGGGACCATTCGCATAGCTTAGTGTGGTGTACGGCAGACTGTCGGCCGCGAGATTGGGTTCACCACCTCGAGATGCAAGACCGAGAATCGGATTGCCGCGCTTGGCGTAGCCCCCCATGGTCAAGACATGTCCGTGATCAGCGGTGACGATAATCAGCGTATCTTCAACATTGGTCATCTCACTGGCGACAGCGACCGCAGCATCCAACGCCAGCGTATCGTGCAATGCGTGATACGCGCTTCCTGCATGATGTGCGTGATCGATCCGCCCACCCTCTACCATGAGAAAGAAGCCGTCCGGCTCCTGCCGAAGCAGCTCAATGGCGGTTCGCGTCATTTCAGCAAGAGACGGTTCACCCGCCTCATCGTTGAGTCGATCCGCTGAATAGCGCATATGCGACTCGGAGAACAAACCCAACACAGGTCCCGATTTGCTGGTATCGATCGCATCGAAACCGTCACGATCCATCACATAGCGGCCCTCCGGATTCTGCTCGAGCCATTCATTGATCAAATGGCGACCGTCGGTACGATCACCTTCAACGTCGCTGGACGCATCCGGACTATTGAAACGTGAGTCGGCAGGGAGAAAATGCCGTCGGCCACCGCCGAACGCGACTTCGATACCGTCCACAGCAATCCCGAAATGAGTGCTCAGGCGATCTGCCAAGCCCACAAACTGTGCAGCGATGTCTTCGCACCCATCGGCAACAACAGCAGGTGGCATATCGCTCACATCCTCCCAGCCTCGATTTACCGCTTTCGAGTACGTTGCCGCAGGCGTTGCATGGGTCAAACGCGCCGTGCTGATCACGCCGGTCGCCATACCGTTTAGCTCGGCAAGCTCAAGATAGCTCGGCAGAGTGTGCTCTTGCTGACTCGTACAACTCTCACGAACCGCATCGGGCCCTACGCCCAGCATTCCGATATTCGTCTTTGCGCCTGTCATCATTGCTGACATCGTGCCGGCGGAGTCCGGAACCTGCGCATCAGTGTTGTAGGTCTTAACAAGACCGGTGTGCGGAAAGCGCTCGAAACTGAGCACATGCTCCTCTCCAGGGCCACCCGCCTGCTGGCCAGCGAGAATCCGAGCCGCCGTGGTCGTTGTGACGCTCATGCCATCACCCACGAACAGAATGATATTGCGCGCCTTGCCCTTAGGATCTTCGCGCCGAGCCGCTTGTTCCACAGCCTGCGCGCCATCAATGAACCATGTGCTCGTGCGTTGCGCATCGGGCAACAGCTCCTGCGCCGAAGCAGGCTGCATCGCGATTACGAGCAGACAAAGAAAAGAGGTTGTTTTGTGCATGGCGAAGAGTGTATCGCAACTCTCGCGCAATCAACGCTCCATCCAGGCGTAAACCGCTACGGGGACAAGCGTCGGGATCGCCGCGACCGATGCAGTGACCCCCGGGTTCGCCCAATTCAAGTCAATGCCCGGCAACCAGGCTCCGGCCGAAAAGTACAAACCGAAGTGCAGGACCAGCGCGGTAACCGACATCGCCACCGCCAGCTTCAATGGCGGACGTTGGCAAAACACGCCCAAAACCAATGGCGGCGCCAGCGCAGCGGCCAGCCCGTAGACGCCGGTCTGGCCGAAAATACCCAAGAGCTTGGGTGGTGAGAGATTAATCACAAAAGCCGCGACTGCCATCACAAGCAACACGACATGACCGGCCCTCATCGCCAGTGCCTGATGCGCTTGTGGGGAGCGTCCGCGACTGCCGAGATTCAACACAAGGTCATTGGCCGTGATCGTACTGAGTGCGACCAGCAACCCATCCAGCGTTGACATCGCTGCGGCAAGGAGCACCACAGCGATCACCGTGAACAGCCACGGCGGGAACACGGCACCGAGGTAGGTCATCATCACGAGATCCTGGCGAAACGCGCCGCTTGCGGTATCGATCAGGTCCACAGGATCAACCACAAGATGCGCAACAAACCCGACGGTCACCAACATTGCGAACATGAGCATAACGCCGGCGAAAACCCATAGGTACTGTTTCACAGCGCGGTCCGAGCTGACGTAAAGCGCTTTGGTCAGGATGTGCGGCTGGCAGGCGAGGATCGCGCCGATGATGAAGCCAGCGACGAAGACCGTGAACGGCTCGCTGAAGAACTGGCCATTCGGGTTTACCCATCGCAACAAATCGGGGTCTGCAGTGCGCAGCGCGGACACCAGGGAGACGTCACTCTGCAAAACGACCCACGCGCAGGAGCCCAACACCAGGACGCACACGATGATCATGAGGGTGCCCTGCAACATATTGGTCAAAACATGGGCATGAGTCCCGCCGATGAAGACGTAACCGGTAACAAACGTCAACGTGATAATGAGCGAAGCGGTATTGCTCAGCCCGAGCAGCTGTTGCATGACGATCGATATGCCACCGACCAGCAGCACAACGAACGCGAACGACAGCAAGCTCAGAATTGCGAAGTAGATTGCAAACCGGCGCGAGTCAAAGCGTCGTGCGATCCAGTCCGGTAATGTCAGTGCTCCGGTCTGAGCTCCAATCCGTCGAAAGGCCGGAGATAGCAGAAACAGCATGCCCGTCAATCCGGTCACAAGCCCGGGCACCAGATGAAACCAAGCCGACAGGCCGTCAACATAGATGAAGCCGGGGTTTACGATGAACGTCGCTGCGGAGGCTGTGCTGGCGGCAAGCGTGATCCCGACGACCAGTGGATGCATGTCGCCGCCGCCCAGCGCGAAGCTGTCAAAACCGCCGGTTCTTTTGTGACCGATCCAACCCAACCACGCCGTCGCGAGGAGATAAACCGCAAACAGTGCCCAGGCAAAGCTCATAGCTCAGCGCGCGAGCAGGGAATCGACCATGTCGAGCACCGCATTCATCTGTGCGCCCTTACGGGTCGCGTATTCGCTGCCGGAGTACCCCCACCAATCCCAGCAGGCGAGTGGGTTCAGCGGGCCAGCAGCCGCTTGCGGGAACAAAACGATCAGATCGAGGCCATCCGCCCATTCCGCATAACCGGCCTCGCGAACGAAGGCGTCAGCAACAGAATCGCGATTCTGCTGGCACCCATGGAAGGCAATATGGATATCGCAGGCGCTCGCACCAGTGCACTGGCGAGGGCGGTACACCACCGCCATCTCGGACAATCCCGCTGTCGTATCCTGCGCAAGCTCTAACCACTCACCCGTCGGTGTTGTCGCCCGCACGCCAGATCGTCCACTGAGATGCTGCAAAAGGTTACCGGCCGCGTCATAGCCGCAGGCATTCACGAAAGGTGTCGCCATCGTCTCGCAGTCAACACCCTGTTGCTCAGTTGGGATGCCATGCACGGCATCCACACTGTCGACGAACACCACATCGGCACCCACCGACCGATACAGTGCTGCTGATTGCGCGACAACCGATTCAGCAACAACGGCATCCAGACGACCTCGGAACAGCCAGACCGGACTCCCGCGAAGGCCAACGGTATCGGCGATCTCGCCAGCGTCGGCACGTGCAACCACAACGCCACGCAATGTCGTCAGCGCTGGCGGTGGCCCGGCGATACAAGGACCAAGCGCCTGTGCGATATTGCCGGCAGCGCAATCATAAGGCCCGGCTGCAAGCGCCGCAGCACCCGCCACCCGATCACTAAAAGCGAGGTGCATCTGGACGGCCATGTAGCCGCCGGAGGACAAACCTGATGTGGTGAGTGTCGGCGTGCGCGGCGCGCTCGCGCAACCACTCGCCAGCAACGCAATCACGGACAGAAGTGCGGCTCGCCTCACGCAAGCGGCTCCAGAAAAGCGTGGATCGCTGCAACGCTGTCCGATTCATCGAGCAATGGCACGTGCCCGCGATCGATCACCTCCACCAGCGTCAATTGCGGATGTTGGGATTGCATTCGCATGGCCACTTTCCGACTAAGAATGTCGGAGTTTTGTCCGCGTAACAGCAGCATCGGTACATCGCGCATGTCATCCAATCGAGCCCATAGGTCACCGAGCTCCATGTCCAACTCGCGGATTGCACGGCCAATATCGGGGTCGAATCGCAACACCGGAATGCCCTCGGCGTCTTCTGCGAAGGAGCGACGCGCCAGAATTTCGAAGTCGGCGTCACCCAGCCCGGGCAATGTGTCGCCGTAGACGAGCTTCACCTGATTGCGAGCGTCGTCCCAATTTGCGACGGGCGGTAGTTTGCCGGTGTACTGCTGGATTCGTGTCAGACCCGCAGGATCGATCTCGCAGCCGATATCGTTGAGGATAGCGCCGGCGACCAGATCCGGGGTCTCGCTTGCCAGCAACATCGTGACCAACCCTCCAAGCGAGGTCCCCAGAAACACAGCACGATCGATCCCCGCCTGCTGCAGGACTTCTCTAACATCGCGGGCATACACTGCCGGCACATAATGCTGCCAGTCTGGGTCGTAATCCGATTGCCCACGACCTCGAAAGTCCAGAGCGAGCATTCGCCAGCGGTCAGGCAGGTAAGCCGCGAACGAATCGAAATCCTCACTGTTTCGCGTCAAACCATGAAGCGCCACGATCGCCCGCCCTTCTTTCGCTCCATGTTCGCGGCCATAGAGCTCAAGGCCCGACTCGATCGCAAATCTATGCTCACGCATGCTTCAGGATTTCCTTGTAGGTTGCCCGAAGCTCGCGCTTAAGCACTTTGCCATTCGGATTTCTCGGCAACTCGGGCACGCTGACCGCACCAGAGATTCTCTGCTGCTTGCCAACACGGGCATTGGTCCATTCCACCAGCGCCTCGTGATCTGCCGCTCCTACGAAGACCGCTAGCGGCGTCTCACCCCATCGTTCACTCGCCACACCGATTACAGCGACCTCGCCAACCTCGTCATGTTCGAGAATAGCGGCCTCAATATCTGCGGGATAGATATTTTGGCCGCCGCTGATGATCATGTCTTTCTTGCGATCAACAAGATACAGGTATCCGTCCGCATCCAACTTGCCGATATCGCCGGTCCGTAACCATCGCTGGCCATCGGGATCGACCCATGTCGCCTCCTCGTTTGCATCAGGTCGATCGTGATAGCCAGCCATTTGCAATGGCCCGTAGCCCACGATTTCACCGCTCTCGCCAGCCACGCAGACTCGATCGTCAATATCCAGAATTGCGAGTTTCTGACCGGGTGCGGGCTTGCCAACAGATGACAAGTGTTCGGCCATGTCCTCGGGTTGTAAGACTGTGACGAGTCCCTCGGTGAGGCCGTAAAGCTCAAGGAAGGCATTACCGAAGACGTCCACCATCGATTGTTTGACACTCGGGGCAAGCGGAGAACCGCAACACATCAAGCTCTGAAGGCTCGTCACACTCTGTTTATCGATCGAGCCAGATTCCAACATACGCTGGAGCTGTACCGGGACCATCGCAGTATGAGTTATCCCGTTTGCCGCGATGTAGTCGATCGTTGCTGCGACATCAAATCGGCGCGTTACGTGGAGCGTCCCACCCGCCAGAATGGTGGCCAGCATCGCAACCCAGGTGATGTTCGAGTACAACCCAAGCGTGCAGAGTGTACGCGCCGATGGGTGGTAGCGCAGAACGACCGCCATATCGTACGCCCACGCCGCGCGGCATCGATGATCGTGAACGATGCCCTTCGGAAGGCCGGTCGTGCCAGAGCTGTAGATGATATTGCACTCATCGGTGGACTCGACGGCAGCTGCCTTTGCGACCGGGGTCACGCGTGACAACAGATCACAGAACGTCTGCCAGCCCTCTTGGCGCTCTACGCTGATTCGAGCGAGCAGCGTCGGCAGCTGGCGAACCGATGCCTGCAAACGGGTTGCGTGTGCGCCGTTACAAACCAGCACTCTCGCGTGACTGTCCGACAACATGCCAGTGATCGCGGACTCTGCGACCGAAACGTTAATCGGTACAGCGACGAATCCACCGTAGACCGTGCCTAACAGCGCGACTACCGTTTCAGGTGCGTTGTCCATGACCACCGCGACGCGGTCGCCTTTGCGAAGCCCAAGTCCCGTTAGTACACCCGCCCAGCGTCGACACTGGGTAATGAGCTCGGACCAGGTCCAATTCAACTCGTCCACAATGAGTGCCGGCTGTTTCGCTCGCGCCTCAGCGTTTAGGTCCAGTATTTGTGGCAGCAGCAAGGGTCTCGGAGAGAACCACGCCATAACCCGCCCCCCGGTTGCGAGAAATTCAACGAGCGTTGAAGCCTAATTCAACGTCCGTTGAAAGGCAAACGGTGAGAAACTACTGTGCTCGTACCGCAACTCCGGGGCCAATCCGTGGCGTCACGATCGAACGAAACCAAACAACGCATCCTGAACGCTGCCGAACAACTCTTCGCCCGAGAAGGGTTCGCTGGGGTCACGGTGCGACAGATCATGCGCGAAGCCGGCGCCGATGTGGCGCTTGCCTATTATCACTTCGATTCAAAGCGCGATCTGTTTGATGCCGTTCTGATGCGTCGGGCAGACTATATGAACGACGTCCGCCATGCTGCACTCGACGCGGTTGAACAACGCCATCAGGACGATGCACCAACCATCGAAGAAATCATTGAGGCCTTCACCACGCCGTTGCTCCAGCTTCTGGCAGAAGATCCGGATACCTGGCGCGACTACTTTGCACTGATTGCACAGATCAATAACTCGCCCCAGTGGGGTGGTGAGCTGATGACCCGCTTCTTCGACCCTTTGGTGCGCCGCTTCATCGATGCGATTCGGCGTGCGCTGCCGAATTCCAGCGATGCGGACTTGTTCTGGTGCTACCACTTTCTGTCCGGCGCTCTGACGCTGACCTTTGCCGAAACCGGCCGGATCGACAATCTCTCCAATGGCGTTTGCGACTCAAGCGATATGGACGCCATCAACGAGCGGCTCCCTGCCTTTATCGCCGCCGGTTTTCGTCACATCTGCAAACCCGACTAGGGTCTCGATCCTCTATCGACAGTAATTTCGATTGATTTTTCAACGAACGCTGAATTAAGCTTCATTCAGCGTTCGTTGAAAAATTGAGGCGCAATCGCTGCGCTATGCTGTTTGTGGGGGGTTACCAATGAAATCAGCATCTCTCGCTCGACTCGTATCGGGCATCGTTCTTGGTGGCGGTTGTGCGGTCACCATGCCGTCTACCGCTATCGCCCAAGACTCGGAAGTGACAGGCCCCGTCGAGGAGATCGTGGTCACCGCGCGCCGGCGTGAGGAATCACTGCAAGAGGTGCCTCTGGCGATAACCGCAATCAGCGGTGAGGAACTGAACCGCACAGGTATCGCCGATCTCGTCGCAGTCGGACAAGCAGCGCCAAACGTCACACTGGAAGTCTCCCGCGGCACGAACACGACACTATCAGCATTCATTCGGGGTGTTGGCCAGCAGGATCCGGTTGCCGGCTTCGAAGCAGGGATCGGCATCTACGTTGACGATGTTTACCTGAACCGTCCGCAAGCGGCGGTGCTTGATATCTACGACGTCGAACGGGTAGAGGTACTCCGTGGTCCCCAGGGCACCCTCTACGGGCGCAACACAATCGGCGGCGCCATCAAATACGTCACCAAGAAACTGAGCGATGAAGCGGAAGCCAACTTCCGTTTGGCCGTGGGTAGTTACAACCAGATCGACGGCGTGCTCACCGCATCGACACCCATCACCGACACGCTGCGTATCGGCGGCTCTATCGCCAAGTTCACGCGTGACGGATTCGGAGACAACCTCACGCAACCTGGCGTCGAGAACTACCAGAAAGACATCACTGGCTTTCGTGGCAGTCTCGAGTGGGAGCCCTCTGAGAACTTTTTCCTGCGGTTCGCAACAGACTACATCGATGATCAGTCTGACCCGCGTCAGGGGCATCGGCTGACTGTTGGTAATCTGACGGGCGCACCGGTACTGGACGACGTGTTCGATACCCGCGCGGGTCTCGACAATCCCGAACAGGAAGTGAAAGCTCAGGGCTATGCCTTGACCACCGAATGGACGCTGAATGACAACTGGATGGTCCGGAATATTCTGGCGTATCGCGAAGACGAGTCGTTCTCACCGATCGATTTTGATTCACTGCCTAGCGATGATCTCGATGTCCCTGTCGTTTATGAAAACGACCAGCTCTCCGAAGAGCTGCAACTCCTTTACACCGGCGATCGGTGGGACGGCCTGTTTGGCTTTTACTACCTCGACGCCAACGCGTTTAACGCGTTCGACGTCATTCTCGGCAATACCGGCGCCGCCATTGGCTTGCCCGGTCTGAACTCATTCACCCTCGGTGACGTTGACACCAATAGTTGGGCGGTCTTTGCAGATGTGACTCTCGATCTGACAGACACCGTAAGCCTGTCGGTAGGTGGGCGCTACACTTCCGATGAGCGTGACGCTCGCGTGCTGCGCGAGACTCTGATTGGTGGTACTTCAAGTTTCTTCGGCGGCACAGCAACATCGATCGCAACCACCTCGGATTTCCGTGGCCAGGAAGAGTTCACAGAATTCACACCGAAAGTCTCAGTTGCCTGGCAGCCCACAGACGAGCTGAATCTGTACGCAAGCTACAACCGAGGCTTCAAAGGTGGTGGCTTCGACCCCCGTGGCCAGACCACCGCTGCGCCGGACCTGGACGGTGATGGCGATATCGATTCCGCCGACGTTTTCGAGTTCATGTTGTTCCGCCCTGAGATCGTCGATGCTTTTGAGGTCGGCCTGAAAGGTACATGGCTCGATGGGCGTGTCGTCACCAACGTCGCCCTGTTCCGCAACGCTTATGACGACGTGCAAATCCCGGGCTCAGTCGGCGTTGATACCAACAATGACGGTATCGACGACACCTTCACCGGTATCACTTCAAACGCCGCCGATGCGGATATCACCGGTGCCGAATTCGAAGGTGTGGCCTACCTCACCGACGGTCTCAGCTTCAACTGGTCTGTGGGCTATATACAGGCCGTGTTCAATGAGTTCATCGATGCATTCGGACAGGATGTCGCATCACAACGTGTCTTCCAGAACACCCCCGACTGGACCGCGCAAGGACGGTTGAATTACAGCACGGAGCTCAGCTTGTTCGGCAATGCCGGCACGCTGTATCTCACCGGTGCCGTAAGCCACCGCAGTGCCGCGAGCCAGTTTGAAGCGCCCAACCCCTTCCTTGATCAGGGCAGCTTCAACATCTGGGATGCCAGCGTTACCTGGAGTGATGATGACGGTCGTTGGAACTTCGGTCTGCACGGACGCAACCTCGCTGATGAGGAATACAAGGTCGCTGGTTACTTCTTTCCCACCCTCGGGCTGGAAGGCAACATCACGGCGTTCTATGGAAACCCGCGAGTTGTGACCGCTACGGTCGACTTCAATTTCTGAGGTATCGATGACGGCCGGCCGGTGGCACCCATGACCACCGGCCGGCTTTTTTATTGAATGCCTGCTGCAGCTGTCGCGCGACCGCCTTGCTTGTAGACAACGCCGCCCTTCATCACAAAGCTCACATTCTGTAGCAGGTTGATGTACTCAAGCACATCACCGCGCACAGCGATGATGTCAGCATATTTACCCGCGGACACGGTACCGAGATCGGCCTCGACATCCATCATGACCGCCGGCCAGTAGACCGCAGAGCGGATCACGTCCATGACCGGTAATTCCATCACGCGAACCATCACGTCGAGCTCGTTCCAGGTCGACTGGCAGTGGAACTTCATCGGTATCCCGCTATCGGTGCCCACGAGGAATACCACGCCGGCTTCACGTAGCTGGGCAATCTTGCGCTGCAGCGTCGGCTTTCGCAGCGGCGTCAGGCGGGTGTAGCCGAGCTGTCCCGGCTGCGCGATCGAGGCTTCAATATCGGCGATCGTGTCCGGCTTGAGACCTACCTTCCAGCAGGCGTCATCGAGCTTTTCCGGGTTAGCAACCGTACGATCGAAATTCCATAGCCCTTCGACTGTGGGTGTCCAGTACAGCGGCCCACCGGCAACTCGACCCGTGGCAGTGCGTTCCTTGAGTTGTTCCAGAATGTCCGGCGGATAGCCTGGGGCCGTCGTCAGGCCGGTGTGTTCGAAGTTGTCGACACCAATCTTCAGCCCGACTCGGATCTCGTCCGGACGATGCGAGTGCGCGACGACCTTCATCCCTCTTAAGTGCGCTTCATCGACCACAGCCTGAGCAACCGCCAAAGGCATTTTGTCCTGGTCGATTAGCTTAACGATCGCCATGCCCGCTTCGTCCAACTGTGCCACCCGGCGACGTGCATCTCGCTCAGAAGCGATCTCCCATCGATAGCCCTTCTGCCACTCGTCGACTTCCGCTTGCAGGAATGGGCCTGACATAAACAATCGTGGACCGGGGATTTCACCTGAGTTAACGCGCTGGAGCAGCGACACTGAGTCTTCGAGGGGTGCTCCGAGATCTCGTGTTGCGGTGACCCCCGCGAGCAGGAGGTGCAAGGCACTGGCCGGCATGATCTCGTCCGAGAACCGATCCGGGTAAGCGCGTTGCCAGTGTGGATAGTTGGCATGACCATTGAGCATCAAATGCGCATGGGCCTCCCACAAACCCGGGAGCACGTCCATACCCTCCATCGAAATCACGTCATAGTCCTCGGGAACCGGAAGCGTCTCGACCGTGCCCACTTTCGCGATCCGCTCCCCGTCGACCAGAATCACACTATCGGCGATTGGCGCATGACCGTAACCATCGATTAGTCGACCACCGACCAAAGCGACCTTGTCGGCGAGGGCCTCGGGAACCAGCAAAGCCAGAATCAGTCCAAGGGTAAGTGCGTGTAACATTCGTGATCTCGTCATTGCAGACTCCTTAAGTTCAGCACCACCATAACGACAGCTTCTATGATCACCAAATTCACAGACCCCATGCTACCGAGAAATTGGCTAATACTGCTGACTGCGGCCTCGCTCATGACGCCCTGCGCACAGGCATTCTCGCAGGCGCAGTACGTAGCGCCTGACTTCCGGATCCAGACGGGCATGGTTTCGCTCCAATTTCCTGGTAGCAAAGGGGAGTCATTAGCATTTGCGGGACGTGATCAAAACGGCACACCAAAACTTGGACTACTACGGCTCGACGACACCAAGGTGGACTACCGAGAAATCGAGTTGCCCGATACCGCAGTCGCGATCGATGCTGGCGCGTCATCGACGAGCGCAGAAGCCTTATTTGTGCTGAGCGCAAAAGGCGTGCTCGCGCTCGACCGATTCGATGGCAAGCTCAAAGCGGTCGCATCATCGAGCAGTCTGTATCGGGGCCGGTCGCTCGCGGAACTGACGAGTGGGCTCAACTTCGCCAGAGACATCGACGCTGACGGCAACGCGGAATTTCTGATCCCGGACTTCGACGTATTGCATGTTGTATCCGAGGATGCCCGACGCGCGCTTGCACTGCCCAGTTATCGCCGCGGTTACGACCAAACCGTCACCTACCGCCCCACCAGTGTGACCGCGGCGCCCAGCGTCAACGGCGGCGCCTTGTATGCCGTTCGCGGCAAAGAGCTCTTGAGTTTCAGTGGTGAGGCAGAGAATCCGGAACTCTCGACACTGACGCTCGGCTTGAGCGATGAGAACGAGCGCGAGACTTTCTACAACAGCTACGAAGACATAGATCAAAACGATGTCGTCCTTCGCGAGATGGACCGTTTTGTGGACGTTAACGGGGATTCCCTGCCCGACATCATGACGCTAGAGACGGTTAGCGAAGGCGTGTTCGACAAACGCACCACCTATCGTGTGCATCACGGGCGCGTCATGGACGATCGGCTGGTCTTCGATCAAGAGGCGGACACCACACTATCCAGTGAGGGTTATCAGGTGGGTGCCCGTATTGCCGAGCTCGACGAGTCTCGCAAGCTCATGGTCACCGCGAGTGTCAGAGTTGGCGTGCGCGCCATCATTGGGGCGTTGTTTTCCAGGGCCGTAACAATGCGTGTGGAGATTTACCCGGCCGATCAGTTCGGAACGATCGCCTCGAACCCTGGAACAGAGATCAAGAGCCGGGTGAAATTCGATTTCGGAACGGGTCAGGTTGAGTTTCCGACCATCGTTTTCGGCGATATCGACGGCGACGGCATCAACGATCTCATTCTGAAAGAGCGTAAGCGGGCACTAAACTGGCGACGCGGCAATGAGCAAGGGGCGTTTGCGAAGAAGTCTGCCGAACTCAATGTCACGGGACCGGCAGACGGTACTGACGTAGCCCTCAGTGATCTCGATGGGGATGCACGAGACGAGGTTATCGTGCTCTATGGACGTGCCGACGGCGAGGACCTCGCGGGACAGATTGCGGTATACCGCGACTTTCGCACATCCCCCTGACCGCGCAATCCGCTACCATGCGGCGCATGATCGATGATGCACTGCTTGAAATCCTCGCTTGTCCTCGCTGCGACCAACCCCTGACCTTTGAGAACTCGACGCTTCACTCCAAAGGCGCGAAGGTGGAATTCCCGGTCATCGAGGACATTCCCTTTCTGTTCGCGGATCCCGCGGTCGCGATCGATGATTGGCGCAGCCGCTACCACGCCAGAATCCGGGAGATCGAGTCTGAGATCGGTCAGTTGAAAGCGGCGCTGAGCGCCGAGGGTCTACCCCACAGCACCGAATCTCGCTTGAGGCATGAAATCGACGCTTTGACGGCACACATCGACGAGCTCGATACATTGATGAAACCGCTGGATATCACAAGCCTCACCGCGGATCACGATACCTACCTCGCTATGCGCACGCGCCTGCCTAGCGATCAGGGACTATCGACCTATTACGCAAACCTGCACCGAGATTGGTGCTGGGGAGATGAGGAAAACCGCGTATCGCATGACCTTGTGCGCAGCGCAGTCGACACTGAATCGGCTGGCAAGCTTCTGGTGCTTGGGAGTGGTGGAAGTCGTCTCGCCTACGACTTGCATCAATCGCTCGAACCGCCGATGACCGTTGCGGTCGACTTCAACCCGCTCCTGATGTTCGCTGCGAATCGCATCATGTGCGGAGAGAAAGTCGACTTGCACGAGTTCCCATTGGCTCCAATGAATGCTGCCTCGACCGCGTGTGCCAGGACGCTGAGCGCGCCGACACCGGTCAAGCCTGGCTATTTCCCGGTACTCGCCAACGTGCTTCGCGCGCCATTCAAACCAGGGGTCTTCGATACGCTGGTGACGCCATGGTTGATCGACGTGATTTCCGAGCCGCTACCGCTGCAGGCAGCCCGTTGGAATCGTCTGCTGAAACGCGGGGGTCGCTGGGTTTGGTTTGGATCACATGTCTTTCGAACGGCAAACCCGGCGCACAGATTTAGCGTTGAGGAAACCGAGGAAATTCTGCAGGCGCAAGGATTCTCCAAACCCGAAATTGTCGAAGCAGAAATCCCCTACATGGTGTCGCCAGCGAATCGGCATGCTCGCACCGAACGCGTGCTCGTAATGAGCATGACCAAGACCGCGGATGCGAAGGCGCCGCCTCGCCACGTTGCGTTGCCAGACTGGATTGTAAGAACCGATGCTCCGGTG
This sequence comes from Pseudomonadota bacterium, assembly GCA_039821645.1. Lineage (GTDB taxonomy): Bacteria > Pseudomonadota > Gammaproteobacteria > Steroidobacterales > Woeseiaceae > CALBPI01. The sequence goes on from JBCBNU010000027.1 coordinate 27,771, forward strand.
CCGACCAACGACTCGTTCCGCAGTCAGGCCATGTCAACGCGCATCCACGCATTTCTAATGTCGATGATCGATGGACAGCGAACCATCAGCGATATGGCAGAGCTGATGGAGTCGCAGAGGTTGATGCCAAAGGACGAAGCCGAGGCCACGCTGCGAACGTTCCTGATTCGGATGTTCGAAGAAGCCGGTAGCTACCGCGCGCTCTAGGTGCGCCAGACGCTAGTCAGGCGAGCAGCTCGGCCACATCACCCGCCGCGTATCCCAAATCTTTGGCAACGGCTGAGTAGTACACCTGCCCGTCATGCACATTCAGTCCAGCGGCTAGATGACGATCTGCGCGCAACGCCTCACGCCATCCGTTCCGGGCAAGTTGCTTGATGAATGGCAGAGTGACATTCGTCAATGCGAATGTAGAGGTACGCGGTACAGCACCCGGCATGTTCGTGACGCAGTAGTGCACCACATCGTCGACGATGTAGGTCGGATCGGCATGCGTGGTGGGACGGCTGGTTTCGAAGCAACCGCCCTGATCGATCGAAATATCAACTAGCACAGCACCAGCACGCATGCTGCGCACATGCTCGGCGGTCACGAGTTTCGGGGCGGCAGCTCCCGGGATCAGAACAGACCCGACAACGAGATCGGCTTGCGGTAGTAACGCGTCGATCGCATCACGAGTCGAATACTGAGTCTGGACTCTGCCCCCGTAAATCTGATCGAAATGACGCAGCCGCGGCACCGATCGGTCGAGTATCGTCACTCTGGCGCCTAATCCGATCGCCATTTCAGCCGCATTGGTTCCAGCGACACCGCCGCCGACAACCACGACGTTTGCCGGCAAAACGCCAGGCACTCCACCCAGCAAAACGCCGCGTCCACCATTTGCTTTTTGTAGAGCAAACGCACCAGCTTGAATCGACAATCGTCCCGCGACTTCGCTCATCGGCGTCAACAACGGCAGAGTGCCATCGTTTGCTGTCACCGTTTCATAAGCGAGCGCTGTCGTCCCACACTCAACCAACGCTTTGGTTTGATCGGGATCTGCGGCCAGGTGCAAATAGGTAAACAGCGTCTGATCCGGGCGCAACAGATTGCATTCGCAAAGCTGCGGCTCTTTGACTTTAACGATCAGCTCAGCCGACGCGAAAACTGACTCGGCATCTGGCAGGACCTCAGCGCCGGCCTGGCGATAGTCGTCATCCGACATCCCGATGCCCTCGCCGGCCCCGGTTTGCATGACGACGCTATGCCCATCTTCGACCAGCTCTCGAACCCCGGCAGGCACCAACCCCACACGATATTCCAGAACCTTGATTTCCTTTGGCACCCCGATCTTCACTGTATCGCCTCAATAAAAGTTTCAGATGTAATATACCGACACTTGGCGACAAAATTAATGGGTTCTCAACCGCCCGGTGAACCCAGCACCTGCGGCGCGAGAAAAATCGCTGCAAGCGTGATCACCAGCACTGCAATCACGTTCAATCGAAGCCCCGCACGCGCCATCGTGAGCATGCTGAATCCTCCGCTGGCGAACACCACGGCGTTCGGCCCGGTCGCCATCGGGAACATGAACGCGCAGCTCGCTGCCAATGCGATCGGTGCCGCGAGCACCTCAACCGGCAAACTGGCACTCAAAGCCAATGCGCCCATGACCGGCATGAGCGCCGAGGCTGTCGCCACATTGCTGGTCACTTCCGTGAGCATAAGAATCGTCGTCGTCAGCATGAGAATCAGCACCCATAACGGCAGCGCACTGGCACCGGCAAGCGACTCTCCAAAAAACAACCCAAGACCGGTTGTATTGATCGCATTGGCGAGCGACATGCCCCCACCGAACAGAAGCACAACACCCCAGGGAATCCGCTCGGCGCTCGCCCAATCGAGCAATGCGTCACGCTTTCCACCACCGGCACGAACCAGAAACACCAACAACACTGCAATGACCGCGATGATGTGGTCGGTCAGGAACGCGAACGGGGCAATGGATCCTCCCGGTAACGGAATTTCGACCAGAGACATCGGTCGACGACAGATCCAGAGCGCGGCGATAACTACAAAAACAATGACCACCCGTCGTTCAGAAGACTGCATAGGTCCTAATCGCTGAAGCGCGTCCTCGACAGCACCGTGCGCTGCAGTATCGGCGGTTTGCGGGAGTGCGAATACCCAACGCGTAAGGACCCACCACGCCGCCGGCAATAGCAGCGCGACCACCGGCAACCCGAACGCCAGCCATTGACCAAAAGAGATATCGAGATCCGACTCTGCGCTGAGGTAACCAATGACAATCAGATTGGTTGGCGTCCCGATCGGTGTGCCGAGTCCTCCAATCGAACAACCGTAGGCAATGCCAAGCAGCAGGGCCGTTCGGAAATGCTCCGGACGCTCATTGTCGGCCTGCGCAACGCTGGCAACCGACAACGCAATCGGCACCATCATGATGCAGGTCGCCGTATTCGAGATCCACATCGAGAGCAGCGCTGCAGCAAGCATGAAGCTGCCGACTAGTTGCGATGGGCTGCCACTCGATCGATAAACGATATTCAAAGCGATTCGTTCGTGCAGACGCCAGCGCTCCAACGCTTTCGCGAACATGAATCCGCCCATCAGCAAAACGACAATCGGATGCATGTAGGGCGCCGCCGCATCGGCAATGCTGAGCGTACCGGTCAGAGGCAGCACGATCATGGGCAGCAACGCAGTCACGGCGATTGGAATCGCCTCGGTCACCCACCAGGTTGCCATCAGGACGAGCAATGCCAGTGCAACCCATGCTGGACTCAACAGCTGACTCTCGACGGTCAGCGACGCTGGCGGTCCCACCATTAAAACAGTGATGAATGCGATCACCCCTGCCCACAAACCATACTGAGAGAATGTGGCACGAGTGTCGAGAGACTCTGACATGCACACGACCTTGCGATATCGAGGCAAGAGCATGCCATACGCCTTGCGAGGACGGGCAAAAAAAAGAGGGCCTCCGAAGAGGCCCTCTCTCAGACTTTCAGGAAAGCCTTCTTACGAACCCACGATACCGCGGTCTTTGCGACGAATTACCAGCGTGCAGTCACGCGGAATGGTCACGCCGTCAAACGGTGCCGGGAAGTTCGTCGTGCTCGGCGAACCGTTACCCGGGTGCTGGGTGTTGGTGAACATCGTCTTGTAGTCCGGCGTCGTGGTGATACCGGTGATCTCATCCGAAGCCACACCTGTCAGCAAGCGCTTGTACTCGCCCGTGTTGGTGTCGATAACAACCAACTGGTCCTGCAGGCCGTCACGCTGCCCACCGTCGGTACCGATGAACAGGCGGCCAAACGGATCGGCCCAGGCTGCATCAGGATCGGTGAACACGTTTGCGCCACCGTCGGCAGGTACCGTGTACGCCGCGTAAGGTACGTCCGCATCATCCGTGGAAGCATCGTCAGGACGACGCGTGTTGCGGTTGATCAGGAACATGTTCCACTCGAATGTGGTCGTGCTCGTGTCGGTCGTGCTGATGATGTAGCCGTCGGTGTTCTCGAAGATCGGGTTAACGTCGCTCAACGCGCCAGCGCCATCGTCCTTACGGTCGTTGTTGGTCAGCGTCCAGTAGACCTCGCCGTTTGCACCGATTGTTGTCCATTCCGGACGGTCCATCGGGGTCGCGCCAACAGCGTCCGCAGCGATACGTGCGTAGGTCAGGACGAGATCCATGCTGGTCAGACCAGCAGCAGCGATACGCTCGTCCGTGTGGGTCAATTCTACCCACTCACCGACGCCTTCGCCTTCAGGACCTGCACCAAATACAGCAACGTAGAGTTTGCCGTCATCAAGCGGGCTCAAACCAGCTTTGATGTAGTCACGCCATGGCAGGTTGGACTCGTACTTGTAGGAGTAATCGCCGCGCTGGTCATCACCCATGTAGACCGCTACGCGGCCATCTTCGAGCTCAGTGAACGCACATGCTTCGTGCTTGAAGCGTCCGAGCGCGGTGCGCTTGACCGGCTTAACGCTGTTGTCGAAAGGATCGATTTCAACGCACCAGCCGAAACGGTTGGACTCGTTCTTATAAGCTTCGTTCGTCAGATCGAAACGCTCGTCAAACACATGCCAGCCGTAGCCAAAGCCGCCGGTGCTGAAGCCGTAGCGCGCGTACGCCTCATCCTGCAGCTCGTCAAAACCGCCAATTTCGGTGGTATTTGAGCCGAAGTAACCGTTGAAGTTCTCTTCGCAGGTGACGTAGGTGCCCCAAGGCGTATCGCCTGAACCACAGTTGTTGACGGTACCGCGCGGCTCGTTACCCGCCGGGTTATCGAGCAGCGGGCTGCCCGCAACCGGACCTGAGAATTCCACCGGTGTGTTTACGGTGATACGACGCGCCTTGCTGGTGCTCGGCGCTACACGCCAACGATCACGCTGACGCGTGTAACGCAGCAGAACCACGGAAACACCGTGCGCGGCCTGTGACAGACGCACGTCTTCCAGCGTCTCCGGGAAACCTTTACCAAGCACGTGGGTGTTGCGACCGAACTCATGGTTCACGCAGAGCACGCCCACACGATTGCTCAGCAGGCGCGCGCGACGCTCAGCAGACAGTTTCTCGCCCTTATTCATTTCCATCTGCAACACGCGCGGCAGGTTGATCGGGAAGAACCAAATTCCATCGTGGCCGATGCCGACCATCTGTTCCTGCTCTTCGGACGTCGGACGAGTATTCGGATCACCCTCGTAAGGCGTGATGCCCGAGCGCGAACCCTGAATCGGCGTACCCCAAGGGATCAAGACGTCGTACTCGTACTCAGGCGCAATCGCGACCGTTTGGCCGCCAACCGCTGCCGCATCTTCGGTGGCCAGCGGCGTGAAGCCGATCAAGTCGCCTGCCTCTTCAGCAGTTGCTTCAGCAGCAAAGCCAGGCTTCGGCGCGAAGAATCCGGTCGCCGCGACTGCCAGTGTTCCCTGGATAATGCTACGACGCGACAGCTGGGTGTTGACGACGTCCTGGAACGTCGGTGTATTGGTCGGATTGACGGACAAGTCTTCTGACGATTCGTCCTGAACGACCTCAGTGTTTTTCACATCTCTCATGGTCTGTTGTACCCCCGTAGGTAACTCGAGTTTGTTGATTTCGGGATGTATGCCAGCGTCTTATACAAAGGCAACGCGGAGTCGTCCCACGTGACTCTAATCGCTCCGACGCCTGGGCACGCGCGCACGTTAGGGGGGGGGCTAGTGACAGTCGGGTGAAACTCGTGTTACTAAAGCATTACCGAATTATGTAAAAAATATTTCGGAGCAAACGGATCAGTTGTTTACAGAATAAAGCTGCGATTAGTCTGTGGTTAGAGTGGTTACTAAAACTGAGAAAACCCGAATGATAACGATCTATCACAACACCGATTGCGGCACTTCGCGCAACACCCTGGCCATCATCGAGGCAACGGGAGTTCGACATCACATTATTGAGTATCTCGACACAGGCTGGACTCGCGCTCAACTCCTTGGCTTGTTCGCTGCTGCTGACCTGTCACCCGCTGATGCACTGCGGGTTGCACGCTCGCCGGCAGAGTCGTTGGGACTGACCCAGCCGGGTGTCGATGACGAGACTTTGTTGAATGCGATGGTTGAGCATCCCATTCTCGTGAATCGACCCATCGTGTGCTCACCGAAAGGTGTGCGCCTCTGCCGACCGTGTGAACGCGTTTTGGATTTACTCGACGATTTACCGCCGGTTCCCTTCTACAAAGAGAACGGGGATCTGCTCATCGATAAAGACGGCAAACTTGTCAGCGGCTAACTGGTTTCTGCACGAGGCCATCATCAATGCGACGCAACAATTTAGGCAGCAGGGGGTTTGGAAACTTCCGCTTCAGGGTGACTGCGTGGAACGTCTCGGCAAGGGCTGAAATCTCGCCAAAGTCGCGCAGCGTGCCGCTATTTAACTCGTCACGAACAACAATGGGCGGCACGACTGCGAGCCCAAAGTCCTCACGCACCATCAGTCTCATTAGCGCCATGTCGTCGACCTCCGCGCTGATGATCGGGTTGAGACTCTTGCGCTCACACCACGCATCGAAACCAATTCGAACGGCGTTCTCAACGGTAGGCACAATCACGGGGTGCTCGAGCAGCATATCCGACAAGGACCGATCGTAGCCGCCGCGACTCGGATGACCGACCAGACTGACCGGCTGCTTATCGATGGTGTGCACAAGCCACTGTCGGCCCTGATCCCGCGGTGGTAATTGACTGGTCAGCACCACGTCCAGATCCTGCGCCTCGAGTTTGGCAAGCAATTGCTCCTGGCTATCAGACCGCAACACCGCAACCACGTCGTCGAGTGCCAGCAGTGGCTCGAGAAACGTAATCTGGAAGTTGCGTGACAGCGTAGTTACCGCGCCGATACGAATCACCTGTCTCGAATGCGAGTCGCGCCCTTTCAGAACATTGACGAACTCATCGCTTACCGAAAAGAGCGTATCGGAATACTCGAGCGCAATACGTCCGGCCTCCGTAAGCACCAAACTCCGACCTTGTCGTTCGAACAAATCCTGACCCAGCCACTCCTCTAACTGGCGGATTTGAACCGACAATGCCGACTGAGAGACGTGCAGTTGCTCTGCCGCCCTGGTCAAGTTCCCACTGTGGGCAACAGCCCAGAAATAACGCAAGTGTTTGAAATTCAGACTCATCTCTGTTCGTTCTTATTT
>JBCBNU010000028.1:0-33100 GCA_039821645.1 Pseudomonadota bacterium
GGTGCGGCGCCGGGTGCGGTGCTCGGGCTAGCGCTGCTCAGCGGTGTTTACGTGATCGGTTGGAGCGGTGCTGCCACGTGGGTTGCTGAGAAGACGCGCTCTGCGGCGACCAGCGCATCGGTGATGTTGGGCATATGGGCCATATTGGTGCTGATCATCCCCTTAGCCGGTGGTGCGGTCGCGGAGCAACGTATTGAGGTCCCTCAGGGCGGCGAGATCCTGTTGCAGCAACGCGAGACTGTGAATCGGGCCTGGGATATTCCCAAGGCCGAGACGATGACGGCGTTCTTCGCCTCGCACCCTGAACTGAAGGACTACACACCCACCCGCGACGGGTTCGAATGGGAGTGGTACTACGCATTTCAACACTTAGGTGATCTTTCGGTTCGCGGTTTGTCGGACGCGCTCCGAAAAGGAATTCGCGAGCGAGACAGTTTCATGCACAAGGTGTCTTTACTGTCTCCGCCTTTGCTGATCGATCGGCAATTCACGCGAGCGGCCGAAACCGATATTGCGGCGTTTCAGGCTTACGATCAGTGCGTCCGGGATTTCCACAAATCATTGCGTGTTGCGCATTATCCGATGCTGTTTAACCAGATGGCGTTTGATCCAGAGAAATTGCTGGCGCTCGACAGCACACACGTGTGCCCCTGACATGAAAAAACGAACTCAAGTGCTAGTCGCATGGCTGGTGATGTCTGCAAACCTGACGCTGGCTAACGATACGCTCGATGTCGGCGAGCTTACGGTGAACCGTAATGACATGGCACAGGGCGTGATCGCGGTGCCCGACACCGGCGATGGTATTTCAACAACGATTCCTATCACCGTATTCAATGGCGCACACGACGGTCCTGTGCTGGCGCTGGTGGCAGGTATCCACGGGTCCGAGTATTCGCCAATTCTCGCGATGCAGAAGCTGGTCGCTCGTCTCGAGACAGCCACGATGTCAGGTGCTGTGATCGTCGTCCACAATGCAAACCTGCCAGCGTTCCAGCAGCGCACGATCTACTTTGGGCCAGACGACCAAAAGAATCTCAATCGATCCTTTCCGGGTAAAGCCGACGGCACGATCACCGAACGCATCGCCGATGCGTTAACTGAGGAAGTAATCAAGCAAGCCGACTTGCTCATGGACATTCACTCGGGTGATGGCAACGAGCGGCTGGGACCGGCGTACACGGCGTATTACGCGGAAGCAGGCAGCGCAGCGATACAGGCGAAATCCAAACGTATGACGGTCGCCTTTGGTCTGAATACCATCGTCGAGTTTGCCGGCGACCTGTCGAGCGACAAATCACGCATCTACACGAGCGCCCAGGCGGTTGCGCTCGGTGTGGTTTCGATGGACGTCGAGTCCGGGGAAATGGGTGAGGTCCAAGCAGAGTTCATCACGCCGATTGTCGATGGCGTTATCAGTGTGATGCGAGACTTGTCGATGATTCCAGGTGCCGCAACACCGGCTGAGGCGCCACTATTTATCGGCACCCGGAAGCGCATCTACAGTGAACATGACGGCGTTTGGCATTTGGCACCGAGGATCGTCGCGGGCCAGCATGTCACGGAGGGGCAGATCCTCGGCACAATCACCGACTACCATGGCAACCGGTTGCAAACGGTCACGGCGCCAGCGACCGGTGTGTTGTTGATCGTGTTCGGCACCCCGCCTGTGAACAAGGGTGAGAACATCGTGGTGGTTGGTTTGGTCGACGAGGAATAAATGGGCCGCGCGGGCAAACGAGCTACACTCTGCGGATGTCTGTCTGGAAGCAAAGACTGGTTAGAAGTCTGCACGTGAGTCGAGGACATGCTGACGCGCGCTATTTTCAAATCGCCACAGTCGATGGCGAAGGTCGACCGGATAGCCGAACCGTCGTGTTTCGCGGTTTTGACGAGCAAGACCCGCTCGCACTACTGACTGTCACGGATACCCGCAGTGAGAAGGTCCAGCATCTGCTGGGACGTCCGGTCGTAAGCGTTGCATGGTATTTCCGCAAGACACGAGAGCAATACCGATTCCGCGGCACTGCCGAGCTTCGGGTCGATGCGAGCTGTAGTGTTGATAAAACGGCCACGTCGATCGTCGTGGCTGATGTGTCCGATATCTGGGAGCGCCTCTCCGACGCCGCGCGTGAGCAGTTCTTCTGGCCGCGACCTGGTGCGCCAGTCACGGACACGGTTGAATCGCCGAAGCCCACCCCTGGCGTATCACCAAACTTCGCTGTGCTCTGCGTGACACCCGACGACGCTCAGTACCTGGATCTCAAAGGCAAACCACAGGTGCGCGAGCGTTTCACACGGACCGATGATGGATGGGATACCGAAATCGTCAACCCGTGAGTTATAGGTCGACGATACGGTGCGAACGTTAGTGGCACGTGCTTCCGCTGTTTGCGATTACTGCGCCAGCGCTGCGTCCAGCATTTCGACGAGCTCGTCGCGATTGTAGCTGTAGGGTCCCCAACCGTTGAGCTGAACCAGTTCGCGAATCTTAGTCTCGATCGTGCGTTGTTGCTCACCTGCGTTTGGCACTACCACGTAACGCAGCAACGGTTCGTCATCGAACAGCGCATGCATGAACGCCTGTGTGACTTCATCCGGTTGCTTATAAGACAGCTCCCGCTCTTCGCTCGCTGCGTACTCCGCCTCCATCTGCGGTGTGATAACGCCACCTGCGCCGACAACACGCGCCATGCGGCGCTTGACTGCACTGCGTCGAATAAAGGACTGGTAGTTGCCAGGCTCGATGACACTGACCGAAACACCGAAGGGCGCCATTTCAGCAGCCAGTGCATCGGTGAATGCCTCGATCCAGTGCTTGCTGCCCGCGTTGGCGCTGTAGCCTGCGAACGAAATCGTGCCTGCGATCGAGCCGGTTGTCGCAATGCGTCCTTTCGATTCAATAACCATTGGTGCGAACGCCTTGGTTGTGCGATAGACGCCTTCGACATTGACCTCGTAGACCAGAGTTTGCACATCGATTTCGGTGCCAAGAACAGGCCCGCCATCCCCGATACCGGCATTGTTGATTAGTCCGTATAGCCCGGTGCCAGCTTTACGGATCGTCTCAACGGCTGCATCGACTTCATCCTGCTTGGTGACGTCGAGACGGATCGCGGTGATATTCTCGATCGTGTTGAGCTCGGCCATCTCGCTATCGGTGCGCGCACCGGCCCACACGTGATAGTCGGACTCGGCCAGCGTTTCCGCAAGGTTCCTGCCGATACCGGTGGTAGCACCGGTGACCAGGACGGATTTCTGGTCAGCTGCGTTTGCATCGTCGCTGGTTGCGAAAACCGCAATCAGCAACACCGCGAGCGTAAGTATGTGTTTCATTCGTTGGTCCCGACCCAAAACTGTGGGCCGAGACTAACACACAGCTTACGCGCGCAACGCATCCTCCACGTGCCGCCAGACACGTGAATTGAAGGCAAAGCCGAGGTGGGCGACGTTCACCTCAATATGGTTGACGTCACTGCTGTAGCGATCGATCGCTGCGCGCCAATCGACGATGGCATCCGACTTGCTGTAGATACAAGTAATGGGCTGCTGGATCGGCTTCGATTCCCGGCGAGCGATCTCATCCTCGATCCAATCAAGATCCTGTCCAAAACTGCGAAAGCGCTCTGCGGTTGCGGTGTATTTGGGTCCGCCGACGATCGGCGAGCCGAGCGTAATCACCCGATCAACGAGATTGGGTAAATCTCTGGCAGCCTCGCGGGCGAGGAAGCCACCGAGGCTCCAACCGACTAACGCAATCGGTTGGTCCGAGTCGCCGTATTGCTCGACCAGTCGGTCATAGAGTCGGTCACAAAGATAGGGGACTCCACCCTCACCCTGGTAGTCGTCTCGCGGAATAAAATCCCAGCGCTCACTGAGGTCGCTGAGTTCATGCTTCAAATTTAGCCCACCGAGGTTACGGCCAAGGCCCCAGCCTTCAGACTGGAATCCGCGAGACTTCAAAAAGCGGCGTAGCGGGAGCATCGACCAATCGTCAGCACCGAAGCCGGGGACCGTGACAACGCGCATGGGAGACTTCGCGTCTCGCTTTCTCAATTCCGCAGCCAAGAGCGGCCCGGGCATGGTGGCAAGATCGACCAGTGCTCTGGATTCCTTCCAGAAGGTGCGTCTTGATGGTGGGCGAGGTTGTGCGTTCGTGGCTGAGTTCATGATGCTTGCTTCCTGCTTTGTGACCGCTCGACGATGTTGTCGGGGTCGAGTGTTTCGAGATGCGCGGCCATGGCCCGCATTTGCTCGCGTGTCTCGATGAGCGATTGCGTGCCGAACGGTTCGAGCTGCTCCTGTATAAACACGGCCGACGCACGTTGTGCTTCGGTTAGCAGCTCAACACCGATGGTGGTCAGCTGACAGGTGACCGAGCGACCGTCTTCCGGGTGGGGCTGAGTCGACAGCAAGTGGCGTTCCTGAAGTCGCCTGATGAGGCCGGTGAGGTTGCCACGCGTCACCAGCATCGCTTCTGCGATTTCGTGCGGCGTGACGTGTTCCTGACGTTGCCCGAGCTCTTGAATACGGGTCAACGCGTCAAACTGCGCCACTGTCAGATCATATGCCGACAGCATGCGCGTGTATTGGCGCGTACAGACCTGGTAGGCCTGAACGACTGCCAACCAGGCGCTGCGTTCCAGTGAGGCTCGTGATTCGTTCATCAGTGTGCATCGACTCAATATGATTTAAGCATAAACTAAAATAATTTAAGCTTCAACTAAATTTTTGGCTTGTGGGTGCGGTATCCTGCAAGGCAAGCGAACACGATAGGAGCCGCTCATTTCTGCTTCCAAACGACCGCCGCTCTTGCTCGAGTCCATTGCGATTTTCCTAAGCGTCCTACTCGCGTTTTTCGTTGAGCAGTGGAGAGAAGATATCAATGAGGCGAAAGACGCTGAGGTGGCGCTATCTCTCGTGCGGGCCGAGCTTGCACAAAATCTGGCCGAGCTTGAGCGAATAGCGCCGAGTCGCCCGGAACTACTGCTCGCCTATCAGGAGGCAATTCAGTCCTTGATCCGGGAGCAACAGTTTCCGCAGGACTTGCCGCGCACCGTGCCCCCTGAAATCACGATTGTTGCCTATGAGCTTGCCACCGACTCCGGGGCGATCGCTTCCGTCAAAGCCGCAGATTTGCTGGTGATTGCCAGCGCCTACGAGGCGCTTGAGAAGGTCCGACGCAATGAAATCTTCCTTGAAAATCGTAACGCCCAGATTCGCTTTAATGACGGCGAGCAGTACCTGTCGGGGTTCATCTACTATTTCAATCGTGCGATGGGCAATGAGCCAAGAGCAATCGCGAAGGTGCGAGAGGCGTTGGCATTGCTCGATTCCCGAGCGACGAGTCAGTGAGTAGTCACGGGCATCCGGTGGCATCCGCTCATACCGTGTTGCTGGCTGGCGCGATCAACGCGGCACTTTCGGTGATCGCCGGTGCGTTCGGTGCGCATGGGCTGCAGGGACGTGTTTCAGACCGACTATTGAGCGCCTTCGAAACGGGCGCTCAGTATCACCTCTACCATGCACTCGGGCTTATCCTGGTCGCGCTCGCGATGGTGCAGTTTTCTGGTTCCCGATGGTTCTCTCGGGCAGCCGTCATGATGCAAGTGGGGATTGTGTTGTTCAGCGGCAGTCTCTATGCGCTTGCACTCACAGGCATCCCAAAGCTGGGCGCTGTCACGCCATTCGGTGGTCTCTCGTTGATTGTCGCCTGGGGCATGGTTGCGTTTGCTGCGACACAGGCTGGGCAGCGCGACAAATAGCGACAGCAGCCGTGATTTAAGATTCACTCTCTGATAGATATGTAATAACATTACACGTCAATTTGAACTCGGCGCCATTCATGAAGCGCCGGCAATAAGACGGGAGAGAAAGAGGTGGAGTTCATTAACCCACGCAGGTTAGCGTTGGCCGCAGCGGTTGCGACAGCCGTTGGTGCAAGTTTGCCAATGCAATCCTCCGCGCAAGAGAGCGGTGAGATCGAGGAAGTATTTGTTGTCGGTGATCGCCGAGCCTACCAGGGCAATTTTGACGATCTGGAGAATCCGTCCGCGGTCCAGACGATCGATGTTGAATTGCTGAAGGATGTAGGTGCACTAAACCTGAACGATGCGCTGGATTTGTCAGCGTCGGTCGCACGCCAAAACAACTTCGGTGGGTTGTGGAACAGCTTCTCGATTCGAGGATTCTCTGGCGATATCAACCTGCCGAGCGGTTTCCTCGTTAACGGATTTAACGCAGGCCGCGGCTTTGCGGGGCCTCGCGACATTGTTGGCATCGAGTCTGTCGAGGTACTTAAAGGGCCTCGCTCGGCATTGTTCGGCCGTGGAGAGCCTGGCGGGACGGTCAACCTGATCACCAAGCGACCGAAGTTCGAGACCGGTGGCGATGTTCGATTTACGGTCGGCAGTTGGTCGCAGCTTCGGCTAGAGGGCGATGTTCAGACCACGCTGGGCGCCGATGAGAACGTCGGGGTGCGATTGGTCGGTTTTTATGAAGATGCGGAGAGCTTCCGCGAGACGGTGGAAACCGAGCGCCTTGGATTCTATCCGTCGGTGACCTGGCAGATCAGCGAAAATACCAGCGCAACCTACGAGCTCGAATACACGGAGCAGGAGATTCCGTTTGATCGCGGTGTCGTTTTCTCTGAAGAGTTTGGATTCTCGCCGAGAAAGACCTTCACTGGCGAGCCGGGTGATGGGCCGATCGAAACAGAAGTCGTTGGACATCAGATCGAGGTCCAGCACAACTTCTCCGACAACTGGAGTTTCCTCGGTGGGTTTGGTTTTCGGGATACCTCGTTTACCGGCAACGCATCGGAAAACAACTTCGGTGGTCGCCAAACGTTCTTTCTCGATGGGCAGACGATCTCGCGCTTCTTCCGATTCCGTGATTTCGAGTCCGACTACACCGTCCTTCGTGGCGAAATTGCAGGTCAGTTCGAAACCGGTGGTTTACGCCACAGACTGCTGTTCGGCGCCGACCATGACCGATTTGAGAACAGCCTGTTCATCCTGCGCTTCCGTCCGGGATTCATTCCTGCGGGGACGGATATCGCCACACTGGACCCGGCTGAATACTTGTTCCTCGATGCTTTCAATCCGGTGTACGGCCAGTTCCCGACACCGGTCCCGACTCCAAACACCGACCGTCAGGAAGATCTGGAGGGCATAGGCTTCTACATTCAGGACCAGATCAATCTGACCGATCGCTTCCAGGTGCGCTTGGGCTTGCGGTTCGATGACTTCGAGCAGGATCTCACCAACCTCAGGGCTGACCCAGTCACCACGGTTAGCTCTTCAGACGATCGTATCTCGCCACAATTCGGTGCGGTCTATGAAGTGAGCGATGGCATGAGCCTCTACGCTTCTTACGGTGAGGGTTTCCGCCAGCAGACCGGCTCAGACTTCCAGGGCAACCAGTTCGATCCCAATGTGACCGAGTCTGCCGAGATTGGGTTCAAAGCGGATCTTGCCCAGTTCTTCGATGGTGCAGCGGGTGCGTTAACCGTAACGGCATTCCAGGTTGATCAGAGCAACATTCTCGTGAACGACGATCGCCCTGAGGCGGTCGCGGCAGGCTTCTTCTCGATTCCTGCGGGCGAAGCACGCAGTCGTGGTATTGAAATCGATGCCAACCTGTCGACGGACAACGGCTGGAACGTCTGGTTCTCCTATGCTTATGTCGATGCTGAATTTACCAACAGCAACCCGGACGCAGACTTCGGGGCCACGATCGAAGCGGGTGACCCCTTGATCAACGCGCCGGAAAACCAGCTCAGCATCCAGCTGAGTCGGTCTGTGGCAATTGCTGATCGCCCGGCCGAGTTCGGCGGCGGCATGTTGTACACGGATGAGCGCCTCGGGTGGACAGGTTTCGATTTCTTCCTGCCGAACTACACGACGTTCCGTTTGTTTGGCGAGTTTGAGCCGATGGACCAACTGTCGATACGCGCAGACATCGACAACGTGTTCGACGAGACTTTCTACACCAACTCATTCGCGGATGTGTGGGTAGAGCCGGGTGCACCGCGTCGTTATCGATTGACGGCAACTTACTCGTTCTAGCGGAGTATTTGCCCAACAATATTGCGCAAATTTGCGAATTCGTGCGAAGCAAGCGCCGGACGCATAGCGTTCGGCGTTTGTTTTTGTTTACCTGAATGACGTGATTGTCGAATAGACGTGTCATGGTCAACAGACACTGTCCAGCATCATTCTTCGACCTATCACCCTGAGATCACAGGCTTTTTTGGGGTAGTGCTTTACTTGGGCAGGGCTAACTGCTCTATTCGGTGATATCCGACTGATGTCAACTAGGCAGGACTCGGGTACTGCGCCGGGAGGTAGGGGACGCCTACCGGCGCAATTTCACAAGGACGTAACGGCTTCAGGGGACAACCATGAAGGAGCTTGGCACGACGATTGCGATCGAACCACGTTCGCAACAGGCAGAAGACGAGGCGGATTTTTCTGGCTTTGATCAGGATTCCTCGCGCATTCGTAGGTCGGACAGACCGGCTAATCGCTTAACAGACGATTCGGACGAGCTTGGCGTAGCGCTGCAAACGCTTTCGGTCGTTCACGATGCACTGGAACGGTATGAGCCCGGAACCCCGGTTGTGTCTCTGCCCGTTGACCACCTGGATCGGAGAAATCTCGATTTGCTTGACCGTGTGCTCGGCACTGGCGGAATCAGCATCTCCTACGACGGCCCCGCCATTGCCAGAATACAAGAGTCGGTCTTAGCGGGTGTCTGGCGGGTGCGACACTACGACGACGGACGAGTCAATGCTGACATTGTTGAGGTCGCCCCGCTGCCGAAGCTTATCGCTCGCGCCGTGTTCACGAAGGCTGCGACAGAGTTTGCACCGGCATCCATAAAGACGTTGCCGGTGGCACTCAAGAGCATTTTGTCCGAACTACATGAGGCATTGACCTGCTATATGGAGCGTGGTGTCACGCATGTCATGAATCTCACCGACACTGAGGAATCACATCTCGAATTGATGCAGGCGTTGTTTGGCTTGGGCCCGGCGGTGATCGAGTCACGCGGGTACGGAAACTGCCGTATAACCAGCACCACTATTCGTGGACTCTGGTGGGTTCAATTCTTCAACACCCGGGGCGAGATGATCGTCAACTCGCTGGAGGTTGCAACCGTACCGAATCTCGTTAGTGCTGAGCCTGATGATCTATCCGAGAGTGCGGACAGTCTCAAGAATTTGTTGGCAGATTGTTGATTTGGACTGGGACTAGGGGCGGGATCTGATATGCGTATTCTGCTGCTTTGCGATTCATTCGACAGTCTGTCAAAACAGGTTTTGGTTGCGTTGGACGAGCGCGATTATGAGGTTAGTGTCGAACTCGATATCAATGACGCAAACACCGCAGATGCGGTACTCCGATTCCAACCAGATCTCATTGTTGCACCGAACCTTCGACGACGACTCACGATGAGCGTTTGGTCCAATGTGCCCTGCTTCGTCGTGCGCTGCGGTGTCGTCGGAGACCGCGGACCCTCACCACTCGACTGGGCCATTCTTGGCGGTCACAGCACTTGGGGTGTGACCATCCATCAAGCTAACGACGAGCTCGATGAAGGTACCGTCTGGGCGAGCCGAGAATTCGAGATGAGGGCTGCGACCAAAGCAAGCATCTACCGACAAGAAGTGGCGCACCATGCCATCGAAGCATTGACAGACGCAATCGGACGATTCCAATCGGGTCGTGGTGCCCCGCGAGCCGAGCCAAGATCCGTGGATGTCGGCTGGAGAGATGCGACGAGACAAAAAGACCGAGCGATAGACTGGGATCGGGATGACACAGGTACGGTCTTGAGAAAGATACGATCTGGTGACGGTAGTCCCGGAGTCCTCACAGAGCTTGGCGGAAGACGCATTCGTCTGTACGACGCTCGCGAAGCTCCCGGCCACCAAGGCGACCCGGGCGAGTTACTCGCCGTATCAGGTGCAGCGGTGCTTGTCGGCACGCGTGATAACGCGGTGTGGATTGGCCATGCAGTGGATCGAGCATCGACGCAACGCTTTAAATTGCCAGCGTCAATTGTCTTGCGCCACGCATGCACTCACCTACCGAGCATTCCCGCGGACACCGCCGATGGTTATACCGAAATCAGAACGAGGATCGTGGATGATGTTGCATACCTGTATTTCGATTTCTACAACGGTGCGCTGAGTTCGGGACAGAGCGCGCGTCTGATGTCGGCATTCATCTCTGTTCGTGAGCAAAAGCCGAAGGTGATCGTTCTTGCGGGCGGACCAGACTATTGGTGCAACGGCATCCACTTGAATCTGATCGAAGCGAGTGATCAGCCAGCGGAAGCCTCGTGGGCCAACATCAACGCGTTGAATGACTTATCCCATGAGATCATTACGACCACTGAGTGTCTGACCGTTTCTGCACTCAGAGGCAATGCGGGAGCGGGCGGCGTATTTTTGGCGCGCGCAGCCGATTTTGTATGGGCCCATGCCGATACCGTGTTGACACCGCATTACAAAAATATCGGCAATCTCTATGGTTCTGCCTACTGGACCTACCTGTTGCCAGAGCATTGCGGCAAGCAGCGCGCTCAACGTATTGTTGGACTGGGAGGACCGATTGGAGCCATTGATGCGTCATCTCTCGGCCTTGTCGATGAAGTGATCGCTCGCAGTAAAGACGCGTTCCAACCCGCGCTCGCAGAGCGGGCACAACGTCTGGCGAGATCCGATCGGTTCGGATCGCTGCTTCACCAAAAATACGCGAAACGGCTTGCCGATGAGCGCACTCGACCATTGGCTGACTATCGGCGCGATGAGCTTGAGAAAATGCGCGAAAGTCTGTTCGGGTTTGATGCGGCTTTTCATGTCGCACGATACAATTTTGTGAACAAGATACCGCCCTCGCAGACACCGCTAGCGCTGGCACGACATCGGCGAGCGCTAACGCTGATGCACTCAAAGTGGGCCTCATAAGCAAATAGCGGGTAACTTCCAATGCCACATCGTGTTTTGTTGGGTGGCGCGTTTTCAGTGCTGTTCTTGATCGCCGCTTGTTCGCCCCCAAAGCGAGAAACAGCTTCACTCGATCCTGAGGTGGTCGCCGCACTGGAATCGGCAGCACGCGGTACGCCTTTTGTGGATGATGTCGACCCGCAAACGGCCAAGACGGGACGGGCGTTGACCGACGCGCAAGCCGCGTTCGATGTGAAGCACTACGATCTTGCGCTGAGAATCATGCCGGAATCGTTCTCGATTGAAGGTACGGTCACAGTTATCGTTGAGGCGATCAAGCCGACCTCAGTGATCGAGTTGGATCTCGATCCTGACCTTGAGATTGTGGCTGCATCGAATGACGGGGCGTCGCGTCCAGTTACACGTGACGATGATCGTTTTTCCGTAACCCTGGTCGCGCCGCTGAAACCGGGTGAGCGCACAAGTGTGGCGATCGAGTATCGCGGACAGCCCCATATCGCCAAAGCACCGCCATGGCATGGCGGTTTTGTCTGGTCAGAGCATAACGGTACGCCTTGGTTTGCAACCGCCGTTCAAACCGAGGGCTGTGATCTGTGGTGGCCTTGCAAGGATACCTACGCCGACAAGCCTGATGATGGCGTTTCGATTGCCATCGGTGCGCCGCGCGGTACCAAGGTGGCGTCGGTTGGCGTGCTGGACCGGATGGAGGTCGGCGACGATGGTTTCGATACCTGGTACTGGTCTTCGCGCCATCCCTACACAGGCTATGCGATCGCAATCAACGGAGGTCCATTTGTTCGCATCGAAGAGGACTATCAGGGCGTCAGTGGTGTCTTCCCGGTGCAGTTCTGGGCGCTGCCAAAGAACGAACAGAATGCGCGGAATCTGATCAAGAGCGACGTGCGTCCACATCTTGAATTTTTCGAACGTCTCTTGGGTCCTTATCCGTGGGGCGATGAGAAAGCAGGCTTTGTAGAGACTCCGCATCTCGGTATGGAACACCAGACTATCAACGCTTACGGTGAGCAATATACGCGCGGCACTCATGGCTTCGATCAGTTGCTGCACCATGAGTTGGCGCATGAGTGGTTCGGCAACGTGATGACTCACGCACGACCCGAAGACTCCTGGGTGCACGAGGGCTACGCTTCATACATGCAAGCGGTTTACGCGGAAGAGATCACGGGTCGCATGGGATATTTCGATCGCATGTTCAATGCCTACACACATTCGGAGCATTGTGTTGCCGTCGCCCAGCCGCAGGCGGCGGATGTGGGCGAGGCATTCGATAACCGTGACATCTACACCAAAGGGGCGTGGATGCTGCACACGCTGCGAAACTATATTGGCGAGTACGCTTTCTGGGCGGGCACGCGTCGCCTGATCTATGGCACTGAAGACCCGTGGTCGCTGCAATACCCGATCCGCACGCGCTACCGGGATACTCAGGAGTTCGTGCGAATCATGTCCGACGTCGCCGGCGAAGATATCGGTTGGTTGGTCGACACCTACCTGTACGAGGCGGGGATGCCCGAGCTTCGAACCACGAGAGAAAACGGACGACTGGATCTGGAATGGGTTGTCCCAGGTGGGCGGGAGTTTCCGATGCCGGTGACGGTCAGCGTCGATGGTGAGTCGGTGGTGGTGCCGATGACGCCGGAGTCGCGATCGATAGAGGTGCCGAGTGAAGCGCGGGTAGTTATCGACCCGGAGAGTCATATCTTGCGGGCATTACCCATCATCGATAACTGCGAGGTGCAAACCGACTCGCAGACGCAGGACAATATCGATCGATACTCACGTATGGCGCGAGAATATGGCTGGCGTCGGCAACCGACGTCCAAGACCGAGTAGGACGAAGAGTGATTTTCTACCGTTTAGGTTGAATCCGGTGCGTGAGGATCGACGAATCCTTCCCCACGCACATCGAGCAGGGAACAGCAATGGATTCAGCGAAGCGAATGATGATTTGGGCTCTGATCGGGATGGCCCTGTTCTTCGCAGCGCCTGCCTTTGCGGATACCGGTGGTCTCGTCATCGACGTGACAGACGCGGCAACCCGTCGCGCACTGCCGAATGTCACGATCGTCATTGAAGCTCGCGATGGCGAGCGGCGGAGCGCGGTCACAGACGCCTCGGGCGAAGTCGTGTTCAGGGATATGCCGATCGGCTTCTACACGCTGACGGCGAGCGCCGAAGGAAAGGCTCCAGCGGTTGAACCGGAGGTGCGAGTGCTTCCCCAGCAGCAGCGGGTGCTCGCCGTTGAGTTACAGACCACGAATACGCCTATCGATGAGCTGGTGGTCACCGGGCGTGCCCGCCGGGGGGATGCGTTCAGTGGTGTCAGTTCCAGCTATTTCAGCCGCGATGAGCTACGTAATGCTGTCGGCAGCGGCAGCGATGTCATGCGTGCGCTCGATGGTTTGCCCGGGATCAACTCGACCGGAGAATTCGCGAACTTCACGGTACGCGGAAGAGGGCCACGCAATAACCTGATATTTGTCGACGGATTTCCACTCGACAAGGTCGTTCATTTTGACCAGTCGCTGGGCGAAGACTCGGACATCGAAGGCGGCGGTCGATTCTCAATTTTCGCACCAAACTCGATCGCAGGTGCTGAGTTTTCACCCGGGGGCTGGAGCGCTGCTTTCGGTGGACGATCGGGCTCTTTGCTGCAGCTCGAAGTTGCCGGGGGCAGTCCGACACCGACAGCGAGTCTGCGTGCTGACATCACGGGCGCTGAGGTCGTTTACGATGGACCGAGCGGGCTCGATGACGACACCTCCATGTTTTTTACGGCCCGGCAATTTGACTTCGGCCGATTGTTCGAACAAATCGACAACGGTGATATCGGTAGTCCTGAACTGACCGATGTGATCCTGAAAACAGTGACCTCGCTCGACGCGAATAATGAGTTTGAGTTTCTCGCCATCACGGCGCCGGAGCAGTTCACTCGCGACATCGACAACGTCCTGGAGGACGAGCAACTCGAGGACGTGTCCATTGTCGATACCGAGCAGGACCTCTCGCTGATCGGTGTCACCTGGCGGCGATTGGTGGGCGACTCCGGCGAGTGGACAAACCGCGTCTACTGGAGGGATAGCCAAAAGAGTTCCGCTGAAGGTGAGTCATTTCCAGATCTCGTACCCGTAGGAACACCGGCGAACCAGATTCCTGTGAATCCGCGGATCTTTACGCTGGAGGAGGGTGAAACCGAGATCGGCTGGCGCAGCGACTATCGCGCGCTAAATCGTTTCGGAGGTTTTTCGATGGGCCTGCGCGCTGTTCAGATCGACGCAGATTTCACGGTCAACTTGCGGGAAGACTGGACGCGCTATGTTTATGAGACCGATGATCAGCGGCCTGCCGGTCAGGACTTCATTGTGTGGACGCCGGATAACATCAACTCTCGGTTGGATGCATCTGAACTCAACTATGCGGTCTTCGCAGAGCAGGTATTCGAGTTCGACCGATGGGACCTTCGAGCGGGATTGAGATTCGATCGCGACGGCTTTTCCGATCAGTCGCTCGTCTCTCCGCGCTTGTCCGCCAACTACCAGTACTCGCCCGAACTCCGGTTCTCTGCAACAGCAGGTGTGTTCTATGAGTCTCCGAGGTTTCTGACTCGCGGTGCGAATCCCGACAATGCGACGCTCAGGAACGAAGAAATCACTCACCTGAGTGCCGGTTTCGAGCGACGTTGGGGTGACGATTGGAGTTTCTTGTTCGAGGCCTACTATCAGGAGCTCGATGATCTGGTTGCCGACCGTGGACGTACCGATGCACGCGTGACCAACGCAGGAGACGGTACCAACCTCGGCACAGACATCGTCATCAATCGAACCTTCGCTGATGGTTGGTCAGCTAATGCCACCTATTCCTACAACCGTTCCCGACTCGACGACAACGATGGTCGTGGCGAATACACCGCCGACTTCAGTCGCCGCCACTTTGTGACGCTGGCAGCACGCTGGGAAATCAACGCCGAGTGGCAAGTCGCAGCGCGCTGGAAATATGGCAGCGGACGTCCCGATGATGCGTTCGTCGTCAACAATAACGTTCTGGGTGACGGTGCGCCTTTGCGCTTCTCAAAAGAGATCATCACCGAGAATGCGGTGACGTTGGATGATTATCATGGTCTCAACATTCGCGTCGACTATCGGCAACCACTGGGCTTTGTCGATTTTGTTCTGTTTCTGGATGTCATCAATGTCTACGGTGGTCCGATTGGACAGCCGCCCGGGTTCAACCCGCGCACAGGGCAGTCGGTGGATGAGGAGGACGGCGCATTCCCACTCATCGGTTTGATTCTCGAAAAGTCCTGGTAGTCAGCTAACCTTCAATCATCGATTTCAGTCGCGCGACTTCTTCCTCGAGCGCCGCGACTCTGGCCTCGAGGGCAGAGGTTTTCGATGCCGCTGGAGGCCGCGCATCTGCGGCCTCGCTCGCGTATTGATCGAGATTGATGGGTCCTGCCAATAGATGCATATACTCAGCATCGCGACGGCCCGGTGTACGTGGCAACTTCACCAGCAGCGGGTCCGTATCGCGGTTAACGAGTCGCTCGGCGGTCATTACAACATCATTATTCGCGTCGAACGTATGCATGCGTCCACTGCGCGTGCGCAGCTCGCCAGGTGTTTGCGGACCACGAAGTAGCAACAGCGTCACAACCGCGTACTCATCTGATTCGAATTGCACTTCACCGAAAGTCGAGTTGCAGAAGCGCTGCGTGTATTTATCGACGCCGCGCTTGAAGTTCTCGTCCTTGCGAACCAGGTGCTGGGTGATGAGCGAGTTGAGTGCTGCCTCAACTTGGCCAGGGTCGAGATTCATGACCGGTTCCCGACTGGTTTTCTGATTGCAGGCGTTGGTCAGTGCGTTCAACGTCATTGGATACTGATCGGGCGTCAGCACCGCCTTCTCCATCAGGCATCCCAAGACGCGGATTTCTTCGGCGGACAGTGGCGAGAACGTCATGAGCTGGTCGCCGCCGTCGCGAAATTGGCGAGCGCGCTTTCGACCTTCTCGAGCACGGGGCCACACCCCGTGATCGCATGTCGGTCGCCGAGATACCGGATTTTGTTATAGGTGTAGAACACCTCGCCAGATTCGGCCTCGAAGATCAGCGCCTTCATCGGCAGGTCGATGCCAATCGTTTGTGCGCAGCGCATCAAAGGCGTGCCTGCCTTCGGGTTGCCGAAAATCACAACGCGTGTCGGCCTTAACGCAAGCCCGGCGGCTTCGGCGCCTTCGGTGTGATCAACAGTCGCAAAATGCGTCATGCCAGCATTTTCGAGTGCGGCGAGAAGCCGTTGTGTGGTGGTCTCGACATCATTCGCGCTGCGAATCTTGATCAGGCCGTTATCGGCTGGCGTTTGTGTGGCCGGTGCAATGGTGCATCCGGTCAGCACAATCATTGCGATCAACACGAGTAAGTGAAATTTCATTCCGTCGTCTCTTGTGCGTCGTTTACGTTTGTCTTGCGTCTCATGAAGCGACTCGGGTGGCGGTCGAGTGCGTTGGGGATAAATCCCGATAGGGATCGGTCCACCATGTGTTTGGAGACCATGAAATATAGGGGAATTATTACAGCATCGTCGAGCAGCATCCGCTCGGCGGCGGTCAGTAGCGCTGCTCGTTCATCTTGATCCGCTGTGCTCGCGGCGCGATCCAGCAACTGTTCGAACTCCGGATTAGCGTATCTCGGCAGGTTGTTCTCGTTGCCTTCGCGAAATAGCTCCAGAAAAGCCAAAGCATCGTTGTAGTCGGCGAACCAAGAGAATCGCATCACTGACCATTGCTCCTGGCGCTGACGAGCGTCAAGAAAGTACTGCCATTCCCGTGCATCGAGATTGATCTCAAAGCCCAGAGTCTCTCGCCACATGGCCTGGACCGTGAGCGCGATTTTCTCGTGGACGGAGCCTGTGTCATACAAATACACAAGATCAGCACTCGTAGTGAATGCGTGCGCGGTTGAACCGGATGGCATATCGGGTATCGCCCTCTGTCCAGCGGTCCCGGGTGGCACCAGCCTGTAGGCTGGACGCTCTCCGCGGCCCAGAACCGCGGCCAGCGCCTCGCGATTGATGGCGCTGGACAGGGTGCGCCTCAAGGAAGGGTCGATTAATGGCGCCTCGTTGATATCGAGTGCGAGAAAGTAGGTGCCGAGCACGGGTGCGATCCGAACCTCTTCGCGTTGTTCCTCTGACATGGCCTGCAGTGCAGCGACCGGTATTGCCGCGGTTAGATCGAGTTCGCCGGCAACGAACATGCGGTGCTCGGTTGCCTCGTGGGTCACGGGTAAGTAACGCACTTGATCGAAAAACACTTCGCTCGCACCGTGAAAAAACGGATTTTTCTCGACGTGCAAGCTATCAAGCGGTGACCACGAGACCAATTGGTATGCACCGTTGGTTATCTCAGGGTCAGAATGTCTAGGGCAGACGAGCGGAAGGCTAAGCAGCGCCAGAGCATGTGCTGTCGGCCGCGCGAACTCGATGATCAGTGTGTCCGGATCGCTCGCATTGACCCCCAATGCGCTCAGCGGCGCTACCCCGCGCTTAATTTCAGCGAAGCCTCGAATGGGATTCAGAAGATAGGCAAGCGGCGAGGGCGTGTCTGGATTCGCGAGATGGCCAAGGGCACGCACGAAGTCCTCGGCGACCACCCGGTCGCCGTTGGACCAGCGGGCATTCGGGCGCAGGCTGAACGAATAGGTTGTTGAGTCGGGACTAACCCGCCAGTCCGTAGCGACGCCCGGCGACACGCGGCCACCAGCATCCACCGTTACAAGTCCCTCGCACAGGTCGGTCAGCACATGGAATGCATGGATGTCGGTTGCAAGCGCAGGATCTAATGAGCCCGGATCGCCGCCGTTCCCGCGGGTGAGCACATTTGTTGTTTTTTCAGTCGGTTCGGCATCGTCCGACGGCGTGCAGCCGCTCGCCAAGGCGATACCAGCCGCGAACAGGACGTGCAGGAACAGATTGCGCATGTCCCTACTTTACCCGCTGGCAGAATCGATACTTCGGTTTCTCCTGTTGTCATATTCCATATAAGTTGTTGTGATTCTCCAGAATTGGGGTAAACTGCCCCACATATGAACAATACAACAGATCAAAACCTCGGATTGAGAGGCACCTTACGTAACGCGGTACGCACACTTTTGCGCCCGATTGCCCTCGTGCTCATTCGCAGCGGGATGCCCTGGCGGGAGTTCTCCGAACTCTCGAAATCGGTTTTCGTTGACGTTGCGAGCGATTCATTTGGTATTCGCGGACGTCCGACCAACGTGTCGCGTGTTTCTATCCTGACGGGCATCTCGCGCAAGGAAGTGAAGCGCCAGCGCGAGCTACTCGAGGGCGGGACTGAGACGCAGTCCAGCAAGACGACCGATGCGACACGATTGCTCTCTGGCTGGTATCAGGACCCGGATTTCCTGAACGCCGATGGCGACCCATTGGCCCTCACACTCGAAGCAGAGGGCCGCCAAAGTTTTCATGAGCTTTTCGCTCGGTATGGGGGAGACACCCCAGAACAGACGCTCCTTCGCGAACTCACTTCCGCGAGGTCAATCGAGCGACTGGAGGACGGGCGTGTCTCCCCCAAGCGTCGGTATCACATGCCCGACGAAGTAAGTGAAGGGGCGCTGCGCTTTTTCGGCACCAACCTGTTCGACCATGCCAACACGCTGAGTAAAAACCTGGCGGTCGAAGACGGAGCGCCCAAGTGGTTAGAAGGATTTGCCGTCGAGTCGAACATCGACAGTCGGCACGTAGAAGAGTTTCGGGAGTTTCTGAACGTCAGAGGTCAGGAGTTTCTGGAAGAGATCGATGAGTGGTTGAGTCGCCATCAGCAAAACGCGGAGGATAAAACGTCCACGCCCGTGCGGTTGGGGCTCGGAGTGTATGCAATTGAAGGGACCTTACCCAAAGGAACGATGTCATGAATGGATTGAAACGCATCTTTATTGGTACAGCGATTTTGACGCTTGCGGCTTGTGGTGGTGGCGGTGGTGGCTCTGCACCACCGCCGAATAGCGGCGGTGGCGGCAACACGGGCGGTATCGGCCGCACGGGTCTTGCCGTGGGGCCCGTCAGCAACTTCGGCAGCGTCGTGGTTAACGGCGTCCGCTACGATACGAGCCAGGCGGTCTTCACACTGGACGGGGCAGCCGGCATCGAGTCGGATCTCGATATTGGTGACATCGTCCTAATTCGTGGGTCGATCGACGAGGACGGCATTAACGGTGTCGCCGATGAAGTCTTCTACGACGAAGCCGTTAAGGGCCCGATCGACAGCATCGATGTCGCCAACGACAGCATCGTCGTGCTTGGTCAGACAGTATTAATCAACGCCGAAACCTCGTTCGACGATGACTTCATACCTGCAAACATCGAGGGACTGACAGTAGGTGAATTCGTAGAGGTCAGTGGTCTGCCAAACTCGGCTGGCGAGATCATCGCGTCACGGATCGAGCCGGAATCCGACAGCAACGAATTCGAGGTCACTGGTTTCGTGGCGAACCTCGATACCGTTGCGCAGACGTTTGAGGTCAATGCACTGACGGTCGACTATGCGTCCGCCATGCTCGAGGACTTCCCCAACGGTGAGATTAGCGATGGTGACTTGGTCGAAGTTGAAGGCTCGCAACGTGATGCCAACGATGTGCTGATCGCCGACGAGGTTGATTTCGAATCGGTCCTGCCGGATCTGACCGGCACGGATGATGTGGATCTTGAAATTTCCGGATTGATCACACGCTTTGCATCCAGCACCGATTTTGATGTGGCGGGAATTCCGGTGACCACAAACGGTGATACCGATTTTGAGAACGGCACGATCAACGATCTCGCGCTTGATGTTCGCGTCGAGGTCGAAGGTGAGCTGTCTTCCGAGGGAGTATTGATTGCCGATGACATTGAATTCCGCCCGGAAGCATCGATCGAGATTGAGGCGCAGATCGACTCAATCGATACGGCTGCTGGAAGCTTCGTGGTGCTGGGGATCACGGTCAATACCGATGCTTCCACAAAATTCGAGGATTTCAGTAGTGCGTCTCTGACACGCCTGACACTCGAGGACCTCAGTGTTGGTGACGACATCGAGGTAGCGGCGGTGCCACAGGAAGGCGTCAACACCGTCTTGGCTCGCACAGTAGAGCGAAACGATGATGAAGAAGGCGAGGTGGTTCTCGAGGGAACGGTCACAGAAATCGCGGAGCCTTCGTTCACCATTCTCGGCGTCACAGTCACGACCGACGCGAACACGGAGTTCGAGTTCGACGATATGACACTGACATCTGCGCAGTTTTTTGATTCGCTGATGGTCGGTGATCAGGTCAAAGTCGAGGGTATCGAATCCTCGGATACCGTGATCGCTGCGGAGTCGGTCGAGCTCGACGACTGATCCCGTCGACCCAACTGAAATCCGGCCCGGTCAGTCGCAGCTGATCGGGCCTTTTTGTTTGTCTTTGTCGAGCTGGATTCGGCGCTGAAATATGTCAAGTTCGAAACCATGTGCCCGGTTAGCCGGTAGTCTCTTGGGATAAACAGAACGTACCCGTCAGTCTGGGAGTGTAGACGCCTTTTCGGTGCGGGCTTGCATGACTTTCGGCAAAAAAAAGCGGAAATGACTTCCGGCAAGAACGGCACACGATGTGACAAAAATATCGGCGTCGTAACTCAAGGTGGGGAACCATGACCAATACCAGAAAATCGCAAGAGCAAACGAAAGAAACCGGGCCGCAGTCGCCGCACCGGCGGGACTTTTTTGGCAAGTCGGCGTTGGCTGCGGGTGCAGCGGCGATGCTGCCGGCGGGAGCCGCTATCACCAGCAATGCGCAAGCTGCTGTCATTGGGCGAAATCCGCGACGTCGGCGAGATAATTCGCTGGAGATTCGTACAAATGCTGCGGTAGAGCAGTGGTCGCAGCCGCTGCCGGCGCACCCGGACAACGGCGACGATGCTGCGTACGCAAGCAAGATTGGCTCTTTCACGAAAGGCCTGCCGCACGACGAACTGGGGGAGGTCGACCGACGCGCTTATCGCAAACTAACGCGTGCTTTGCGCACGCGGAGTGAGTCGCGCTTCGAAGCTATCCCCATGGGTGGTGCTCGTAAGTTGGCGAATCCACAAGCGACTTACGCGTATTCGATGGAAGGGGTCGACTCGCATTGCACGAGCATGCCGGCGGCACCCGCTTTTGCCGACCGCGACGAGGTTGCGGAAATTGTTGAAGTCTACTGGCATGCGTTACTGCGCGACGTGCCGTTCACGGAATACGCAACCCACTCGCTGGTTGCGAGCGCTATTGCTGACATGAACAAGTTCGACTATTTCACTCGGCGCTATAACGGACCGGTCACGCCCGACAATCTCTTCCGTGGAGAAACGCCGGGTGATCTCGCGGGTCCCTACGTTTCACAGCTACTGTTGAAAGATATTCCGTTCGGACCAAGAACGGTCTCGCAGCGCTATGACGTCGATGTACCAGGGCTTGATTTCATGACGGGCTATGCTGAGTGGCTGGAGGTGCAACGGGGCAATGTGCCGAGTGCTTCGGTATTCGATAGCACGCGCCGCTACATCAGTGACGGTCGCCGCATCGGCAGCTATGTGCATTTCGATTTCAGCTACCAGGCGTATCTCAGCGCTTCACAGATCATCACGGGCGGCCTCGGCATTAATCCGTGGGATCCGCGACTGCCTTACGATTTCTCCGCGACGCAGGGCCGCTTTGTGACATTCGGTGGCGCGGATATTTTGTCCTTGATCGCCAAAGTCGCTCACGAGGCTCTCAAAGCAGCCTGGTTCCAGAAATGGCAAGTGCATTTGCGACTGCGACCCGAGACCTTCGGTGGTCGGCTTCACAACCACCTTACCGACGCGAAGGAATATCCGATCAACAGCGCCATCGACGAGGTCAGCGTGTTCGACGAAACGTTCTCACGTACCGGAACCTATCTGTTGCCGATGGCCTATCCGGAAGGCAGTCCAACGCACCCTGCGTATCCGGCAGGTCATGCGACCATCGCTGGTGCTTGTACAACGGTGATGAAAGCGTTCTTCGATGAAGACGCTCCAATTCCCGATCCGGTCGTTTCATCTACCGATGGGTTGAGCCTTGAAGCGTACAACGGTGGCCCGTTAACGATCGGCGGTGAGCTTGACAAGCTCGCATCGAACATCGCACTCGGCAGGGATATCGCAGGCGTTCATTGGCGTACCGATGGCACCGAGGGATTGCTAGTTGGAGAGCAGGTCGCAATCGGTGTGCTGCGCGATATCAAGCGCATCTACAACGAATCATTCGATGGATTCTTCTTCCGTGGTTTCGCGGGAAACGACATCGTCGTGTAGCTGCTCCTGGATAAGATTAGCGAATTCGAGAATGGCCCCGAAAGGGGTCATTTTCGTTTATGGTGATAATCCAATCGACAAGGAGCAATACGATGACACGGCACGAAATCGAAGCGACGGTTTTTGATTTGTATGACGAGTACTGCCACGGCCAGATCAGTCGACGACAGTTCTTCGAGCGTGCTGGGAGCGCAGGGGCACTGATGGCAACCGCAATGCTGCCGAATTACGCATCCGGACAAGAAGTGTTATTCACCGATGAGCGAATCAAGGCGCAATGGGTGAACTATCCGTCGCCGGGGGGCAATAGCGGTGAGATGCGCGGTTATCTCGTGCAGCCGGCAGGTGAAGGTCCCTTTCCTGCCGTGGTCGTGATCCATGAAAACCGGGGGCTCAACCCCTATGTGCAAGATGTAGCCCGGCGCGCAGCGCTGGCGGGATTTCTTGCTTTGGCCCCCGATGGTTTGTATCCCGTCGGCGGTTATCCCGGCAACGACGACGAGGGTCGTGTACTGCAACGCAATCTGGACTCAGCAAAGCTCGCCACCGATATCGAAAACAGTGCACGCTTTGTGAAAGCGCACACGCTTTCTACCGGCAAGTTAGGCGCAACGGGTTTTTGCTGGGGTGGCGGTATGGCGAATGCGCTGGCAACGCGGATGGGTACGGACATTCACGCCGTCGCGCCATACTACGGGCGCGCGGCAGATACGTCTGCTGTTCCAGGCATTACGGCGGCGGTGCAGGTGCACTATGCGGACAATGATCCCAGGGTCAATGCGATGCGAGACGACTACGAACAGGCGCTCCAAGCCGCCGACGTCACCTACGAGATGCATAGCTACCCCGAGACACGCCATGGGTTTCATAACTACTCAACGCCGAGATATGACGCCGAGGCATCAGCACTATCATGGCAGCGCACGATGGCGTGGTTCACGAAGCACCTTACATAGACACCAACATCGCCGATCGAGTTAATCCTCGGCGGGTGCCGTGTCCTCGTGCTTTGAGCGGCCCCCAACTAGTCGATCCCGAATTGGGTCTAGTACGCGCGCAATAATGGGGATCATCAAGCCGCCCGCGGCGAGTCCGATGAGTCCCGCGCCCGCTGCCTCGAGTATCCATGTGATGGCGCCGCTCGCGACCGGCACGCCTGCGCCGATTTTGACGGCGACTGCATGAATCCAATGCTCAGGTGCCGAGAGACCATAATGCGCCAGTCCGTGGACCAGGATGCCCCCACCGACCCAGATCATCGCTGCGGTGCCGATGATCGACAACGCTGCGAGCACCTTTGGCATAGCGACAACGAGGCCACGCCCCAAACGACGCCACAGCTTTGCGCCCGTGCCTGAAGCCGCAGATTGAGCCATAGCAACACCAACATCGTCCGCTTTCACGATGATCGCGACGACACCATAAACACCCGCTGTTATGGCAACGCCGACCAGAGCAAGCACGATCGCCTGTTTTAGCAGTGTGCTGTCGGGAATGGTCGAGAGCGCGAGCGCCATGATTTCTGCAGAGAGAATAAAATCGGTTCGTATCGCGCCGTCGACGCGCTGGTCTTCTAACGCCTTGGGCGAAATCGGTTCATCGTAGATGGCCGCTTCGTGAGCATGTGCCTTGTGTGGTGCGACGGCTTCGAGCACCTTTTCTGCACCCTCGTAACAGAGAAACAAGCCGCCGGCCATCAGCAAGGGGGTAATGGCAGCAGGCAGAAAAAAACTCAGAGCGAGGGCGGCCGGCAGCAGGATGAGGAGCTTGTTGCGGAGGGAGCCTGCGGCGATCCGCATAACGATCGGCAATTCCCTCTCGGCTGCGAATCCAACCACGTAGCGGGGTGTGACCGCGGCATCGTCAATCACCACACCCACAGACTTTGTCCCGGCCTTAATCGCCTGCGCGGCGACATCATCAAGTGATGCGGCCGCGACCTTCGCGATTGCCGCAACGTCATCAAGCAGCGCCAGCAGTCCCGTACTCATCGCTCAACGCTCCTCCGCCGAGTCGGCGAGTGTTTTTCGAGAGCGATAAGTGTATCAGGTCAGACGCTGGCAGCTTCTGACCAAGGACGTTCGCCGCTGCGTCTTTCTTCGCGAATGCTGACGCCCATGCTTTCGATTGCGGCCCTGGCACTCGTGTCGCTCGCCGTCTCGAAGAAGGCCGCAAGTTCATCCAGTCGAGCCGCTTGTGCACCGAGGGACTCGCTGGCGGCAGAGGCTTCTTCAACCATCGCCGCATTTTGTTGCGTGAATGCGTCGAGCTGCGAAATGGTCGCATTGACTTGGTCGATGCCTTGGTATTGCTCTTGGCTGGACTGCGCGATCTCTTCGACCGTGGTGGAGAGACGTTGCACTTCTGTAACGATCTCTTCGAGTGTCTTGCCAGACGCATCAACGAGGCGCGTGCCTTCTTCGACCTTCGAAGTGCTGTCTTGAATCAGCGACTTGATTTCTTTCGCCGCACTGGCGGAGCGACCCGCAAGATTGCGCACCTCAGTTGCGACAACAGCAAACCCGCGACCTTGTTCACCCGCGCGGGCGGCCTCAACGGCGGCGTTCAGGGCGAGCAGGTTGGTTTGGAATGCGATCTCATCGATCACCGCGATAATGTCGGCAATGCGACGGCTCGCTTCGTTGATTTCCTGCATGGCGGAAACCGTGTTGTTGACTGCCTCGCCACCTCGGTGGGCGAGATTGCGGGTGCCCTGCGCCAGTTCGTTAGCCTCCGAGGCATTGGACGCACTTTGCCGAACCATCTCCGTCAGGTGCTTCATGTTTTCGGCAGTTTTTTCGAGCCCCGATGCTTGTTCTTCGGTTCGCTGCTGGAGATCAGCATTACCAATCGCGATTTCGTGTGCCCCACCTTTCACTGAAGATGCGGATTCCTGGATGCTGCCGATGACTTCGGTGAGCTTATGGATCGTTGCATTGGCATCGGACTTTAATCTGCCGTAGCTGCCCTGATACTCCCGATCAATCGACTCCTTCAAACTGCCACGCGCGATGGCACTGAAGACTCGGACGGTGTCACCGACGACCTGCTCTGCCACTGTCAGAAGACTGTTGACCCCTTCCGAAAGACTGGCGTAAAAACCCTCCATCCCTTTCGTATTGATGCGCTGGGTCAAGTCGCCGCCGCGCGCTGACTGCACGACCGAATCGACATCTCGTTCAATACTGACCTCCGCGGTGCGGTCGTTCCACACTACGATGGCGCCGAGTCGGTCCCCGTTGTCGGAAAAGACCGGGTTCGATACCAACCTGACCGTGCGGCTACCAATATCGGTGTCGTCGATGTGAGTTTTGTTCAGATCGACAAGTCGGTTTTTCGCAGATTGCGAAAGTCCCGGAATTTGTGCGATGTCCACGCCGACGAGGTGTGCGCTGTCGACTGGTTGACCTTGATAGCTCTGATCGCTGTTGAACTGGTCGAACAAGGACTTGGCGGCGCGGTTTACGAAGACGACGTGCATTGTTTCGTTTGCAATGATGACCGGACTGTCGACGTTGTCGAGTGCCTGACGGATTCGATTGGACTCCGCCACCACCTGTCTGTCTTTTTCCACCTGTGCCTCGAGTTTCGACTTCATTGATTGAAGTCCGGCATACACACCAGTGGCAGGCTTTTCGGTGGAAAGGTCCATCGAAAAATCACCCTGTCCCAGCGCTGCGAGAACTTCATTCAGGTAATTCGCGTCGCCACCCAGATCGCGTTGGAGTCCCTTGAACTTGACGATGTTCCAGCCGATCGCAAACAAGACGGTTAGCCCGGCCAGTGCGCCAACGATCATCGCACTACGCATTCCAGCAGCAGCTTCGTCGCGCCGCGATATGGAAATAGATTTCAGCTCCTTGAGCATCTGCTCCTCGATCTGCTTCAGCTGATCAAGTTTGAGTGACTGTACCTGGAACCACGCCAATGGGTCGATATTGAAGTTACGTCCGACTGCGCTGTTCAAAGCGACATTTCGCATGGCATGCGCGTTGGTGATCGGTTGTGAGTCCAACTCCGCGCCGATCATGTCTTTGAAATTGCCGGAGAGAGAGCCCATCAGTTCGGAACGGTAAACCGTCTGCGTAGTCACGAGTTGCAGGAGTTCCTGGCGCAGTGGAGACGTGAGCTCGTTTCGAGCGAAGGTCTCGCTAAGTACGTTGCGCTCGAGACCTGATGCTTCCTTCACCCGCAGCAACGCCGTGTAGGCGTCACCGAGCGTCGCGACTTCGCGATCTTCGCTCAGCTTGGGCATGTTGCTGACCAGCTCGAGGTAACACCCGACCACTTCGATATAAAAATTGACGGCTGTAGCCTGGTCGACGCTCTGCGCATCGACCCGACGACGCATGTCAGCGATGGGATCGGTGTAAGACAGCGCACGCTCCAGCACACCGCTGATCACGGGCCCGAGAGTGTCGGTATCGATATCGGCAACGAGTGCCTTCAACTCGCTAATACGCACATCCCGAACCGTGCGTTGCTCAGGCAGTTTGGCTGCAAACTCAGCGCCATCCGCCCCGAGCGCGCCTGAGGTTAAGCCACGTTCCTTTTGTGTTTCATGGACGACGGCGCCTGCGCTTGCTGCGATTTCCGTGAACAGGATCTGCCGTTCGCTCGCGCTCATCACATTTTTTGCGCGCGTCACGTTGTCTGCCGTAAACCATGCCAGTCCAGCCAGCGGAAGCAGCAGAATCAGTAGTGCCTGCGTCCCGAGACTCAGTTTGAAAAATCGGTCCATGATCGTTGCGCTCCGCGCCCAAGTTGTTGAAGTGAATAGCGACGAGACCTGTTAACGCTTTAGTCACGCTTCGTTCTTTTTTTGCGATCAATCAGTTCGGATATTTGAAATTAATAAAACTAAGGTTTGTCCTAATATAAACGCTGGATTATCAGAACATTCCGATGGAAAGATAGACGCATGGCCGTGAATCTAGGAAACCTCAGTGTTATTTCAGGGAATCGAAACTCGTCCGCACGAGGATTGCGTATCCACGGAACGGAAGACCGTGAGTTGACGCAGCACCTGAATCAGTTGCTGCAGACCTCAGGCACCGATACCCGTGTTCGTCTGGAAGCGAACCCGGGTGTAAGACGCATCGTCTGCGATGCAGCATCGGTTGGTTTGGCTTCAGGTCTTCACATCACACATGCGCGAGGCCTGAAGGGCGTCAATCGCAGCCTGGCCGCCAGTGTCGAATGGGTTGTCGTCAGCTACGACGGGGATATTGGCGAGTCGCTAATGAGCCCGGGCATGTTGCGACACCTCGCAGAACGGTTTGGCCTCACCAGCATCGTCCAGCTGAGGTCAGAACAGGGTGAGACCACTGAGGAAATCGCACCAGGTGCCTCGAGCACACTCAGCGAATGGATTCAGTCCGTGTCTGCGACCCCGGAGCGTCGTGAGCTGGTCGTTGCGCCCCAATCAATATACGAGTCGGCACGTCAGATCGCCCTCGGCCTGACCAACTCGAGTGAATATGCAATCAGTGCAACAGTATCGGATGTGGTGACCATCAAGCCGGTAAACGCTGCCGAGCCTGATGCGATGCTGGTGCCACTGTTGTTCACAGCGCTTTGGTTGTCTGGCGAGCGAAACGCCGCTGCAACTCTGGAGTGCGCATGGCTCAGTACGCTGGAGGCAGGAATCTTGCCTGAGGGGGTCGACGCACTGAGACCCTACTCGAGTCATCTGCCGCGCCAGGAATTTATGGAAGCGGTCTCCTCGCGTGTGGGCGCGGCACCTCGGCAACTGCGCACGAGCTTGCCACTCAATCCGCCGGTCCGGCCGGAACTGAGCATCGTTCGGAGCTGAGTTCTGGTTCAGTCTCCGGCGTTGCCGCCGGCTATCACACCCGGTTGTTGCTGTTCCATCCAGAGTCTGCGCGCCTCTTCGGTAGCATCACTGTTCACCTCGCCAATTCTGTCGGCCACGAAGTCGACGCCCTCGAGCAACCAGTCCGGCATATTCACGAGCGCCAGCCGGTAGATTCGGCGTCGGCCTTCACTGCGTTCCTCGACCACTCGAAACGCACGCAAAAGTGAAAGGTGCTGTGACACCCGCGTTGCGGTGATCCCGACAATCTTCGCTAGCTGGTTTACCGAATATGGCTCTCGGCTCGAGAGTGCGTGCACTAGCAAAATGCGGTCCGGGTGGGACATCACTTTGAGTAACGCACCTAACTCGCGTGCAACAACCTTACGACTTGGCATCAGTCGAGGACTCTTTGCAAGACCAGACTAAACCGCCTCTCGTTCGAGGTCCTGAGGCAAATTGTGGAGTGACTGAACCGTTTCGTTGTCGGTGTCTTTCCAACGGTAATCACAGAGATATTGTCGAATGCGACCATCATCCTCGAGAGCGTATAGGTGCAGCCACTGATTGTCGAACAATTCGCGAACAGACTCGTGTTTCATCAAGATGCCAGTGATCGCTTCGGCAGGCGCAGCAATGCAGGCGCTCAGTCGGAGTGGCTGGTGAAGGTAGTTTGCACCGTCGTGGATGGACTGCCAGGGGAGCCCGACACGAAGGTCGCCGCCAGTACCCTCGAGTACGCCGATGCCCGAGACAACATTGTGCAGCGTCTTATCGCCGCTGCCGAGATTGCGGTTGTCCACAGTCGAGGCGAAGTACTGCAAACTAATCCAACTCGCTACAACGAGCGGGGCGGTCATGATCAACTCGAGCACCTTGAATCCCTCGTCACGCTTCCAATCGTATTCGTGTAGGAAACTCCGCCCGTGCAGATCGACATGGCGCGTGCGGTAACGTGGTGCGGCTATAAACGCCTGGCAGCCAACGAGTCCCCACTCAGGCCGCACTTCCGACCAGTCATTGCTACGCCGCAGAATCTGTGCGGCCGATTCATCCATGACCCCGTGGTCGCGTGCACGCGCGAGCCTGACGGTTGATGCCGCGTTATCAAACAGTGTTTGCAGCCTCGCGATTGAGGGTGCCTCAGGGTTGGGGAGTAGTTCGACGTCGATGAGGCTGACCTGATCGGTCGCCGTGTCGTGCAGTGCCGCAACAAACTGAGTGGTCTCCGGGATATCGATGCCTTTTGCACGCAGATCGATTCGTACAGCGTCATCATTCAGAATACTCGCTGCTAATCGCGCGTTGGCATCGCCGGCGTGGCCGCCGCAGGCGCCGCAGTGATATCGCGATGCGTACGGGTTGTTGACCGAGCTGGATCCATGACCCACCAGAGCAATGAGCTCGCCGAACCGTTCGGTGAGCGACATGCCGCGCAGTACCGACTCAGCCAACGCGGATTTCTCGGCGGACGCGAGGCCGTGTGGTTCGCCGCAGGAATCAACAGGCGTGATCGACGGTGCCATTTCGCGTTTGCGATGGAACCCGAACCAGCCTCTAACGGTGTCGCTCGCAAGTCGTGCGGCGTAGGCGAGACCGAGGGATTCCACGTACGCAAAAGAGCTGACGGCTGCGCGGTTGAACGTGCGCCACGCGGCACCCACTTGCCGTTTGTTTTCCGTTTTTGCACGAAGCACCTCGGTCGCTTCTGCAGTCCTGGCCGTCTCGCGCACCTGATACTGCGGCTCGAGCAGAACCGGACACTGCGCGTCCGCATCTGCGCCGTCGATCGTGAGTACCTCTATCGGCAGGCCAAAGAACCCGGCAAACCCCCGTGTTTCGAGTCTTGGGTCTTCGCATTCGAGCACGCGCCGCAGACGCTCCGAGCGAACGTCGATGCAGAACACAGCCTGCATGTCCGGTGTTGTCTGCGGTGCTGGCAGGCTCGTCGGCAGACCCGGGTTTCTGAATGCGTCGTCGATGAGCGTGCGTTGGGCATGTTGCTCCAACGCGCGATGCGCGATGAGCCGCAGACGTCGGGCGTAGCGCTCCTCGCGAGATTGCTCGAGGTTGATTGCGCTCTGTGCTCGAGACCATGCATCCG
Source organism: Pseudomonadota bacterium (assembly GCA_039821645.1). Taxonomy (GTDB): domain Bacteria; phylum Pseudomonadota; class Gammaproteobacteria; order Steroidobacterales; family Woeseiaceae; genus CALBPI01. The sequence continues at coordinate 30,261 of JBCBNU010000028.1, forward strand.
CCAATCCCGGGTAGGCGCGCAAAAGCAGCAATTCCCAAGCGAGCCTTATGGCCAGCAACTCGGCCGTTTTCTCTGCATTGCTACCATGCTGAGTGGACTCCCAGTCGAGATAGCGCGCGTGACCCGCCCATCCTGAAATGCTGGACAGTAATCGCGGGAAGTAAAGCTCAAGTCGCTCCTCGCTCATAGGCACTGCTTCGGCAGCGAGGTGGAAGAGCGCCGATGCGTCGCCTGGTAAATCACGGATGATGCTGCGCGCACTCGTGATCCCACATGCTTCCAGTTGGCGATCTAAAGAGGATTCTGCATGCCAGGCTGTAAACGCTGGCAGCGATTTCCACGGCGAAGGCCAGATTGCCTGACCTTCATCAAAGTGGGATGCAGCCCATGCAGAGATCGATTCCGTGATCAACGCAGGAAAGTCGATACCGAATTGCTGAGCAGCAACTTCGGCAACCGTCGGTATCGCGGCTTCCTTTATGCTGTCGGTGCGTTCCAGTTCGCGTGCGAGCTCATCGACGGTTAGCTGCTCATAGCCGCCGCCATAGGCGCTACCCATTTGGGTGATTTCCTGGTTCGAGAGGGTTTCTGATCGAATTTTTTCGGCGTAATAGCGCGAGCTCATCATTACGTCGCCGTATCCGGTGCGTGTAAGACGCACGCCGGCGTCTTCAAATGTCTCTCCAACAAATCCCAAGTAGGGGTTCGACGCAACAAAATTCTCCAGCGGCCAGAGTGGCGCGACCGCACCAGCTGCCTTGAAGGCAATATCGACCAGCGTTGTTTCGCTGACCGCGTTTGCCCAGCCGTTAAGACCAACAATTTTCTCGATCGCGGTTTTTGTGGCGGTTTCAGTTTGAGACACGACGGTAAGCTCCAGCAATTCGATTGAGGTAGTCGTTGAAATAGAACCCCTTGCGCGTTGCAAGGTAGATGCGCTTCATGAGGTTGGACTGATCGCCAGCAGTCGAGAACTGCAGCAGTGCGACGAGTGCGAATGCGACAATGATCAGCGCCGTCACCACCAACGTAATCGGCGTGAGCGCGGTTGCGGTTGGCAAAGTACTCGCGAAGTAGGCCTGAATGCCGGCTTGCAGAGAGAAGTAAAGAACTGTCGCGAGCGCCGCATGTTGTATGACTTTCACAAGCACGGCACGGCCGCGCAGACCTCGTGCGAGAAACCCGCACAGTCCGATGATGTAGACAACGCCAAGCGCGAAAACGCCGCCCGCGTAGCTGAACAAGGCGTTGGCGGCTAGCGCGATCAGTGAGTAGATACCCAGCGCGACCATTAGCGTGAGGAGTAACCCGCCTGCGGTTATGCGGTGTTGGGCTGCGTTCGAAAGCCGCCACTCTCTGACCTGATCGACAGCACTACCCGACGTGAGAAAGCTGTGCGCCTTATAAAAGGAGTGTGCGACCAGGTGGAGCCCCGCCGATGCGAATGCACCAAGCCCACACTGCAACAGCATGAAGCCCATCTGCGCGACGGTCGAATAACCGAGCTGCCCTTTGACATTCGTTTGCGTCAGCATGATCAGCGATGCGATGACTGCGGATGTGCCACCGACAACGATCAGCATGAGCAGTGCTGTCTGGCTGGTCATTACAACGTCGGCGAAACGGATCATAAGGTAACCGCCCGCATTGACGATGCCAGCGTGCAGCAGCGCCGATACCGGGGTTGGCGTCTCCATGACTTCTGTTAGCCAACCATGCAGTGGGAATTGGGCCGATTTCAGAAGGGCCGCGACGACCAGCAAGCTGGCTGCAACCGAGTTAAGTTGCGGCGAACCATCGGCTGCCATGTTGTTGATCGCTGAAATCTCGATTGTGCCGTACCCGCGGATCAGCAACGCCGCTGCCGCGAGCAAGGCGAGGTCACCGATCCTCGCGAGCCAAAATTTCTTCCGGGCGGCCAGAATCGCAAGCGGACGATCGGGATAGAACAACAGGAGTTGGTGCAGCGTCAGGCTGGTGAGCACCCAGCCGGTGAGAAGCTGTAGCAGTGTGGCCGACGACACCAGCAACATCACAGCAGCCAGCGTGGCCGCGAGTCGCGAAAAGAAGACCGCTTGGCGAGGGTTGCCATCGAGGTAGGACCGACTGAAGTTGATCACCACTACACCGACAAAACTCACGACAAACATCGCAAGCAAATTCAGAGGATCAACGCGTACGCCAAAACCGAGGATAGTTGCTGGCGCTGCTGGCCATTGGGCACTACCAGATAACGTAAACCCGATCGCTGCGGTGGCAACCGCCGCGAACGTCAGAAAAGCGCCGAAACGAGCGATGGATGTGGCAATTCGCGGTTGCGAGAACCGACAAACCAATGCGGTAAGGATGAGTACGCCGATTGCTGCGAGCGGAGCAGCTGAGAAAATTGGGATCACCGACCTCTCCGAAGTGAGTTTATGAACAGAAAATTACCCAACCTTGCTTGTTTAATAAATTACAATAATTCGATGCTTCTCTTCTGAAAATAAGAACGAACAGAGATGAGTCTAAATTTCAAACATTTGCGTTATTTCTGGGCTGTTGCCCACAGTGGGAACTTGACCAGGGCGGCAGAGCAACTGCACGTTTCTCAGTCGGCATTGTCGGTTCAAATCCGCCAGTTAGAGGAGTGGCTAGGTCAAGATTTGTTCGAACGACAAGGCCGGAGTTTGGTGCTTACGGAGGCCGGACGTATTGCGCTCGAATATTCCGATACGCTCTTTTCGGTAAGCGATGAGTTCGTCAATGTTCTGAAAGGGCGCGACTCGCATTCTCGACAGGTGATCCGTATCGGCGCGGTAACTACGCTGTCACGCAACTTCCAGATTACGTTTCTCGAG
>JBCBNU010000029.1:0-32004 GCA_039821645.1 Pseudomonadota bacterium
ATTAAGAGCTAATGCGCGACGCGCCGCCGCACGTGTACAGGAGCTTGAGCTCATTTATCTGAACCAGGTCAACACCGCATTCTCCGAGGTCGAAAACGCGATCAGCAACGCCGAAGCACTCGCGGAACGACTCGCGGCTGCCGAACGCAACATCGAGGCGTCCAACAACGCACTCACGCGCTCCTTTGAAGCGTATGGCCTCGGACTGGTTGACTACACAAGCGTCCTCGAATCACAACAGCGCGCATTCGATGCGCAGAGTAACCTCGTGCAAATTCGTGCGGCCCTGCTCAACAATCGCATCAGTTTGTACGAGGCTCTGGGCGGCCCGTTTGACACCGACACCACTTCGGAACCCAAGACATGACGAACGAACCTTCCATAATCGCAAAGACACTTGTCCCGCTCGCGATCATCGCCGGATTGTTCGGCATCGCTTACTTCATCAGCTCAAACCCGCCAGAGGCCCCGCGACGCGGTGGCGGAGACGGACCGCAACTCGTCGTTGAGACGATGAAGATCGAACCGCGCGACTACCCCGTGATGCTGGAGAGCTACGGCACCGTGCAGCCGCGGACGCGGAGCCAACTCGTTAGTCAGGTCAACGGTCAAATCACTGCGATCGGCCCAGCCTTCCGCGAAGGTGGCATATTCAAAAAGGGCGACATGCTCGTGCAGGTGGATCCCCGTGATTTCTCAGCAGATGTCGACATCGCGCGCGCTACGTTGCTCGACGCCGAGCAAGTCCTGGCGGAGGCACGGGCGCGTACCGAGCAAGCGCTAGCGGACTGGCAGGCGCTCGGTAATGACGGTGAGCCGCCTGCATTGGTTGCCCGCATGCCACAGCTGCGCGCCGCCGAAGCGCGCGTCGCATCGGCACGAGCAGCGCTGACCAAGGCAGAGCTCAGCCTCGAGCGCGCAACCATTACCGCACCCTTCGACGGTCGGGTACTGACACAACTGGCCGACCTCGGCCAGGTCGTCACACCGAACACCGCGCTTGGTGAGATCTATGCAACGGACAGCGTCGAGGTCCGTCTACCGTTGCGGGATCGCGATCTACCGTTCATCGATCTGCCAGGCCAGATCGCGGCAAACGAATCGGGTGATGCGAACGTTTTTTTGGCTTCCACGCTTGGCGACGACACTGAATGGCCGGCTGTTTTGGTGAGAACGGAAAGCGCGATCGATCCAACGGCACGTCAGCTTCACGTCATCGCGCAGTTAACCGATCCTTACCCCGGTAGCTCGCCAATCACCATCGGCCAGTACGTAACTGCGGCTGTGCGCGGCAAGACCATCGCAGATGCATTGGTCGTACCGAACGAAGTGCTCTCTCAAGGGACATTCGTTTTTGTCGTTGATGACGGCGTACTGGACCGTCGGCGTGTCGATGTGGTTTGGCAGAACGATATCGAGAGCATCGTCGCGGGCGGTATTGCGGCTGGTGAACAGGTTGTCACGACACAACTTGGGCAGGTGACGTCCGGGACTCGCGTACAAATCCTGAACGCCGCTATGCAGGACCGCAGAGAAGCAGCCAGCCAGGGACAATCGGGCAGTCCGGGCAGTGCCGCGGCAGCCGCACAATGATCGCCTGGTTCGCCCGAAATTCGGTTGCCGCTAACCTGCTGATGTTCGGCATCGTTGCCGGCGGACTGTTCACCATCCGAAACCTAATGGTGTTCGAAGTGTTCCCGCCGGCAGACCCTGAAGTGATTTCGGTCTCGGTGCCCCTGCGTGGCGCCACACCGGAAGATGTCGAACTCGGCATTGCGGTGCGCATCGAAGAGGCTGTGAACGACCTCGAAGGGATTGAGCAAATCACCTCGCGTTCTGTGGAAGGCTCGACGACAGTTTCGATTGAAGTTGAGAGCAGCTACGACCCGCGCGAGCTGCTTGCCGATATCAAAAGTCGCGTCGACGCGATCAACGGCTTGCCTGCTGAGGCCGAACGCCCGGTGATCGCCTTGGCACAGCGTGCGTTTTCGGTCATCGAGATTGTGGTCTCTGGAAGTGTCGATGAAGACGAGCTCCGCGCTGTGGCAGAACAGGTGCGCGAAGACCTGCTCCTGCTCCCGGAGATCACGCAGGTCAGACTCGACTCAGTACGAAATTACGAAGTGGCGATCGAAGCATCGCAAAATCGGCTCCGCGAAACCGGCATCACGCTGGAGGAAGTCGCAACAGCCATCCGCCAAAGCTCACAGGACCTCTCTGCGGGCAACCTGCGCTCCGCGGGGGGCGATGTGCTGTTGCGCTCCAAGGGCCAAGCCTACCGACAGACGGAATTTGAAGACATCGTGGTTCGCACCAACCCCGATGGCAGCATCATCCGGGTACGTGACATTGCGGCGGTCGACGATGGCTTCGAAGAAGACGCAGTAACGACGCGATTCAATGGCGTCAATGCCGCCACGCTGCGGGTATCCCGGGTCGGCAAACAAAGCGCGCTCGAAATCGCGGATGCAGCGAAACTGTACGTTCTCGAGAAACGCGCAGAGCTACCTGTTGGTCTTTTTGTGGACTACTGGGACGACGACTCGGTCACACTCAGAAATCGCCTCGGGATTTTGGTCAGCAGCGCATGGCAAGGTGGCTTGCTCGTCATCCTGATGCTCACCCTGTTTCTGCGTCCAGCAATTGCGTTCTGGGTGTTCATCGGCATCCCGATCAGCTTTTTCGGTGCCTTCATGTTGATGACAATGCTGGACGTAAGCATCAACATCATGACGCTATTTGGCTTTATTTTGGTGCTTGGTCTGGTCGTCGACGATGCGATCGTCACGGGCGAGAACGTCTATACCCATCTCAAGCGCGGCACGGACGGTCTGCAAGCCGCAATCGAAGGCACACGCGAAGTTGCTGGCCCCGTGACCTTCGGCATTTTGACGACCATGGCTGCGTTTGCACCGCTCGTGACTCTTGAAGGTCGCTTCGGGAGTTTCTTCTCAAATATCCCACTCGTTGTCATCCCGGTCTTCATCTTCTCACTGATAGAGTCGAAGCTGATTCTGCCGGCGCATTTAAAACACATCTCCATCCGCGGAGTGAGCAAGCACGGCAATGCGTTCCAGCGATTCCAGAAAAAATTCGCAGATGGATTCGAGAGAGCGATCTTGCGCTACTACCGGCCGGCGCTGAGCTTTGCACTGAAACATCGCTACTCGACGCTCGCGAGTTTCGCTGGCTTGTTGGTGATTATGGTAACGCTGGTGACGAGCGGCTACACGCGCTGGGTGTTTTTTGCGAGCGTCCCTAGCGAAACCATCACGGCGGAACTTGCCATGCCTGTTGGTACGCCCTACGAAATCACCGACGGTCACGTTCAGCGGATGCTCGAGATCGCACGCGAACTCAAGCGCGGCTACAACGAGCAATACGACGAAGAAGTTGCCGGCAACATCCTGGCGAGCACGGGAGCCAGTCGCGACAGCAGTGGATCCCATATCGGTCGGGTACAAATCGAGCTGTCGCCGGCGGAAGAGCGTGTCGGAAAAGTCTCGTCTCTGGACTTTGCAGCTGCATGGCGCGAACGACTCGGGGTGATACCGGGTGCTGAGACCATGAACATCCGCTCCACCTGGTCGGGCGGTCGCAACCCCATCGACATCCAGTTCTCCGGGCAGTCGCTCGAACAGCTTTCCCTGGTTGGCGAAGCGATGAAGTCTCATCTCGCGACCTATGACGGCGTGTTCGAAATCAATGACAGTTTGTCAGACGGTAAGGAAGAGCTGCGCATCGATCTCACACCGCAAGGATATGTGCTCGGATTGACGCGGGCCGACGTGGTTGGCCAGGTATCCAGCGCGTTCCGTGGTTTCGAAGCACAGCGTATCCAGCGCGGACGCGACGATATCCGTGTGTTGATCCGACTCTCCGGACAGGAACGTCAGAACATCGATACGCTCAATGAGTTCCTGATCCGAACGCCGGATGGACAGGACGTGCCGCTCGCCAACGTTGCGACGCTGACACCCGGCAAGGGTCCATCGCAAATCACAAGGATTGATGGTTACCGCACGTTGAACGTTCGTGCGGAAGTCGACAAGTCGACAGCCAATATGACGCTGATCCAGGGGGGCATTACGGCCTTCGCCGATGGGCTGATGCCTCGATTCCCCGGCATTACTTATCGACTCGAAGGTGAAGCGAGGCGACAGGGTGAAATCTTCTCGAGTCTCACTTCGGGTCTTACCGTCGCGCTGTTTGTAATCTTCTGTTTGCTAGCACTCGCGCTGAAGAGCTATATCCAGGCGATTCTGGTGATGTCGATTATTCCCTTCGGCGTCATTGGCGCCATCATGGGCCATTGGTTCCTCGGCTACAGTGTGTCGATTCTCAGCGTGTTTGGACTGATCGCGCTGATGGGGGTTGTTGTCAATGACAGCCTGGTGCTGGTCGACTACATCAATCGGAAACACCGAGCGGGGACGCCGCTGATTGAAGCCGCGAAAATGGCAGGTGTGGCGCGCTTCCGAGCAGTGATGCTGACCTCGCTCACCACCTTCCTGGGACTGTTACCGATGCTGAGCGTGAAATCCACGACGGCTCAGTTTCTGATCCCTATGGGCATCTCACTCGCCTACGGCATTCTGTTCGCGACCTTTATCACGCTGCTGTTGGTGCCCGTGAACATCATGATTGCCGACGACATCAAGAGCGCATTCCGCGACGTGTTCGGCTGGTATTTCCGACGGCGCACGCCGAGTTCAGAGACAGAGACGCCGCTGCAGACCAACGGATAGTTCTGCTCAGGCGATATTCATCCGCTTGGTGATGATGCCGAGCATGATCTCGTCGGCACCGCCACCGATGGAAGACAACCTGCCGTCGCGGTAGGCACGTGCGATCGGGTTGTCCCACATGAAACCCATGCCCCCCCAATACTGCAGGCAGCTGTCGGTAATCTCGCGGAACAGCCGGCCCGATTTCAGTTTGCACATCGATGCGAGCGTGGTGACATCGTCTCCGGCCACATAATTCTCGGCAGCGTTGTAAACCAACGCACGTAGCGCTTCGACCTCAGTCTGTAACTCCGCGAGTCGGAACTGCACCACCTGGTTATCGAGAATTGGCTTGCCGAACGTCTTGCGCTCGCGGGTGTAATCGATCGTCGCCTCGATACAGCGCTCCATACCGCGCAGGTTAGCCGCGGCAGCGAAAAGGCGCTCTTCCTGGAATTGCATCATCTGGTAGCGAAACCCGTGACCACGCTCACCAATGGTGAATCGCTGTGGTACTCGAACATCTTCAAAAAAGATTTGTGCCGTGTCGGAATCCCGCATACCCAGTTTGTTCAGTACCGGAGAGAACTCGATACCCGGTGTATCGGTCGGTACGACGATCAGCGATTTGCTCGTATGCGCCGGTCCCTCCTCCGTATTGGCCAAGAGACACAGGAAATCTGCCTGTGTCGCATTGGTGATCCACATCTTCGTGCCATTGATCACGTAGTCCGCGCCATCGCTGCGCGCTTGGGTTTTGATTGCCGCAACATCGGACCCCGCGTGAGGCTCGCTAACTGCTATCGAACACACGCGGTCTCCCGCAATCGCCGGCGCGAGAAACTCCGCCTTGATTTCATCACTACCAAACCTCGCGAGCGCCGGCGTTGCCATATCGGTCTGCACACCGAGCGCCATCGAGACCCCGGCGGCACTGGTGTATCCCAGCGCTTCCGAGAAAACGATCTGATAGGTGTAGTCCAGATCGAGACCACCATAGGCTTCCGGCTTGGCAATCCCAAGTAGCCCTCGATCGCCCGCCGCCTTGAAGACGTCATGGGCGGGGAAGCGCCCGCTCGCTTCCCACTCAGCCGCGTTCGGATCGAGCACTTCGTGCACAAACTTCTCCGTCACTTCGCGAATCGACTGATGTGTCTCCGTGAAGCGCATAATCAGGCCGCCACAGCAGAGGTGTCGTTTTCGCGTGCGTGGTCGATCAGCAGACCTGTAATCCGATCGATCAGCAGCGGCGGCAGGTCATGCCCCATACCTTCGATGATCTCAAGTTTGGCACCCGGCACCGCCTCGGCGGTATCAACACCCGCGGCGACTGGCACGAGTCGATCCTTGTCGCCGTGAATCACGAGAGTCGGGACGGTCAGTTTGCGAAGCTCAGCCACCCGACTCTTCGCCAAGCCGATAGCCAACATCTGTCGCATCACACCGCCGCGCGTCACTCCGCGCGCGTACATATTCCTCAAACGCTGCTCTACATGTTTCAGATCGACGCCATAACCTTTGCTGGAAATCATGGACCAAGTCTTCATGCTATGCGCGATACGGGCTTCCGGGTCACTGGTCTTGGGACGCGACAAAAGCTGGCGCACCATTTCTGTATCCGGTTTCGGCAGGCGTGGGTTAGCGGTCGTGGACATGATGGATGTCAGACTCAGGCACCGTTGTGGGTATCGAATCGCGAGTAGCTGCGCGATCATGCCGCCCATCGATACCCCGGCGATATGCGCCTTACCGATCCCCAGCTGAGCAATCAATCCGGCAACATCACCCGCCATATCTGGCAGCGTATAGGGCGCCCTAACCTTCAGCCCAAAGCTCAGTTTCAACCGCTCCCAAACGAGATTGGGTACGCCTGCAGAACGGAACGACTGCGATTTACCGATATCTCGATTCTCCGGAGTCACCACATGGAATCCCGCTTCGACCAGTCGGTCGATGAAGGCTGGCGGCCATGCGTTCAACGGCATGCTGAGCCCCTGCAGCAGAATAAATGTTGGATTACTTGGGTCCCCGAATTGCTCGAACGCAATGCGAACACCATTCACTTCGGTTTCTGCCAACACAATCCCCTAGTCTTTCTCGTTCGCCATGATAGGGTCTGACGCAGCTGAACACCACGATAGGTCCAACTGATGAACAGGATTACCGGGCTACTGCTCTCTTCGCTGCTCTGCACGGTGGCTGTCGCAGACGATCCGGGTTATTCCCTCGGCGTCGCCGTCGCCGCGGACAATGGAGACGGTTTTACAGGAACGATTATCGGCAACCTGATCGTCAATGATGAGCTCTTGCTGTCAGCCAACTTTGCAAGCACACAAGCTGACGCCTTCCCCGAGGATATCCAGACTCGGGATTGGGAACTGAGTGCGCACTACGATTTTGGCGCGATTGGCATCGAGGCCTTTGGCGGACAGTCGGGCGACCCAGATGACTTCGATGCACAGGATCTGTCCGCTGGTTTTTTCCATTACGGAGATCACTGGAGCTGGTCTGCAAGATATTTGACGCGCGATATTGACCTGATCCTCTCAACACCCAACGTCGATCGTCTCGACGACGTTTCGGTACCGCTCGAAGCAACCGGTTGGCGCGCTAGCCTTGGCTACCGCACCGAATCCGGATTTCGCGTGAGCGCAAACGCGCGCCGCTTCGATTACGACCGAAACCTTGAAATATTGGGTAGCAGGGTCATCGTGCAGAGACTCTCGCCGACCTCGCTGACACTCGCGACGTCACTGCTGGATCAAAGCACGTCAGTAACCGTCGAATGGCCGCTAAAAGATCTCCGTGCGATCAATCTGTCAGTCAGTCGTGATGAACTCGCAGGCAATCTCGGGAGTGCCGATACTTATTCAGCAGGCTTCCTGACACCGATCGGACAACGTGGTGATCTCGATATTGCTGTGGGCGTATCTCAGGGCGCTGACGGCATCGAAGGCGACACGATCTTCCTCAGCATTTTCTACATGTTCTATGGGTCGTTTTAACCGCCGCCGGTGCGGCGACGGCGCTGTCGTGCACGCTCGCGCATTCTTTGCATCGCCGCATCACGTTCCTCTGGACTAAGGTTACGGAAGCGTTCGCGCAGCGCCTCGCGTTGCTCCGGCGACAACCGATTAAAGCGCTGTAATTTGCTGCGCAATTGTGCGCGCTCCTCGGGGGACATCTCGCGGAACGTCTGCAATCGCGACAGCAGCTCCTGACGACGGGACTCGGGCAATGCACGCCAGCGCTCGAATCGCTCCTGCAACTGGGCACGCTCGTCGTCATCAAGCTGTAGCCAGCGGTCTGCACCGCGCACCAACCGCTCTCGACGGGTGGCGTCGATATCAGCCCATTGCTGTTCGTACTTCGCGAGTACCGACTGCTGATCGTCGGATAATGCAGACCACTCCTGTGCCTCGGCGACTTCAGTCAGCAGCAGTAAAGTCAGTAACAAGATCATCTTTAGTGCTTGAGTCATCATTCTGCCTTGGCGGTGTCCGAGACCGCCTGCTCCTGTTCGGGTGCGCGAGTGTCCGCTGCTCCCGGCGTATCCTCTGTCGACTCGAACTCGACGTCCTCGAATGACATAGCGTCGATCATCTCGTCTTCGATCTCCATCATGTCACCCAGAAAATCCAAAAAATCATAAGGCTCGGTATCGGCAAGCGACTCAGCCGCGGCCAGACCGGCAACGATCATGCCACTTTGCCAGAATGCGACCCTAGCCCTCATCCGCAGCCTCGATGGCCAACATTTCATCATCGAGCCAGGCGAGCAGCTCGAGCGACTCCAGCAACTCGATATCCGCGGCCGCGGCAAGCTCAGTCTCATCGAGGTCTGGCAGGGGTTGCAAACTAGGCGTCTGCAGCATGAAGAACAAAGCCACTCCCGCCGCAATGGCACCGCCGGCAGAGCCTCCGACATACCAGGCTGTGCGAGGCAGCCGCGACTGCATCGCCGCGTGCACCGCTTCCTCGCGAGCCGCCTGCAGTCTTGCCAGCGTTGCGTCGTCCAGCGGACGCTCCAGAACACCGGCGAGACGCTCTGCAAACGCCTGTTCTTCGTTCGTCAGTTTTTCGTCGCCATTCATGTCAACTCATCTCCCAGCAACTCACGGAGTCGTTTGATGGCCCTCGAAAGATGCGTCTTTACGCTGCCCTCGGAACACTCCATTACCACTGCCGTTTCGGCCACACTCAACCCTTGCCAACTGCGCAGCAGAAACGCCTCGCGCTGTCGAATCGGCAGCGATTGCAATGCCGTCTCGATCGCATGTCTCGACGTATCCAACTCGCTCCTTACCTCCGGGTTGTCCGCCCGCGGTGCCTCGGCAATCTCCTCGAGGCTCGGTGTCGGGTCGTCCTCGTGGGTGCGCCCACCGAATAGCGAGAAGACCTTTCCGCGTGATTTGCGCCGACGGTAGCAATCCCGAATACGGTTCTGCAGGATGCGGAAGAAGAGCGGCCGCCACTCCTCGGTCGGCCGCTCCGCATACTTCCTTGCGAGCGTCATCATGCTGTCCTGCACTAAATCCAGGGCATCTTCGCGATGACTGACGGCCAACAGCGCCATGCGATACGCACTCTGCTCCACGTCCCTGAGGAACTCGTTTAATGCCAAAGCGCTGTTGTCCATCTGTTCGCATCATCTCATTCATTGTCAGACCCGCTCACTAACACGAAGCTTGCCCGTGCCGTCGGTAACGTTTCCGTATCACCAGTATAGCGAACCCCAGCATTAATCCGCGCGAGCCGTGCACCGGACTCCAGCTGTGAATTGAGCTCCGCAACCAGATCATCGAAGTCGCGGAATAGCGTAATCGCCTCGCTACCACGAACCCGCACGGCGTAAGCGCCTTCTCCAGCTTGAGTCGGCAGTAACGTCAGCATATCGAACGCGCTGGTGAACAGTGTGGGTATCCCCCGCACGCGCAGGGTCTCTCGCGAATCGCTGATATCGATATTGATCGCCGAAGCATCCGCGCTGATGAATGGCGTAGCGCTAGGCGCATCAGCCGGCCATTGAACGGTCAGTTCACCGCCGCGATTTGACACTTCAACATCGATCACGGTCTTCGCATCGAAGTCTTCCGGGGCACTGCCATACGGAGAAATCAACCCATTGACGCGCACCAGATCGCCTGGCTCCAGAGAACCGAGCGCCAGTGCACCGGTATCAATCTCGTAGGCATCCGGATCCGCATCAAATTCGGGGGCGCTCCCCGTACCCGCAAAATCGAAAGCCTGCGCGCGGCGACCATTCAGCAAAAACAAATCGGCTACCAACGGCTGTGCCTGACTGACCTCGGCGGACAACCGGCTGTACTGCATTACGATGCGCGAGTCTTTCGAATCGAAGGTCTGGTCATCAACGATCTCACCAAACGCCGTAACTTTTTGACCGACGGAGATACTCGTTTCAGTCAGCGTATCCGCATCGACACCAGGCGCCGACACGTCAGTTTCCGGGCCGACTTCAACGACGAGATCACCCGCGAATCGCACGGTGCCATCGCCGAGCTCCAGGCGCGCGCCACCGACGGTGAGCGAGTCAGCATCGCGAGACTTTACCGTGCCTTTCACCACCGTAACGTCAGCCCAAGGGACGCTGCTGCCGGCAAAGACAACATCGGCGTCAAGCTGACGGTCCGACACGCTGCCACTAGCGACGAGCGGCGTATCAGCGCCAAGGGCAGCGATCGCATCGATGCCCTCCTGACCCACAAAGCCCTGTCCGTCGACCTCATATTCAGTCTCATCGTCCACAGTCACCGTCAGCGAGCCGAAGCCGCCGCGGCGCAGAGAGAAAGGACGTACCGTCAAGTCGATCTCACCACTAGCAGCATCGACCGACTCAACAAAACCCCGCACGCGGTGCTCACGATCTTCTTCAAGCTCCGCGGACGCCAGCAGCAAAGGTGCGACAGTCACCATCGGCGGCATGACACCGAAATCGATTTCGTTTGAGGCATCCAGATCGAAATCGAGCGAGAACTCGGCAGGGATACCCGGCGCGATAACTACGTTGTCGCTGGAAGCCAGTTGCAGACGTGCGGTCCACTCACCGATCGCAACACCACTTTCATCGATCGCCAATGCCTCCGCGGTATCGCCATTCTCATCCTGAACGATGATCTGACTATCCGTGTAGTCAAGGCGAATACTCGCCGATACATAGTTGCCCGACGGCACCGTTGCGATGCTCACGAACTCAGTAACCTCAGTCAGCTCGGCAAAATCGACGCGGGTCTCGTTCGGTAGAGTCTCCACAATCGTCCCGTTCGCTCGCTCCAGCGCGATAGACAGCACATCTACAGTGTAGCTCGCAAAATCACCCTCAGCGTCGGTCAATCCGATATAGACCAACCCGTTGTCGACATCCTGTGTCGGTGCAGGGTCGGTCGCTGTGGTGCTTCCACCACCGCAGCCCGCTAAAACCCAGGCCGCTGCAGCTACGGCAGCCCAACCGGGTCTGTTGATTACCGCCGCGGGGGATTCCGCAGCGCTCGACATAATCTGTTTCATCACCATTGCTCCTGGCTAATCAAGAAAGAGGTGCGCGCACCCCACTCAACGCGCTCCGAGCAAATCGGTTGACAAATATATTTCTGATCGCCAGCGCGGCCTTGTCGCACCGGCGTCATCTCATTTCCGTATACTTAAGATATGGAACTCGTCGTCTTCGATCTCGATGGCACGCTGCTCGACGGCAAATCAAGCATCAGCCAATACACCGAGGAAACACTGGCCTTACTGCGACGTCGCGGCATCGCCTACACTGTGGCGACCGGCCGAACGCTGCATGCCTCGCGTGCGGTGCTGGAGGGTCACGCCTTCGAGCTGCCACAGGCTTTCAAGAATGGCGTCGTCATATGGCACCCCGAAGACGATCGGTTTTCGCATGTAAACACGCTGACGTCCGCCGAGGTCGCGCAAGTCATGAGCGCCTGCTACCAGAACGAGGTAACGCCGTTCGTATTCACGGTGGAGGGCGAGAATGACCACGCCGTCTACCACGCGCCGATCAGAAACAAAGCTGAGCAGTTCGTCATCAACGTCTACACAGGGCCTCGGGGGCTGAAAGCCATGCCGATTGATGCGCTATCTAGCGATGCGCGGATCTCCAATATCAGTGCGATTGGCGCGGGCGAGGCGATCAATGCCATCACCGGTAGCGTGCGCAACGCGCCGCACCTGGTTGCCTACTCCGGCATCGCTGTTGAGGACGACAACCTCTGCTGGCTCGATATCCACCACAGCGATGCCAGTAAAGGCGCCGCTGTCGATACCCTGAAGTCGATGCTGGGCATCGATCGGGTGGTGTGTTTTGGTGACAGCGACAACGATCTCAGCATGTTCGCCTCGGCGGACGAATCCTATGCGCCAGCGAATGCCAAAACACACGTCAAAGATCAGGCTGATGAGATCATCGGCCACCATGACGAAGATGGCATTGCACGATTCTTGAGGAAACGATTTTCGTTGGATGGCTGAGCCAAAACCGACAATCAGCTATGCCGGTCCCGACGACCCCTGGATCAAACGCACGTTCATCAGCGCCATAGAAGCCAGTATGGGCAGACGTCGGGTCGAGCGCATCTACCACGATCTGAAGCGCGATTTCTCACCGCTGCATTTTTTCGGTGAAGCCTTGCGGCACGGCAATGTTGATATTGCGTGGTCCGGCACACCCTTTGATCGAATCCCCAGCACCGGCCCCCTGGTTATTATTGCGAATCACCCGTTTGGCGTCATCGACGGATTGGTTTTGTGTGATCTCGCCATGCGCCTGCGAGGCGACTTCCGGGTCCTGATCAATTCCCTGCTGTGCCGCGATCAGGACCTCGACCCCTACTTTCTGCCTATCGATTTCTCAGGTACGCGCGAGGCGGCGAAAACCAATGTCAGCTCGAGGCGTGAAGCGCACAATGCGCTGGCGAACGACATACCAATATTGATCTTTCCGGCTGGTGGTATCTCAACCGCGCGCAGTCGTTTCGGCTTCGGGCGAGTACAGGAGTTGCCGTGGAATACTTTTGTCGCAAAGCTTATCCAGCAGCATCAAGCCACCGTGCTGCCGATCTATTTTCATGGCCAGAACAGCCGCAAGTTCCATATCGCATCGAATGTTTCTGAAACCTTCAGAATGGCATTGCTGATTCACGAGGTGCGCAACAAGCTCGGCAAACAAATCCGCGTCACTCTAGGCGAGCCGATCAGTTATGACAGCGTTGCGCATATCGAGTCGCGACATGCACTCACCGACCACCTCTACCACGCGGTGATGCAGCTCGCGGCCTGACCCTGACAAAAGTCACATTGGCCGCAGGCGGTTTGCCAATAGCGGCAACCCCAACCTCTACCTCATGATGTCCCTAAGTTGAATCGAAACGATCAGGGAGCTTCATCTTGGCTACGGCAGCAATATCCGCGAAAGATGTGCACAAACACTACGGCCAGACGCGCGCGCTCGACGGCATTAACATCAACATCGAGCGCGGACAGATTTGCGCCCTGCTCGGCCAGAATGGTGCTGGCAAGACCACCTTCATCAATACGGCGCTCGGACTGACCAAAGCCGACCGCGGCGCGATGCGCGTTTTGGACATGGATGCTGGGAGCCTGTCGGCCCGCAAACGCATTGGCGTCATGCTGCAGGACACAGACCTACCCGACTTGTTGACTGCTCGCGAGCATATCGAACGATTCGCAAGCTACTACGATGCGCCGGAAAACACCGACGAACTGATCGGACGCACCCACATTGGCGACTTCGCCAATACGCGCTACAAGAAGCTCTCAGGCGGCCAGAAACGCCGAGTGCAGTTTGCGGTGGCATTGGTCGGCAAGCCCGACGTGCTGTTTCTGGATGAACCCACAACGGGTCTGGATCAGCACGCGCGAAGCGCCGTATGGGCGAATGTCCGGAGCGTCGCCGATTCAGGCACGACAGTTATCTTGACGACGCACTACCTTGAGGAGGCAGATGCGCTTGCCGATCGTATAGTGGTGATCAATCAAGGGCAGATCATCGCGGACGAAGACGCCGATCGGATTCGTGCACGCGTAGGTGGCTCACTGATCACCTGTGAGACGGCGCTGTCCGATACGCAACTGGGCGCGATTCCATGTGTGCGCTCGGTGCGCAGAAACGGTCGTATTGCACAGATCCTGAGCGAAGACGCTGCACAATCACTGCGCACGCTGCTCGCCGAAGATGCCAGCGTTATCGACCTCACCGTATCCAAGCCATCACTCGGTGAAGCTTTCACCGCCCTAACAGAGCAATCGGAGGTCTTTTCATGAGTCACTCGTTGAGAATCCTCCGGGCAGATACCGGTGCAGAATTACTGCAGTCGTTTCGTGCCCCCGAGTTTTTCATCCCGACACTAGCGCTGCCTTCGGCCTTCTACTTGCTGTTCGGAATCACGATCACTCGCGGTGGTTCAGAGGTTTCCCCTTACCTTTTGGCAACCTACGGCGTGTTCGCTGTGATGGGGCCGGCACTCTTCGGGTTCGGTGCAAACGTATCCAGCGAGCGGGAAAAAGGCTGGCTGATGTTGACGCAGGCCGCCCCGACCTCCGGTTTGCTTTATGTGACATCGAAGTTGCTGACGACGCTCATCTTCGCGGCAATCGCCCTGCTCCCAATTTACGCACTGGCCGGTTTTGTCGCGGGCGTCGAGCTCGAGCGCGGACAATGGGTGCTGCTGTTTGCAACGCATCTGCTCGCCGTCGCGCCGTTTTCCTTCATCGGAATGTCGATTGGTTTCAGCTTTGGCAGTGGTGGTGCGATCGCGGTGTGCAACATTGTGTTTCTCGGTCTTGCCGTACTTGGCGGCCTCTGGTTTCCCATTTCAATCTTCCCCGGTGTCATGCAAAACATCGCCCAAGCGCTGCCGTCGTTCCATATCGCGGAGGTCGGGCTGTGGGTGGTCGGCGCCAGGGATGAAGGTGCGCCGTTGACGCACCTGCTCATCACTGCGGTCATGACCGCAGTATTTGCGGGCATGGCGCTCATGGCCTGGTCCCGGAAGCGCTGACCTGGAGATACATTCGATATGTTAAGTAAAGTGTTTTTGCGTACGGTTGTCTGCACGGGTGTTGCACTGGTCACGGTGCTGCTGACCTTGCCGACACCGGACGCTAACCCTGAGCCTGAGGCGCTACCCGTCGAGGGCCGGTATGCCTTCACGAACATCAATGTCTTCGATGGCGAACAAATGCGACGCAACCAAACGGTCGTGGTCGATGAAGCACGCATTCAGGCGATCGGCCCGGGCATCGAGATTCCCGTACAAGCGACCGTAATCGACGGCACCGGCAAAACGTTGTTGCCGGGCCTGATCGATGCGCATGTTCATACCTACGGTCAGGCGCTGCGCGAGGCACCGCGTTTCGGCGTCACCACGGTGCTCGATATGTTCACCGATCCTGCAACGCTTACAGACATGCGCTCCGACCGCGATTCGCTCGAGCCCTCGGATCGTGCGGCGTTATTCAGCGCCGGGATGCTCGCCACGGTGACCAGCGGTCACGGTACTCAATACGGTATCGAGATCGACACACTCGACGGGCCCGACGAAGCCGAATCGTGGGTCGACGCGCGAGCGCTCGAAGGTTCCGACTACATCAAGTTGGTATATGACCCCTACCGCGGCATGCCGAGCCTCGACCTTGCGACCGCCAAAGCGGTGATCGATGCGGCACACGGCCGCAAACTCCTCGCAGTGGCCCACGTCAGCGACTACCGTGCAGCAGAAGACATGATCGATGCCGGTATCGACGGACTGGTGCATATTTTCATCGATCGCGCTGCCGACGACGCACTGGTCGCAAAGGCAAAAGACGCTGGCGTTTTCATCATTCCGACGCTCACCGTTATCGGCGTCGTGAATGGCGACGCGCCGGGCGCGCATTGGCTGGAAGACGAGCGCCTCGGATCGCTGCTCAGTGGTGCACAGCGCGCCTTGCTGACACAGAGCTTCGGCCAGTTCCCCGGCATACGGGCAACTGAGCATGCACTCGCTAGTGTTCGAGCATTCCACACTGCCGGAGTACCGATTCTCGCAGGCACTGACGCACCCAACCCGGGCACCGCGCACGGCATATCGCAACACGATGAGCTCGAGTTGCTCGTCCGCGCCGGGCTGAGTCCGACCGAGGCGCTGCGCGCCGCCACCAGCCTCCCAGCAGAGACATTCTTCATTCACGATCGAGGTCGGATCGAATCGGGTGCTCGCGCCGATCTGGTCTTGGTGGAAGGTGATCCTTCCGAAAATATTCTTGCCACGCGCAATATCGTCGAGGTTTACCGTAATGGCCGCGCGTTGAATCGCACGCCGGATGTCATGTCCGTCGGCAACCGCGCCACGTTCCCCGCTGATCTCGGTGACTTTGAGGATGCGTCAGTACGCGTCGGAGATCTGCTGTGGACGACGACCACAGATGCCATGATGGGCGGCGCTTCCGAGGCAGAGCTGACATTGATTTCCTCGGGTGCTGATGGGTCCAATTCAGCGATAGAAGTCGTCGCGAGTAACAACGCAGGCTTCCCCTACCCTTGGGCAGGATTCTTCCTCGACGCGAGCAGTCTGGGGCCTGCGGACATGACGCCGTATACACACATGAGCTTTGCGGTGCGCGGGACTCCAGCACGTTATCGACTCATGTTGTTCACAGCCGATTCCTACGGTGTGCCACCAACCATCGAATTCCCGGTTGCCGAGGAATGGACGTCGGTGTCGCTGGCGCTCTCCGATGCGGGAGAGTTCGATGCCACACAGGTCATCGGCTTCGCGATTGTCACGCCCCTGGAGACGGGCGCCTACACGTTTGCCGTCGATAACGTGCAACTGGTGCCATAATCACTCCCATGGACGAGATCATCGACGTCGACCAGAGCGAAAAACGTCGCAAGCGTTGGCAGGCATTCAACCTTGTCTACCTGCTGTTTTACTTCACGCAGTGGTTCTGGGTACCACCCACCATTGCTGACATCATTGCGATTGCGATTGCGATTGCGATCTTTCTCCCGATCTTCTTTTCGTCATTCGAGAAGCACGAACCACGCTATCTGCTGCACATCGCCGCCTTTGAGGTGATCGCTCTTTGCCTTTCGCCGTTTAGCGGTTCTCAGGGCGTGTTCCACGTTTACGCATGCGTGCAGGCGGGCTACCAGAGACCGGCAAAGCGGGGGCTGATCCTGCTCGCGTCGCTGACCGTGGGTTACGGTCTGCTGGGCTTCTTGCTGAATTTCTACTGGCCCGCTGTGTTGTTCAGTATGTTCCTCGGTGTCGTCACCGGGCTGTCGTGCAGTGCCGCCGCATCAGGCCTTGAGCGTGGACGCGCCTTGCGTCGCGCACAGGTACTGGAGCAACAGCGTGCCGCGCTCGCCGAGCGCGAGCGAATCGCTCATGACCTGCATGATCTTCTTGGACAGACATTGACCACAGTGGCGTTGAAGTCTGAGGTAGCGCACAAGCTGATCGACAAAGACCCTGCGCGGGCGAAGGTCGAGACCGCCGAGGTCGCTGAAGCCGCGCGTAACGCACTTTCCGAGATTCGAGCGGCGGTCTATGATATGACTGCAACGACTGTGGAGCAGGAAATCGAACGTGCAAAGCAGGCGCTGTCGGCCGCCGGTGTTACACTCGAAATCAGTGACGATATTCCGCCGCTGGATCCTACTGTCAGCAAGGCGCTCGGTCTCACAATTCGCGAAGCCACGACCAACATCGTGCGACATGCGAATGCCACCCAGGCGCGTATTGCGTTCCGCTATGACGGTGAGACCCTGGAGGTCGTGGTGCGCGACAACGGTCAGGGTGCACTGGAAGACATGAAGGAAGGCGCCGGGCTCAGTGGTCTGCGAAAACGGGTACGTGCACTCGGCGGAAAAACGGCCATTCGGATGCAGTCCGGAACCGAAGTCAGGATTTCGCTGCCTTTCGAGCACAGCGGGGCTTCTGCGTGATCCGAATCGTACTTGCCGAGGACCAGTCGATGCTGCGCGGCGCACTCGCAACACTGCTGGCGCTCGAAGACGACATCGACATCCTGAGTGATGTCAGTGACGGCGACGCGGCATGGCAGCGTATCCGAGACCAAAAACCCGATGTCCTGGTGACCGACATAGAAATGCCAGGACGAACGGGTATCGATCTCGCCGAAGCGATTCGCACGCACAAACTCGATACCCACGTTCTGATCGTGACCACGTTCTCACGCCCCGGCTACCTGCAACGGGCATTGCAAGCCGGCGTGCTCGGCTACATTTTAAAAGACTCATCCAGCAGCACACTCGCCGACGCCGTGCGCAAAGTCGCACGAGGCGAGCGCCATGTGCCACCCGAGCTCGCCGAACTCGCGTGGACGACACCCGACCCCTTGACCGATCGCGAGCGACAAGTACTGCGCTATGCCGAGGCGGGTTTATCCAACAAACAGATTGCAGCGGAGCTGTCGTTGTCGGTAGGGACCATCCGCAACTACCTCACCGATGCGATGCACAAGCTAAACGCGGCCAATCGTATCGAGGCCTTCAGAAGCGCACGCGAACTCGGCTGGCTCTGACCCATTCCAGCACCGTACGGGACCCTCGGTGACCGCTGTGCGCAGCATCAAATATGTCGCTCTTCGATTGGTATCACGGTCACAAAGGCTTGGCGATGAGCGCTCGCTCATGCCACGATTCGCTGATGTCTGAACCGCTGACCCACTGTCCAAACTGCGGTAACCCGCTCGCAGCGACCGATCGCTTCTGCTCGCAGTGCGGTCAGAAAGTGTTGTCTCCCGAGGATCGCCGACTCGCCAGTTTGCTTAAGGAAAGCATCGAGGAGATGACCGACTTGCGCGGACGTGTGTTGCCGTCAATCGGTATGCTGCTGTTTCGACCCGGGGCGTTAGCGCGCGCTTATCAGCTCGGGCGTCGGCGCAGTTTTCTTGCACCGATCTCTTTGTTCCTGTTTGCCAACGTTTTGTATTTCCTGATTCCGGGACTGAACGATTTCCAGGTCTCACTGCTGGATCAGATCACACTGCAACCGTATAGCCAGTGGACCGCGGCAATTGTTGACCACCATCTCGGCGTCGATCCCGGCGGAGCGCTAGCCATGTTCAGGAACGATGACCTCGCCTACCTCGAGTTATCGAATTCATACACGCTGCGCGCCGCAGATATCTCGAAATCCATCATCATCCTGCATGTGCCATTGTTGGCTGCGCTCACCGCACTGTTGGTCATCGACAAGCGCCTGCCCTACGCCGATCACGTGGTGCTGGCGTTGCACTACATGGCCTTCGTCATGCTGTTTTTCGTAATCGCGCCGCACGTGCTCTGGCCGCTGGCACGCGCAATCGTCGAACCGTTCTTGCCTGATGCGCCGTTATTTCGAATCGTCATCGCGCTGATGTATGTGTATGCGACATTGATGTTGCGCACTGCTTTCCAGCTGCCGTGGTGGCGCGTGGTACCGACAACCGTCGTGTTCCTGATCGGTTATGGACTGATCCACACGTTTTATCGACTAGTCCAGTTCTTCGTGGTGTTCAGCTCGCTGTAGCGCGAACGGCGTCACCGTGCTCGACGACGGCTTCCAGCAGTAGATCCATATCCGACACGGTGCTGCGGTGGTTCGTGATCGCTACCCGAATGACGAAGCATCCATCACGGCGCGTGCTAGAAGGTACGGCGAGCCCACTCTCCTGAATGCGTAGCAGAATCTCACGATTCCATCCGTCGAGTGCTTCGTCGTCGACACCATCAGCAACATATCGAAAACACACGATGTTGAGCGGCGCCGGTTCGAAGAGCTCGAGCTGCTCATGCTGACGTACCCGCTGTGCGAGGTGCTGCGCCTGTTCCACGTTCTGCGCAACGATAGCGCCGATTTTGTCGATGCCGTGATGCTGGAACGCGACCCACGCCTTCAAGGCCCGGAACCCACGACTGAGCTGGGGGCCCATCGCCGCGAAGTGCAGATCCTGTGGCTGAATGCCGCGACCGGGTGGTGTCAGGTAGGCCGCTTGTGTCGCGAACGCTTGCTCCTGAAGCGCTCGATCACGCACGAGAACCGCGCCGATCTCGTACTGCAAAAAACCCCACTTGTGCAGATCGAACGCGATCGAGTCTGCGCGCGCCATCCCATCCGTCAGGTGTTTGAGCTCCTCGGAAAACGCCAGCAACGCACCGAAGGCACCATCGACATGCAACCACAGCTGCTCGCGCTCACACAAATCCGATAGCGCGTGCAAATCATCGATCGCGCCGCTATCGACGGTTCCAACGTTTGCGACCACCGCGAGCGGCATCTTTCCCGCCTTGCGATCATCGGTAACCGCCTCTGCCAAGGCGGACAAATCCACGCGATGTTGATCATCAGCAGCCACACGGACCATGGCATCGCGACCCAAACCGATGATGTCACAGCCCTTCTCTGCCCAGCTGTGCGTCACCGAGGAGCCATAGATCCGAAATGCGGGTAGTCCGCTCAATCCGTGGTGCCGCACACGCTCGGGATCGGCTGCGTTTCGGGCCACAATCAATCCGATGACGTTAGCCATCGTGCCGCCGCTCACAAACAAACCACCCGCTGTCGTTGGGTAGCCCATGATCTCGCAACACCACGCGATCGTCTGATCTTCGATTTCGCTCGCACTCTGATCGTAGCCGGCAAGGTGCGAATTCATTCCCGCCGCGACCATATCGGCGATCATGCCGTCGATGGTGCCGTTGCCCATCACCCAGCCATAGAATCGCGGGCTGATATTGCCCGTCGGGTAAGGGATTACTGCGTCCCGCAAACGGTTACAGACGGTATCCAGTGTCTGCCCTTGCCGCGGCACTGGCTCACGAAACGACGCTCTAATCTCCTCGGGCAAGGGCTGCCAGGTGGGCCGATCACCAATATCCTTCAATCGATCAAACAGCACATCGAGTAATTCATGCGCATTGCGCCGCGCACCCTCCCAATCCTCCGGATCCAGATTGATTTCGCGCTTGTCTTTTTGCATCGGCCTTGTTCCTACGCGTTGACCACACTCCAGACCCGGCTATCGCTGCCGTCGCGATGATGCGCCAGCATGGCCAACAGTAGCTCCGCGGTTGCGAGCGCGTCGACGAGACAATCGTGAGATGCATATGCGGGCAGACTGTAGTCGGCGCGCAGATCCATCAGTCGCAATGACTGGGGTCCCCCGAGGTGATGCTGTCTCGCTGCACGCACTCTTGCAAGTGCCAGTGTATCGATCACCGGTACGTGCATTGGCACGCCCGCGAGGCGGCAGCACTCACGATCCAGAATCGCCTTGTCCAGCCCCGCATGGTGTACAACCAGAACGCGACCCGCGATCACCTCGAACACCCGCGCCATTGCCTCATCGATATCACGACCATCGGTCAAATGACTGTCCGTCAATCCATGGATCGTTGCGCTACTGCCCACCTCCTCGTCGGGACTGACGAGCGAGCGTTCTGCGCTCGACAGATCAACTCGCCCCTCGCGGACAATGACCCACCCAACGCTGAGTACACTCGCGTTTTGCGTATCGAGTCCGTTGGTCTCCATGTCCAGTGCCACCAACTCGACGTCGCCGATAGCGGCATCGGCCGCGGGCAATGCCGTACTCAGGAGCCGGCTAACGGCATCGTCCGTCGCACGTTTGCGTGCACGCCAGCGTCGCCATTGGAGCCACGCTCGACTCATGCCAGGTGGAATCGATTCAGAAGCGCAGCCTGGCTGGTCCGAACCTGCGCGAAAGCGGCCTTCAGATTCTGTCGGTTCAATGCAGACAAACGATTCGGGTCGAGATGATTGTCGGGCTCCTCTCCACGCGCCATTTGCTGGCTCTGGTGCTCAAGGCGCAATCGTTCAATGAAATCCAATGCGTCGCGCAGGTTCGCGGCATCCACCGATGACAGCTCACCAGCGGCAGCCGCCGCTTTGAGTCGGTTTCTTGTGCCGATGCGCATCTCACCCGCCGCGAGTGAGCGAATCCTTGCGATCTCGACAATCGGCATGATGCCGCGCAACTTGATATCCAACGTATCGCGATGCTCACCGCTGCGCTCCACCACAAACTGGCGGAACAAACCGAGCGGCGGCTGAAACGTCATCGCGTTCTTTGCCATGAGGGCGAGAAAGATTTCGTTTTCTTTCGCCATATCGCGGATGCTCAATTTGAGCGAATCCACCAACCGCGAGTCTCCGGCCACCGACTTCAGGTCGAAAAAGATGTTGGCGTGCATCAGCGCCTTTTGCTCAGGGACAGTGATCCACTCGCGAAAATACTTGCGCCATTGCGACAGCGGCTGGCGCCATTTTGGGTTCGACGCCATGACATCGCCCGGACAGTACACATAGCCACATGCGTCCAGTCCGTCGTTGACGATTTTCGCCATCGCGGCGAAGTAGACATCCATCTCAGGCGTCGCATCGTCGGCCAACACCAACGCGTTGTCCTGATCGCTCTTGGCCGATTGTTCCGCCCGCCCCTGGGAGCCCATCGCGACCCACGCAAATCCGCATGGTGGCGTACCGAGCTCATTGATCGCGATGCGCACAAGCTGGCGCGTCGCCGTATCGGTGACTGTTGTGATGAACTTGCCGAGCTGCTCGCCACTGGCACCCGCATCGATTTGGCCCGCGATCAAGGCAGGCAGTCTTTCACACGTGTTAACCAGCCCCTGAGCCGTCATCTGCTTGCCCAGATCGCTGATTAGATAGAGGGGATGCTCGGTTTCAAGGCGCATGAAGTCGCTGCGAGAGACCATTCCGACCAGCTGATCATCGCGAACGACGGGAAGGTGGTGAATGTTGTGTTGCATCATGGTGAGCGCCGCCTCAAACGCCATGGCGTCCGACTCCAGCACGATCGGTGCGGCCGTCATGATGTCTGAGACCGGTGCTGTCGCGTCCTTGGCCACCGCAACGACGCGGGAGCGAATGTCCCGATCGGTGACGATACCAACACACTGATCCGATTCGCCGGTAATCAGCATAGCGGAGACGCGTTCGGCAACCATCGCCTGCGTGGTCTCACGAATCGTTGCACCAGCATCGATCGTGACTGGCTCACGGGTGATCAGCGCGCCGACAGACTGATCCAATGCGCCCTGATAATCCGCAGACTGATCGACCTTCAGCAGGCGATCTGCCAATTGGCGAATAAAAAAAGTCTCAAAAGCCTGCGACGACTGGCGCAGGGTCCCAAATGCGTCCGCGGGCAGCTCATAGAGCAGAGCATCCTCGATCGCGACCGCGTCGCGCCGAACCTCTCGTTGCTCCATTACCGCCGGAAACCCAAAGCACTCGCCTTCACCGAGGCGCATCTGGAGCTCACCGTTCTCCGTGAGCAAATCGACCGCACCACTGCGAACGACGTACACCGTCGCGTTTTCGCCACCCGCCTTGAGAATCCGCTTGCCTTTACGGGCATAGCTGACCTTCAGGCTACGGGCCGCGATCGCTCGACCCTCTCCATCGAGTAGCTCGAATCCCGGCAAGTCTTCGAGGAAGCCGAGAATATCCGGTAGTTCGTTCATTACGACATCCTAGCGTGAACCCGTAAACCCCCGAAACGAGGACTAGACCTTGGTCTAATCCTTATCGCTCGAGCCGCCAAAACGACTATTATCAGAGCATCTCATTTTGCGGGGGCAATCGAAATGACCAAGACCTACCCGGTATCGGGCTACTACAAGGACCACGCACTCGTTGACGAAGCGGGCTACGAGGCGATGTACCAGCGCTCGGTCGAGGACAACGAAGGCTTCTGGGCCGATATGGCAAAGCATATCGACTGGATCAAGTCGCCCACGCAAATCAAGGATGTTTCCTACGCGAAAAACGATCTGCACATTCGCTGGTATGAAGATGGCGTTCTGAACGTCTCTGTCAATTGCGTTGATCGCCACCTCGCCGACAAAGCCGAGCAAACGGCCATCATCTGGGAAGGCGACAATCCGGCGACGGACCAGCACATCACGTACCGACAACTGTACGAACGCGTATGTCGGTTCGCCAATGTGCTGAAAAAGATCGGCGTCAAGAAAGGTGACCGGGTCACGCTGTACATGCCGATGATTCCCGAAGCCGCGATCTCGATGCTCGCGTGTGCACGGATTGGCGCTGTGCATTCGGTGGTATTCGGTGGGTTCTCCCCCGACGCACTGGCCGGTCGAATTATCGACTGCGAGTCCAATGTTGTGATTACCGCGGATGAGGGTCGTCGTGGCGGCCGCACGATCCCGTTGAAAGACAATGTAGATGCCGCGGCGAAGATTGACGGCGTCACGACGCTCGAAAAAGTGCTGGTTGTTAAGAACACCGGCGGCGATGTCGCCTGGGATGCGGATCGTGATGTGTGGCTGCATGAGGCCGAAGCTGGCGTCGAGGCCGTGTGCGAGCCCGAGCCGATGAACGCAGAGGACCCTCTGTTCATCCTCTACACGTCGGGCTCAACCGGTAAACCGAAAGGCGTCCTGCACACCACAGGTGGCTATCTCGTTTATGCGGCGACTACGTTCCGCTATGTTTTCAATTACCAGCCAGGTGACATCTACTGGTGCACAGCGGATGTGGGCTGGGTCACGGGACACAGCTACATCGTCTACGGTCCGCTCGCGAGCGGTGCGACGACCTTAATGTTTGAGGGTGTGCCGACCTATCCTGATGCCAGCCGCTTGTGGGCCGTCTGCGATAAGCACGAGGTCAATATCTGCTACACCGCACCCACAGCGATCCGTGCATTGATGCGCGAAGGCGACGCTCTTGTGGAGAAGACCAGCCGTCAATCACTGCGACTGCTCGGTTCGGTCGGTGAGCCGATCAACCCGGAAGCCTGGGAGTGGTACCACTCCGTGGTTGGCGAGGACCGTTGCCCGATCGTCGATACTTGGTGGCAGACCGAAACCGGCGGCATCCTGATCTCGCCTCTGCCGGGTGCCACCACCCTGAAGCCGGGCAGCGCGACGCGGCCGTTCTTTGGCGTCCAACCCGCCATCGTCGACAGCGACGGCGTCATTCAGGAAGGCGCAACTTCCGGCAACCTTGTATTGACCGATAGCTGGCCCGGGCAGATGCGCACCGTTTACGGTGATCACCAGCGCTTCATCGACACTTACTTCTCGACGTTCGAGGGTTACTACTTCACAGGTGACGGCGCAAATCGGGACGAAGACGGCGACTACTGGATCACCGGTCGTGTGGATGACGTACTGAACGTGTCCGGACATCGCATGGGTACGGCTGAGGTCGAAAGTGCGCTCGTCGCTCATGATGCTGTCGCCGAGGCCGCTGTCGTTGGCTATCCGCATGACATCAAGGGACAAGGCATCTACGTGTACGTCACCCTGATGGACGGTCAGACGCCGAGCGATGATCTGCTGGGTGACCTTCGTACCTGGGTGCGTAAGGAAATCGGCCCGATCGCCACACCGGATTTGATTCAGTGGGCACCGGGTTTGCCCAAGACGCGCTCCGGAAAGATCATGCGTCGTATTCTGCGCAAGATTGCGGAAAACGAGTACAGTAACCTCGGTGATACGTCCACACTCGCAGACCCAAGCGTCGTGGATGATCTCATCGAAAATCGGATGAATCGTTAAAGGAGCGCCGCCATCTCTTCGACGGTCATTGTTGCTGACGACCACCCGCTGTTTCGCGAGGCCTTGATGCACGCGATACGCGCGAGTGTCCCCGGCGCAAACATCGTCGAAGCGGAGAGTCTCGCAACGCTGCAGGATGCGCTCGCTGCAAATCCGGAGTGCGAGCTGCTGCTTCTGGATCTAAACATGCCGGGTGTGAGCGGATTCTCCGCGTTGGCATATGTCCGCAGCAACTACGACACCTTACCGACGGTGATCGTATCGGCAGCGGATGATGCGATGATCGTGCGACGTGCCATCCAACATGGTGCGAGCGGGTTCATCTCGAAGTCGTCTTCCATTCAGGACATCGAAGCAGGTATCCAGGCGGTTCTTGAAGGCGAGCTTCAAGTGCCAGCTGGTGTCGATCTCGACGACGGCTCGATCGATGAGTCCGAGCAGGCGGTGGCCTCAGCGATGCAGGAGCTGACACCGCATCAGTTCCGCGTACTGATGATGTTGACCGAGGGTTTGTTGAACAAGCAGATTGCCTACGAACTCGGCGTATCGGAGGCAACCATCAAGGCGCACATCACAGCGGTGTTTCGCAAACTGAAGGTCAACAACCGCACGCAGGCGGTGCTGGCCGTGCAGAAGCTTGCTGTCAGCGACCCTGCAGCACTCGAGCTAAGTCACGCCTGAGCGCATCAGGCTGCCGATCGGCGACCCAACAAACTGTTGATCAACGCCCGCAGCATTGCAGGCTTTACGGGCTTGCGCAGCATCCGGTGGCCACGCGCGGTAATCGCCTCGGCGACCGCATCGGTGTGATCTGCAGTTAACACGATCGCCGGGATCTCTTGCCCAAGCGCTTCCCTGACCGCATCGATCACTTCGAGACCGGTGACGCCACCATCGAGGTGGTAGTCCACCAACAAGATCGCAGGCCAGCGGCGCGCTTGTCGACGAATACCCAGCGCCGCCTCAACCGCCTCGTTTTGGTCGGCGGCAGTCGTCGGAATCGCCCCCCAGTTGCTGAGCAGCCCGGCCATCGCGTCCAGAATATCTGATTCATTGTCCACGCAGATGATGTGCTCACTGATGATCGTTGTAGGCTGACGTACGGTATCCGGTACGGCCTCTGGCAGTCGACCGGCAGGTGCCCGCGGCACGCTGACTTCGAAGGTACTGCCGCGCCCTGGCACTGACTGCATCGCAATCGGATACTCAAGCAGGCGTGCGATCCGTCGTACGATCGCAAGACCGAGGCCTAGTCCCCGCTTGGCCGACTGATCACTGCCAGGAAGTCGGCGGAACTCCTCGAAGATTGCCTCATGGTGTTCCTCAGGAATACCTGAACCAGTGTCGACAACCTGCAAGGCGAGTTCATCCCCGCGCAAGCGACACCCGACCAAAACACCACCGCTATCGGTGTAGCGCCGCGCATTGGAAATAAAGTTCTGAAGAATGCGCCGCACCAGAGATGCATCCGTTCGAATCCAGTAGTCCGACGTCACGAACCGAAGCTCAAGATTTTCGTTCTCGAATAGCGGGGCAAACTGTGTTTCCAGCTCTCGGAACAACTCGCTCACCGGCAGCGCGTTGAGTTTCGGTGTCGGTGCGGCGGCATCGAGCTTGGCGATATCGAGCAGTGCGGTCAGCAAAGACTCTACCGACCCCAAACCGCTCTGCACTCTGTCAACGAGCACCCGCTGCTCCGAGGGTAGTCGCGCGCTGTTTTCCTGCAACAGCGCTGCGAACAATTTTGTAGCGTTCAGTGGTTGCAACAGATCATGCGCGGCTGCCGCCAAGAAATGTGTTTTTGAGCGGTTGGCAATCTCAGCGTCCTGCTTTGCGCTCGCCAACTGATCCATTGCATCACGCAGCTCCGCCGTGCGATCTGCCACCCGTTGCTCTAGTTGATCGCGCGATTCGGTGAGCTCGCGTTCGGCCTCTTTAAACGCGGTGATATCCGTATAGGTCGTGACATAGCCACCACCCGCCATCGGCTGTCCCCGAATCTGAATCACTTTACCGTCGACGAACTGACTCTCGTAGGTGTAGGAAGAGCCGCTGCGAAGAAACGCGAGACGTTTGGCGACCACAGCGTCCGGCTCCTCATCACCAAAGCGCCCTAGAGCCACATTGTGACGGATCAATTCGGTAATGGGCTGACCAACGTAAACAAGCGTTTCGCTGTAGTTCATCAGTTCGAGATAGCGTCGATTCCATCCGATCAGTCGCTGCGAATCGTCAACAACGCTGACGCCCTGCGACATGTTCTCGAGCGTCGCCTCGAGCAACTGCCGGTTGAAACGAATCGCCTCACCGGTCTCATCGAGCAACATCAGAACGTCGCTGATATTGCTGCCGCTCTGGCGCAGCGTGCTGCTCACGACCACGCGGGCGGATGCCGCACCAATCGCACCCGAGAGCAATTTCTCAGTGAACCGGATCGCGGACATATCAGCGGTTTGATCGCCGTGGTAGGCCACATCTTCCTGTGCCACCAGATCAGCAAACGAACGTCTTGCGTGTTCGGCGCCGACGAACCGCGCAGCTAGTGCTTGCAAGTCGTCGATGGTGACACCCGCCGTCGCGATATCGGGCAGCTTGCCTCCGACGTCTGGTAAGCCGACGAACGTATACGCCTGACTGCGTTCGATCAGACTCTGCCGGCGCGATAACGAAACCCCGATCAACACCGCAAGGTTGGTGCCGAGCGACCAGAGCACACCGTGCGTCAGCGGATGCAGACCCGTATCGAACAACAACGCTTCCGGTCGCAATACCGACCAGCCGAACAAGCCCTGCTCGACAATCGAAATCGGCAATGCGCCAGATCTCGCGAGGGCGGGCAGGAACAACGTGAACGCCCACAGGGCAAATCCCGCGCTCAAGCCCCCGAGTGCGCCGATGCGATTAGCGCCTGGCCAATAGACGCCCAGCACGATCAGCGGCGCGAACTGCGCAGCGGCTGCGAAAGACAAAAGACCGATCGAAGCAAGCGCTGTCGTTTCGTCCGTCACTCTGAAATATGCAAGCGCCAGCAATGCAATCACGACAATAGCAACGCGTCTCGCAGTCAGGATCAGTCGAGGGAAGTCGGTCAGCATATCGCCCTGCACCGCGCGCATCCGCACCAGGCTAGGCACGACGATTTCGTTCGAAATCATGGTGCTCAGGGCAACGCACGCAACGATCACCATGCTGGTTGCTGCCGAGAACCCACCGACAAATGCCAGCATGGCGAGCATCTCGTTGCCGAGCGACATCGGCAGCGCCAGCACAAACGTATCAGCGGCAACGCCTGCGGTCTGAAAGGCGCGCAGTCCGGCGAGCGTGATCGGAATGACCCCCAGGCTGAAGAGCACCAGATAAACCGGGAACAACCATCGCGCAATCGCCGTGTCCGCATCGGTTCTGGCTTCGACGATCGCAACGTGAAACTGGCGTGGCAAACACAGTATCGCGGCACCCGCCAGCAGCACCTGGGTCACGAACGTGGCTGGCAGCCCACCACTTGTGAACACGCCGCTCGCTGTCGATGGTGTTGCAGGAAGCGCACCCGATCCCAGCATCCAAACCGCGAGCGCGCCAATCGCGAGAAACGCGAATAGTTTCACCACCGACTCAAAGGCGATCGCCAACATCATGCCGTCGTGGTGTTCAGTAATATCGACCTTGCGGGTACCGAAGAGAATAGCGAATGCCGCCAGCCCCAGTGCGATGACCAGTGCAGGGTCCAGCCAGGCACTTGCGCTTGACCACTCGCCAGCGACGGTCGCGAAGCTTGTGACAATTGCTTTCAGCTGGAGCGAGATATACGGCACCGAACCGACGGTCGCAATCAGCGTGACCAACACCCCGAGGCCGCGCGATCTGCCGTAGCGCGCACTGATGAAATCCGCGATGGTCGTCAGCCGCTGGCGTCGACTGATCGCGATGATCCTCTCGATCAACGGCCAGGCGAGGATGATGGTGAGAATCGGTCCGAGATAAATGGGCAGGTACAGCCACCCCGCGTTGGCGGCACTCCCTACCGCACCGTAGAACGTCCAAGATGTGCAATAGACCGCCAAAGCAAGGCTGTAGACCACACCTCTGGCGCGACTGGATTGTCGACGCAACGGTGTCCGATCGCCCCAGCGAGCAATCGCAAACAGCAAGCCCACGTAGGCAATACAAAGCAGCGTCAAGAGCCACGTATTGATCAACGTGGTGTCCCCCCTCTCGAATCGTCCCCCCGCGCCAGCCCCACCAACACGGTGCCATTAGTCTACTACTCAGGCGCACCACGGGCGAATTGCAGCGTCTAACAAGTGAGTCAGTGTCGAAGATGCAAGCTCGACAACGTTGAGGTGTATGGGCTCACCGACTCGTACGACTAAAGTCGGTAAGGGTCGAGCACATCGCTTTGCTACATTTCCGAGCAGACAAAAAGCACTTTACTGGGGGGCAAAATGTCTACGAAAAATAACTATTGGACGGCAAACCTTAAGCTGGTCGCTGTGTGCATGGTGATCTGGTTCGTCGTGTCGTTCGGGTTCGGCATCATCTTCGTTGAACCGCTCAACTCGATACGCATCGGTGGCTACAAGCTGGGCTTCTGGTTCGCACAGCAAGGCTCGATTTACGTCTTCGTTGGCCTGATTTTCTTCTATGCCTATCGCATGGGGAAACTCGACCGCGATCACGGTGTGGAAGAGTAAAGGGGCACGATGATGGAACTGCAAACACTCACTTACATCGTTGTCGGGATTACCTTCCTCATATACATCGGTATCGCCGTTTGGGCGCGCGCCGGTAGCACGAAGGAGTTCTATGTCGCGGGCGGCGGTATCCACCCGGTAGCCAACGGGATGGCGACAGCGGCTGACTGGATGTCCGCAGCGTCGTTTATTTCGATGGCGGGACTCATCGCATTCATGGGCTACGGCGGCTCGGTCTTCCTCATGGGCTGGACCGGTGGCTATGTCCTTTTGGCGATGCTGCTCGCGCCCTACCTTCGCAAGTTCGGTAAATTCACGGTGCCCGAGTTCATTGGCGATCGGTACTACAGCAAAGCCGCACGCATCGTGGCAGTGATCTGCCTGATCATCGCTTCGGTGACCTACGTCATCGGTCAGATGAAAGGCATCGGCGTCGCGTTCTCCCGCTTCCTCGAAGTCGACTATGACGTGGGCCTGGCCATCGGTATGGCGATCGTCTTCTTCTACGCGGTTATGGGCGGAATGAAAGGCATCACCTACACGCAGATCGCGCAGTACTGCGTGTTGATTCTTGCCTACACGATTCCGGCGATCTTCATTTCGCTGAACCTGACCGGCAATCCGATACCGCAACTTGGCCTTGGCTCTACGATGGCCGGTACCGATGTGTTCCTGCTGGACAAGCTGGACGCCGTCGTCAGAGATCTCGGATTTGCCGAGTACACGACCAACGCCAGGATCAGTTTGACCAACATGTTCATGTACACGATGTCGCTGATGATCGGCACGGCGGGTCTGCCGCACGTCATCATCCGCTTCTTCACGGTACCCAAGGTCAAGGATGCGCGTAGCTCCGCAGGCTGGGCGTTGGTGTTCATCGCGATCCTCTATACAACGGCACCTTCTGTTGCGGCAATGGCGCGCTTGAACCTGATGAACACGATCGAGCCGAGCGCTGGCGAGTACATGCTCTATGAAGAACGCCCCACCTGGGTTCGTAACTGGGAGCGCACAGGCTTGCTCGAATTCACCGACAAGAACAACGATGGTCGTATCCAGTACTCAGCGGATGAATCGGTTAACGAGCTGACGAAGGTCGAC
The DNA here is from genome assembly GCA_039821645.1 of Pseudomonadota bacterium. Taxonomy (GTDB): domain Bacteria; phylum Pseudomonadota; class Gammaproteobacteria; order Steroidobacterales; family Woeseiaceae; genus CALBPI01. The sequence continues at coordinate 31,130 of JBCBNU010000029.1, forward strand.
AACGACATCATGGTGCTGGCTAACCCCGAAATTGCAGGTCTGCCTAACTGGGTGATCGCCCTGGTCGCAGCTGGCGGTCTGGCGGCTGCGCTGTCGACGGCTGCGGGTCTGCTCTTGGCGATATCTTCCGCGATATCACATGACTTGCTCAAAGGGGTGCTCAAACCGGACATCTCCGAGAAGCAGGAGCTCATGGCCAGTCGAGTCGCCATGGCAGGTGCAATCGCCGCCGCGGGCTACCTCGGGTTCAACCCGCCCGACTTCGCCGCTGGCACAGTTGCCCTCGCGTTCGGTCTCGCCGCGTCGTCGATCTTCCCGGCGCTCATGATGGGGATCTTCTCCAAGCGCATGAACAAGCAAGGCGCCGTCGCGGGCATGCTGGCCGGTATCAGCGTCACGTTGCTCTACGTGTTCCAGCACAAAGGCATCATGTTCATCCAGAGCACATCGTTCCTTGGCGATCTGTCACCGAACTGGTTCCTCGGTATCGAACCGAACGCCTTCGGGGCGATCGGCGCGATCGTGAACTTCGGCGTCGCCTTCGCGGTGTCCTCGGTCACGGCGGCACCACCGAAAGAAGTGCAGGACCTCGTCGACCACATTCGTGTGCCGGCAGGTGCGGGTGGCGCGGTAGCCGACCACTAATCTCAGGAAGTGGGATAAGGTGTGAGGGCTGCGCAGGGGACTAGCGCAGCCCTCTTTTGCACTCGGGGAAAGGGTTATGTGGAAGAACAAACACGTCGTCATCGCCATGCTCGTCGCGCCGATTCTCTCGGTCATCGCATGGTTCGCTGTTGACCGAATGGTCGGAGAGCAGCCGCACGCTGCCAAGAAGGGCGGTGCCTACGAGCTGGTCGGTCGATCCAATTGTCGGT
>JBCBNU010000030.1:0-31176 GCA_039821645.1 Pseudomonadota bacterium
GCACGGACATCATTGATTAACGTAGCGCCGGCATCGACGGCGGCGGTCATGACTTCTGGCTTGCTCGTGTCGATGGAGATCACCGCCGGAGCAGCGCTCGCTAGCGCCTCGATGACCGGAATGGTTCTGTGCAACTCCTCATCGGTAGCGACTTTCGCTGCGCCTGGGCGCGTCGACTCTCCACCGACATCGATGATGTCAGCACCCGCCTCGACCATCGTTAAGGCAGCCGCTACGGCAGCCTCAACTTCGGGATATTTGCCGCCATCCGAAAACGAATCGGGCGTCACGTTCAGGATGCCCATAATCAAAGGGCGCTGCTTAGCCAGCAGCGCCCCTACGGCAGATCGCCGTTCAGACATGTCGATTGAACCTAGCTGCTTTGTCCCGCTGGTCCACCGATCGATCCACTTGGACCGTCAGACTTGCGCTTCGACGGGCCGTCGCCTGTCACCGCGCTTGGCGGATTGTCGTTATCCGTCCAGTCTGCCGGCGGTCGTGGATCACGACCTTCCATGATGTCGGCGATTTGCTTCTCATCGATCGTTTCGTACCTGATCAGCGCTTCTGCCATGGTGTGGAGCTTGTCTTTGTGATCCTCCAGGATCTGCTCTGCCCGACCGTAGTTCAGGTCGATGATCGAACGAATTTCCTCGTCGATCGCTTTCGCAGTCTGCCCCGAAACCTGTTTGGTTTGCGTCATCGTGCGACCAAGGAACACCTCACCTTCTTCCTCGCTATAGCTCAACGGCCCCAAGCGATCGGAAAGACCCCACTTCGTGACCATATTGCGTGCGATATCCGTCGCTCGCTCGATATCGTTGCTTGCCCCCGTCGTGACGCTGTCCGCCCCGAAGATCAGCTCTTCCGCAATCCGCCCACCGAAGAGGCTGGCGATCTGACTGTTCAAGCGTTGCTTCGAGTAGCTGTATCGATCCTCTTCTGGGAGGAACATGGTGACACCAAGCGCTCGCCCACGCGGAATGATCGTGACTTTGTAGACTGGATCATGGTCAGGCACGTTCAGCCCAACGATAGCGTGCCCGGCCTCGTGGTACGCGGTGAGCTTTTTCTCGTCCTCGTTCATGACCATGGAACGACGTTCCGCGCCCATCATAATCTTGTCTTTGGCTTTCTCGAACTCTTCCATGCCAACAGTGCGCCGATTCGCACGAGCCGCGAACAAGGCTGCCTCGTTGACAAGATTCGCGAGGTCCGCCCCGGAGAATCCGGGCGTACCGCGGGCGATGATGCCCGGACGCACATCGTCCCCGAGCGGCACCTTGCGCATGTGGACTCGCAGAATCTGCTCGCGACCTCGAACGTCTGGCAAAGGCACTACAACCTGCCGATCAAATCGGCCAGGGCGCAACAGGGCAGGGTCCAGCACGTCCGGTCTGTTGGTAGCCGCGATGACGATAATGCCTTCATTGCCTTCGAAACCGTCCATTTCAACGAGCAGCTGGTTCAGCGTTTGCTCGCGCTCGTCATGCCCGCCACCGAGACCCGCGCCACGATGGCGACCTACCGCGTCGATTTCATCGATGAAAATGATGCACGGCGCGTGCTTTTTGGCCTGCTCAAACATGTCGCGTACTCGCGAGGCACCGACACCGACGAACATCTCCACGAAGTCCGAGCCGGAGATCGTAAAGAACGGCACCTTCGCTTCGCCGGCAATCGCTCGTGCCAGCAGCGTCTTGCCCGTGCCGGGTGATCCGACCATCAAGACCCCTTTTGGAATTTTGCCGCCAAGGCGCTGGAATTTGCTCGGGTCTTTTAGGAAGTCGACGATTTCGACGACCTCTTCCTTCGCTTCCTCAACGCCCGCTACGTCGCTGAATGTAACGCCTACCTGATCTTCGCCCAGCAGGCGCGCTTTGCTCTTGCCAAACGACATAGCACCACGACCACCTGCACCACCGCCCTGCATCTGGCGCATGAAATAAATCCATACGGCGATCAGCAGAAGCACCGGGAACGAGGACACGAGAAGCTGCAACAGCAGCCCTTGTCTTTCCGGCTCTGGCATGTCGAACTGGACGCCTCGCTCACGCAGCTCACCAATCAGCACCGACACATCGCCGCTCTCGGGATTAAACGCGTAAAACGGAGAGCCGTTCTTGGTCACGTAACGGACCGTCTGCCCGTCAAAGCTCACCGATTCTATCGAGTTATCTTCGACCCGGTTCAGGAAATCCGAGTAGCTCTCCTGCTGACTACTCCGCATGCCTGCGCCATTAAAGCTCTGCACGACGGTCATCAAGACCAGTACGATCGCCACAAAAATCAGGATATTCTTGGCTGAATCATTCACTAATTTGCCTCTTTAGGACACGATGTCGACACTTTCGCCGACGATAAGGGACTTTCTGCTTGGAAAATTGGGCAGGCGCTGCCCGTTGATAGACGCGACCCGGGTTCCTTCACAGATCTCATTTCGACACTACACCAAGCGCCGGGTTCTCGCCAGCGCATACACCTCAGTACTGCTAGGTCTTGATGCTTTCGGCTTTTTCACAGAAACCTTGTTGAATCTTTGGCGAAGTTGCCGCACATACTCATCAAAGCCTTCGCCCTGGAACACCTTACAGATGAATACTCCCTGCGATCCGAGCATTTCGGTCGCAAACTCTAACGCCAGCTCAGCAAGGTACATCGACCTCGGCTGATCCACCGCCTTCACACCACTGATATTGGGGGCCATATCACTCATTACAAGGTCGAGCGGTTGCGAGCCAACCGCCTTCGACACAGCGGCAAGCACGTCATCGTCACGGAAATCACCCTGGATGAACTCAACGCCTGCCAAAGCATCCATCTCGAGAAGATCCACCGCAACAATAGTTACATCGTCGTCGAGCGCTCGTGCAACCCACTGTGACCAGCCGCCGGGAGCAGCGCCCAGGTCGGCGACTCGCATTCCACGCCTCAGAATTTTCTGGTTTCGCGTCAACTCATCCAGTTTGTAGACCGCCCTCGAGCGGTAACCTTCTGCCCTCGCCTTCCTGACCCATGGATCCTTTTCCTGTCGCTCACGCCAACCGGCATTTGATCCGCGCGGCTTGCTCATTGGTGTGCAGACTCCCACGTGACTGTGGCCGCGCGGTGGTCCATACTCGCTCGCCCCTCGATAGCGGAACTACGCGCGTGTACAGTCTCTCCGAGCGACAAAAGAAAACCCTGCGTGGGCTGGGTCATAAACTCAAACCTGTGGTCATCGTGGCCGAGCCTGGCCTGTCCGAGAATGTTCGTTACGAAATCGAACAAGCACTCGCGTTCCATGAGCTGATCAAAATCAGCATTCGAGTTGGAGACCGCGATGTTCGCGACCAAATCATTGTGACGATTTGCGACGACTTCGGCGCAACTCGAGTCCAGCGCACCGGTAACGTTGCGCTTTTCTTTCGACGCAACCTTGAGCAACCCAAAGTGGTGCTCGGTAGTCGTTGAGTACCGCTCAGACGTAGCGCACCTCGACGATCTCGTAATCCTTAGCGCCTGCGGGCGCCGCCACGGTTACCTCATCGCCCTCATTCTTGCCGATCAGCGCTCGAGCGATCGGCGAGCTGATGGATATGAGTCCGCCCTTAATGTCAGCCTCATCATCGCCGACAATCTGGTAGGTCAGCGATTGATCGCTGTCGAGGTCGAGTAACTCTACCGTCGCTCCAAAAACCACTTTGCCGGTCGCTTTCAGCTGGGTAACGTCGATGACCTGGGCGTTTGAGAGCTTGGCCTCGATTTCCTGGATTCGGCCCTCCGCAAAGCTTTGCTGCTCCTTGGCCGCATGGTACTCCGCGTTCTCTTTGAGATCTCCGTGCTCACGGGCTTCAGCAATCGCCTGAATAATGCGTGGTCTCTCCACGCTCTTCAGATGCTTCAGCTCAGACTTCAGCTGTTCCGCGCCGCGCGCAGTCAAAGGTACCTTATTCATTATTTTACTCTGTCAAAAGTACAACTACAGCGCTGTACTCAGGCCGCCCGCGTTGCGTGCAAATCCTGCAAGCAATTAACCGCGTCGTCCGCGATATGCTGCATGGCATCGCACGTTGCTCGAGCTGCGGCCAGCGTTGTGTAGTAAGTCACGCCACGGGCAACCGCTTCCCCACGAATCGTCTGAGAATCGCGAATCGCTTTCTTGCCTTCGGTCGTATTGATGATGAGCTCTACCTCACCGTTCTTGATCATATCGACCAAGTGCGGGCGACCTTCACTCACTTTGTTAGCACGGCGGCATTCCACCCCTGCAGCGGTCAGCGCTTTCGCCGTACCCTGCGTTGCAACAATATCAAAACCCAGTTCGATCAGCATTTGAGCAAGTTCGACGACGTCTTCCTTATCTCTATCACGCACCGAGATAATCGCCGTACCGCCTCTTGGGAGGATGACACCGGACGCCAGTTGCGCTTTGGCATATGCCTCCCCGAACGTAAGCCCGGTACCCATAACTTCTCCGGTTGACTTCATCTCTGGCCCGAGGATCGGATCGGAATGCGGAAACTTCTTGAACGGGAATACCGACTCTTTCACAGAGAAAAATGCCGGAGTGACTTGCGTTGTGTATCCTAATCCGGCGAGCCTCTCACCCGCCATCACTCGGGCTGCGATTTTTGCCAGCGGCACGCCCGTCGCCTTGGAGACGAAAGGCACAGTCCTCGACGCGCGTGGATTCACCTCGAGCAGATAAATGTCATCACCCTGAATGGCAAACTGCGTATTCATCAGGCCCACGACATCAAGGGCATCTGCCAATTGCGTGACTTGCTCAATAAGTTGAGCTTGCACTTCGTCGCTCAACGAGACCGGCGGCAACACGCATCCGGAATCGCCGGAATGCACACCCGCTTGCTCAATGTGCTGCATGATGCCGCCGACCAGCACGTCCGTGCCGTCGGCAACGATATCGACATCGACCTCGATAGCCTGATCAAGGAATCCGTCCAAAAGGACCGGCGCACCTTCAGTGACGTCCACGCTGCGTTGCATGTAGCTTTTGAGCTCATCGTCGTTGTAGACGATTTCCATCGCGCGCCCACCAAGCACGTAGGAGGGTCGCACGACTAACGGGTAGCCAACCTCACCCGCCTGCGCCAATGCTTCACTCTCGTCACGAGCCGTCGCATTTGGCGGCTGCAGCAACTTAAGGTCGTCAATGATCTTCTGGAATCGCTCGCGATCTTCTGCAAGATCGATCGAGTCTGCGGTGGTACCGATAATGGGAGCACCGGCCGCTGCCAGTGCGTCAGCCAGTTTTAGAGGCGTCTGACCACCAAACTGCACAATCACACCGACCGGTTTTTCCAGGTCCACGATATTCATAACGTCTTCGAACGTCAGCGGCTCGAAATACAACCGATCGGACGTATCAAAGTCGGTCGAGACGGTCTCGGGATTGCAGTTCACCATGATCGTGTCGTAGCCCGCCTCACGCAGTGCTAAAGACGCGTGAACGCAACAATAATCGAACTCGATTCCTTGTCCGATTCGGTTCGGCCCACCACCGAGAATCATGATTTTGCGCGAGTCCGTCACATCCGCCTCGCAGTACTGCTCATAGGTGGAGTACATGTAGGCCGTGTCAGTCGCAAACTCGGCGGCACAGGTATCAACTCGCTTGTAGACCGGCTGCACACCGCTCTTCACTCGTGCTGCTCGAACATCTGCCGCATCGCGACCACTCAGGTAACCGACCCTGGCGTCGGAGAACCCCCGTCGCTTGAGCTCGCGCAGATTCGCCGCGCGGAACACACTGTCGCCAAGCGCGCGGATACCACTTTCAACACGAACCAAATCAAGAATTTGCCCGAGGAACCAGGGATCGATACCCGACAACTGATGTACCTGATCGATACTGAAGCCCAGTCGAAAAGCCTCTGCGACCCATAGCAATCGACTTGCGCTTGGAGACCGCACTTCCCGCTCAACCATCTCGCGACAGGTCTCCTCGCTCAGCCCCTTGGGCAATTGCCTGTCGAATCCATCGAGCCCTGTTTCGAGTCCGCGAAGCGCTTTCTGGATCGATTCCTGAAACGTTCGTCCTATCGACATCACCTCACCGACCGACTTCATCGAGGTTGTCAGACGCGCATCCGCCCCCGGGAATTTCTCGAAGGTGAACCGTGGCATTTTGGTGACTACGTAATCGATGGTCGGCTCAAACGAGGCCGGCGTCCTACCGCCAGTGATGTCATTGCGTAGCTCATCGAGCGTGTAGCCCACGGCGAGTTTTGCAGCGACTTTGGCAATGGGGAACCCTGTCGCTTTCGAAGCCAGTGCGGATGAACGCGATACGCGCGGATTCATCTCGATGACCACCATGCGGCCGTCGCGCGGGTCCACGGCGAACTGCACGTTCGAGCCACCGGTTTCCACACCGATACGTCTGAGTACCGCCAGCGAGGCGTTTCGCATCAGCTGATACTCGCGATCCGTCAGAGTCTGTGCGGGTGCCACGGTAATAGAGTCACCGGTATGCACACCCATGGCATCAACATTCTCGATCGAACAGATGATGATGCAGTTGTCAGCCCGATCGCGAACCACCTCCATTTCAAACTCTTTCCAGCCGATGATCGACTCTTCGATCAAGACCTCGGTTGTGGGCGAGAGGTCGAGACCATTGCTCACGATCTCTTCGAACTCTTCCTTATTGTAGGCGATACCGCCACCGGTGCCGCCCATTGTGAAGGAAGGTCGAATGATCGCCGGGTAACCCACGTCTTTCTGAATCTCAAAGGCCTGATCCAGTGTATGCGCCACTGCCGCTCGCGGAGATTCGAGGCCGATTTCATCCATCGCCTTCTTGAATTTCTCACGATCCTCGGCGGTATCAATAGCCTCTTGGGAAGCACCGATCAGCTCAACGCCATTTGCCTCAAGCACGCCCTCGCGCACGAGATCGAGCGCACAATTCAGCGCAGTCTGACCGCCCATAGTCGGCAGAAGTGCATCCGGCTTTTCTTTCTCAATAATCTTCGCGACGGCAGTCCAGTGGACCGGTTCGATGTAGACCGCATCTGCCATCTCCGGGTCCGTCATGATCGTCGCCGGATTTGAGTTGATCAGGATGACTCGAAAGCCCTCCTCGCGCAGCGCCTTGCATGCCTGGGCACCCGAGTAGTCGAACTCGCACGCCTGGCCAATGATGATCGGTCCTGCGCCGATAATCATGATGCTCTTGATATCTTCTCTCTTAGGCACCGTGGCTCCTGTTGTAGGTGGTGTTTGCGTGGCTCACGATTCGGCGGCTCGCTCGCCCGATTCGCTCATGCCGCGCTCCTGAATACACTGAGCCATCGCGAGCGAGAACTGGTGGAAGAGATGCCGGACATCCTGTGGTCCAGGACTGGCCTCCGGATGGCCCTGGAACGAAAACACCGGAAGGCTCTCGTGCGCGATGCCCTGAAGTGTGCCGTCGAACAACGATCGATGTGTTGGGATTACCCCGTCGGGCAAGCTGTCCTCGGCGACCGCGAAACCATGGTTCTGGCTTGAGATGAGCACGCGTCCGGACTCCAGATCCTGAACCGGATGGTTGGCGCCATGATGTCCAAATTTCATTTTTTCAGTCTTCGCCCCGAGTGCCAGTGCAAGCAGCTGATGGCCAAGACAAATACCGAACATCGGAATTTCAGTCTCAAGCAACTTTCGAATGGCTTCGATCGCGTAGTCGCATGGCTCGGGGTCACCAGGACCGTTTGACAAGAACACCCCATCGGGATGCAGATCGAGCACCTCGTCAGCACTCGTCTTCGCTGGCACCACAGTGACACGACAATCATGCTCGACCAGAAGGCGCAGAATGTTGCGCTTGATGCCAAAGTCATAAGCGACCACGTGCAACGGCGCGATCCGTCGGGTTACCACAGGTTCCGGGTTATTCCACGACTCGCCCTGCGCCCATTGATAGCTGCTATCGGTCGTGACTACCTTTGCAAGGTCAGCTCCCGCGAGGCCCGGCGCTACCTTGGCCTTCTCAACAGCTGCTTTCGCAAGCGCCGACGCTGCGGCGCCATCTTCGGCGGTCACGATACAACCCTGCTGAGCGCCGTGTTCACGGATGTGACGTGTCAGCGCACGCGTGTCCAAATCGCTTATCGCCACCACATTGGCACGCCGCAAAAAGTCGGCGAGGTTTGCTTCTGATCGCCAACTCGAAGTCACAATCGAACGATCTCGAATCACAAGACCCGTTGCGTGAACTTTTGAAGACTCGAAGTCGTCGCTGTTGGTGCCGGTATTGCCGATATGTGGGTAGGTCAACGTGACGATCTGTTGGCAATATGAGGGATCGGTGAGGATCTCCTGATAACCGGTCATGGCCGTGTTAAAAACCACTTCCCCGATAGCTTCGCCATCAGCCCCACACGAAAGCCCGCGGAACACTGTGCCGTCCGCCAGGGCGAGAATTGCCGGTTTAACCATTGCTACCTCTTCGAATACTGCGAAAGGCAGACACACAAAAGCGGAAGGTCAGCTGATCAATGTAGAGCACTGATCGCGACGCTCCCGCTTGTGGTCAGCAGATCGCCTGCTGAGCGAAGATTGTACGGCAGCAGGGCGCGCAAAGAAAGACTCAGGCGATCGATGCGACCAGATCCTGCATTCCGTAGAGACCGACTGGCTGATCAATCAACCACCGTGCTGCGTCCAGGGCCCCTGCGGCAAACAGCTGCCGATCCTCAGCCCGGTGCGACAATGTCAGGCGTTCACGCCCCCCGAAGAACGACACCGAGTGCTCTCCGATCACATTGCCACCGCGTTGCACGCTAAACCCGATTTCACCCGAGCCGCGCTGACCCGCTCCTCGAATCCCTGGTTTCCAGCCCGCCAAGCCCCTGGCACTCGCCGCAGCGTGGCCAAGGGTCAGAGCTGTCCCGGAGGGCGCATCCACTTTACCTGAATGATGGGTCTCAGCGATCTCGATATCGAAGCCCGGCAGCGCAGCTGCGGCACGCTCGACAAGCGCGTGCAATAGATTAACGGCGATACTCATGTTGCTCGCCACGAACACCTGGCGTGAGTTTGCGAGGTTTGCTATCGCCGCGATCTGTTGGTTGTCCCGCCCGGTTGTGCCGGTTACTAAAGCGCAGTCGGTCTGGGAAAGCCCGTTAACCAATATCTGGGTGGCATGGGCCTGCGTGAAATCCATCGCAAGATCGGTGCCCTGCAACGTACTGACTAAGTCTGAACCCCGACTCCAGCGCGTAACCACTTCCAAATCGCTGGCCTGTTTAGCAAGCACATCGATTTGTTGCCCCATCCTGCCTGTAGCGCCGAGCAATGCGATTCGCAGCGGCTCACGGTCATGCGCACTCACGAGCCGATGTTGTCGAAAAAACGCTTCACATTATCCGTCCACGACTGTGTGCGCGGGTTGTGGCGATCACCACCGAGATCAACAGCACTATCAAACTTTCGCAGCAGCTCTTTCTGGTCTGCCGTGAGATTAACCGGAGTTTCCAGCATCACTTTGCAGTACAAGTCGCCCGGGTCCTGGATACGAACCGTCGGCACGCCTTTGCCGCGCAGCCTGAACACCTTGCCTGTCTGCGTGCCCGGGGGCACCTTAAGCGTGACCTCGCCATCCAAAGTGGGCACGGTTACCGAGCCACCGAGCGTAGCGGTCACGAAACTCAATGGCACGTCGCAATGCAAATCCGGCCCATCGCGCTCAAAAACCTCATGCTGGGCCAATCTCACCTCTACATAGAGATCTCCGGAGGGGCCGCCGTTGCGCCCGGCCTCGCCCTCGCCCGTTAGCCGAATCCGGTCGCCTGAATCAACGCCCGCGGGAATCTTGACCTGCAACGTACGGGTCTTGCGTTGGCGCCCGCGTCCATCACATGCCGGGCATGGGTCCTTGATGATAGTGCCTTCACCATGGCACGCCGGGCAGGTTTGTTGCACAGAGAAAAAGCCCTGTGTCATGCGAACCTGTCCCGCCCCACCACAGGTAGCGCAGGTTTCCGGTTTGGTGCCCGGTGCGGCGCCACTGCCATCGCACGTATCACAAACCACCAGTGTCGGAATCTCGAGGGTACGAGACTCTCCGCGCACCGCTTGTTCCAGAGTCATTTCCAGTTCATAGCGCAAATCAGCGCCCCGATACACCTGACGACCACCGCCACCGCGACGACCTGCTGCACCGAAGATATCGCCGAACACATCGCCGAACACGTCGCTAAAGGAAGCGCCTCCATCGAACCCAGGGCCGCCGGACGCGCTATTGCTAACGCCGTCATGCCCGAACTGATCGTAGGCTGCGCGCTTTTGGCTATCGGAAAGCACTTCGTAGGCTTCTTTAGCTTCCTTGAAACGGGCCTCGGCCTCCGAATCGTCGGGGTTACGATCCGGGTGGTGCTTCATGGCGAGACGACGGTACGCTTTTTTCAGCGTCGCCTCATCGGCGCTTTTTTCAACGCCAAGCACCTCGTAGTAGTCACGTTTCGCCATGCGGTCCTCTTTATTCACCGACAGGCCGGACAGGGGTTGTGCACCCTGCCCGGCCCGGTCTCGACAACCCGATTATTAGGCTGATTTCTTGTCGTCGTCCGAAACTTCCTCAAACTCGGCATCGACAACGTCGTCGTCGGCTGATGCGGAAGCACTGCCATCATCACCGGTCGCTTCGGCCTGTTCGTAGGCCTTTTGCGCCATAGCGGCAGACGCTTCTGCCAACGCTTTGGTCTTGGCTTCGATCGCCGCTTGATCCTCACCGGACACTACGCCTTTCAGATCGTTGATTGCCGACTCGATCGTCGCACGCTCCTGCGCTTCGACCTTATCGCCAAGGTCCTCGAGCGATTTCTCTGTCGCGTGAATCAGGCCATCGGCCTGGTTGCGCACATCCACCAATTCACGGAACTTACGGTCTTCCTCGGCGTGCGCCTCAGCGTCCCGAACCATGTTGTCAATTTCTTCATCGGACAGACCGCTTGAGGCCTTGATCACGATGTTCTGGCTCTTGCCGGTCGCCTTGTCCTTGGCAGACACGTTGAGGATACCGTTCGCGTCGATGTCGAACGTCACCTCAATCTGAGGCATACCTCGCGGCGCCGGCGGGATATCGGCCAGATCGAACTTGCCGAGTGACTTGTTATCGCCAGCGCGCTCACGCTCACCCTGCAGTACGTGGATCGTTACCGCGGTCTGATTGTCATCCGCCGTGGAGAACACCTGCTCCGCATTTGCCGGAATCGTTGTGTTCTTGTCGATGAGTTTCGTCATCACACCGCCCATCGTCTCGATACCCAGCGACAAAGGCGTCACGTCAAGCAGCAACACGTCCTTCACATCCCCAGACAGTACGCCACCCTGAATAGCGGCACCGATGGCAACCGCTTCGTCGGGATTCACGTCGCGGCGTGGCTCTTTACCAAAGAAGTTCTGCACTTCTTCAGCCACCTTCGGCATACGCGTCTGGCCACCAACAAGAATCACATCGTGAACGTCGGACACCTTGAGACCTGCATCTTTCAATGCAATTTTGCAAGGTTCGATCGTGCGCGAGATCAAGTCACCGACCAGTGACTCGAGCTTCGCACGCGTTACCTTGATGTTTAGGTGCTTAGGTCCGCTCGCGTCCGCGGTGATATACGGCAGGTTGACTTCCGTCTGCTGCTGCGAGGAGAGCTCGATTTTGGCCTTCTCCGCCGCCTCTTTCAGTCGTTGCATGGCCAGCGCTTCGTTGCGCAGGTCCATACCCGACTCTTTCTCGAATTCGCTGGCGAGGTAATCGATCAGTTTGAGATCAAAGTCTTCCCCGCCAAGGAACGTATCACCGTTGGTCGCGAGCACTTCGAACTGGTGTTCACCGTCGACTTCCGCGATCTCAATGATCGACACGTCGAAGGTGCCACCCCCGAGATCATAAACGGCGATCGTGCGATCGCCGCGCTTCTTGTCCATTCCATAAGCAAGCGCTGCTGCCGTCGGCTCATTGATGATGCGACGGACCTCGAGGCCCGCAATCTTGCCCGCGTCCTTTGTCGCCTGGCGCTGAGAATCGTTGAAGTAAGCCGGCACGGTAATGACGGCCTCAGTGACCTCTTCACCGAGGTAGTCTTCGGCGGTCTTCTTCATCTTCATCAGCACACGCGCCGAGATCTCGGGCGGCGCCATCTTCTTGCCATCAACCTCGACCCAAGCGTCACCATTGTCCGCTTTGGCGATCGTGTAAGGCACCATTCCAATATCTCTCTGAACTACGTCATCTTCGAAGCGACGCCCGATCAAACGCTTGACCGCGAACAGCGTATTTGTCGGATTGGTCACCGCCTGACGTTTTGCAGACTGCCCGACCAGCACTTCGTTGTCTTTGGTGAACGCGACGATCGAAGGCGTCGTGCGATCGCCCTCACTGTTTTCGATAACGCGTGCGCTGTCGCCTTCCATGACCGCCACGCAGGAGTTGGTGGTCCCGAGGTCGATACCGATCACTTTGCCCATGGAAAATCCTCTTCAGTCTGTAGCCAGCACTCTGGCCAGCGATCATTTTTTCAAGTTGTTAGATAAGTGGGGGGAAACACCTGAGTTTCAAGACGCCTCAGCGGCCACTACCACGCGCGCTGCGCGAATGAGGCGGCCATTCAGGCTGTAGCCCTTCTGGATGACATCGATTACCGATCCAGGCTCCGCATCAGCGCTCGGGACCATTGTCATCGCCTCGTGCTCTTGCGGGTCAAAGGGCGCGCCGGTCGGGTCGATCACGGTCACTCCGAATTTCTCCAGCGTCGTCATCAGCAACTTCAGGGTTGCGGCGCTGCCCTCAAGCAAAGCTTCCGCGCTTGCCTGATCGCCCGCTGCAATTCCAGCCTCGAGGCTATCCGACACGGCAAGCAGCTCGCCGAGCAATCGCTCGTTGCCGAACTTATGGGCTTGCTCGACGTCGCGCTGCGCGCGTTTGCGCACGTTATCCAGCTCAGCTACGGCACGAACGTATTTGTCCCAAATCTCCTGCGCCTTGGCTTCGAGAGCGGCCAGCGGATCCGCTGCCTCAGCCTGCTCCGCTTTGAGTGCCTCGTCAGAGATTTCCACGTGGTCATCAGCTCCTGATGACTGTGAAGTTTCTTTGTCGTTAGGCTCCGCCTGATTCGCGGTATCCGTCATGCCTGAATCTCCAGTTCGATGCCCAAACGTGGGGCGTCATTCTTGCATCTGGAGGGCTTATTGGGGCTCGTTTCTCGAATTCAAGATGGTGGAGAGCAACTTCGCCGTAATATCCACCACCGGAATGACCCGGTCATAGGCCATGCGCGTGGGCCCGATGACGCCCAGCACGCCGACGACCTCATCATCAATCGCATAAGGCGAGGCCACCACGCTGCAATCGTCCAGAATCTGATAGCCGGATTCCTCGCCAATAAATATCTGGACGCCACTTGCTTCGATACTGCGGTCGAGCAGATCCAGCAAATCGCGCTTCTGATTGAACGCATCAAAGAGCCGTCTCAGTTTCTCAACGTCGGACAACTCCGAAAATCCCATCAGGTTGGTTTCCCCCGCCATGATGTACTCGGCCTCGGCGGGCTTGCCGGCATCGAGAGCCGTTTGAGCGATACTCACCACATCAATCATCGCCTGATTCATTGATGCACGCGCACGCTCCAGCTCCTCCAGGATCACACCGCGAATCGCAGAGAGCTCCATCCCGGCACACTTCGAGTTGATGAAATTCGCTGCGTGCGTCAGTTCGTCTCGCGTATATTCCCGTGAAGTCTGGAGAATGCGGTTCTGCACCTCGGAAGCATTGATGACCAAAATCGCCAAGACCCGCTGATCGCCGAGCGGTAAAAACTCAATCTGACGGAGGGTGACCTTCTCGGCACGAGGAACAGTGACGACGCCCGCCATCTGCGTGAACTGGGACAGTATGCTGGACGCAGAGGAGACGAGTGATGCTGTATCGCTATTCTCGCTGGCCAATTGCGCCTCAAGCTCGCGCACAGCACGTGTTGTCAGCGGTCGAACACGCATCAGACTGTCGACGAACACCCGGTATCCCAGCGGTGTGGGGACGCGACCAGCGGATGTGTGCGGTGCGGCAACAAGCCCAAGCTCCTCAAGATCGGACATTACGTTGCGTATTGTCGCCGGGCTGAGCTCAAGCCCCCCGTCGCGAGCGAGCGTGCGAGAACCGACCGGTGTGCCGTCCTTTACGTAACGCTCGATCAAAACCCGAAGTAGCTTCTGAGCCCGGGGTGACAGTTCTGCTTGTTCAGAATTTCGTGCCAATGCCGAGGTTCTCTTCATGATTCCCAATGCAAGCTTACCGCGGCACAGCAAGGCGTCAACCAGACCATAAAACAGCGTTGCTGGACGTAGAACTAGCCGTCACACTATGAGGTTATGATCAAGACCGCAGCGCTATTCGGACACCCTAAAGACCCCCGCGTGCAGGAGCAGGCACGTGAGGTTGCCGATTTCCTGAAAGACGCGGGCGTCGATCCACTGTTGGGTGAGCCGATCGCAGGCGTAGCTGCGGAGGTGGTGCCGCGCGTCGCGCTGGTCGATCGTGCCGATTTGTTCATCGCCATCGGCGGTGACGGCACACTGCTCTACGCCGCTCGGATCGCGATCGGGTACGAGATTCCGGTGCTCGGCATCAATCTTGGGCGCCTTGGCTTTCTTACCGACATTTCTCCTGATGAAATGAGTCGCTCGCTCGCTGCCGTTCTGGCCAACGAGGCAATTGAGGAATCGCGCTTGTTGCTCGAAGCAGAGGTGTTTCGCAACGGCCATAAAATCGCCAAAGCACTCGCGGTCAACGATGTCGTGGTTGGCCGGCGCGACACCGGACGCATGATCGATTTTGAGACTCGCGTTGATGATCGTTTTCTCAATGACCATGCAGGCGACGGCCTGATCCTTGCGACACCCACCGGGTCTACCGCTTACGCGCTGTCTTGCGGCGGGCCGATTCTCCAGCCGGGGATCGAAGCAATTGCCCTTGTCCCGGTGTGCCCACACACACTCAGCGACCGGCCGATCGTTTTGCCTGCTTCGGTCGAAATCAGCGTGCGGCGCACTGAGCGCTTTCAAACCAAGGCCGAGATTAGTGTCGATGGCCAGCTGCTGCGCGAACTGCAAGATAACGATTCGCTTATCGTGCGACGTGCGAATCAGCAGCTTCGTCTGCTCCATCCGCCAGGCTACGATCACGCCGAGTTGTTGCGCTCCAAACTCAACTGGGGCGCGGATTCTCGCCGGCGCCGGGAACGGGACGGAGACTGACATGCTGTGCATGATGCATGTACGCAACTTTGCGATTATCGAATCGGTCGAGGTCGAGTTTTCCATCGGTATGAATGTGATGACCGGCGAAACCGGGGCGGGCAAATCCATACTGATCGACGCACTGGGTCTCGTACTGGGCGAGCGTGCGACGACCGATGTGATCCGCGCTGGGCAGTCGCGAGCCGAAATCGCCGCCAGCTTCGAGCCTGGCGAGTCGGCACAAGCCTGGTTGGAAGCACGTGCGCTCGACGCGGGCGGTGAATGCCATCTGCGCCGCGTAATTGCGAAAGACGGACGGGCCCGAGGCTTTATCAACGGTAACCCGGCGACAATGCAGAGCCTCCGCGAGTTGGGCGCCCTTCTTGTCAGTATCCATGGCCAGCATGAGCACCAATTGCTGACACGAAGCGAGGTGCAACGAGACCTCTTGGACACGCGTGGCGATTACGACACGCTGCTCACAAAAATCGAGACAGCATGGCATCGGTGGCGCGAGGCAAAAGAAGCTTTGGAACAGGTGGAGACCGCGTCCACGGACGATGCAGATCGAGCCGAGTTTCTGCGTTTCCAATTGGCCGAACTGGATGCATTAGGGGTTGCTGAGGGCGAGTTTCAAACCCTCGAGGCTGAGCGTTTGAAACTCGCCAATGCCACCTCCATCGCTGAGCGCGGACAAAGCGCGCTCGAAGCGCTGTATGACGGCGAACCTACCAATGCACTCGCGCTGCTCGCAGCGGCTTCCAAGGCGGTGGAGGGTCTCGCGGAGATGGCGCCCGAGCTCGGAGAAGCTGCTGAGCTCCTCAATGCTGCAGAAGCAAACATCAGTGAGGCCGGTGGACTGCTGCAACGATTCCTGTCGTCGGCAGAGGCTGATCCTGCACGCTTGTCCGAGGTGGAACAGCGAAGCGATGAAATTCGCACTCAGGCTCGCAAACACAGGATCGAACCGGAGCGCGTTTTCCAACAAGCCGAGCACCTGCGATCCGCACTATCGACGATCGACAATGCCGAGCACGAAATCGAGTCACTGCGAGTCGCGCTCACTGCCGCCAGTGACTATTACGAAAAACTGGCCAGACAGTTGTCAAAGTCACGCCAGCGAGCCGCAAAGTCCTTCGGTGAGGAAGTCACGACTGATATGCAGACGCTCGGGATGCAGGGCGGTCGTTTTCGGGTGGTCATTGAATCCCCGATTGATGCCACACCGCGCCAACACGGCCTGGATCAGGTGCGGTTTGAGGTGGCGGCAAATCCGGGACAACCTCCGCAACCAATCGCCAAAGTGGCCAGCGGCGGCGAGCTGTCCCGGATCTCGCTCGCGATCCAAGTTGCCGCCGGCCAACGCCAGGGCGTTAGGAGCATGATTTTTGATGAAGTCGACAGCGGAGTTGGTGGCGGTGTCGCCGAGGTGGTCGGCAAGAAAATGCGCGGTCTTGCGAACGCGTGTCAGGTGCTGGCTGTAACGCACCTGCCGCAGGTCGCCGGCCAGGCGCATCACCATTTGCGCGTAAGCAAAATGACCGACGGGAAATCCACAAAAACCAAGATCATCCCGCTATCGATGGACGAACGTGTCGAGGAGATAGCGAGGATGCTCGGCGGCGTCGAAGTCACCGGCACGACGCGTGATCATGCCCGAGAGATGCTCCAGACCGCGGCTAGCTGAGGGCTATTTCTGCTTCTTTTTGACGTACAGCACTAAGCTGTGATCATGCAGATCGTAGCCATGCGCCTCAGCCACTTCGTGCTGTAGTTTTTCGATTTCGTCGCTCACGAACTCGATCACCTCGCCCGAATCGATATCCACCATATGGTCATGATGGCTCCCATCATCGAGCTCGAAAACCGAATGCGCGTCGGTGAAGTTTTGCCGTGACACAAGGCCAGCCGTCTCGAACTGGGTCAGGACGCGGTAGACCGTCGCAAGTCCGATATCCTCGCCAGAATCCAACAGCTCCCGATAGATGTCCTCAGCACTCAAGTGACGAGCACTGGAACTCTCGAGTATTTCGAGAATCTTTAATCTGGGAAGCGTGACCTTCAGGCCGACGCGGCGGAGATCACTGGATTGAACTTTACCGGACATGCGCGTCTCATCGCGATTCACGAGACCGGTAAGGTATCATGTATGGATTGATGCCGCGATCCTCATCAGGGACGCTCGTGACAACACTGGAATCAAGCTACCAATGAGAAATGTTTGCATTGTTCTCGCGCTCGCCATGTGCTCCGGGTGCGTCTACAGACTGGCTCTCCAGCAGGGCAATATCGCCGAATTAGAAGACGTCGACCGAGTCGAAGTGGGCATGACCCCGAGTCAGGTTCGCTTCCTGCTCGGCTCCCCTTTGGTGGATGATCCGTTCAGTGACGATCGATGGGATTATGTGTTCATGAGTCGCGTGGGTCGCAACGACCCTCAGACACGAAAGTTCCTGACGGTTTACTTCGAAGAAGGCAAGGTGTCGCGCATCGTTCGTGACGATCCGCCACCCTTGGAGCCGTTGGAACCTGAATCTGATCCGCACGGCTAGTCAGGCATCTTCTTGCCGCGACACCATGGTTTCGCCGACCGCCGCAAGCTCTCGTCGTGCGCGTCGTGGATCGATGTAAAGCGGTCGGTAGAGTTCCACACGATCACCGCTGTTCAGCGCGTGCTCGGGTTTAACCACTTCACCCCAAATCCCAAGCTTTAGCTCGGCGAGACTGAGTTCAGGAAATTTGGTACCGATATCCGAGTGCTGAACTGCGTCCGCAGCACTGCTGCCTTTCGGAACGGTCACGGCGATTACCACCTGCTGCTCTGGCGTAGCAAGCGCCACCTCCACACTGATTTGCTCATCAGCAAGGCTGTCCACTAGCCGTAGACCCGCTCTGCTCTTCGCGTAAATGCATCGACGAGTTCGTTACAGGTCTTTTCAAAAAAGCCACCCAGCATGACGCCCAGCATCGGTGACGAGAACTCGAACTCGATATCGAGTGCCACACGACAGCCCGCATCACCGAGCGGTTTGAAACTCCACACGCCTTCAAGGTGGCTGAACGGGCCATCAACCAAGTGCATTTCCATGAGCTCGCCGGGCGTACCTACATTGCGCGTGGTGAACTCCTTGGTCATGCCGCCCTTAGTCAACTCGAGCGTCGCACGCACCGAGTTGTTCTCCCGTTCGTGCACGACCGCTGAGGTACACCAAGGCAGGAAGTCAGGATACGTCTCTATAGCATCAACCAGGTCGTACATCTGTCGCGCCGAATAGGGAACCAGCGCTTGTCGGCTAGCATGTCGCATCAAGCGAATCGCTGTGCAATCAAATCCCAGAGCCCGGTGCCGTTGATCAAGACCAGCAGCACGCCGACAGGCGCCACAAAGCGCGCGAGGAATCGCCAGACTTTGTATGCGGCGCCCTGAGTACCCAACTCCGATGACGTCGAGTTAGCGCACATCACCCACCCGGCAAACACCGTAATCAGAACACCACCTAAGGGCAACATAATGTTGCTGGTCAGGAAGTCGATGTTATCGAATGGCGTGCCTCGCCCAACATTGACCTCGGAGAGCACGTTGAACGACAGCACAGACAGCACACCCACCAGCCAGATCACCACACCCACAATAGACGCTGCCGAGCGACGGGTGAGCCCAAAGCGCTCGACTGACCAAGCCACCGCGGGCTCCATCAGGCCAATGGCCGATGTCAGTGCGGCGAAGCTCAACAGCACAAAGAACAGAGTCCCGAATAAGGTGCCACCGGTCATGCCACCGAAGGCAAGCGGCAACGTCTGAAACACGAGGCCCGGGCCGGCCCCAGGGTTTAAGCCGTTGGCAAAGACTATTGGGAAAATGACGAGTGCCGACAGCATCGCGATAAACGTATCCGCAATCACAACTGTTACCGATGCATTCCCAATCGAGGTCTCTTCAGGCAGGTAGGCACCGTACGCCATGATGGCACCCATGCCGATCGACAAACTGAAAAACGCCTGTCCTAGCGCGACCAATACTGCGTCGATGTTGATCTTGGAAAAGTCAGGCGTGAATAGGAACTTCACACCTTGCGCGAAGTGTCCGGTTGTCATCGCGTAAACGAACAGCACGAGCATCAGCGTGAGTAACCCTGGCACCATGAACTTGACCGCACTCTCAAGCCCCTTCTCGACGCCGCGAGCTACGAGCGTGACGCTGATAACCATGAAAACGGTATGCCACAAGAGCACTCGTGACCAGCTTCCAGTCAACCCAGAGAAAACTGCCTCTACGCCGGCCGCGTCCTGTTGATGAAACGCACCCGAGAGCGACTGGATGACATAGTCGAGAGACCAACCGGCAATCACGCTGTAGTAAGAGAGGATCAATACTCCAGCGAGCACACCCATGCCGCCGACCCAGCCCCATGCACTGGTTGAGCCCTCCTCTTCGCCGAGCAAGGACATGGTTTCGATCGGGTTTCGACGGCCTCGGCGACCGATGATGATCTCGCTCATCATGACCGGTAGCCCAATGACGAAGCAGCACAGCAAGTAGATCAAAACGAATGCACCGCCGCCGTATTCGCCGGCGACGTAGGGAAACTTCCAGATGTTCCCAAGGCCAACGGCGGAGCCCGTTACGGCCAGAATAAACGCCAGTCGAGACGACCACTGGCCGTGCAGCGACGACCGGTTAGCTGAATTAGGAACCACGGAAACCCCCTCAGGTCATATTTTTTTCGGCGATTTTGCGCCAATAAGCCCCACTGCACAACACGATTGCAATGCCAACGACCCACGCATCCGGTATCCTTGGCGCCCTTTTTCACCCGGTTCGGCGCAAGGCCATGGCCAAGCAGAAACGCAAGACACCCGAAAACGTGATCGCCCTCAACCGCAAGGCACGCCACGACTTCACTATCGAGGAGACCCTCGAAGCCGGTATCGTATTGCACGGCTGGGAAGTCAAAGCGCTGCGTGCGGGCAAGGGACAGATCGCCGAAAGCCACGTGCAAATGCGCGATGGTGAGGCGTGGCTGTTTAATGCTCAGATCATGCCGTTACTCTCGGCCTCCAGCCACGTGCGCCCGGAGCCGACACGTAGTCGTAAGTTGCTGCTACATCGAGAACAACTGGATCGTTTAGTTGGTGCGGTTGAGCGCAAGGGCTACACGATCGTACCTCTCGACATGCATTGGAAGGCCGGCAACGTAAAGGTCACTATTGGCTACGCCAAAGGCAAGAAACTACATGACAAACGTGCCGACGCCAAAGAGAAGGACTGGGCCCGACAAAAGCAACGCATTCTCAAACACGGCGGCTAGGCCGGGCCCAAACACCCTGCGCGACAACTACCCCGCGTGAGCAATGCACTCGATTTCAACGCGACCGTTTAATGCAATACCGCTAACGCCCACCGCGCTGCGTGCTGGCGGGTTGCGGAAGAAAGTCTTGTAAACCTCGTTCATTGCACCCCATTCCGCCATGTCGGCAAGGAACACCGTGCACTTAACGACATCGTCCATCGAGTAACCGAAATCTTCCAGACGTTGCGAAATATTCATCATCGTCTGACGCGTTTCTGGCTGAATCCCGCCCTCCACCAACTGTCGGGTCCCTGGCGGAATACCGAGCATCCCTGATAAGTAGAGTGTCTCGCCCGAACGAACCGCTGCTGAGAACGGCAGGTCCATGCCTTCGGTGCCCGGGGCCTGCAGATATTCCACCGTGGACAGCATTTCGGCTTCGTCATCATCGTCAAAGTCAGAATCAACTGATACAACGCAACCGGACAGGCCGACCAATGCCGCGGTCAACACCAGGTTTCTCATGCTCATGAATGTGCCCCCTTTCGGCATGTTCAAATCTCGTTAGCTTTCGCGGCTTTTCCAATCAGCTCGGCCGCGCGGAATGCGAGCGCCATGATGGTCATCGTTGGCTGACCACGACCCGAGGTCACAAAGCTGCTGCCGTCGCAAATAAACAGGTTCGAGATATCGTGCGAGCGATGCGACGCATCGACCACCGACGTCTCAGGATCATTCCCCATGCGACAGGTACCCAACAAATGCGCACTCCCGGTCGCCGGTTCAATGGGCAAACGCCAGAACTTTTCGGCCCCTGCGGCACCGTGCAACTCGTACGCCCGATCCTGCAGGAACTCTGCCATCGCGAGATCGTCTTCATGGTCGCGATACGTCATGCGCAGCGCGGGTCGACCCCAGCGATCCTTGGACTCGGGATCCAGCGTGATGTTGTTGCGATCGAGCGGCAACGAGGTCGTTGAAGCCACGATCGACATCTGGCGAGTGAAGTTGTGAGCCATCTCGTCCTTGAAGGCTTTACCCCAACGTGGGCCATCCGGTGGCATACCTGCAAACGCAAAAAATATCGGCGTCGCTGAAAACAGCGAACGTGCATCCAGCCCGCCACCACCGTAGAAGCCGCGCTTGGGATCTGACTCGTAGAAGTCATGGATGATGCGCGAAACCTGAACGCCCTTGTAATCGTTTAAAGGGTGCTCGTAGACGCCGTTGACCGCGGCATGCGCATTAAACATCAGGTTGCGGCCGACAAATCCACTAGAGTTGGCCAGCCCATCCGGATGGCGCTCGTTGGCCGACATGAACAACAAACGCGGCGTCTCCGCGCCGTTGGCCGAGAGAATCACAGCCTTCGCCTTTTGCATGCGCTCGTTGCCTTCAGGATCGAAGTAACGCACGCCTGTCGCGCGCCCCGCCGAATTGGTCTCAACACGGAAGACCGCGCTCTCGGCACGAATTTCGCAATTCCCGGAAGCCTCCGCCAATGGGATCATGGATACCAACGTGGACGACTTGGCACCGTGCTTGCAGCCATACCACATGCAATATCCACAATGCATACAGGGCATACGACCGTTAAACGGCTTGGACAGGATCGCATGCGGCTCCACTTGGGCGGTCAGCCCGAGCTTTTTCGCAGCCTTCTCCATGAGCACACCCGATCCCGAACAAGGAATCGGCGGCAACGGAAAGGGTTTGGAGCGAGGCGCATCATTGGGGCCCGGCTCGCCTGATATTCCAATTTCCCAATCGACCTTCGTGTAGTAGGGCTCGAGTTCATCGTAGGTGATGGGCCAGTCAGCAAAGTTGGTGCCGGAAATTTCGCCGAGCGCACTACGCTCGACAAAATCTATTTCACGGAATCGCCAGAAATTACCCGTAAAGTGAACCGAGCTGCCGCCTACGGTTTGCGCGTAGTCCGCAGGTTGGCGTTGTGAGACTGTCGCGACCTCACCCTTGTCGGCGCGGAAGGTTTGGCCGTTGTTCCGACTGCCACCGCCTTGCAATTCTCCGTAGAAGAGCACGCCGAGCTCGTCATCGGTGAATTCATAGGATTTGCGATACGGACCTTGCTCGAAAACCACGACGCTGAAGCCAGCGGTCGAGAGCTCTTTTGCGAGAATACCGCCTGCCGAACCCGACCCTACGATTGCGAAATCGACTTCTTCATTCAACTTAAAACGGGGTTGCTCCACACTCATGCCGAGTCCCCCCCGTTGATAGCACGGTCATAGTAGCCGAACGGGTGTTGCCAGGCCGCTTTCAGGCCTTCGAAATTCAAGAGCTTCCAACCGACGTAGTTCTTGTTCCCGCCGTATGAGGGAATCGAGAACATGCCGAACATCGTCATTGTCCAAGCGAAGTTGAAGAACGGCGATTGTTCGATTTCGGCGAGCATCGCGTCCTGCGCATCCTCGGCAAGGTCAGCGAACCGCGTCTCTCCGCCAATAGAATGGTTGAGCCCCGCGATACCCTCGACGATCATCGGTTTCTGGTCCGCCATTTCACGCGATAACGCCGCATCCATGAAGTAGATCACACCAGCCTCTTTGGCCCCGGGTGTGTCATCCGACGGGAGTATCCTGCTCGCAACCGCCGCAAGATCTGCGGCGTCTTGAGCGCTCAGTGCTGCGAACGTGCCACGCTCTTGACTGGCATGTGCGGTTTCGACGAGGGCTGTGAGCGCGGATGCACTCAAACCCAGTAGCTTTGCCAAAGTGACCGAGGAGCCGGCACCCAAAAACTGGCGACGCGAAATATCGCTTTCATTCATATTTTTTTACCCCTGCGCCCCCAAGGCTGACGCTATCACGTTTATGCGGGATATTGTGTCCGTTTTAGCGCCGATTTAGTCTTACATGCTCGAAATCGAGTCTCCATCATTGAAAACGCATCGATCCGGGCGCATATTTACGTTCTCTGGGGGCGACATGGCTTCGACGTGGGTCGCGAACCTCTGGGTGCATGTCGAGGGACAGATCACCTCGTAAAACCAGCTGTAACACTTATAGTTGCAAACGACGACAACTACGCAATCGCTGCCTAAACACCAGTAGATTGTCCTCTGCCCGCTTCGTGCCTGTGCGTGCGGTCCCAGGGGTTATTATCACAGGACCGCTTGAGGGTGTGTCTGACACTCGATAGTTAAACTAAATTTTCAGACTGGTTATCGGTTCGCCCCTTTCGTCGGGTTGCCGTTAGCGAGAATAAAGACGAAATAAACATGTAGAGCTCAGAGCAGAGGGCTTGCGGACGCCGGTTCGATTCCGGCCGCCTCCACCACACTCCCACCCTGCCGGTCGGTCGTTTCGACCGGCAGCGGTTCAACCCAACCACCAGTCTTTGACACCACCATGGAGGTCAAACTGATTGTTCTAGGTGTGTTGAATGTGGGTAGCGTTTGCCTAGCGACGCTTCACCCAGTTCGACGAGACACTGCGCTGGCGATTCCGAGGGGGCGCTTGCAGCGCTGTACAAAGCTGCATCGTCGCAGCGGTCTAGTAACCATTTCTTAGACGCTGCGAGCGTATTATTGCGCGCCATGCCATTAGCCAGCGTTACCCCATTCCCGGCAAGTTCCGAACAATTTATTGATCTCGCACGAGGTATTCGGCCGGAAACGCTAGAGGTGGCGAGTATGTGCAAGACTCGATCTGGAATCGATGCCTGGGCCAACGCTTGCCTCGACCACGGGTTACACGTTTCGGGTCAAGACCCAGACCACCTTAAGTATGGTCGGTTGATTCAGTTATATGTGCACGAGGCACGGGGCGATACGCGAGCAGTCGAAGCGATCAGAGCGCCAAATCTCACGGACAGTCGCAAGAACCGGGAGCCCTGTTAGACTGCATCGCGAAACGGAAAGCCGAGTATCCGCAACACATTTGACGAGGACGGGATGCGTGAGGAAGTTGATGCTGCTCTTTGCGATCGCCATCGGGCTAACCAGTACCGTTTTTTGGTTGTTCACCGACCCTAACGCCGTCAAAGACCACCCGAATACACCTCAGGCCGCCACTGTCGAAACCTCTGGCGATGCGCCAATCGAGGACCTAACTCAGCCGGCGACAGTTGGCGCAGGTGATCCTACTGACTTGACCGACATGTTCCTGGAAACACTGGGCCTCTACTGGGAGGGATTTACCTACGATCAGGCGGCCGCGCTGGTCGGTGCCACCTATGAGGCCTGCGACTACGTTTCAGGCAAAAGGGAGTACACCCCTCTCGATATCAAAACGCTCGATGAGTTGTCAGAGTCCGCTGACGAGACACTCGCCGGCTCTGTGGATCCACGGTCACAACTCACGCGCTTGGCATTACTGAAACGCGATCGCTATCGATTTTTCGATGTGATCCGGGAGCTGCAGTCTGCCCAGCAATCTGATGTGCTGACACTCCAGCACAGCCTACTCGCGTGCGATAACCCGTTCAACAATGAAGCGTGCGGTGAACGACTCACTTGGGTCAACCAACTAACGGCTCTCGACGCAGACAACAGCGAGAGCTGGGCGCTGGCTGCGGGGATTTACGCGAGTGCCGACCGACAGGAACAGGCGCTGTCTGCGATGCAACAAGCAGCAAGCGCACCCAACACACGGGAGATATTCCCGCAAACGGTACGAGCAGTATTCTACGGTCTTGACGCGGCGACGAGTTTCGATGACCGCGCACGTGTAGACGCTGCGTTCCGAACCGCCAGCACATTAAACCCATCACGCCACTTCCGCGAGTGCAGTCGCAGACGTACAGAAGGCGACCTGGCGTGGGTCGCTGCCTGCAACCAGTATTTCGAGGTACTGCTCGAACGACCCATCAATCGCATCACTGAGAATATCGCGCGCGAGTTCCTTAACCTGCCGCGCGAAACCAATGAAACACGTCCGACTTTCGACGTTGAGAACCCCGTGCTTACGAATCTGATCGAAAGTGAATGGTTGAATCGAACCCAGGGACAATTTACGCCGGACATTCTCGTCGACTACACAATCCCTGCGAATGAAACACTGCTCAACGCTTATCTGGACTACTGGATGGAACATGGCGAGACGCGAGCCTATTCATGGATCGTTAGCGGCATCGTCGCGGTGCTGACACAGGACCCTGTACTGGCGGAGCAATGCACAGCCCCATAGCCTGATTTTTGGCAATGCAGCGAAGAAAGCCCCGATAGTCGGAACTATCGAGGCTTGCTTGCTCGGTTACGACACGTTCAGATTACGCGGCTTTTTCGCCCTCAATCGCAGCCGGTGTCACCCCGTTGATCGCGATTGTGCGTGGCTTCATCGCTTCGGGAAGCTCCTTTCGCAAACTGATGGTCAGCAGCCCGTTGTTCAGGCCAGCATCAACGACTTCGACATAGTCCGCGAGCGTGAACTTGCGCTCGAACGTGCGGTTTGCGATGCCGCGGTGCAGGAACTTGCGCTCCGCTTCATCACCTTTGCGACCGCGCACCGTTAGCACGCCCTTCTCGACGCTGATCTCGAGATCGGACTCGGCAAAACCTGCCACTGCAATCTCGATAGCATAGCGCTCATCGCCAGTCACTTCGATGTTGTACGGGGGGTATCCAGCCGACACCGAATCCGTGCGTAGCGTGCTATCGAGCAGGCTGGCGAGGCGGTCATAACCAACGGTGTGGCGATACAGGGGGGTCAAATCGATCGTTTTCATTTCATATTCTCCATTGAGCAATATTGTCTTTTGGCTTGCCCGAGACCTCTCTTCAGAGACGGCCTAGGACAAGAACAGAAATGGTGACAGCGGCGAGAGGTTTCAAGTCTCCAACACGGGCGATGTCACCGATCCACCGCCACGGCCAGTGGCACATCGGTAGAGGTGGTGGCACAGTGACAGGTGTTCAAGAAAAAAATCAAAGATTGGGGGCTCGAATGAAGCACTGCATTACCGTGATCGCTGCGTTGGCGGTGTCGGGGACACTACAGGCGGAAACACTGCTGATTCATGCGGGCGAATTGCTCGCGGTACCCGGTGAGTCAGTTGCCAAGGAGCAAACCGTTGTCATCGAGAATGACGTTGTCAAGGCCATCGTTGATGGGTATGCGAATCCGGCGGAGTATTCAGACGCAGAAGTGGTCGACCTGCGCGAGCACTTCGTGATGCCTGGGCTGATGGATATGCACGTGCACCTGCAAGGCGAACTCGGGCCTGACAACGACCGTGATGCCCTGAAGATGTCAGATGAATTGATGGCAATGCGCAGCCTACACTATGCCCAGAAGACGCTACACGCAGGGTTCACGACCGTGCGCGACGTCGGCTCCCAGCCTCAAGCCATGTATGCCATGCGTGATGCCATCAACCGTGGATGGGTGGATGGTCCTCGCATCATCGCCGCCGGCGGTGTGGGCATCACCGGTGGCCATGCGGATGTCAGTGGGATCAAACCCGACCTGATGACCAAGTACACCTCCCAAACAATCTGCGATGGCCCCTATGATTGCCGCCGTGCAACGCGTCACGCGATCAAATATGGCGCCGATCTCATCAAAATCACCTCTACCGGTGGGGTGCTAACCGACAGAGCGACAGGCACGGGCCAACAGATGGAAGCCGATGAGCTACGCGAGGTCGTGCTGGCCGCCGAACGCATGGGGCGCAAAGTTGCAAGCCACGCCCATCAGGAAGACGGCATTATCGCCGCGCTCGAGGCCGGTGTGCACTCGATCGAGCACGGTACCTACACAGGCCCCGAGGCTATCCGACTGTTCAAGAAGACAGGCGCCTATCTCGTACCGACATTGATTGCTGGTGAGACGGTAATGAATATGGCCGAGCAGTCGAATTTCATGAGCCCCGCAATCAAGGCCAAAGCGCTGCGCGTTGGAGCCGACATGGCGGGGAATTTTGAACGGGCTCACAAGGCAGGCGTACGCGTCGCGTTCGGCACTGACAGCGGCGTGTCGCAACATGGCACCAACGCACGTGAGGCGGTGCTGATGTATAAGGCTGGCATGGCGCCCATGGATATTCTTGTGGCGGCAACGGTGAATGCAGCTGACCTCATTGACATGAGCGACGCGTTAGGAACTCTTGAGCCTGGCAAACAGGCAGATATCGTCGCAACTGCGATCTCCCCGCTGGAAGATATTGCAGCCCTACAGGAAATGGCGTTCGTGATGCGCGCTGGAAAAGTGCACGTTCGCTAGCTGTCATCGCGCGGCGAAGCACCTATTCAACCGCAGCCCCCATGCCATAAAACGCGGCGTTAAAGTGTCTGCGGCAGAGAGAGACATACCGGTCATTGCCACCGATCTCTACCTGCTGGCCGTCTGTGACTGTTGCGCCGTCCGCGTCTTGCCGGATCACCATCGTCGCCTTTTTTCCGCAGTGACAAATCGCCTTGATCTCTTTGAGATTGTCCGCCCATGCGAGCAGGTAGCGGCTACCCTCGAACGGCTCGCCACGGAAATCAGTCCGCAACCCATAGGCCAGAACGGGCACGCCAAGGTCATCACAAACACGCCCAAGCGCGAAAACCTGATCGCGTGTCAGAAACTGCGCTTCGTCGATCAGCACACAATTTACCCTCGCGAGCACATGTTCCTGCGCAATCATGGCGTACAGGTCTGCGTCTCGACTGAAAATCTGAGCCTGTGCATCGATTCCAATGCGGGATGTAACTTTCCCAGCGCCGTAGCGATCGTCCAGCGACGGTGTGAGGATGAGCGTGCGCATGCCTCGCTCGATGTAGTTGTAACTCGACTGCAGCAAAGCCGTAGACTTTCCCGCATTCATTGAGGAGTAATAGAAATAGAGCTTTGCCAATGGTGTCCCCATAAACACTGATGCGACAACTCGAGGTGCGACGGTATACTCACAGCTCGACGCAACAGGTTAACCAAGCATGCCACAAGCCTCATCAATCAAGCGCGTTAGCCGGACGTTGCTCGTACTCGGCGCTGTGCTGTGCGCTGGTGCAGTAGCGCCGCATGAGCGATTGGGTGAGCTGAACTATCGGATGCTGCCCGAGGCGTCGGGGATGGGCGTATCTCCGTCTATCGATGGGCGACTCTGGTTTATCAACGATGCGGGTAACCGCCCTGAGCTGATCGGACTGGATCTACCCGACTTTGACTACAAGAAAATCAAAGTGAAGGGTGTCAGGAACCGAGACTGGGAAGATCTCGAAGTATTCCAACTCGACGGACAGGCTTGGATTGCTGTTGCTGATATCGGCGACAACTTGGCCGTTCGTAAGCAAGTTTCGATTCACCTTTTCCCCGAACCCCCGAAAGACTCAACCAGTGTTGAGGTTTTTCATACGATCAGGGTCGAGTACCCGGGGGGGGCGCGAGATTCCGAAAGTCTCGCGGTAGACCCGATCAGCAGACACATCTACGTTCTCAGCAAGAGAGACAAACCGCCGATCCTGTATCGAGTCCCGTTGCCTGATCTGACCAAGTCTGGTCGCAGCGAAATTGTGGCAGAGCAGCTAGGTGAGGTGTCGAGCATTCCCGAACCCACGGCACTCGAGATGCGGCTGTTTCCCAAGTACGGAAAATACCGCAACCAACCGACATCGCTATCTCTTGCACCAGATGGAAGAACCATTGCGATCATGACCTACGGTGAAGCCTATGTAACCGAATTGGGTAAAGATCGGAATTGGCTGATCGCATTGAACCAGGAGCTCTGCGCACTCGGATCACCACTACTGGCGCAACCTGAAACGATTGCTGTGGATGAAGCTGGATCTGTCTACCTCAGCAGCGAACGCAAGCAAGCTCCACTCATTCGTATGAGCAGCGTTTGTGCCGAAGAAGCAAAGGCAGATTAAAACGTCAGCAAGAGACTGGCGAGCGCCGCACTCATCAGATTCGACAACGACCCTGCGAGCACCGCCTTCAGTCCAAATTCCCCAATCAACTCGCGCTGTGCAGGCACCAACACACCCAGACCGCCGAGCAGGATGGCGATCGACGACAGGTTTGCAAAACCGCACAGCGAAAACGTTACCACCGCCTGAGTACGCGGCGACAACGCTCCAACGAGATCGCCAAAATGCAGGAAGGCGACGAACTCATTAAGGATCAACTTCTCACCGAATAGTGCACCTGCCACCTGCGCCTCAGACCAAGGCACGCTCAGCAACCACATCAGAGGCGCGAAAATGTAGCCAAGAATACGCTCCAGCGTCACGCCCTCAATGCCGGCCAGCCCGAATATGCCGCCAACCACACCGTTAAATAGCGCAATCAACGCGACAAACGACAGCAACATTGCGCCGATCATCACAGCCAGGCGTACGCCCTCTTGTGCGCCGCTGGCGGCCGCCAGAAAGACGTTTCGTTCCTTGGGAATCTGTACCCCGACAACCTCTGAAGCATCGGTCACCGTTTCAGTGTCCGGCATGATCAGTTTTGCCATCAGCAAGCCACCCGGTGCTGCCATGAAGCTCGCTGCGAGCAAATACTCCAGCTTCGCGCCCATGCCCGCGTAGGCCGCGAGGACCGTACCCGCAACAGATGCAGTGCCGGAGACCATCACGGTAAACAACTGTGCGCGCGAGATGTTGCTCAAATAAGGCTTCACAACCAGCGGCGCTTCGGTTTGACCAACAAAAATGTTGGCGGCCGCGTTCAGGGACTCGATGGGGCGAGTCCCCAGCAGAAACTGCAAGCCTCGTCCGAGCACCCTCACGATGAGTTGCATAATGCCAAGATGGTAGAGCACCGACATCAACGCCGCGAAGAACACGATCACCGGCAAAACCGTGACGGCAAACGAACCGCCTTGCAGCAACGACGAACCGAAGATCATCTCGATACCGCTATTGGCGTAGCCGATCACCCGACGCACGCCGTTGCTCATCACCTCAAGTCCCCTCTGGCCTGCCGGCAGCTTGAGCACGAGCAACGCAATGAACGCCTGCAATGCGAACGCGCTGCCTACCACTCGGGGACGTATCGCTCGGCGATTGTCCGAGAATGCGATCGCGAGCAAAAGAATGACAGTAATGCCCGCCAGGCTAATGAGTTGTGCAGGCATCTATTGGTCCTGGCTGGAATGTCGTAGAGACCGTGCGCGTTCAATCACGCTCGCTAACGCAGGGCGCGATTGCCTGAGTTCGTCAGGATTGAGTGCATCCAGCTCATGTGGAAAGACGAGCCAGTCATCCGTTTCCTGCACAAAATAATCAGGAACGATGTCCGTCTGGTTGCGCGCCGGTTTGAACCAGGGCACGGCGACCCGCACGTCATCAGCCATATTGTCGCGTGCCCGCCGGTGTAGCTCCTCGATCACGGCAACTACGGTATTTCCGGTGTCGAAGACATCGTCGACGATTAGCACCCGATCATCCGGGGTCACTTTATTGATGATGTAGTCCAACCCGAAGATGGCTACCTTGCTGGCGCGCTCGTCGACACCTGTGTAGGAGGCGGTGCGGATTGCGATGTGGTCCGAGTCGACGCCTGCGAACGACAGCAACTCCTGAACAGCCATACCAACCGGCGTTCCCCCACGCCAGATCGCGATTATCATCGTCGGCCTGAAACCAGAATCCAATATCTGGACACCGAGCCGCATCGAGTCTTCAAGCAGACCCTGGGCGGTCAACACCGTTTTTTGCATATCCCCCACTCAGAAGCTTGCAGCGCACAGCGCTTGCCAAGTCGTTATACTCGCG
>JBCBNU010000031.1:0-31060 GCA_039821645.1 Pseudomonadota bacterium
GATCAGAATGTCGGCGTCCATCCTCATGAACGCGCGCGATAACGCCATCTTTTGCCATTGGCCCAGCGATAGTTCCTGACCATCGGCGAACCACCGGCCTAGCTGCGTGTCATAGCCGGAAGCCATACGCTCGACAAACGGCGCAGCCATGCCATCGCGCGCCGCTACCTGCCAGCGTTCGCGATCATCAAAAGCGCTGACGTCACCCGCGCCGATGTTTTCTCCCACGGTCATCTGGTAGCGCGTGAAGTCCTGAAAAATCACACCGAAACGACGTAAGAGCACTTCTTCATTCCACTCCGGTAACGGGGTGCCATCAAGGAGGATCTCGCCTTCATCCGGCGGATAGAGTCCTGTCAGCAGTTTGATCAGAGTCGTTTTTCCGGCTCCGTTTTCACCCACGAGTGCCAATGACTCGCCGGGTTTGATCGACATCGAAATCGACTGCAACGCGGGCTCGGATGCCCCCGGGTAAGTGAAGCTCACGTTCTTCAGCGTCAATCCGGCCCCCGGTTCGCGCCCGATCGTCGCGCTGCCTATGGCCACCGGAGAAGGTTGGTCGAGGTATTCGTAGAGATTGGACAAGTAAAGGTTGTCCTCGTACATCCCGCTGATCGAGGAAAGGCTCGCAGCTACCGCCGACTGACCTTGACGGAACACGAGCAGGTACATCGTCATCTGCCCCAGAGAAATCGCCCCGGCAATCGCTGCAATTGCGATCCACCCATAGCTGAAATAAAACGCGAGCGCGCTCAGCACGCCGAGGATGAACCCCCACGTTTCGCGACGGATCGTCAGTTTCCGGTCCTCTCCGAACAATCTCGCGAAGATGGCCCGATATCGCTTCAGGAGCATGGGCCCCAGTCGGAAGAGCCGGACTTCTTTTACATGGTCCTCCCGGGCAAGGACGGTCTCGAGATACATCTGCATGCGTGAGTCCGGCGAGCGCCAACGGAACAAACGGAATGCGTCTCCCGAGAAACGGGTCTCTGCGATGAACGAAGGAATCCCGGCGACCAGCAGAATCAGCACGGCCCAGACCGAGAACTGAATCAACAGAATGGCGTAGCTGATCAGAGAAATACTGTTTTGCAGCAGCGCGAACGTGCGGTTGACCAGGCTCAAGGGACGACTCGAGGCTTCACGCCTCGCGCGCGTGAGCTTGTCGTAGAAGCTTGCGTCTTCAAATTGCGCGACAGACAGCGTCAACGCCTTCTCGAGAATCATCACGTTGACGCGGTGCCCCAGTTGAGCACGCAGGAGCGACTGGCACAAACTGATGCCACGCTGTGCGCCACTGATAGCGAGAAAAAGTGCGCCCTCGAGCGCGACCCATTTGAGCGCTTGCGTCGGTTCGCCACCGGTCTCGATAGCCAACACGACTGCGTCGACGATAAGTTGACCGACAAACGCCATCACCGCAGGCAACAAACCAGTGACGAGCGTCAGGGCTCCGAAGACGAGAGTGAGCGGCCTGCTGGTTGTCCAGACAAGCTCGATTGCCTTGCGGCTAAATGCAAAGACGCCGAGCCCGAAACTGGCTGACGGCTCGGTGGTGGACCCGTTCACTCAGGACTGCCTGGTGCGCGCCTCGCGAACCAGTTCGACATAACGAGGTGTCAAGCCACCATCGGCGAACATTGGGTCGCCGTGGTCATCATGCCCTATGACTTCCTCGCTGGGCTCATAAGGCATCGCCGCCTCCGCAGCATCGAGTGCTACGTGCAACAGGTCTGCGATGATGGTTTCCGTGTCGAGCCCGGGAAACAGGGCGGCTAGTGCTTCAACGCGCGCCGCGTCGTCGACATCGAGCCGGATGGCGTAGCGAGATTCGGATTGGTTTGCGACTGGTGTTTGCTGCCAGCGCTGCAGAAGTTGCTGGAACGGCATGCATTCCCCGATGTAGTGGAGCCGAAGACAATAAAATGTACCAGATTGGGGTCGCTGGGCTAGCATTGGCTGTGAGCCCGATAACGGCATTTGGGGATTTTCGGATTTTGGAATCAGGCACGCTCACAAATCACGGGCTTTTCGCGCTCGTGCTGACCGGTATTGCGCTGTACTTGTTCACACGGGATCGCATCGCGTTGGAGAGCTCCAGTCTTGCGGTGTTGCTGGTGCTGGTCGCGGTCTTTCAGGTCTTCCCGTTTGCGACCGGTGGCGGGGTGGTATCCGTCTCGCTGTTCTTCTCAGGTTTCGGCAATGAGGCGCTGATCGCGGTCTGCGCGCTCATGATCGTGGGGAAGGGTATTGAGACCACGGGCGCACTCCAACCGCTGGCCGGTGTAATCGCAACGGCCTGGCAAGCGCGACCCGCACTCGCCATGCTCGCCACGTTGGTCGTGGGGGCCGTGTTGAGCGCGTTCTTGAACAACACTCCGATTGTGGTGCTGCTACTGCCCATTCTTGTCGGTGTTGCCATGCGGGCGAATTTGCCGGTTTCGGGCATCTTGATGCCGATGGGACTTGCGACGATTGTCGGCGGCATGGCGACGACGATCGGTACCTCGACCAACCTGTTGGTGTCCGGGATCTCAGATGATCTTGGTCTTGAGCCTTTTGGTTTGTTCGATTTCACTTTGCCGGTCGCCATTGTCGGGGGCATCGGCATTCTGTTTCTTTGGTTGGTGGCGCCGCTGCTGCTACCACAGCGGGAGCCGCCGCTGGCCGACACGTCGCCTCGGGTATTCACCGCTCAGCTCTACGTCGTGGATGGCAGTTTTGCGGTAGGGCGCTCACTCTCCGAGGTGCGCGCGAAAACCAACGGTCGCTTGCGGATTGATCGTATTCAGCGGGGCGATTCGTTGTTCCTCGCCAAGTTACCTTCGGTGAAATTTCAAACGGGCGATCGGATCTACGTTAAAGACACCGCCGAGCAGTTGAAGGCCTACGAGCAGGAACTCGGCGCCAAGTTGTTCAAGGCGGACGGAGAGGACGCCGCCGATGGTGACGTGCCATTCGCGGCACCAGGGCAACAGCTTGCCGAGGTGGTGGTCACGCGTGGGTCATTGCTGCACCGCCGTACCCTCGATGCCGTGAGGTTTCCAGCTACTTTCGGATTGTTGCCACTGGCGCTGCACCGCGCGCGCTTCCCAAGTTCACGGGTCACTCAGGACATAGGTTCGATCCGCCTGCGCGCGGGCGATGTGCTGTTGGTCCAGGGTACGGCCAAGGCGATCGACGCACTCAAGGAAAACGGCGCGATGCTCGTGCTCGACGGCACGACCGAACTGCCGCACACCCATCGAGCTAATCGTGCGCTCGGCATCATGGGTTTTGTGATCCTCACCGCCGCGTTCGGGGTGCTGCCGATCGCTGCCAGTGCCCTGATTGGCGTCGGACTGATGCTGTGGACGCATTGTCTGACTTGGGAGAATGTTGCCGAGGCGTTGTCGGTCCCGATTGTCATGATCATCGTCACCAGCCTGGCGCTCGGTAACGCACTGATGGTCACCGGCACGGCAGATTACCTCGCGCTCGCGTTCGTTGACCTGACCAGTGGTCTGTCTATTCCTGTGATATTGAGCGGCTTCATGTTGATCATGTCGGTTTTGACGAATGTGGTCTCCAACAATGCCGCTGCCGTGATCGGTACGCCTATTGCCGTGAGCATTGCGACGCAATTGGGTGTCGACCCGAAGCCGTTTGTCCTGGCGGTACTGTTCGGTGCGAACATGAGCTACGCGACACCGATTGGCTACCAGACCAACCTGCTTGTGCTGAGCGCGGGCGGTTACAGTTTTACCGACTTCCTGCGCGTCGGAATTCCGCTGACACTGATCATGTGGCTCGGCTTTTCGATCGTGCTGCCGATGCTTTACGGGCTGTAGAGTCCACCGACACCAAACCAAGAGAGTTAGATACATGCAAAGACGAAGGAATCTGTGCATCGCTTTGGCCTTTATGCTCGCCGCGTGCCAGAACGATAGCCCGGCACCCGAACAGACCACCGGGGCCCAAGAGTCTGTGGCCGATCACTCCGCCAAAGCCAATGCGTTCTTTGATCGGGTGTTTGACGAGAACGTCGCACGCAGCCCGATGACGCAAAGCTATCTCGGCATGAAAGGGGACTATGACCAGTGGGATGAGGTCTCAGAGGCTCGCAGCGCAGAGGAGCTCGACCTGACCCGCGCGTATCTCGCTGAGGCAAGAGAGACGATCAATCCGGATCTGCTTGATACGCAAACGAGGGTGAGCTTTGACTTGTTCATCGCCGATATGGAGCGTGAGATCGAGGCTTACGAATGGCGATTGCACAACTATCCGATCAATCAAATGAACGGTGTGCACTCACAAATCCCGTCATTCCTGATCAATATTCACCGTATCGCGGACGTGTCCGATGCCGAGGCGTACATCGCGCGATTGAAAGGCGTGCCGAAACTCATCGACCAGACGCTTGAGCAGGTTGTGCTGCGGGCGGAGCAGGGCATTCTGCCGCCCAAGTTCACGTTCCCGTATGTGATCGAATCGGCGCAGAACGTGATGAGGGGCAAGCCATTCGAGACCGATAGCGACAACGACTCGACTTTGCTGGCCGACTTCCGCGGCAAAGTTGACGCGCTGTCGATCAGCGACGAACAGAAGCTGGATCTCATCTCACGTGCAGAAGGCGCTCTGGTGGAGTCGGTTGCACCCGCCTATCAGGACCTCATCGCGGCTGTGAGCCGGTTCGAAACCGAAGCGACCACCGACGACGGCGCGTGGAAATTGCCGGACGGCGAGGCGTTCTACAACTTCGCATTGCAAGGCACGACAACAACCGATTTCACCGCAAGCGAAATCCATGAGATCGGACTTAAAGAGGTCGAACGTATCCATGCGGAGATGCGCGAGATCATGGCGCAAGTCGAATTCGAGGGTTCGCTGCAGGAGTTCTTCGTTTACCTGCGTGAGGACGAGCAGTTCTTCTACCCGGATACCGATGCCGGACGGGAGCGTTATCTGACGGAGGCTACGGCTTTCATCGACGATATGCGCGAGCGGCTCGATGACCTGTTCCTGCGCAAACCAAAAGCGGAAATCATCGTCAAACGCGTGGAGCCGTTTCGCGAGCGCTCGGCCGGCAAAGCGTTCTACCAGCAACCCACACCGGACGGATCACGACCGGGGACGTATTACGCAAACCTGTACAGCATGGCGGATATGCCCGTCTACCAGATGCAGGCCCTTGCCTATCACGAGGGCATTCCAGGGCATCATATGCAGATCGCGATCGCTCAGGAGCTAGACGGGCTCCCGAAGTTTCGACGATTTGGACGCTACACCGCTTATGTCGAGGGGTGGGGGCTGTACAGCGAAATCCTGCCCAAAGACATCGGTGCCTACACCGACCCGTATCAGGACTTTGGGCGTCTGGCGATGGAGATTTGGCGTGCGGCGCGGCTAGTGGTCGATACCGGTATCCACGCCAAGCAATGGACGCGCGAGGAGGCGATCCAGTACCTGATGGACAATACGCCGAATCCCGAGGGTGATGCGATCAAGGCAATCGAACGCTACATCCTGTGGCCAAGCCAGGCGACGGCCTACAAGATCGGTATGCTGAAAATCCAGGAGCTGCGTGCGCGTGCGGAAACCGAGCTCGGCGACCGATTTGATATCCGGGAATTTCACGACGTCATTCTGCGAAATGGGCCTGTGCCCCTCGACGTACTTGAGACATTCGTCAACCAGTACATCGAGCAGGCACGTTCCTGAACATATTCACGGGCGGGGTTTATCGATGGGGTTGACGATCACACATACGCCATCGATACTCAGGCTCATGAATGAGAGAGCAACCCGGATCGGCATCCAGCGCTGGTGGCACACCTCCTGAACAGGCGGGTGACAGCGACTTATTGACAACGCTTTCTCGGAACAAAATCCAACCCGCTTGTGCTGACGCAGAGGCGGGTTTTTTTATGCGGTGACGAATGATCCCGCGGGGACAAACAGAGAGATTACTGATGGCGCAGGCATCGGCTTTTGACATTCTGGCGGATACAGATACGCCGGTTTCGGCGTGGCTGAAGCTGAAAACACTGCGGCCGCGTTACCTGCTCGAGAGTGTGGAGCAAGGGCAGCGCGTCGCACGCTTCTCGTTTCTCGGGTTCGGTGACGTGCGATTGACGCGCGTCGAAGATGGACAGCTTCGCGATGCAAGCGGCCACACCAGCGCCGCCCCGCAGACGCAGGACGAGTTGCTGGATGCGCTGCGCGGCGCCCTCGAACACGCGCCCGCATTGCTACCGGAGTTGCCCGAAATTCCGTTCCAAGGCGGACTTGTCGGTGTGGCTGGCTACGATGTTGTGCGCCGCTTCGAGCGACTGCCTGATGCGCCACCGCCGCCTTCGATGCCCGAGGCTGCCTACATGGCAACCGAGTCTTTGCTCGTGTTTGATCACCTGACAAGGCGCGTTGCGCTGTTGCATGCGGGAGAGGAGGCCGATCGCGCACGCTTGCGTGCACAGGTGATTGACCTCTTGCGCGGTCCACTTCCGGCGCTTGCAGGCGCAGGTGGGCATGTCGGTGAGGCCGGTGCGAGCCTGTCCAGAGCCGAGTTTTGTGAGCATGTCGCGGCGGCACGCGAACACATCGCGGCGGGCGACATCTACCAGATTGTCCTGTCGGTTTGTTTCTCTGGAAAGACCGATGTGCAGCCCTTCGAGGTGTATCGCGCATTGCGTTTACTCAATCCCTCACCTTACATGTTCTTCTGCGATTTCGATGATCTGCAGGTTGCCGGGTCCTCGCCGGAGGCACTGGTTCGACTCTCCGGCTCATCGGCGTCTTTGCGCCCAATCGCCGGCACACTGCCGCGCGGCGACACCGAAGCAGAGGATGCGCTGAACGCTGAGCGCCTTCTGGCCGATCCAAAGGAGCGCGCCGAACACGTCATGCTGGTGGATCTGGCTCGAAATGATCTCGGCCGTGTTGCTGCACCAGGTACCGTCGGGGTGTCGCCCTACATGTCAATCGAACGCTACTCCCACGTCATGCATATCGTCAGCGGCGTCGAGGGACAGCTCGACGAAGACAAGGATGCATTCGACTTGTTTGCTGCCGCTTTTCCGGCCGGCACACTGGTTGGTGCGCCAAAAGTTCGCGCGATGGAGTTGATAGACGGCTTCGAGCCAGTGGGCCGCGGCTTGTATGCAGGAACGGTCGGCTATTTCGGACAAGGTGGCGACATGGATCAGGCGATCACCATTCGAACCTTGGTTTTTCGAGATGGTGAATTCAGCTTTCAAGCCGGCGCCGGTATCGTTGCCGACTCTGTGCCGGACAAGGAATACGACGAGGTGCTGGCAAAAAGCGCCATTTTGAGACGAGCGCTGTCGCTGGCGGGAGAAGGGTTGTGAGTGCGCACCACGCGGTTCGGTTGTTGATGATCGACAACTACGACAGCTTTACGTACAACCTCGTGCAGGCATTTACGGCTCAGGGTGCTGAGGTGCTGGTGCACCGCAACGACGTCTTGAGTGTCGCCGAGGCGAAGGCGTTGCGGCCCTCGCATCTCGTGATCTCTCCTGGCCCCGGACGACCAGAGGATGCTGGCCGGTCGCTTGAGATGCTGGAGGGGTTTGCGGGCACATTGCCAATCCTTGGCGTTTGTTTGGGCCATCAGAGCATCGTTCAGCATTTCGGTGGTGAGATCGTCCGCGAGAGACGGCTCATGCACGGTAAGACCTCCGAGATTTCACATGACGGTGCTGGTGTGTTTACAGGACTTGAGCAACCACTGCAGGTTGGCCGTTATCACTCTTTGGGCGCCAATGCGGAAGCCTTGCCCGAGTGTCTTGAAGTCACTGCGCGAACCGACGAAGGGGAAATCATGGGGGTCCGCCATCGCGACCTACAGATCGAGGGCGTGCAGTTTCACCCCGAGAGTGTTCTGACACCGTCCGGAGACGCGTTGATGGGCAATTTCCTGAACACAAGTGGAGGGGAACGCGGTGAGTGATTGGTCTTCAGATCTTGAGCAACTGATCGCGGGTGTGTCGCTCGAAGAGTCGCGCGCTGCCAGTCTTATGGCCGCGCTCGCCGCCGACACTCTGCCAGCCGCGCAGGCCGGAGCGATGCTCGCTGCGTTGGCAGCAAAAGGTGAGACTGCCGACGAGATCCGAGGATTTGCACGCGAGATGCGCGCGCGCGCCGTGCGCCCGGCACTGGTAGATCGGGAAGGTGCAGTCGACTGCGTGGGCACCGGTGGTGACGGTTCCGGCAGTTTTAATCTATCGACAGGCGCATCATTGCTGGCAGCCGCTTGCGGTGTGCCGCTGATCAAGCATGGCAATCGCTCGGTATCGAGCAAATCAGGGAGTGCCGATCTGCTCGAGTCCCTGGGAGTTAGCCTCGGAGATACGCCCGATGCGGCTGCGGCGCTGTACGAAGCGACCGGGTTCACGTTCCTGTTCGCGCCGGTCTATCACTCTGCGATGAAAGCCGTGGTACCGATTCGCAAGGCGATGGGTGTACGTACGGTCTTCAATATCCTCGGTCCGCTCACCAATCCTGCTGCGCCGCCGTTCGGTGTGATTGGCGCCTATTCGGAACCGGTGGCTGAACTGATGGCACACGCGCTGTCGGGCCTCGAAATGCAACGGGTATTTGTGGTGCATGGGCACAATGGATGGGATGAGGCGACGCCGATTTCCTCGTTTACCTTGTTCGATGTTCGGCCCGGCGAGGTTACCCGCCAGGAGCGTGCTCCGGAGGAGTATGGCCTGTCGCGTTGCGATGCGGATGCGCTTGCTGGGGGTGATTCGGCTTTCAACGCGGACGGTTTGATGAAGGTGCTCGATGGCACCGACAGCGGAGCGCATCGCGATGCGCTCGCAATGGGTGTCTCGCTGATGCTTGAGGTCTCCGGTCGGGTCGATGATCCGAAAGCAGGCGTACGCGGCGCGCTGGAATGCATTGAGAACGGTACGGCACGAGCATTTCTCTCGACACTGCGTGAGGCGGGTCGTGGCTGATTTTCTGAACGCGATGGCTGAGAGCAGTGCAGCGCGACTGACCGCGGCACGCCAGCGCCACGATGATGCACAGATTTTGCAGTTCGCCGAAGTGGCTGCATTGCCCAAATCCCTGTCCCTGCATCGCAACTTCAGCGTAATCGCAGAGATCAAGGCGAATTCGCCTGCAGAAGGTGCCCTCGCATCTTCGACGTTAGATCGTGGGGCATTGGCGACGACCTACTCAACCCACGGGGCGAGCGCTGTTTCCGTGTTGACCGAACCGGAGCGGTTTGCAGGAGACCTTGAGCATCTGGCAGAAGTGGCCACCGTTCTGGGTGACGCGTCGATTCCTGCCATGCGTAAAGACTTTCTGGTCGACCCGTATCAGGTTGCAGAGGCGCGAATTGCAGGCGCCGGTGGCGTTCTGTTGATCGTCGCGATGCTCGAGAACGCGATACTTGAGCGAATGGTCGCCATTGCAGAACACCTGTCACTCTTCGTCCTGATCGAGTGCTTTGATGCAGACGATCTGGAGCGGGCGGAGCGCCTGCTTGATGGCGAGACGGCCCTCAAGCATCTTCAGGCGGGACAAATAATGCTCGGCATCAACACGCGCGACCTACGCACGTTGGAGGTCGACACTGAGCGTCTGGCGCGGCTGGCACCGCGCTTGCCGAGGGATGTGCCGGTTATTGCCGAGAGTGGGCTGAAAGTGCCTGACGAGGCGGCCCGAGTTGCTGAGTTGGGTTATCGCGGCGCGTTGATTGGTAGTGCGCTGATGCGTTCTGATGCGCCTGGTGCGCTTTTGCGTGCCTTCGTCGACAGGGGTCGGGGGCGATGAGGGATTTCGTCAAGATCTGCGGCCTCAGAAGTGCTGACATGATTGAAGTGGCCGTCGACGCGGGTGCGGATGCCATCGGTCTTGTGTTCGCACGATCGCCGCGCTCGGTGAGTGTCCCGGAGGCAGTTCAACTGAAAGCTGCACTCGACGGACATACAGCACTGATTGCCGTTATGCGTCATCCTGCTCAGCAGTTTGCTATGGAGGTTCTCGATCGGGTGGCTCCCGATTGGCTGCAGACTGATGCTGGAGACTACGCATCGATCTCGCTACCGGAGGATACCCGGGCGCTGCCGGTGTACCGCGACAATAAGCGACTCGACCTTCAGACGCTGCCGAATCCGATGCTGTTCGAAGGTGGCGATAGCGGGACTGGCGAGACCGCAGACTGGTCGATGGCGCGTGCTGTCGCCAAATCACGCACTATGGTGTTGGCTGGCGGACTGTCACCGGAAAACGTGCTGGATGCGATTCGTGAGGTAGGTCCGGCGGGAGTGGATGTTTCAAGCGGCGTCGAGGTACGTCGCGGAGAGAAAGACGCCGGAGCGATCCGAGCGTTTGTGGCCGCGGCCCGAGAGGGGTTCGCACAAATGGGTAGCCGGAAATGAGCAACATGATTGATGAATCGCAACACGCGTCGTTATTGAGTGCGCTGTTGCAGGGAGACTTGCCGGATGCGCGCGGCAGGTTCGGACCCTTTGGTGGCCGGTACGTACCGGAAACACTGGTGCCGGCGCTGGAGCGACTCGAAGCGGGGATCGAGCGCTGGTTGCGCGACCCGGAGTTTGAGCGCGACTTCTGCCATGAGTTGCATGAGTGGGTAGGCCGACCGACCTCATTGACCTATGCACCCGGGCTCAGTGCTGCTTGGGGTGCTCAGGTTTATTTGAAGCGGGAAGATCTTGCCCACACCGGGGCACACAAGATCAATAACGCCATCGGGCAGGCGTTGCTCGCCAAGCGTCTCGGTGTGCAGCGCGTCATCGCGGAGACGGGTGCGGGTCAGCATGGCGTGGCATCGGCGGCCGCGTGTGCGCGCGTCGGTTTGCCTTGTCGCGTCTACATGGGCGCGGTCGATATGCAGCGCCAAGCGCCGAACGTCGATCGCATGCGACGTCTGGGTGCCGAAGTGGTTGGCGTCGAATCCGGTGACAAGACGCTGCGCGCGGCAATCGATGAGGCGCTGAGAGACTGGGTGTCGGACCCTGATGGCACCTACTACCTGCTCGGCTCCGCGGTTGGCCCTCATCCGTACCCCTATTTGGTGCGTGAACTACATCGGTGCATTGGTGATGAGGCGCGCGCGCAGTTCAAGAAGCGCACGGGAGGACTGCCTGACGCGGTGTTTGCTTGTGTCGGCGGTGGTTCGAATGCCATCGGACTGTTCCACGCGTTTCTGGGCGATAGCGACGTCAGCATCTTTGGTGTGGAG
Source organism: Pseudomonadota bacterium (assembly GCA_039821645.1). Lineage (GTDB taxonomy): Bacteria > Pseudomonadota > Gammaproteobacteria > Steroidobacterales > Woeseiaceae > CALBPI01. The sequence goes on from JBCBNU010000031.1 coordinate 11,219, forward strand.
GCAGGTGGTATCGGCAACGGGCTCGGTGAAAACGCGGCGACACTCGCCACAGGGACGCCGGGTGTGCTGCAGGGCAGTTACACCATGATCTTGCAGAACAAGGATGGCCAGGTGCAGGAGACTCAGTCGGTGTCGGCGGGTCTGGACTACTCCGGCGTGGGTCCGGAGCATGCGTTCCTTCAAGCAATCGGGCGCGTAAATTATGTGAGTGAAGGCGATGAGGAAGCGCTGGATGCGCTGGCTGAGTGTTGTGCCAAAGAGGGTATTTTGACAGCACTCGAAACTGCACACGCGTTTGCTGGCGCACGCCGCTGGGCACGCGAGAATCCGGGTGCGACAATCCTCATTGGCAACTCAGGCAGGGGCGACAAGGATATGCCGACCTTGATCCAATATCCCGTGGAGGGCAACACGCATGCAGCCACATGAACGTATCACCGAATCGATTCGCGCTGCGGCAGATGGCGCACTCGTACCGTTCATCACGGCCGGTTTCCCTACCAAACAATCGTTCCGGGAAACCCTCGACACGATCGCGCGGCACGCTGACGTGATCGAGATTGGCGTACCGTTTTCCGATCCTATGGCCGATGGAATGACGATCCAGCGCACCAGCTTCAAGGCCATTGAGAATGGCGTGACACTGCACTGGATCATCGATGAGCTGCGCGAACACCATGAGCACGTCGGAAAACCCTTTGTACTGATGTCCTACCTGAATCCGATGCTGGCCTATGGGCTCGAGGCATTGGCCAAGGATGCGGCGGCGGCGGGCGTGTGCGGTTTTATTGTGCCGGATATGCCCTACGAAGAATCTGAAGGTTTGCGCAGTGCTTTGGAGGCAGAAGGTCTCGGCCTGGTGCAGCTAGTCACACCGGCCACTCCGCCTGAACGGCTGCGCATGCTGTGCGAGGCGAGCCGCGGATTCGTTTACGCGGTCACTGTCACCGGTATTACGGGCGGTGGGGGTGCGAGCGGGTTTAGTGCCGATACCGAACGTTACCTGGCTGAAGTTCGTGAAGCCTCAAACTTGCCGGTCTGTGCTGGCTTTGGGGTGCGCCGACGAGAGGACGTGGAACAGGTCGGGGCGCACGCTGATGGCGCGATCGTCGGCTCCGCATTGTTAGAGGTGCTAGAGCGCGGTGAAAACCCAGGTGAGTTTTTGAGCGTATTGCGGGGCTTGTGAGCAAGAAAAAGGTCTTTACCGCCGATACGCTTGTCACGGTTGCCCATTTCGCGAACGTGCTCGCGACCGAGGGCATCGAGACGGAGATTCGCAATGCCAATCTGGGTGGTGCCCTTGGTGAAGTCCCGTTCACCGAAGTTTGGCCTCAGTTGTGGGTCAAGCACGCGCTGGACGTGCCGCGAGCCCGCGAAATCATTGAGGAAATCCGGTCCGAACCCGAACCGGTCGGTGAGCCGTGGATCTGCAAGGCCTGCAATACTCGCAATGAGTACCAGTTCGCCGTCTGCTGGAATTGTGGCTGGGCAGACTCGGAAACGCCGCTTTAGTCTGATTTTGGCGTACAATAACTGGCTGCACAGGTGGCTTCGACATCACGGGACCGCCGGAATTTGCGCTCAGGAGTACCGCCTTGCGCTGGGTAATGCGATCCAAAATTCATAAGGCCCGGGTCACCGAGGCCGACGTTAACTACGTCGGCAGCATCACGATTGATCGTGCGCTGATCGAGCGAGTGGGACTGTGGGAGAACGAGAAGGTCCTCGTCGTCTCCAATACATCCGGCGCCCGTCTCGAAACTTACGTCATCGCAGGGGAGCGCGATTCAGGCGTGATCTGCATGAATGGGGCTGCTGCACATCTGATCAGTGAGGGGGAGGAGCTCATCATTATCGCTTTCGAGCTCACCGATCGACCGCTGGATCCGTGTGCGATCCTAGTCGACGAGCGCAATCGCTTCGTTCGCTACCTCACCGAGGTACCTGCCACCGAGCCCTGATTCAATCAGGCTACGATCTGGCTCGGTCCGGTGCCTTCCTTGAAGGCGCGGCGCAGCTCCGCAACCATGACTCGGACGCTTTCCGAGATGCCTGGAGCCGCCACGTAGACGGGTGGTTCGCGACGCAGTCCGGCCCAGTTTTCGGTGTTGATCACGAACTGCAGATAGCGAATGTTGCGGTTGATCGCCTCGATATAGGGGTTACGCCCGTCGAATACCGGCTCAATGAACCGGTACGTACGTTCGAATTCATCATCAAGCCTGTGGCGAGCACCTTTCTGAAAAAATTCAGGTGTCTTGCGCAAGAGATCTTCACCCGACTCGTATTGCATGACTGTCTCACCGGCATCGTTAATCGACATTGCCACACCGCCGATCACGAATTCGTGGAAGAGCCGATCACGGCATTTCTCCAGATAGCAACGGTCGGCCATCTGCGCGAGCAAGTCTCCCGTGCCAATCATGTACCCGACTCGGGTGTCGCGTGGATCGTCCATCGTGAGGTTGCGCAGATCGATTTCGTAGCCCGTGAAATGCACAAGCTGTGCAGCGAGATCGGCGCAATGGCCAAGGCCGATGCGCTCAAGATATTCTCTCAAAAACTCGCCGCTTCTGGTGACGTGTACGCGCGTGAAGACAGCGCCGTTGGCGATCGCGCCATCGCGCGTTTCGTGTCGGATGTAGCCGGCGTCGTGGAACATCGCAATGATGATGGCGAGCTCAGCGCGTGCTGGTCCGAGACGATCCGCTTTCTTGACCGTGCGCTCGTGTCCCGCAACGAGGCGCGCAACCGCCAAGGTCATGTCGAGCGTGTGTTGGACATCGTGGTAGGTCGTGTCGCAACCGTGGTAGCCCGGATAGCGTCCCGCAAACAATCGTTCAAAGTCATGAAAAGCCAGCCAAATCCGGTCGAAGGCAGCGTGCGGGAATGTGTCGTAAAACAATGCCCCAACAGCATCACGTACCGATGCCATGCTGGAGACATCGACACGGTCAGTGACGTCGAAGTTGTTGCGCCGATCGCGCAGCGATTGTGAGTGCGTCTGTTGTGCCTGCACGCGCCCGGAATCCACCCCACCCAATTCGATCAAGCATACGTGAATCGATGGGAACAAGTTAGGCCCGATATGACGTAACTACGATATTTGGGCGAATAAGGACGAAAGTCGTCAGTAATCAAGCGGCGAGAATGCCGTCGCGTTCCAGTAATGCCTCGATACGCGCGGTTCGCCCTCTGAAATCGGTGAATGCTTCGCCGATATCGCGACTGCCACCAATCTCGAGAATGGTCTGCCGAAAACGTTTGGCGGTGTCGAGATCGAAAACATTGCCGACTTCCTCAAACGCAGAAAACGCGTCGGCTGCGAGTACCTCAGCCCATTTGTAGCTGTAATACCCAGCCGCGTATCCGCCCGCAAAAATATGCGAGAAACCGTTCTCAAATCGATTCCATGCGGGTGGTCCGATTAGCGTTGTGCGTGCTCTGGTTTCTGCAAGGACCGATTGCAAAACGCCTGGTTCAGCTGCGTCGCTGCGTGCATGCAGATCGAAGTCGAACAGTGCGAATTCGAGCTGGCGCAGCATCTGTAGTCCGGCTCCACAGTTGCGTGCTGCGTATAGCCGGTCATAAAGCGCCTTCGGCAACGCCTCACCCGACTCCACATGCGCGCTGCAAGCCTTCAGGACATCGTAATGCCAGGCGTAGTGCTCGAAAAACTGACTGGGAAGCTCCACCGCATCCCAAGGCACACCATTGATCCCGGCGATGCTCGGGTACGCTACCCGGGTCAAGAGATGGTGCAGCATGTGCCCGAATTCGTGAAACAGAGTAACGACTTCCTGATGCGCCAGTTGCGCCTCTCGATCACCGTCACCGGTCGTAAAATTGCAGACCAGGTATCCGACCGGCAATGACTGAGAATCGGGAAGTGCCTTGTGCACAACGCACTCGTCGATCCATGCGCCGCCGCGTTTGCCAGCACGCGCGTAGAGATCCATGTAGAACCCGCCGATCGTGTTGCCTCCCTGATCGAGCACGTGGATGAATTCCACATCGTCGTGCCAGGCGACAACATCCCGAGCGATCTTGAATCGCAGACCAAACAACCGGCCAGCCAGCTCAAACAAGCCCTCCAGAACGGACGGCGCCTGAAAATAGGGTCGCAGCAAGTCGTCGGAGATCGCGAAATCGCGGTTGCGCAGTTGCTCGAGGTAGAACGAAGTGTCCCAGGCCTCGAGCTTGTGACCGGCGATTGATTCGAGCCGCCCACGTTCGCGTTCGGCGCTATCGAGACTGCGCTCAGCCAGATCGTTCAGAAACGTCAAGACCTGCTCCACCGAGTCGGCCATCTTGGGCGCCAGAGACATCTCGGCGTAGCTGTCGAAACCAAGCAATTCCGCCATCTGTTGCCGTGTGCTCAGGATCTCGGTGATCAACGGGCCGTTGTCCCATTGCTCGTCATGTTGTCCAACCGTGCTCGCTCGCGTCATCCACGCCTCGTAGAACAGGCGCCGCGTATCCCTGTGCTCGCAGTGAGTGATGACCGCCTGGTAGGTCGGTTGCGTTAACGAAAACAGCCAGCCTGCTGCGCCAGCGGTCTCGGCGGCGTTACGCGCACCTCGGAGCACGGTTTCGGGAATTCCGGACACCGCTTCAGAGTCCTCTGTTCGCCATGACCAGGCGTCAGTGCATTGTTGCAGCCGGTTGGAAAACTCCGCTTGCGCTTTTGACAGTTGCTGGGTCAGTTCGACGAATCGAGCCTTATCGCGTGAGTCGAGTGCGACCCCTGCGAGCCGGAAATCGCGCAGCATCTTGTGAATGAGCTCTTGCGCCTGGGTGTCCATCGACAGCGTGTTAGCGCTCTCAAGTTGCGATAACGCCGCATAGATGGTCTCGTCTTGTCCGAGCTCCGTGGCGAAGCGGGTGATTTGCGTGAGTGCTTCGACGTAGGCGGACTGAAACTCCGGGTCGCTCTGCACCATATTCAGATGCGAAAACGGCGACCAGCAACGCCCGAGATCGTGACGGATTTCTTCCAGTCCATAAACCAGATTTTCGAACCCGCCAGGCGCCGTGCGAATGGCTTCAAGACGCCCACGGAGCGTGCTGAGTAAAGCGGGAATTTCGCTACTGATGGAATCTGCCGAGATATTCGAAAAATCAGGGAGTTCAAAAATCTCGTGCGACGACTGGGTCATGCTGTATCCGCGAGTGTGGTCCAAGGCCTCTGTGCCGTTACGCCTATGGAGTGTAGCATGCGCACAATTGAGAAATTGACGATGGGAAGTGAGCGGTGAGTGAGCGATATGACCTGATCGTAATCGGTGGTGGCAGCGGTGGCCTCGCTCACGCGCAGCGAGCGGTTGAATATGGCGCCCGCGTTTTGGTGGTGGAATCTCACCGACTGGGCGGGACTTGCGTGAACGTCGGCTGCGTCCCGAAAAAGGTCATGTGGTATGCCGCGAACGTGGCCGAGCATCTCGAGCTTGCGGAAAGTTACGGTTTTGAGCGTATGGAGCCACATCACCAATGGCGGGCGCTCAAGGAAGCACGGGATGCCTATGTAGTGAGGCTGAACGGCATCTACGCCAACAACCTGGAGCGCAAGTCGATCGATGTTGTTCGGGGCCGCGCACATTTTACCGGGCCGAACGCGATCACTGTCGGCCACACGGTATATGAAGCAGGTCGGATCACGATCGCAACGGGTGGCTATCCACACGTGCCATCGGTGCCGGGCGCAGAACTGGGTATCACGTCGGACGGTTTCTTTGAACTGGAACAAATGCCACAGCGTGTCGCTCTGGTCGGCAGCGGCTATGTTTCGGTAGAACTCGGCGGCGTTTTGCGAGCACTCGGCGCCGACACCACTATTCTGGTGCGACAAGATGGTGTGCTGCGATCATTCGACCCGCTCCTTCGCAACGCAATGACCGACGCGCTGGAGGCGGATGGTATTTCGTTGCACGATCATTTCATCCCCGAGAGCCTGCGCGAGGGCGCCGACAACAAGCTGATTCTGCGGGCTGAAGATGGCCGTGAATTTGGCGTTTTCGACTGTGTCATTTGGGCGGTGGGTCGCGACCCCGCAACCGGAGATCTTGCGCTGGAGGCTGCCGGCGTATCGACCGATCCGGGCGGTTTCATTCCTGTCGATGAATGGCAACAGACAAACGTTGAGCATATTTTTGCACTCGGTGACGTCACGGGCGCGGTAGCGCTCACACCTGTGGCGATCGCAGCGGGTCGTCGACTAGCGGACCGACTCTTTGGCGGCATGACCGATCGGAAACTGGACTACACCAATATCGCGACGGTGGTGTTCTCTCATCCGCCGATGGGAACCGTAGGACTCACAGAGCCCGAGGCACGAGCGCGGTTTGGTGACAAGGTGAATACTTACACTTCTTCGTTCATTCCGATGCGTTATGCGCTAGGGGCACATAAACGCAGGGCGGCAATGAAACTGGTGGTTGCCGGAGACGAAGAGCGCGTTGTGGGTTGCCATGTGTTCGGCGAGGGTGCCGACGAAATGATGCAGGGTTTCGCGGTGGCCGTGAAGATGGGCGCCACCAAGAGAGACTTCGATGACACGGTCGCCATCCATCCAACCAGCGCAGAAGAACTCGTTACGATGCGCTAAAACGAAAAAACCGCACCGGCCAGAGGCCGATGCGGTTTGTTTGCGGTCGATCCGCTGACGCTTAGTTGAAGTCGTCGAGCAGGATCAGACCCAGCGGTGCTCCGCCACCAGCAGCATCACGTGCTACTGCGGTGTAGATGCCACCAGCGTCGATCGTGATGTCGATCGGACCGATAGCCGCTGTGGTTGTGCCGGTCGGCGTAACAGTGACGGTGTAGGTACCAGCTGCCAGCTGTACATAACCGGTCTCATCGCCGAACTCGACGTCTGCAAAGTTCGGGGTAACCGTCGTGATGTCGGTGCCCGGTGCGGTGACGAAAATGTCTACCGCGCCCGCGGCCGGCGAGCCGTGCAGGATGCGCACCTGCGCTTGTGTAGCGACAGAGCGGCGATCGTCGGCAAGCACCTGCGGTGCGATTGATGCCAAAAGATCAGTCGCGTAGACGGAGGACTCGCTGCCTACGGTCAGGTTGAGGTCCGTATCGATCACGATCGTGCCAGCATCACCAGCCGGTGTGACCTTCACGTTGTACGTGCCCGGTGCTACCGAAACGAAGTCGGTGAAATCGGGGAACGCGAGGCCCGGCACGAGCGGATTAGCAAAGTCATCATTGACGATGATGTCCACCGCAGGCGCATCCGGAGAGTTGTGGATCACGCGAAGCGCTGCCGGCGTATCGGTATCGAGCAGCTCGAAAGAACCTGTGCCGTCCTGTAAAACCAACGATATTGGCGCGTCACCCGCTTCTGTGTTTTCAACCGCGGTGATCAGGTAATCAATACCTGCGGTCAACACAACCGGTCCGCTGTCGAATACAACCGTCGTTGTACCTGCCAACGTAACGCGGATCTGATACTCGCCACCTGGCACTTCAACAGGACCGAGCGAGTTGCCGAAGCTGAATGAACCCAGCGCTGCTGACGCGCCAAGAGCGGCGCCCGGCGCGGTGACGTAAACGTCGACCGCAGGAGCAGCCGGAGCGCCGTGTACAACCGTCGCGCGGATGTTGCCAACGGCTGGACTCTGGTCAGGAATCTCGACGATGACCGGGGCGATGGTCGCGACCGGACCCGCAGCAATAACCGCGTAACGCGTGTCCGCTGAGAAGGTCAGATCGACCGGACCGATAACGGTCGTGTTTGCGCCTGGGGTCAGTCCGTCGACCTGCACGGTGTAGGTACCGCCCGGGACGCGAATATCCTGGGTGCCCGCTTTGTAGTCAACGCCGTTAAACGACAGACCGTCGATGGTGACATTTACCGCAGGTGCATCTGGAGATGCATGCAGGACTCGAACGACAGTGGTATCGACAACCACTGCATCGTCGTCGTCATCGTCGTCAAAAGCATCGCAACCCGTGAGAGCGATCGCTGCGACTGCCGCCATGGCAGTCAGTTTGCTACGCAACATCGTTTTTTACTCCTCAAAACTAATGGCGAATAGAAGTTCGTCGATGAAGTTCGAAGGCTGTCTCAGTTTGGATGCAGAAAAGTAAGAAACTAGTTCGCGGCGGGCAATCGGTTCAGAACGTGTGCCGTTTCGGGCTGGATACCTCGCCAAATCCGAAAAGACTCTGCGGCTTGCTCGATGAGCATGCCCCATCCGGCCCGGGTTCGACCGGCGTCCATCTGCTCCGCCCAGGCCACAAACGGCGTCTTGTGCAGCGCGTATGAGAGGTCATAACAAGCTGTGTGTCCGCGTCGAATCGCTTCTTTGGGGAACGGCGCAGATTCTCCGGAGAGACCGGCCGAGGTGGCGTTGATCACGAGATCAAACGGCTCGACGCTGCGCACGTCGTTGAAACGCATGCCTTCGACTGCGCCGAGCGCACCAAAGTGATTCGCCAGAGCATCGGCTTTGGCAACAGTACGATTCGCGATCACGATCGCAGCGGGCTCAAGGTCAAGCAGTGGAGCGAGGATACCCTGTGTGGCGCCCCCAGCACCAAGAACCAGGATGCGGGTATTCGGGATTTCGAATTTCCAATTGTCGCGGAGGTCGCGGATCAGACCAATGCCGTCTGTGTTGAAGCCAACGATACGGTCTTCATCAAATTTCAGGGTATTCAGAGCACCTGCGATACTCGCCGATTCGCTGAGCTCATCGACCAATCGCGTCGCACGAGTCTTGTGGGGCACGGTCACGTTCAGCCCTTTGCCGCCTGCACGCTGAAATTGACGCGCCACGGACTCAAGGTCATCCGGTGACGCCTCGACAAGCTCATAGATCAGTGATTCGCCCGTCTGCTCGGCAAACTGTTGGTGAATGACCGGTGATTTGCTGTGCGCCACGGGATAACCGACGACGCCATAGCGATCGAGAATCGCGGTTTCCTGTACCAAATCTAACGCTCCTGCGGCTCTACCATCGCTTGGTCGATTCTTGAGTTTACTCGCTCAGCCAGCGCGCCGCATCGACGGCGCTGTAGGTGAGAATAGCGCGCGCGCCTGCCCGCTTTATGGAGAGAAGCGCTTCGAGCGTCGCGGCCTGACCATCTAGCCAGCCGTTCTCGGCTGCAGCAGCCAGCATCGCGTACTCACCGCTGACCTGATAGGCCAGTACCGGGATCTCTTGGTGGGTAGCAACCTCCCGGATAACATCGAGGTATGGCAGCGCCGGTTTGACCATGACAAGGTCGGCGCCCTCATCGATATCGAGTTGTACTTCGCGCAACGCTTCCCTGCCATTAGCGGGGTCCATCTGGTAGCTGTGTTTGCCGCCGCCACCGAGATTACCAGCAGACCCAACAGCGTCACGGAATGGTCCGTAGTAACAAGAAGCGTACTTCGCGGCATAGGAGAGAATGAGCGTGTTCGGGTAACCATTGACCTCCAACGCTCTGCGGATGGCGCCGATGCGGCCATCCATCATGTCAGATGGTGCTACCACGTCCGCTCCGGCTTTGGCATGGCATACCGCCTGACGCTCGAGCATGCTGACGGTAACGTCATTCAGAACATACCCGTCCTCGTCGATGATGCCGTCCTGACCGTGAGTCGTATAGGGGTCGAGTGCGACGTCGGTAATGACGCCGAGTTCAGGAAATCGGGACTTGATTGCGTCGATGGTGCGCGGGACCAGCCCGTCATCGGCATGGCAGGCACTACCGTCTGGCGTCTTCAGACTGGCATCGATCACCGGGAACAGCACAACACCGGGAATACCGAGCGCTACCGCATCCTCAAGATGTGCCAGCAAGCGATCAATACTGCGCCGCGCAACGCCGGGCATCGAGGGCACCGATTCTTCGCGATCCTCGCCATCGAGCACAAACACGGGGTAGAGGAAGTCAGCGGCGGTGAGGAAATGTTCCGCCAACATATCTCTGATCCAACCGTGCCGGCGCCGGCGCCGCATCCGTGTGAGCGGGAAACCGGGTGTCTTGTCGTTGTGCATGCCGCGCTGTCCTGAATATCTGACGCCAGATTGTGGCTATATTCGAGGACGCTGTCCAAGTAAAGTAGGGGTTCTGGGGAAAAACGGGGTCGAAACGCTCCGTGTGAAATAAAAAGCGATCACTCTGGGTCATCTGATGCAACGTACAGCGAGCGATGCGGCACGCCAGCGCCGATTCGAGCAACTGGTAGGAGAGCACCGCGAGGATCTCTACCGCTACGCGTATTGGTTAAGCCGTGATTCGGCTCTGGCCGAAGATGTGGTGCAGGATGCGATGATGCGCGCCTGGAAATCGCTCGATTCGCTGCGCGAGGAACAGGCTGCGAAACCCTGGCTGCTCACGATCGTGCGCCGAGAGAACGCCCGTTTTTTCGAGAGGAAGCGGTTGGAGACTGTGGACATCGATGAGTTGGTGGGCGCGCCAACGTTGCATTTGGCAACAGAGCAGAACACCGACACCGACGACATGCGCGCCGCGATTTTTGAGCTGGAGCCGGAGTATCGGGAGCCTTTGGTTCTGCAGGTTTTGCTGGGGCATTCGACGAAAGAGATTGCCGAGATAATGGATTTGAGTAACGGCGCTGTGCTGACCCGTTTGCACAGGGCTCGTAAGAAGTTGATCGAAAACTTCGACCTCGGAGAAGGTTGATGGACTTTAAAGAATTTGAGCTTTCGGTGTTGTCCGAACCTGACCGTGATTCCGACGAGATTGCGGCGAAGGCGCAGTCGTGCCCGAAGTCTCGAGCGCTAAAGCGCAAGGCGGCACTGCTGGAGCAGCAATTGGTCCAGGCCTTGGGTGTTTCTGTACCCGATAGTCTGCGCGCGCCAGTGCCGGACATGGCCGAGCTGGAGGCCCGGCTGCAGGACGCATCAGCCGACCAGGTAGTGCAGTCGTCTGACAACGTGGTGCCGCTGCAGAAAAAGGTAGCTCCTGCGAATCGATTCGCCGTTCCGGCCTGGATCGGTCTTGCAGCCTGTCTCGCGTTGGTCATCGGGCTCGTGGTGCGTCAGCCGGAAGTGCAAACAGACGTTCCGGGCCTCGGTGGTGAAGATCTGATCGCGGAACTCATCGAACATCTCGGGCCGGAGCTTTCCAGCATGCAGCCTTCTGAAGTCAGCCTGTCGATTGAGCGCGTGAGCAGCGTGCTTGAGCCGGCGGGTGCCCGTATGGTCAGCACGCCGGGACCGATCAGTTATGCGAAAAGCTGCGTGATCAACGGCGAGTTGATTCCGCACCTCGTGGTGCAGGGTGAGAACGGCCCGGTCACGATTCTCGTCATGCCGAACCAAATGGTCGATGGTCCCATGTCGATCATGAGTGGTGGTTTCGAAGGCATCATCATGCCCGCTGGCGACGGTGGCAGCGTTGCCATCATCGGTCGTGATTCCGCAAGCATCGAGGCAGTACGGAAGGCTTCGAGCGACACGCTGGGTATTTCGATTTAACGCTTGGTGAGCTTCGCTGCGTTGTTGCTGCTTCGTGTGAGTTTCTTGTCAGCAGGCGTACCCCTGATGGGTCACGCTGGACCGCACATCAATTGCGGGAGGCAGAAACATGGAAAATCAATTCGATGAGCAGCATCACGGAGTCAGAGTGTCCTCGTTAAGAAGTGCCTGTCCCTGGGCACTAGGTGTCAGTGATGCCTATCTCGAATACCACGACACGGAATGGGGCGTCCCTGTCGCGGATGACCGGGTGCTATTCGAGTTTCTCGTACTTGAGTGCGCTCAAGCGGGACTGTCCTGGAGTACGATTCTCCACAAACGGGCGGGCTATGAGCGAGCGTTCGCGAACTTCGACCCTGAACAGGTGGCGCGTTTCTCAGATGCGCACTGCGAAGCATTGCGTCTCGATGCCGGTATCGTCCGTAATCGCTTGAAGATTGCGGCGACCGTGTCCAATGCGCAGCGATTTCTCGAGCTGCAAGATGAATACGACGGCTTTGCGAAATACTTGTGGGCCTTTGTCGACAACCGCCCGGTTCAGAACGCTTGGCAAGTGCAATCCGATTGTCCGACAACGACAAAAACCTCTGATGCGATCAGTCGCGACCTGAAGCGTCGAGGCTTTCGTTTTGTGGGCTCGACGACGATCTACGCTTACATGCAGGCGATCGGCATGGTAAACGATCACGTGATCGACTGCCCCCGTTACAGCGTCTGTGCTGCGCTGGGTAATCAGTTCAAGGTCGATTGATTCGCCTGTCCTCAGGACCTGGCTAGCGTGTCGGCGATGATCCGCCAGACCGATGCGTTAATACCCAGCCCGAGGTGAGCACCAATCACTTCGATATTGCGTGCCTGTGGGTTGTAGTGATCGATGGACGCGCGCCAGTCCACGACGCCATCTAGCTTGCTGTAGATCGACGTGATCGGTTGATCGAACCCGATCAGATTACGCTCGTGCACGGCGCGTTCGAATCGGTCGAGGTCCTGTTGCCCACCTTCCACGAATCGCTCTGCCATAGCCGTATATTTAGGCCCGCCCATTACAGGTGTACCAAACGTGATCACTTCACGCACGTCCACGGGGTGCAAGCGCGCAAGCTCACGAGCTACCACGCCGCCAAGGCTCCAGCCGATCAGCGTCACCGAACCCCGGGACTCGGCCAACGACTCAACCTGATCGGCCATCTTTCTGACCAGCCACTCGACGCGTCCGCGATTACGCCCGAGCGTCCAGTCTTGTGCGTCATATTTCAATCGACGCAAATACTGTTTGAGTGGCCACATGGATTTTTGGCTCGCACCGAGACCGGGCAGGAGGAGGACCGGTCGTCCGTCACCTTTTGGGGCGCTAACCAATGAGGGCCAACGCATAGCAAGCGTCAGTGCATCAAGTGGAGCGCGAAACTCCAATAGTGTGGCGAGTCGGTGCGGTGGGCGTAGCGCGCTGGAAGGCTCGGACTTCATAGTCACTCGTCCGGGAAAAACCGAACGGTAGCCGGCCTCGCACCGTTAACGCAAGGTTTGTCTCACGCTGCGGGGGCTAGCTCCTGCAGCCAGTCGCGAGGTTTGAGCCATTGCTCGGTCAATTCAGCCTCCGGGCTTCCGGCTTCGGGCTGATAGCCGTATTGCCACCTTACTTGTGGTGGTAGTGACATCAGAATCGACTCTGTGCGCCCTCCGGACTGCAGCCCGAATAAGGTTCCGCGATCGTAGACGAGGTTGAACTCGACGTAGCGACCTCGTCGATAAAGCTGGAACTGGCGCTCGCGTTCGCCGTACGGCGTATCTCGGCGACGCTCGACGATCGGTGCGTACGCCTTCATGAAGTGGTCACCGACGCTGCGCAGATAAGCGAAGCACTGATCGAAGCCCCATTCGTTCAGGTCATCGAAGAACAGACCACCGACACCGCGGGTTTCGCCACGGTGTGGCAAATTGAAATACTCATCACACCACGCCTTGTGTGCGGGATAGACCTCCGCTCCGAACGGTTCACAAGCGGCTTTAGCCGTTTGATGCCACTCGTGCACGTCTTGTGCAAAAGGGTAGAAAGGCGTCAGATCGAATCCGCCACCGAACCACCAGACGGGCGCTTCATTCTCCGCCAAGGCGGCGAAGCAACGTACGTTCGCGTGCGTGGTAGGGATATATGGATTCTCGGGGTGAAACACCAGCGACACCCCCGCGGCCTCGAACCGTCGCCCGGCGAGTTCGGGTCTCGCTTTCGTAGCGCTCGGCGGTAAGCCGTCGCCCATCACGTGCGAGTATCCAACGCCTGCCTGCTCCATCAAAGCGCCGTTCTGCAGAATCATGGATTGGCCACCGCCGCCGCCTGGTCGCTCCCAGGCGTCAGTGGCAAATGACGCTCTTCCGTCCAGTGCCGCCACTTCGCTCGTGATGCGTTGTTGCAGATCGATCAGATACTCGCGCACCTGCGCGAGCTGTTCCTCAAAGCTTTGCATTTCCCGTCCCCAGTTGTTAGGCGCCGCGCCCCCGCGTCGCGTCAACCATCAATGACAAGGATAGTGTAACGGTTCGATACCGCGGCCGCAGCTGCGGCCGCGGTGGAAAAACCGGTTAGTCGCCCGAGCTGGCTGCCGGTTTGCGGAACTTGAGTGTCATCCGGTCTGATTCACCGATAGCTGTCATTTCCGCGCGCAAGGTTTCGTCGTCGCGCGATGTACCCAGCGTTGGCGGCAATCGCCAAACGAAATCGTCCTCGGTCGGCACGTCCGCTTTGTTGGCGTTGATTTCGCTCGATTCGACCAGCTCGAAACCGACCGCCTCGACAGCTTCAATCACGCTGGCTTGTTTCAAATAACCGTTACTGCCGTCTGCCCAATCATCAGACGCGTCTGCTGGTGCACGATGCTGCACGATACCGAGCACGCCACCCGGCTTGAGTACGTCGAAAGCATCGGTCAGAGCCTGAGTTCGGAACCCACCTTGAGGTTCGAAACGGTTGAGATTGTGCAAGGCTCGGATCATAAGTACCGCATCCGCCGTCTCACTCACGGTCTCGTCTACGCTGCCAAAAACAAACGCCGATACCGACGCGCCTTCGCCCCATTCGCGAGTGCCTTCGACCCAGGTGGTGGTCCAAGTCTTACGCTTCTCGATCGCTTCCTCAGACATACCGCCGAACAACGGCCACATGTCCATCGCATAGTCGACTCCGACTAGCTGACCATCCGCGCCGAGATAAGGAATCAGGATTTTCGAATACCACCCACCGCCAGGTAAGGCCTCAACCACGGTCATACCGGGTTTGATGCCGAAGAAACTCAATGTCGCTCCGGGATTACGAAAGGGGTAGCGTGCTTGCGCCTCCTCCGGCTGAGCTGCGAGAACCGTATTGAGAAGCTCGGTATTGGATGGTGCTGCGGGTTGTTCTGCAGCAACTTCTGCGGGCGCTGACGCTTCAGGTGCATCGGGTTCGCCGCCGCATCCGCCCAGGAGAACGGCAACCGCAAAGACGGCCGAGATTCTATAGTCGACGCTGGTAATTCTCATCATCCAACTCCTCTCGTTGTAGTGATCCCGCACGCGGGCATCAGGTAGATGTTTTCTTACTCGCGGTCTTTTTCTTCGCTACTTTCTTCTTCGAAGTCTTCTTCTTGGCGGTCTTTTTCTTAGCCTTCTTCTTGGTGGCTTTTTTCTTCGATCCACCATCCGCGTCGGCGGCCGTTTTCTTGGTGGTTTTCTTGCCGCGCCGTCCTCGTTCAGGCGCTTGCGCAAGCAATTCGACACACTCCTCGAGCGTCAGCGATTTTGGTTCACGATCTTTCGGGATCTTCGCGTTCTTTTTCTTGTTCGTGATGTAGGGGCCATAGCGGCCATTCAATACCTGTATGCCCTCGTCCGGGAAGTCCAGAATCAATCGATTTGCGTCGGCGATCTTCTTCTCCTTGATAACCTCCAACGCTCGTTCGAGCGTGATGGTGTAAGGGTCGTCATCACCTTTAATCGACACAAATTTATTGTCGTAACGGATATAGGGTCCGAACCGTCCGATGCTCGCTGACACGGCTTCACCCTCTGGAGTCTCGCCGAGCTTGCGTGGTAGCTGGAATAAGTCGAGCGCGGTCTCCAGGTCGATGTCGTTCATCTTCTGGCCCGGTCTAAGTCCCGCGAATTTCGGTTTCTCCTCGTCGTCCTTGGTGCCGATCTGGACGAACGGCCCGAAACGCCCCATCCGCACTGATACGGGTTTGCCCGATTTCGGATCAGTGCCGAGCTCGCGCGACTGAGCGACCTGTTCTCGGGTGACGCTTTTATCCTTGTCATCTACCTGGCGATGAAACGGCTGCCAGAATTCGTCAAGCAAGGGCACCCAGTCACGGTCACCGCGCGAGACCGCGTCGAGATCGTCTTCCATCCGTGCCGTGAACTCGTAGTCGACGTACTGGGTGAAGTGATCGGTCAGGAAGCCGTTGACGATGCGTCCGATATCCGTTGGCAGGAATCGCCGCCCGTCCATTTCCACGTACTCGCGGTTTTTCAGTGTCGAGATGATGCTGGCGTAGGTAGAGGGGCGACCGATGCCGTATTCCTCCAGCGCCTTCACCAGACTTGCTTCCGAATAGCGTGGTGGGGGTTCCGTAAAGTGTTGATCTGCGCGCAGCTCCTTCAGCGAAACCATGTCGCCTTCCTCAAGCGGCGGCAGACGTCGGTCGTTTTCATCGGCCGCCTGCTCTTCGCGACCTTCCTGGTAAACCGCCATAAAGCCCGGATGCACGAGAATCGAACCGTTTGCGCGGAATGTCCCAGTGGCCGCGCCTTCACCGCCGACGGCACCTGGCACAAGGTCAACCGCCACCGTGTCGAACACGGCCGGCACCATTTGTGATGCAACACTGCGCCGCCAGATCAACCCGTAAAGCTTGTATTGGTCCTCGTCGAGAGCCGCTCGGAGACTCTCGGGGTCGCGACTTGCCGATGTGGGCCGGATAGCTTCGTGCGCTTCCTGTGCGTTCTTGGATTTCGTTCGATATTCGCGTTGTGCTTCCGGCAGATTTTCCTTGCCGTAGCGATCAACAATGACACCGCGGATCTCATCGATCGCCACCTGTGCAATCGACGGTGAGTCCGTTCGCATGTAGGTGATCAGGCCAACCGTTCCCTCGCCAGGAATGTCGATACCTTCATAGAGTTTTTGCGCGGTGCGCATCGTACGCTGCGTGTTGAAGCCAAGCTTGCGTGAGGCTTCCTGTTGCAGAGTCGAAGTGGTGAACGGAGCTGTTGGATTACGCCGACGTTGTTTGCGCGTAATCGCTTGCACATGGAACTGACCATCGGTGGCTGTTGTCAGCGCCGCGTGCACCCCCATCGCCGCCGTTTCGTTCTCGAAGCTGAACTGCTCGACCTTGTCACCTTTATAGGTTGTCAGTCGCGCCATGAACGGTTGTTCAGACTTCTCGACATCAGCTTCGACTGACCAGTACTCACGCGGCTTGAACGCTTCGATCTCCTGCTCGCGTTCCACGATCATCCGTAGGGCAGGTGACTGCACACGTCCCGCGGACAGGCCCGGCTGTACTTTCCGCCACAGCAAAGGGGACAGGTTGAAGCCGACCAGATAGTCGAGCGCACGTCTTGCCTGTTGGGCATTAACCAGTTCGTTGGAGAGGCCGCGTGGATTCGCAATGGCATCCTGCACAGCTTGGCGCGTAATTTCGTAGAAAACGACACGGTGAACCGGCTTATCACCGAGTGCGTTTTTCTCCTGCAACAACTCGTACAGATGCCATGAGATGGCTTCGCCTTCGCGATCGGGGTCAGTCGCGAGGTAAAGCGCATCGGATTTTTTCAAGGCTCGCACGATCGCGTTTACGTGCTTCTCGTTGCGATCGATAACCCGATATTGCATCCGGTAGCCCTGCGTGGGGTCGACTGCGCCTTCCTTCGGAATCAGGTCCCGAACGTGTCCATAAGAAGCGAGCACGGAAAAATCCTTGCCGAGATACTTCTCAATGGTTTTCGCTTTCGCCGGCGATTCGACGATGACCAGGTTCTTGCTCATGACTTCTCTAGCGACGCTGAGTCGCGTGGTGCACCGCACTGAAAAAACGAGTGGGGGCGTACAAAAAACAGCCGCGTCGAGCGCGGCATCTGGCATCACACTGTCGGCTTCTACCGATCAGTGGATGTTGCCCTCGCATTCTTCGAACACCAGGTCTTCCATTCTGGAAAAAGCCTGTTCCTGTCCGGGCTGACTAAAGAGCACCATCATGACCACCCACTTTATCTGCTCAAGGTCGATTTCCGGTGCTTCCAACGCCAGCAATCGGTCGATGGCAAGCTCGCGCTGTTCGGGCTGGAGAATGCCGATTTGCTCAAGGTAGAGCAAGTAACCACGTCCGGACACATTGATTCTGGTGCTTTCGTCCTCGCTGAATACCCGGATCCCAGCTGAGGTTTGCGTGTTCGGGGACAAAAGGTCTTCGTTCACCGACAGACCGTCGAGCCAGGTCAGGGCATGTTCGATTTCGGTATCGTGGAATCCGGCGCGAGACAATTCATCGCGCAATTCGCTAGCGCCGCTGGCAGCCGGGGTATCGGTGTCGACGTAGGTTTCGAACAGGTACATTAATACGTCAAGAACGTTTTCTTTCATGGCGTCTTCCTTCCCCGTCCGCGTCTCAGGAACCCTGTCCCCGGGACCTGCTCAATGGTGCCCTCCAGCTCCATAATCAGGAGCATGGAGGAAAGCTCTGCTGCGGTCAATCCAGTTCTTGTCACAAGTGAGTCAAGCGAAACAGGCGCCCAATCCATGGCGTCCAGCACCCGCAAGTAGTCTGGATCTGGTGCAACTGACTCAGTTTCCAACTCCCGTTCAGGCGCGGGACGCTCGCCGAGCGCTTCCCCGAGTTCCAGGAAGATATCGCTGGCTTGCTCCACCAATAACGCCCCCTGACGAATGAGCTGGTGGCATCCGCGAGCCATGGGATTGTGGATTGAGCCTGGGATAGCGAATACGGATCTGCCCTGTTCGCCGGCGAGGCGAGCGGTGATCAACGACCCCGAACGAGGTGTCGCCTCGACGACCAGAGTCCCGAGAGACAGACCACTGATGATGCGATTACGTGCCGGGAAGTGCCCTGACTGAGCGGCAGTGCCGGGCCTGTACTCGCTGATCACGATGCCGTGGCCGCATACTCGTTCCTGTAGCAGTGCGTTGAGTCGTGGATACGCAATATCGGGACCTGTGCCCAAAACACCGATCGTGGCGCCGTCGGCGTCTAATGCACCTTCGTGCGCCGCGGCGTCGATGCCGCTGGCGAGCCCGCTTACTATGCACATCCCGTTGCTGGCCAGGTAGCGCGCAAAAGCGCGAGCGTTGTCTTTGCCGTCTGCTGTTGGGTTGCGACTACCGACGATCGCCAGTGAAGGCATCGTCAATAGATCGGTATCGCCTGTGGCAAATAGCACTGTGGGTGCTGCATCGATTGCGTCGAGACGGTTTGGCCAGTTGGGATGCTCTGGTGTCAGGAGGTGGTGCGAATCTGCCTCGAGCCAGCGCTCTAACCGTGCGATCTCGTTGACGTCAGAATGTTTGATCGCCTCTACGCTGGCGTGCGCAAGGCCCGCGATTTCTAGGGCGGCAGCAGACGCATCGACGGCTGCGCGAGCACCGCCGAATCGTGAGATGAGTTTGCGAAGCGTTGCCGGGCCAATGCCAGGCGCGATTTGCAGCGCGAGCCAGGCTCGCAGAGTTTCCGAATCCATACCGCCAATGTGTCATGTTGCGCGCTGACCCGATGCAGCGCGCGCGGCGGTGGGGTCTAAAGCGTTACTGAGGGCTGCGTACCAGGTCCAGGACGCGGATGTCGGTCTGTGCGTCCATGATCAAGCCGTAGCTGATTCTGTCATAGGTCTTAAAGATCATGACAGTACCCGCTTCTTCGTCTGGCAGCTTCACGACTTCCGCGCCGAAAACACCAGGATTGCCGATGCGATCGTACACTTCGTCGCCTTTTTGCAGCACCGTCAGTACGTCGCCCGACTCGAGTCCGTGGGATTCACCGCGGTTCAGCACTACCACCTGGTACTGGCCGATGCGGGACACACCGTCGATGACGGATATGATTTGGCCGTCAACCAACTGTGAAGGCGGTTTGGGGAAGAAATTCAGCGGAATTACGACGTCCTTGCTGAGCAGGCGATCGCCGGTGAGAATCTCGCGCTGTGACTCGTTCACGAACAGCGTGGCAGGATCGCCACCGCGGCGCACGGTGCCATCGCCGACATACAGCGCGTCGTAGCCCACGATTGCGTTGTCATCAGGGTCGCGAAGCGGGCCGTTAATGTGGACGACACTGTAGCGAGAGCCGACGACGTCGATGTCGCCGCGTGCATACAAATCAACGCCCGCGCTCGAGATCAGGTGGTC
>JBCBNU010000032.1:0-29520 GCA_039821645.1 Pseudomonadota bacterium
CGCGATATTGCCAAACACCAGCGCCGGTCCGAATTGCGCGACTGATATCCCTTCAATGCCCCGGGTGGGTTCCTCGCTCATGTCCGACTCCCAGCTCACCCCGGTGGCGAGCAGCGACTCTATAGCCGTCGTGGTCGCCAGCGGTCCGGTGAAGACGCACACCGCGCCGATGAGCGCGCCGACGATTCCAAGCGTCCTGTGCAGACGCACCCTACCGGTCTGAATCATCGCGGACTGTCCGACGAACCATACAAACCAGGCAGTCAATGTCACGGCGTGGATCAGGATGTGAGTACGCAATGGCGGCGCATCCGTTATTGGTCGCAGGAAAAACGAAGGGGCGAAACCAATAATTACGAACGCGAGTAGCGCGAGCGCCATCCAGAGAAAAAACCGGTCGCGGCCGTCGCCATTGGCCATTCGGTCTTCAATTGAGCGTTGAGTCATGACTTGTCTGATATCGGACCTGCCTGTGGTTTCGACCCCGCTTGCCGCGTGGATGTAAAAAATCTTTGACAAAGGATGACATGTAAAATATCGTTTACACCAAGAATTGGGCAATCGGAGAGATGCATGAACGCGGGATTCGAGGAAAAATCGGCATGGGTGCAATTCGGTGCGTTAGTGCTGGTACTCGGGAGCTACTTTCTTGCCGCAACAAAAATGTACAGCGCTGGCGTCAACGACATTCGCGCGTACGTTCCGGTGTTCTCGATCAGCGTCGTGCTGCTGGTTGTCACTCTGATCGCTGGCAATATCGTCGCGATCGCAACCAGCAAGAGCGATCAGGCCGACGAGCGTGATCGCATGATCGCCTGGCGGTCGGAGTACTTGTCCTCTTGGGTTATGGGACTCGGCATTATCGGGGCAATCACTGCGATGGTGTTCAAGATCAACACGGTATTGATTGCCCACGGTCTACTCGCGTCGCTGTTGCTAAGCACGCTGCTGTGCATGGGCTTGAGAATTCTGTTCTATCGACGTGGCGTGTAATGGGGAAGACGAAACTACCCATCGATAACTCGATTCGCTCGCTCCGCGCGCAGCACGGCGAGATGACGCAACAGGTGCTCGCGGATGCCATCGGCGTAACACGGCAAACGGTGATCGCTATCGAAGCGCGTAAGTACTCGCCCTCGCTCGAGGTCGCGTTCCGGATTGCGAGGGTATTCGACGAGCCTTTGGAATCGGTGTTTCAGTACACCGGTTAGCCGCAGTCTAAGCTGTGTGCGGCAGGCTCAAGCTCGCGACAAGACCACCGGTCTGGCCGTTCTGTAGCATCAGTTGCCCACCCGACTGCTCGGCAAAACCCTTGACCATCGATAAACCAAGCCCTGAACCTTCTCCGCTCCTCTTGGTGGTGTAGAAAGGCTCAGATGCGCGCTCAATCGTCTCGGCATCCATCCCGGGACCGGTGTCGCTAACACGGATAACGACGAAACCAGCATCTGCGCTTTCTTCCGCACTCACTGTAATCCTCCCGACTACATCGCCGATGGCATCTCGTGCGTTGATCACAAGATTGAGAATGGCGGTCTCCAGCAGTGTGGCGTCACCTCGGATGTGGCGATCCTCGTCGCCGATAGCAACCTTCAATTCAATTTGCGGTGGCAACACTCGGCTCAATACCGAGGAGAGCCTCGAAAAGAGCGCACGCAGACTGACGTCAGTCACCTCGAGTCGCGACTTTCGGACGTAGGCCATGAGTTGCCGAATTAAAGTGGCGCCGCTTTGCGCTGCGGTTTCCGCATCGTTCAGATATTTCTCGATTCGATGCTGATCGCTATCGGTCTTGGAGAGTTCGATATTGGCGAGGACGATCGCCAACAGATTATTGAAATCATGCGCGACACCGCTTGTGAGCTGTCCGAGCGCTCGCATTTTCTGATCCTGAAGATCCGATTTGATACTGGCTTCGAAAACCTCGCGCTCGGCGATAATCTCTTTCAGGCAATGCCAGAAATAGCCGGCAACAAAGACACCGCCTAGCGCGGTAGCAACACGTATTGACGGCGTAGGAATGTCGTTTGCCGCGATGGCTGCGACAGCGACTGCAGGGACCACGGTTGCCACCACATCAATGTACGTGGAGTACGACCACTCGCGATTTGCCAGCAAGCAATGCATACCCGCCCCGACAACGCCGATAGCTGCGAGTATCAAGTAGTAGGGGTCCGGCAATGTGACAATGTAGATCACCATCGCCGTATACCAAGACGCCATAATCACGCTCAGGAGTGCTGTGATAAGCAGGCTGGTCTGACTGACAGGCAATACCTGGCGCCTCAGAAAGCCAGCGTAAACGAGGTTAATGACGGTGTAGCCAAAACCCCAAACCAACATCACGAACTGGTCTGTCGCGAACCATAACGCGACGCCCACCGCCGCGACGACCAAACACCGGACCACAAGATCCTTGCTGTTCGCATCTCCAGCGCGAAACGCTTCGAACTGGCGATCGCGCTCTGTTTGTTCTGCTGTGGTCGAATCTGGCTCGTGCATGCCGCGCTTAGTCGAGTGCCGCTCCAAAAACCGGATTGCCTGCTTCGTCAAAACGCAGTTCGGTGAGAGAGTCCTCTGATGCTGGTGGTTCAATCCGCAACGACACTAGCGCTTTTTGCTGACTCCACTTCATAACATCCACACAAATCTCGGCAATCTGAGCCGCATCGAAATGCTCCGACAGGAACTTGCGAAGCGCAGGGTCGATCGCGCCCGGGTGCATGATCATCGCATCACACAATGCGAGCGCCGCCTTGATCTTCGGACGGAAATCACTCGACTCCCATGCCCCGATCTTTCTCTGCATCTCCTCGTCGAAACCAGAGTCGAGCGCCTCGCGCACACGCAGAGACCCGCAAAGTCGGCAATCGTGTATCTGGGCGCAACGCAGTCGGATGATCTCGGTGGTAACCGGATCAATCGACCGCGCTCTCACCGCTGCTGCTGCAAAGGCCCCGATGTGCTGTTCAAGCTCGCTACGGAAGAATGCACCGAAACTGAGCTCATCGGCTGTAATCCGGGGTGATGGTGCCGTCATGGCAGTACCGCCTCCAGCGTAAGGTCCAATCGCTTCGACATCTCGATTAAATACACCGCGTTTGCGTACAGGTACACCTGATCGGGAGATAGGTGCTCACGCAAGGCCGCAACCTGCGCATCCTCAATGCTGGCAACCGAGCTCATAAACTGTTCGCAGTAGTCGATACACGCCTTTTCGACAGGCGTCATCGCATTTGATATCTGCCATTCGGCACCGCGCAAGCTGAAGTCAACGTAGCGGTCAGTCAACTGCAGCAAATCGACCGGAATCGGTACGTCATCCAATGCGCGCTCGAGATTTTCGAGCTCTGTCGCCGCCTCACCATGTAAACGCGCTAGTCGGTCTTTGGATGCCGTCGATATCAGATCCATGAACTGAATATAGCGGATTGAATCTACCCGCGTCAGTCAAAACTCGCGAATTGGTTACACAGGGTGCCGGGTCACGTGGTTATCCCGCGCGGTCTATTAGTAACGAACTGCCGCGCGACTGGCTTGCTCGGATTCCGCCAGCCCCAGGCAACCGCAACGATTGAGGTGGACAACGCAAACACAGCGACCTGCCACATCGGCAGTTCGGCGATCCAGTTGGCGACCCCCGCATACCAGTCACGGTAGCCGACCGCGTAGTAGCCGACGATCATTGCAACGGTCGCGACGAGTGCGCCGATAAACGGCGCGATCGGTTTGCCGTTCGCGCGATCCTTGAATATCAGGAACAGACAGAATGCCATAGCAATGATGAATGACGCATTGATCGCGGCACCGAATTTCGGCAGCGTCTCTTCGCTTCGCACCAGAAAACCGGGAACGTAGTTCGCGAAAAACCGGCTGACTGCAGGTCCGCTCAAAACGATCAACGTGGCGAGCATATATCGAGCATGCAGGTCGGGTGTCCGACGATGCCGAAGCGCCATGGTGTACAGCGCAACAAAAGCGACGGACAGGGCGATATCTGCAACGGACAATGCTTGACCAAACAGTTCGTGGAAGAGGCGCTCCGATTGTAGGGTACGCTGTGTGACCAGTAGCCCACCCAGAGTGAACAAAGGCACGAGCGCCATGCTCGCCATGCCGGACCACACGTGCGCGTTCCATTTTCGGCGATGCGCCGTCCAGCCCTGGGTCGCCACCAGCACAATCCACGCGGTGGCGGTTATGCCATGCAGATGGTGTAGCCAGGGCGCTGTCGATAACACGGCGAAGTAACGGGGAAGGAACGCCGCGAACGTCAACAGCAAGAAGAAAACGACGAATCGATGGGCATTTGGGAACGGCAACATAGCGATAAACCTCCGTGGACCGACCTCCAGTGACCGCCGGCGAGCACGTCTCAGCAATGGCGGCAGCCCCTGGAGTCCGGGGCTTGCCGCTGATGACCGCACTTGGCCATATGCACAACACGCCCTGCCTTCGGTATCCTAGGCGCGCCTTTTCAAGGAACCGCGCATTCGTGACAGCCGACGACGCATCACAAGACTTCGAGTCTCGCCTTGTTGGCTGGAAACGGATCGGCAACTATCTGGGGTGTAGTGAACGCACAGCGAGACGCTGGGAGCGCGAGGAAGCCCTGCCTGTTCACCGCCAGCAACACGACAAGCGCAGCACGGTGTTTGCACTTCCAGCAGAGCTGGACCGGTGGCTCTCATCACGTGCCGAATTCGCAATGATCGCCGAACCTCTGACCCCGCAGACTCCACAGACCTCAAAGACGGTTGCGCTCGTGGCATCGGCCACCTTGGTGGTGGCGCTGATCGCCGTGATTCTGGTTTGGCAAAACCTGCCGACGAACCTCTCCCCTGACGAGGCGCGAGACCCCATTGCTTTAGACCTGTATGAGCGTGGCACCGCGTTGTGGCGCCAACGTGGCGAAGCTAACAATCGGCAAGCGATCAAACATCTGACACAAGCAGTTGAACTTGATGAGACATATGCGAGTGCATGGGTGGCGCTCGCGTCTGCCTGGCTCACGCTGCCCAGTTACTCGGATGCCGTTGACACGGATATCACGACTACGGAAGCGCTGCTGGCCGCAGACCGCGCGCTGCAGCTCGACCCTTCCCTCGTGCAGGCGCGCTCCGTCATGGCATCGATCGCGAAAGGCCGTGGCGACTGGCTCACCTCGGAACGCATCTTCCGGGAAGCACTTGAGGTGGATCCAGACAATCCGACGCTTCTGCTATGGCTTGCCGGTAACTACCGTGACCTTGGTTGGATCGATGAGGCGGTGCGGCTCACAGAGACAGCCAACCGGCTCGAACCCAATTCCCCGCCGATACTCGCGGAAATCGCGATGAACACGTTCCATATGGGAGACGTGCAAGAAGCGAGCGCCATGCTCGATTATTTGTGGCTGGATCTCGGTGTAGAGACTCCGATCGTCTGGATCGGTCGGTGGTTCATCATGATTGAGAACGAAGACTTCGAGCAGGCAGCCGCATGGATTGACGCAACTCCGCTCCGTCCTTACGCCGAGGCGTTTCGCGCATACGTCGCCTACCGTGCGAGCGCAGGTAGTGACGGCGCTTCACTGACCGCAGCGGTCAACCGTGCGTACGAAGACGGCTTACCTGGATGGTTAGGTGTGCATATGCTTGATCAGGCGGGTCTTACCGACGCCGCGATCGCGATTCTGGATCGTGACTCACTCAATGGCTATTTCGATACGTCCGTGATTCTGTTCTTCGAACGCGAGGGCGCCATGCGCTTTGACGATCGATTTGCTCAATACCTCGAGCGTCTCGGCTTCTTCGACTACTGGGCAACTCGAGGTGGACCCGGCATTTGTGCGCGCCAGTCCGAACTCGACTTCTGCATGCATTTAGCGACTTCCGAGTAAACGCGCAGGAAGTGCGACGACCTACCCGCCAAGCTGACCGATACGCGCGATCAAATCCTCGGCGGAGGAATACCCAGAAATAATCCAACCGTTTCGTAACACGATCATCGGCGTGCCTTGCAACAGCGACGGTGGTGGCCACGATCGGCTCGGCAGCGATGATTTCACGATACCGAGCCTTGTGAGTTCATCCTGCTTTTCCTGACTCTGTTCGTCGCAGTAAAACCCATCGTATTTCAGATCATTTTTTGCCGCCGTGAGCTCGCGCTTGCGATTCGGTGAACACCAGATGCGCGCCATGATGCCCGCCGAGCCCGGCTTTGCGGGATACGCGATATAGCGAACCTCGATACCGGCGCTCATGAGCACGTCCATATCGTTGTGCAACTTCTTGCAGAAACCACAATTGACATCGGTGAACACGGTGATGGACGTGCGACGTCGTTCGGGTGAGTACACCACCAACTGCGCTGGCCGCAGATCCGAGAGGTTGTTTTGCATATACGCCCTGCCGTCTGCCGTGATCCGGTTTCGATCCGACGCGGTCAGGTTCGTGCTGTCATCTAGGTTCAGAATCTCGCCGAGGAACGCGAAATTCGCATCGTTGGATATATAGAACATCATCCGACTGTTGGCATACGGGATCGGAAAGCTGCTCGCCGCCATCGACCACTCGGGAATCGGACCGGCGGTCCACACAATCGCTCGCTGTTGCGCAGGCAACTCTTGATACCAATCGGGCAGATACGGGTTCGAGCCATAGGACTCGTGTGGGTCTAACGTGGTCTCGGTTTCGAGCGGAAATAAGCGAAGCGAACGATCCATCGCCAGCTTTCGCGCTCGCCAGAACGCGAGCTCAGCAGGGTTGGGTCTTCGCAAAGCGGTTTGTGCTTCGAAATACTGGCGCTCTTCGACCGCAAACTCGGCATCCAGATCGACCAACTCACCACGCAGCAAATACTTGAGATCTGAAGAGACATAGTTAAGTCGACCTTGCCCGAGATCGATGGCATACCAACCATCCATCGCGCTCGGCGTGATTTGCTGCGGCTCAAGCTCACCCCACTTGTCGACGATGACGGCTCGCAGTTGATCTAGTTCAGCATCAGCGTTGACAGGTGCCGAAGGCATATTCATCAACGCAACCAAAATCACAGCTAACGCGGTCTTCTTCGTTGTTCGTCTCATCGCCGGAATCGCAAAAAGTTCTCGTACAGACTAAGCGAGAGACCTACCAATCGTACAGCGGGTCTTGGAGTCCGTAATCGGATGTCTGATCCAGTCCAAGCGACATTCCTAAGGTTTGTTGTGTAGCGCTGCCCGCTAAGATTTTCGCCTTGACCATGTTTAGCATCCATTCCTCAAAGCGCATCGCCAGAGCACCGACAGCCTCCGAGGTACTGGCTTTACCCGCCCTCAAAACGTCAGGGTTTGGACCAGTGAATTCAAGAGCGAAATAGCGAGCAAGAGGGACGACGACTCCGCCGAGATGCTCGTACTCGTTCTTCTCCGCGAGGAATACCTCAACAGATGTGCCCTCGGACGAGATCACCGATAAGCCCGCGCCTGCATAAGTGACACCCTGGTGGTCAGCCGTAACTATCCAAGCTTTGAACACACCGTCGGTGATCCCCGACTCGTTCCGAAAAGCTTCTACAACCGGACTCTCGATAGTTTTAATCGCATCGAAACGCACATCTTGTAATCCCTCAAGCTGTAGAGCGTTGCTGACAGCTTTTCGGAATAATTTTGGACTGGTCGACGCATCTAGCTCGGGCGCAGAGATCGACAGGACTCTGGCCGTTTTGAATCCGTCGCGTGCGTAAACAATACGATTCTGGGAGTGTGCCCGCACATCGAGTGTCCAGCCCTTCAATGAGCTGTAGATTCCGTCACCAGAAAAGGGAATGTGCTCGGGCGCAACGGGAAGAAGCTGGGCGTGCGCAACACTCGTTTGCGCACCCACCCAGAGACTGATGAGCAGCAGAGTTACTGATCGAGTTAAAGAGAGACGGGGCATCGGGTTCACCAGTGCTGAGTCGACTGGCTAGAGGGTAACCGCTTTGTCGCTGAAAGGGGCGACCGGTTTAATCCTGTTATTGCGAATGGTCAGAAAATAGTCGATGGCGGCCAGAAGAAATCAGGCAGGTCAATAGGAAGAGAGTCATAAAACAATCCGGGACGGATTGCTCCATTCAACGCGAATGGTTGGCTTCAAGAAGAGCACGAAGTCAGCCAAATGATCACTTAGAAAATGTACTGTCATCGATTCGTCCCCAGGGGCCCCATCGATTTTGACGGAGCGAATGTCACGAAGCTCAAACGACGCAAGCCCGGTGCTATCGCGTCGACATGCCAAATCGATCTGAAGATATCCCGACTCGATTTCACACACGACGGAATCATCACCATTTCGATAGACGTACGTATGCCGGTTGAAAAAAAGATAGGTCCCGGTCCGTGCTTCGTGGCTCAGTCTCGAAGAAGCCAAGTAGCTCGTGTTCTTCGGGGTATTCGTCCAATTGTAGATCTTCAGAACCTACGTCTAGATCGCGACCATTGGGAAAGGGTTAATTTGCGCTTCCCGCGTTTCCGCCGAAAGGCTGGCACTGAGCCTCGGGTCTCTGCGTAACACCAGTCTTTGAACTATATCGATCAATGCTCACACAACCAACACGAGGAGCTTTGAAATGGATATAGAACCCAAGTCACGTATTCCCTGGAACAAAGGCAAGCTAGTTGGTCAGAAATCACCGTTGACACAGCAGCGTAAGCTTCCCCAGCTGAGCGACAGCAAAGGGTCACTAGTCGTAAGTATAGCTGACGTTCGACTGCTTGCTGGACTCGGCCACTACCCGTTACTTGGTTTCTCGACACCGACCTGCGCGTACACCTTTCTCTTGAACCCGCCTCGACGGTCTTATTGCTCGTCAGCTTCCCATAGGTTTAGCCCCTGCGCGGGAAAAAAATGCGTTTCTCCTGGTGACGCGTCTTGACTGTCTCGCTCGTTGGCCGCGAAAAGTATGAACAGCGACTCGGCGTCTATATCGAAGACATCCTGTTCACCGTACACGCATTCAATCTCAGGGTGTTCGGATACTCCGATGAACCGAATGCGCTCGCCTTCGTACCCCAATTGCAGCGCTTTCTCGCAGAAGTAGTCGAAGCTATCGTGTTCGGCAGATAACGGATAACCCAGTTCGGCAAGTAGACGTCGAGCCTCTTCTTTCGGCGTCCAGAGTTCTTGCTTTCGTCCGAAAGAACATAAACCTACGCGCTAGAAGTGGCGGAGAGGGGGGGATTCGAACCCCCGGTACGGTATCACCGCACACTCGCTTTCCAGGCGAGCACCTTAAACCACTCAGCCACCTCTCCCAATTGTTGCTGGTCGCCGTGTCTGCCTGGCTAGCGACACGGGCCGCGCATGCTACAGGGCTATTCGTCCGTTGCAAACCGCGGCGGCTTCTCCAGACACTCGCTGCTGACATCTGGCGGTGTGCTGGCTACCGGAATCTCGAGTCGCGATTCCGTTGGCAGCCCATCCTCTGCGTCCGGAATTCGGATCGGAGGCGTTTCTCGCACGCCCTGATAGTCAGTCCGGTTTTCACACCGACCGGGACCGGCGCACGCACTGACGCTCGCAACCACCAGACAAAGCACTAACAGTCTCATATCAAATCCGCATTCTTCATAGCCGTGACGACCTGTTCATGATGTTCGCCAGCGAGCGTCACGAGCGGCGAGCGTATCGACCCGTCGCCAAATCCGAGCTTGCTCAGCGCCCACTTCACGGGAATGGGGTTCGACTCGACGAACATCGCTTCGTTCAATGCCGCCAGGCGCGCGTCAATCAACTTCGCCTTTTTCTTCTTGCCTGCAATCGACTTTTTGCACAAATCGCTCATCAGGGCCGGAGCAACATTTCCAGTCACCGATACGACGCCGTGCCCTCCTCTCAGCATGAATTCACACCCGGTGAAGTCATCGCCCGAGAAGAACCCAAAACCGTAGGGGCAAACCGCCTGTTGCGCCGCCAGGCGATCCAGATCGCCAGTGGCGTCCTTGATCGCAACGATTCGCTCGTGCTGCGCCAACTCAGCCACCGTATCCGGAAGCATGTCCCCGACAGTTCTGCCCGGCACGTTGTAGAGCATGATCGGCTTGCTGACTGCGTCCGCGATCGCCGTAAAGTGGTTCACGAGCCCACGTTGTGGTGGCTTGTTGTAGTACGGCACCACCAGCAGGAAGCCGTCGACACCGTCGATATCGGTCGCCACTGACAGATCGACCGACTGACTGGTCGAGTTTGAGCCCGTGCCCGCGATGACCTGCATCCGCCCGGCGATCATCTCGACGGAACGCCCCACTAGCTCAGCGTGCTCGTCGCGTGTCAGCGTCGCCGACTCGCCGGTCGTCCCGCCGATCACCAAACCGTCGGTGCCGGAGCTCGCGTGCCAGTCGATCAGTCGTTTGAGCGTCGCGTAATCAACGTCACCACCGGCCTCGAAAGGCGTGATGAGCGCGACTAGACTGCCTGAAAACATGCGGGGCTCCGAAATTTCAAGCCCGCAAGTTTAATCGCACGGATCACTTCGCGGCAAGCGGGAATAGGCGTACAATCAAGGGTTTCCCCGATCTGGCGGCCCCTCATCGCCGCCCCAGAATTTATGTCACAACTGATTGTTATTTCGGCCGTCGGCACGGATCGAACCGGTGTGGTACACGACCTCTCGCAAGTGGTCCTTAAGAACGACGGCAACATCCTCGAAAGCCGCATGGTCAATCTCGGCAGCGAGTTTGCGATGTTGCTGCTGGTCTCGGGCCACTGGCACACCATCGGCAAGCTCGAATCCGCCCTTGACGCCTTCGGCGAGACGGCCGACCTGTCCATCAGCGTGCGCAAGACCACCCGCAAGAGCGAGGCGGAACCCGAAATCCCATATGCGGTGGATATCGTTTGCCTCGATCAGGAAGGCATCGTTTACAACGTATCAGGCTTCTTCAGCTCGCGAAGCGTCGGCATCGGCGAGTTCAACACGCGCAGCTATCCGGCTGCCCACACCGGCGCGCCGATGTTCAGCGTCCAGGCCACGGTCCATATCCCGGCCAGCATGGGCATCGCGCCTCTGCGTGAAGAGTTCATGCAGTTCTGCGACCACATGAACATCGACGGCATTCTCGAACCCATCAAAGTCTAAGGAGGACACCCCCATGGCAGGACCTGCACTCAACCGCGTCGTTAAGGATTTCAAGGCGCCGGCAACTAGCGAAACCGAAGTACAGCTAAAAGCGCTGCGCGGCAAACAGGTGGTGCTCTACTTCTATCCGAAAGACAACACCCCAGGCTGCACCAACGAGAGCAAAGATTTTTCTGCGTTGCACAGTAAGTTTAAGCGTGCCAACACGGTCATCTTCGGCATATCGCGAGACTCTATTGCATCTCATGAGAAGTTCAAGGCGAAGTTTGAGATGCCTTTTGAGCTGATTTCCGACGCAGATGAGGCGCTCTGCGGGTACTTCGACGTGATCAAGGAAAAGAACATGTACGGGAAGAAGGTAATGGGTATCGAGCGCTCCACATTTTTGATCGATGCCGATGGCAAACTTCGCGAAGAATGGCGTAAGGTAAAAGTGCCTGGTCATGCTGATGCGGTACTGGAGGCCGCGAAAGTACTGAACAAGGGCTGATGCGGAACACACTGAGTGGATGAGGGTCTGAACTGCTGATGCAAGCGATTCGCACACTGCTGACTATCCTTGGCGCGGCCATTCTGGTCGCGCTCGCGGGCAGCGCTGCGCCCGATGCCAACGCACAGGACTTTGAACTGCCCAACATCGGCAGCCCGGCCGACGCTCTGCTGCCGCGCAATGAAGAGGCCCGGATCGGCCGCCAGATGATGCGTATGTTCTATGCGCGCGACATGGTCGTCGATGATCCCGAGTTGACCGAATATATCAATGCACTTGGCAACGAACTGGTTGGCCACGCCAACAATGGCGATTACAACTTCGAGTTCTTTGTCGTTGCGGATCCTTCGGTCAACGCATTCGCGTTGCCGGGTGGTTTCATTGGCGTACACACGGGCCTGATCCAACTCACTCGCGGTGAGGACGAGTTGGCGAGTGTGCTCGCGCACGAAATCGCCCACGTCACACAACGTCACATCGCGCGCACGATCCACGACAACTCCCGAGCGAGCATCCTGACGATGGCGGCGATGCTCGGCGCGATTGCGTTGTCTGCGGCCACCGGCGCCGGTGGTGAGGTAATCGAGGGAGCGATTGCCACCACGCAGGCCGTCTCAGTGCAGAGCCAGATCAACTTCACACGTGGTTACGAGTATGAGGCTGACCGCGTCGGCATTAACACGCTCGCGCAGGCCGGTTTCCAGGCAGACGCGATGGCCGACTTTTTCGCGAGAATGGGCAAACGCACGAACAGCTCACTCAACACAAGCCTCGATCAGTTCGAGTATCTGCGCACGCATCCGGTTTCCAGCTCTCGGACTGCTGAAGCCAAAGCACGGGCCCGTAAAATGCGGCCTATTGAGCCGCGCGAAGATAGCGTGAGCTATGGATTGATGAAGGCCCGTACCCACGCGCTGTTCAGCGATTCAACAGCCATTGCACTGGCATACTTCAACGCGGAAACCGATGCGAGCCTGTACGGTCGCGGCTTGGTGGCACTCGCCGAGGATAAGCCGTTCGATGCTGTCGAGATCTTCGAGGAGCTGATCGAAGATCAGAAAGAAGTGATTCCGTATCACATCGCGCTCGCACAAGCGTTAGTGGCCGCCGATGATGTGCCAAGAGCGCTCGACACGCTCGCTAAAGCGCAAGAGCTCTTCCCACGCAATGTTCCGCTGACGATCCGCTACGCCAAGATTCTGCTGGATACAGGCCGCGCTGAGCAGGCGCACGCCCTGCTCCTCGACCTTCTGAACAACGTGCCGCCGACGCCCGAACAGGTTCGCCTGATTGCACGCGCTGCGATCGACTCGGGCCAGACGGCAGAGGCACACTACTACATGGCCGAATACAACATCATGACCGGCAACCTGGTGCAGGCTGTGATCCTCCTGCGCCGTGCATCCAGATTGGCTGGCGTCACGGAAATCCAGAGAGCAAGATTTCTGGCGCGCGCTGACTTCGTCAGTGAGTACTTATCCGAAGCGCAGAGGGTTGAGGTCCGGCGCGATCGTGGCTCTTCCTGAGTCGATCCGAGCGCACATCACAAGGCATAACGAATGAAAACGACAGGGAATAGACGGGGCGTGTGTCTCGTTGCACTGGCGGGCTTAGCCCTCGCGGGATGTGCGAGCACCGGTGAGAAAGTCTCGATGAGCGATCCTTGGGAACCCTATAACCGTCGTGTGAACAGCTTCAACAATGGCGTGGATCGCGTGTTGCTCAAACCGCTAGCCAAGGGCTACAGGTTCATTACCCCCGATCCCGTCGAACGCGGTGTCTCGAACGTGTTTTCCAATCTGAGAACACCGATCAGCATCGTGAACAATCTCTTGCAGGGCAAACCGGGCTCTGCGTTGTCAGAGACAGGGCGACTGGTGGTTAACTCGACCATCGGACTTGCGGGCATCTTCGATCCGGCAAGCGCCATGGGGCTCGATCAAAAGAGCGAAGACTTCGGTCAAACCATGGCGGTTTGGGGCGTACCGAGTGGGCCTTATTTCGTACTACCGTTCTGGGGACCGTCGACGGTGAGAAGCGCCGTGGGTCAGGTGCCTAATCAGCTGGCACACGGTCGAAATTTCTTCGAGACCGGCGTACGCGACAAGCTTTTCATCAGCGAAATCATCACTGGTCGTGCATCGCTTCTGGCGCTCGACAGCCAGATTGCCGCATCCAATGATCCCTACATCTTCGTGCGTGAAGCGTATCTGCAGAACCGCAATTTCGTGATCTACGACGGGAACCCGCCGATCGAAGAAGACGAGTTCGAGGATGATTTCGACGAAGACCTGGATAGCTTCGACGACGATCTTTGAGGTCTACATAAACCCCTTCCAGCGCTCGCCTGCTTCCAGCAGCCCCTCTACCTCGCTGATCGCAGCGATGTTCAGCAACTTCTCGGGCGTGTTCTCATAGATCATCTCGCGAACACTGTGGTTGGCCCAAGTCACCCATTCGATCAGCAGCGCAAGTCCGGCGCTGTCGGAGTCCGTGATACTGGACAGATCGACGACGATCCGGCTGTGCGGCTCGAACAATTTGGTCGCACGATCGAGCAACCCACCCACCGAATCGAAGGTCAGTGGGCCTTCGATCGAAAACGTGCCCTCTTCATCGCCTTCGACGATTGTCGCTCGCATCAGGTCGCCTCGTCGTCTTCCTGTGTCGACCCGGCTTCCGCTTCGAGACGTTCGATCACAGCATCGAGGCTAGTCTTCTTGATCTCGGAATCGATTTCGGCGCGGAAGTTTCGAACGTAGCTGATGCCATCAATCGAAACATCAAATACCTGCCAGCCCGCGTCACCGCGCTTGACCATCCGATACTCGACCGCGACCGCGCTGCCATCGTCCAGCGTGACTTCGGTATAAACCTGCGCTTTGTTGTCCGACAACTTGCCGCGCTCGGGCAACACTTTCAGACGATCTTCCTGAAACTCGAGAATGCCGGTTGCGTAGCGTTGGAGCATCGCGCTGTAGAAGCCCTGAATGAACCGCCGCTTTTGCTCATTGCTCGCATCGCGCCAATGACGCGCCAAGACAAGACGACCGGCGTAGTTGCGGTCGAACCTCGGCGCTAGCAGCGTGTCCACCCACTCGATCAACGCGGCTTCGTCTTCGAGGTAAAGCTCACGGTTCTCTGCAAGCCCAGCCTTGATATCTTCGATAGCAGCATCGACCACGTCCATCGGCGTGCCCTCTTCCTGCGCCATCGCGGGAGCTACAAATCCAATAGCGAGGATCAGTGCAACCAGGGTCGAAACGGGTTTCCACAGTGTGTTCATGATTATGTCCATTGTTGATCTTCGTCGCGCTGCGTCGTAATTCGAGGCCGCGTCAGGCGTTTGACTAGTCTCCGCCGCCAGCGTTCACCAGGAATTTGCCAATCAGGTTCTCAAGCACGATGGCGGACTGGGTGAATTCGAGCTCGCTACCTTCTTCGAGATATATGTCCGAGCCACCGGGTTGCAAGCCGACATACTGTGAGCCAAGCAATCCCGCAGTCAGGATGCTAGCGTCGCTATCTTCCGGCAGCTCG
This sequence comes from Pseudomonadota bacterium, assembly GCA_039821645.1. GTDB lineage: Bacteria > Pseudomonadota > Gammaproteobacteria > Steroidobacterales > Woeseiaceae > CALBPI01. The sequence continues at coordinate 15,110 of JBCBNU010000032.1, forward strand.
TCGTATCGGGCATCGATTCTCAGTACCACCAACGCGTCGAACTGTTCGGGATCGAAATCGATGGATTGGACACGGCCGATTTTCACGCCGGCCATCGCCACCGGCGATCGCACCTTGAGCCCGCCAATGTTGTCGAAGTGCGCCGTGACGTCGTAGTAACCATCATCGAAGCTCTGGAGGTTCGCCGTCTGCGTGGTCAGGAAAAACAACGCAGCAAAACCCAGCAACACAAATGCGCCTGTACCGATTTCAACCGATCTTGTCTGTTGCATAGCAACGTCCTCAATTAAATGGCGATTGCCGTAATCATGAAGTCAAAAATAAGCACCGTCACTGCCGAGATCACGACAGTGCGGGTGGTGGCCCTGCCGACACCTTCCGCAGTTGGCTGGCAGTTATAGCCTTCCCAGACCGCGACAAAGCTCGATGCGACGCCGAATACAATGCTCTTGATGATGCCTTCCCAGACATCTGCCTCAGCAATGCCCTGCTTCATCTCAGACCAGAATGCGCCGGAGTCCAGCCCCATCAACGGCACACCGACCATGTACGCACCCAGAATGCCGATGCTCGTGAAAATCGCGACCAAAAGTGGCATCGAGATCGCACCACCGAGGAATCGGGGTACAGCGACGCGCACCACGGGGTCGATCGCCATCATTTCCATCGCCGAGAGCTGATCGGTGACCCGCATCAAGCCGATCTCCGACGCCAACGCCGTGCCCGCACGTCCCGCGAACAACAATGCGGTGATCACGGGGCCCAGTTCTTTCATCAAAGCCAGCGCCGAAAACGGACCGACCTGATCCTCAGCACCGAAACGCGCGAGGTTCGAATACGACTGCAGGCCGATAACCGCGCCGACAAAAAAGCCGCACACCATAATCAAGACCAAGGACAGCGCACCAGCGTTATGCACCTGACGAGACACGAGCGAGGGTCTCAGCAGTACGCGCGGCGATTCCGCCAGCAGCCGAAAGAAAAACAGCTGCGACGCGCCGAAGGTGCGAACGAACCCACCGAGTGTCGCTAACAAATCACGAATCATCTTGCGGACTCTTACTGATGCGACCATCGTCGAACAACTGCGAGGCGTAGTCCTCGGCAGGGAAATGGAACGGCACCGGCCCATCGGCCATTCCGTGCATGAACTGACGCACCAGCTCCGACTGCGCGTTATGCAGCTCGTCGGGGCTGCCGCCGGCGGCCACCTTGCCATCCGAAATTAGATAGCTTGAGTCAGCCACCGAGCTGATCTCCTGCACGTCGTGGCTAACGACAATCGACGAGATACCTAGCGCATCGTTCATACGCCGCACGAGACGCACGATGACGCCCATGGAGATCGGGTCGAGTCCAACAAACGGCTCGTCGTAGATCAGAATTTTGGGGTCGGTCGCCATCGCGCGCGCCAGGGCGACGCGACGCGCCATGCCGCCCGACAGCTCCTGCGGTTGCATATAGGCAGCGCCCCGCAACCCAACGGCATGCAGCTTGGTCAAAACGATGTGACGGATGAGTCGGTCCGGCAGGTCGTAGTGTTCACGCAACGGGAACGCCACGTTCTCAAAGACATCGAAGTCGGTGAGCAACGCCCCGTTTTGGAACAGCATGCCGATGCGGCGACGCAAACTGTAAAGCCCTGGGCGGCGTAGCTGATCCAGCCACTCCCCATCCACACGGATGCGCCCCTTGTCCGGCACCAGTTGACCTGTGATCAGGCGCAACAGTGTGGTCTTACCGGTGCCACTCGGGCCCATGATTGCCGTGACTTCACCGCGGCGAATCGCGAGGTTCAGGCCTTTGAAGATCTCACGAGAGCCTCGCGCATAGTGCAGGTCCTCGATCTCGACCACATTGTCAGACTGCATATTCGTGTCCGATGCTGCGCGCGGGCCCAGCAACGTTGTTGTATTTTGGAGACATAAGGCTTAGGCAAGCTGCGTAACCGTCAGCTTTTGGCCTTTCAATGTTTGACATTATAGCAACACCCTAAGCAGTTGATGATCAGTTTTAAATGGGACTAAAATAGTCCCTATTGACGATCCCGAAGGCGAAGCGACATTTTTCGAATCAGCAAAATGACCGATTACGGCACGCTCGTGCTCGCGCACCTCGCCCAGATGGACGACCAGCCAACGGCTGCCAGCGAGATCTCGGGACGCACGGGCCTTGGTGCTGCGACCGTCAGCAAACTCTTGAAGTCACTCGCTCGCGCGGGTCTGGTCACCGCGCGTCGCGGTGCCACCGGCGGTTATCGACTGGCGCGCCGACCTTCTGAGATCAGCGCCGCGGACATTATCGATGCGATCGAAGGGCCGGTTGCAATCACTGATTGCTCCGACAACGGACACGGTTGTGATCTCGAGGCCATTTGCGGGCTCGGTTCCGCATGGCAGCAAATCAACTCGAATATCCGCAAGGCGCTGCGCGAAATCAGCCTGACTGACTTGAAGGGCGAGCGGCCTATCCCCACTGAAATGCCGCTGCTGCCCATGAAACAGATTTTGCATAAGGATGCTTTACGATGAGCACTGATAGCGCCGACGCGCGTGAGTTTGTTGGCAAGAAATACCAACATGGATTCGTCACCGATATCGATTCGGATACATTGCCGCCCGGCCTGAACGAGGATGTCATTCGTGCCATCTCAGCTCGAAAAGAAGAGCCCGAGTACATGCTCGAGTGGCGCCTTCAAGCTTTCGAGACGTGGAAGAAGATGACCGAGCCTGAGTGGGCGCATGTGGAGTATCCATCGATAGACTATCAGGCAATCTCCTACTTCTCCGCACCGAAGTCAGACGACGACAAGCCGAAAAGTCTCGACGAGGTCGATCCGAAGCTGCTTGAGACGTACGACAAACTCGGCATTCCGCTGCACGAGCGTGCGCGACTTGCGGGCGTCGCCGTTGACGCGGTTTTCGACTCGGTCTCTGTAACCACGACCTTCCGCGACAAGCTCGCCGAAGCGGGTGTGATTTTCTGCTCATTCTCGGAAGCGGTTCGCGAGCATCCTGAACTCATCAAGAAATATCTTGGCACTGTGGTGCCGCGTTCGGACAACTACTTCACCGCGTTGAATTCTGCGGTCTTCAGTGACGGCTCGTTCGTCTATATCCCACCGGGCGTGCGCTGCCCGATGGAGTTGTCGACCTACTTCCGAATCAACGAAATGAACACGGGCCAGTTCGAGCGCACGCTGGTCATCGCGGACAAAGGCAGCTACGTCAGCTACCTCGAAGGGTGCACTGCACCGATGCGCGATGAGAACCAACTGCACGCCGCAGTCGTCGAACTCGTCGCGCTTGAAGATGCCGAGATCAAGTACTCAACGGTTCAGAATTGGTATCCGGGAGACGAAGAAGGTCGCGGCGGGATTTATAACTTCGTGACCAAGCGTGGCGACTGTCGCGAAGATCGCGCGAAGATTTCCTGGACACAGGTGGAAACCGGTTCGGCGATCACCTGGAAATATCCGAGCTGCATCTTGCGCGGCGACGACAGCGTCGGTGAGTTCTATTCCGTTGCAGTGACCAACAATCTGCAGCAGGCGGACACCGGCACCAAGATGATCCACATCGGAAAGAACACCAAGAGCACGATTGTCTCAAAAGGCATCTCGGCGGGGCGTGCACAACAGTCCTACCGTGGTCTCGTCAAAGTGATGCCACAGGCGAGCAACGCACGTAACTACACGCAGTGCGATTCGCTGCTCATCGGATCGGAGTGCGGTGCGCACACCTTCCCTTACATGGAGGTGCGCAATGCGAGCACGACGGTGGAACATGAGGCGACGACGTCGAAGATCGGTGAGGACCAATTGTTCTACTGCCGTCAGCGCGGCATCGGTGAAGAAGATGCTGTGAACTTGATCGTCAATGGGTTTTGCAAAGACGTATTCCGCGAGCTGCCAATGGAGTTCGCTGTGGAAGCACAGGCGCTCCTGAATGTCAGTCTTGAAGGCGCCGTAGGTTAAGGAACGCAAAGCATGCTAGATATCGAATCCCTCCACGCTTCAGTTGGCGGAACGGAAATCCTCAAAGGCCTCAACCTGGCGGTGAACGCAGGTGAGGTGCACGCGATCATGGGTCCGAATGGCTCGGGCAAGAGCACTCTGGCCAACGTATTGGCCGGTCGCGACGACTATTCCGTGACCAGCGGTAGTGTCGCGTTTCACGGCAAGGACCTCTTGGATCTGGAACCGGAAGAACGCGCGCGAGCCGGCCTGTTTCTCGCTTTCCAATATCCCGTGGAAATCCCGGGCGTCAACAACACCTACCTGCTCCGTGCCGCTCTGAATGCAGTTCGTGAAGCGCGTGGTGAGCCGGAACTCAGTGCCGTCGAATTCATGAAAATCGCGCGTGAAAAAATGAAATCCATGCAGATGGATCCCGGTTTTTTAAACCGCGGCGTGAACGAAGGTTTCTCAGGCGGTGAGAAGAAGCGCAATGAGGTGTTCCAGATGTCGGTGCTGGAGCCGTCGCTGTGTGTGTTGGACGAAACAGACTCTGGCCTGGATATCGACGCACTCAAAATCGTCGCCGAGGGTGTTAATGCACTCCGTGACCCCTCACGGGCGTTCGTGATGGTTACCCATTACCAGCGCTTACTCGACTATATCGAGCCTGACTTTGTGCATGTGCTCGCTGGCGGGCGCATCATCCGCTCGGGCGACAAGTCGCTCGCGCTTGAGCTCGAGGCACGCGGTTACGACTGGGTGCTGGAGGAAGCCGCCGCATGAGCGTCGAACAAATTATCGATGCGTTGAAACCCGTCGGCGGCGGTATCGATGTCAGCAAAGCGCTGGCGGCGCTTTCCTCGCACGGATTCCCGGCGCGTAAATCCGAGCGCTGGAAGTACACCCGCAGTGAACCCTTCGCGACGTTTGCGGCGGCTTCTTTATCGAGCGATTCCGCTCACAGCACCGACACTGATGCGATCTTGCGCGACTGGAAGTCCGAGACTGATGCTTCTGCAATCGCCGTTTTTGTTGGCGGCGTATTTGACGACCAGCGCAGCAATCTCCCAGACGGTATTGCCATTCAAGCGATTGATGTCGCCCCTTCGATCGGCAGTGAAAGCGACGCCGCGGACGCACTCGTGTGGCTGAACACTGCAGCTGCGAATGGCCGGTATCAAATCAGCGCTGAAAATATCGTCGAACCCACGCTGCATTGTCTGCATCTGCCCGCTGGCGAATACTCGCTGGCGCAAACCCGCATACACCTCACAATCGCACCCGAAGCGCGCTTGTCTGTCGTGGACCATGTACTTGATGGTGGCGTCAGCGCAAGCATGCAGACACTCATCACCACTGCAGATATCGGTCGTGAGGCGCAACTCGATCACGTGCGGCTGCAACATGCGGCGGCAGCCGGGCTTGTCTATACGCGCTTCGATGCGGACATTGCGTCAGCAGCGATTTGCCGCACCCTCACGCTGGATAGCGGCGGCTCGCTGGTGCGCAACGACCTGAACCTAAGACTGAATGCCGATTGTGCCGAGGCGCACCTGAACGGCATTTACCTCGCCAACGATCGCCAACACATCGACAACCACACGCAGGTAGATCACGTCAGCCCGAACACAATTAGCCGCGAGAATTACCGCGGCATCCTGCGCGATCGCAGTAGAAGTGTTTTCAACGGCAAGGTGCTCGTGCATGAAGGTGCGGATGGTACCGATTCGGCACAATCCAACGCGACGCTGCTGCTGTCCGATCATGCGGAAATCGATACAAAGCCAGAACTTGAGATCTATGCGGACGACGTCAAGTGTGCGCACGGCGCGACCGTAGGCCAACTCGATCAGACCTCGCTGTTTTATCTTCAATCCCGCGGTATCGATAGAGCGATGGCGACACAGTTGCTGACGTACGCGTTTTGTCGCGAGATCATCTCGGACATTAGCGACGACGAGGTGCGCCGACTTGCGGATTCTGCAATCGCCGCAGAGATACCGAACTTCACCGGCCTGGAGGCAATTGCGTGAATGCAGCTTCTGTAGATAACTTGATTTCGGACGACGCTCTTGAGACCCGAATGCGTGCGCTGCGTGATGACTTCCCGGCGTTGCACCAAGAGGTTAACGGCCAACCGCTCGTGTTTCTGGATAGTGCCGCTTCGTCACAGCGCTCCAATGCCGTGATCGAAGCGATGCGGCACTACGAGTCGCATGACCACGCGAACGTACACCGCGGCGTTCACACTTTGAGTCACAGAGCGACTGACGCCTACGAAGGCGCGCGCGAGCGCGTGCGACAGTTCATGAATGCGAGCAGTGTCCGCGAGATTATCTTCACGCGGGGCACAACCGAAGCGATCAATCTTGTCGCCCAAACGTGGGGCGTGAGCAATCTCAAGGCTGGCGACGAGGTGGTGATCACACACCTCGAGCACCATGCGAACATCGTGCCCTGGCAAATGCTCGCCGATCGCATTGGTATTAAGCTCGTCGTGGCGCCGGTAGAAGAAAACGGCGATGTGATCGCCGATCGAGTGATCGAATGCTTCACAGGTCGCACGCGATTACTCGCTATTGCATCAGTGTCTAACGCACTGGGTACGATTCTGCCACTGGAGGCCGTCATTCCCGCCGCCAAGGATCGCGGCATTACGGTGCTGGTCGACGGGGCGCAGCATGCACCGCATGCACCCATCGATGTCGCGAACCTCGGCGCCGATTTCTTCACGTTCTCCGGTCACAAGATGACCGGACCAACGGGTATCGGCGTGTTGTGGGGTCGCGAGGCGCTGCTGGATGCAATGCCCCCCTGGCAAGGCGGTGGCGATATGATCGAAACCGTCAGTTTCGAAGGCACAACCTACAATTCGTTGCCTTATAAGTTTGAGGCGGGCACGCCGTACATTGCCGGTGCGGTCGGGCTGGCCGCGGCCATCGACTACCTCGAATTTATTGGCATGGATAACGTCCAGCGCTACGAGGGAATTCTGCTCGATTATCTGACCGAGAAAATGTTGGCGCAGGACGATATTCGCATCATCGGTACCGCACCAAGAAAGGCATCGGTCGTTTCGTTTTTGATGGATGACGTGCACCCCCATGATCTTGGTACCATCGTGGACCAGCGCGGTATTGCAGTGCGCACAGGTCACCATTGCGCGATGCCCGTCATGAGTCTGCTTGAAGTGCCTGGAACCGCGCGTGCTTCGCTGGCGTTGTACAACTGGCGCGAGGACATTGATGCGTTGGTTGAGGCACTTGCGACTGTGCGGAGTCTTTTTCGATGAGCGCCGCTTTGCTCTACCGCGAACAAGTACTCAAACATGCACGTGATCCGATCCACTTCAGACGCGTGGAACATGCGCAGCACGTGCCGGGCAGCAATCCGTTGTGCGGCGATAAGCTCGACCTCTATGTCACCATCGACGGCGACGCGATCACAGACGTGTCATTTCATGGCGTTGGCTGCGCAATTAGCATGGCCTCCGCTTCCATGATGTCCGAATTGTTGTCGGGCCTCGACACAGCGACTGCTGGCACCCTCGTCGACGAGGTCAACGCGATGCTGGCCGAGTCTGTGGACTCGGTGATCTCCGTCAATTTACAAAGCCTGCCGATTGCGGCACTCGGTGAAGTGCGCCGCTACCCCTCGCGCATAAAATGCGCAACGCTCGCCTGGCATGCGATGGCCGCTGCCTTGCGAGGCGATTCAGACCCGGTTTCAACGGAGTAAGCCCCAGATGTATTCGAACGAAAGCGAGCCGTTCACCCTCCAAAGAGACGTATCGGCCGTCATCATTCCTGCCGGCATGAGCGTCACGCTGCGAAAGAGCACGAACGGCTACATCACTCAGGGCCTCGGTGGCAACTTCACTGTCTATGTCGACGGCAGCCTCTTCCGCGTCGACGGGAAGGATGCCGACGCGCTTGGCAAAGATCCGGTAAAGCCACCGGAGGTCCCTGGCGATATCAGCGATGAGGACTTCGAGCAGATCATCTGGCAGCAGCTCAAGACCTGCTACGACCCGGAGATCCCTGTCGACATTGTGGAGTTGGGATTGATCTACCGAGTTGAAATCTCGCATCCGGAAGATGGCGTGCGTAACGTTGAAGTGGATATGACATTGACCGCGCCCGGTTGCGGCATGGGTGACATTCTTATCGAAGACGTACGTCAAAAAGTTGCAATCGTACCCACGGTCGAATCGGTTCAGGTTGAATTGGTCTTCGATCCGCCCTGGAACCACATGATGATGAGCGATGAGGCGCGACTACAAACCGGCATGATGTACTGAGCCATGTCCCGCGGATACACGCTGACATTGCTCCGGCACGCCAAGTCGAGTTGGGATGATCCTTCTTTAAGCGATCATGATCGGCCGTTAAACGAACGTGGCGACCGGGATGCGCCGGAAATGGGTCGTCGCCTGAAAGAAAGAGGGATACGCCCATCGGCACTGGTGGCCAGTTCGGCAACGCGGACTCGACATACCGCACGCCATGTCGCGCAGGCCATCGGCTTCCCCACCGAGTTTATTCACATTGAAAAGACGCTTTACCACGCGAGTACAGAGCAAATCCTGAAAGTGATTGGTGAGCAGGACGCGCATTTTCAAAATCTGTTGGTGGTCGGCCACAATCCAGGAATATCAGAACTGGCAGAGCGGTTGAGCAATGGGCTCGTGGTGAACATGCCCACTGCAGGCATGCTGACCATCTCTGCAGACCTCGGCAGCTGGGATGAGCTGCCCTATGTCGCGCACACTGTCGTGGGATACGACTTTCCCAAGAACGCGAGTGGCGTTATCACCCGCTAGGTGTCCTTTCGCTCTCAAGCCTGCGCGTTAAGCACCTCGCTGCGGCGCAGCAGCGCCGCAGAGAAGATGCTTACCAAAACCCCAACCGGAAAGATCTCGATGAAGGTAATCGGTAAACGGAACCAGGGCTTGGCGTAGTTTTCGGCCATCGACTCGAGCTCACCGACCAGCGTCGCATAGTCTTCTGGCGAATCGCCACGTTCCTTGGCACTCGCCAAGGCGCCCTCGACGTACTGCTCGATAAAAGCATAGTCCGTCAGAGCCAGATAAACCTCCCAGATGCCCACGTAAGCAAGCCCGGCAACTGCTGAAATCCCGAGACCGAGCCCCATTGCAGGCCAAAACCGGATGACGCCGCCCAACTCGAAGTCGCGATATCGCTTAATCGCCACAAAAATCGACGAAAGTGCGATGAACATGGCGGTGTAGCCGAAAAACTCGCTACCGGCGCCCTCAACAAACCCCATTTCGACGATGATGCTCAGCACCACCGCCGCACCGCTGATCAGACCGAATTTGATAATGTACTTCTGCATATCCGTTCTCCTGCAATCGAGGGGCTCAGATTCGATCAAAACGGCCTGTCAGACCATCACCCAAATGGGTGATTTCAATAAATTCAGGCATTTGGAGGACTCACGGGATCAGGCGTAGTGATCGCGCTCGCTGCACCGCAGCAGTGCGGCGGCCCACTTCCAGCTTCTCGAATAGCCGCGCGACATGGGTCTTCACCGTGTTCGGCGACACATTGAGCGTACGCGCGATCTCCTTGTTGGTCTGACCCGCCGCGAGCGCTTCGAGCACAACATACTCTCGGTCGGTGATTCCCAGCGCCTTCAGACCTTGCTCGTTGCGCTCGAAACCGGTGCCCTGTCGCTTTCGCAGCGCCGCGAGCGCGACCACGCCGCCGACACCTGCAAATACAATCGCGATCACCCCCGCGAACCACGGCCCCGAGATCGCGCGCGCCACATACCGGTATTCGAGCCATTGCAGCACAAATACCCCGGCCACCAGCATGGCCGAATACAGCAGGATTGTTCTTAGTTGTTGCATAGCATCCCCGACCCCGGACACATGATGCCCCCTGACTCGCACAATCGACAAGCGTGCTTGTAACGATCGACGCAGTGCTCGGGTCTACTGATAGGAAGCCAAGTTGGAGTGGAGTCTATGAACCCGAGAGTATTGCTGACGCTGGGATTGATGATGAGTCCAGCGAGTCAGGCAGATGCAGGCAATCTGGTGCTCTCCAGCGGCAGAGAACCGGTCACGTTGGTCGAGCTGTTCACTTCAGAAGGATGCAATAGTTGTCCACCTGCAGATCGGCATCTTTCGAACCTGACGACCGACGAGGGGTTGTGGCGCGACTACGTGCCGCTGGCATTCCACGTCGACTACTGGGACTACCTCGGATGGCAGGACCGCTTCGCAAATGCCGACTACTCCGATCGCCAGCGGCGCTATGCACTCGAGGGTGGCGTCCGAGTGGTCTACACGCCAGGATTCTTCGCGGGCGGCAAGGAATGGCGAAACTGGCGTCGTGATGGTTTGCCGGCTGAAGCGAGCGGTATGCCCGGTATTCTGCGCGCCGAGGTCACCACGGACATCGTGAATGTGCACTGGGACGGTGAGACGACTGGCGCACAGCCGCTTGCGAGCGTCGCGCTCCTGGGGATGTCGCTGTCGAGCAGTGTCAAAGCGGGAGAAAACGGCGGCAAAAAACTCCGCCACGATTTCGTTGTGCTGGATGTGACGTCCGCTTCATTGACCCCGGTCGAAGACGGCTACGCGGTCTCCGCGCCATTGCCCGAAAGTTCCGTGGGCGCCGAACAGTTCGCAATCGCGGTATGGGTCACTGACGGTCGGACACAGGCGCCGTTGCAAGCCACCGGTGGTTACCTGCCGGCCAGCTGGCCCATGCCCGGACTAGTCGAGACTGAGTAGGCTCGCGTTGCCCCCGACCGCAGCGGTGTTGTTACTGACCGCGTACTCGGTCGCGAACCGGGTTAGGTAGTTGGGGCCACCAGCCTTGGGGCCGGTGCCGGACAAACCGAGACCGCCAAACGGCTGCACCCCGACCACGGCACCTACCATGTTGCGGTTGATGTAGACGTTGCCCGCACGGATGCGCCGCGCTAACTGTCCGGCTCGACCGTCGATCCGCGTATGCACGCCGAAGGTCAATCCGTAGCCACTGCAATTGATCTCATCGACCAGCGCATCCAGCTCGCTGCCCTTGAAGCGATAAAGGTGCACGATCGGTCCGAAGACCTCACGCTCCAGCGCAGACATCGCATCGATTTCGATCAGCGTCGGCGCGAAGAACACACCCGCCTCCGTCGACCGAGGCAATTCGCACTGATGCAGCACTGTGTGTTGTTCGCGCATGCGCCCAACGTGCGCTTCCAACACCGCACGTGCCGATTCGTCGATGACCGGACCGACATCGGTTCGGGGATCTGCAGGGTCGCCAATCGCAAGCTCATCCATAGCGCCCTTCAACAGCTCGATCACCCGCGGTGCAATGTCCTCTTGAACACACAATATCCGCAGTGCGCTGCAGCGCTGTCCGGCGGAGTTGAACCCGGACTGAACGGCATCCAGCACCACCTGTTCGGGTAGCGCGCTGGAGTCGACGATCATTGCATTCTGACCACCGGTCTCGGCGATCAGCGTGCCGATTTGTCCTTCGCGCGCCGCCAGCGTGCGATTGATCACCAGCGCCGTCTCCGTGCTCCCTGTAAACGCAACGCCCGCAACCCGTGAGTCCGCAATGGCCGGCGCGGCAGCACTGCCACCCTCGCCGGGCAAGAAGTGCAAAGCGCTGGCGGGCACACCGGACTGCCAAAGAAGTTCGCTGGCCCGATGGGCGATGATGCTTGTCTGCTCTGCAGGTTTGGCGATCACGCTATTCCCAGCAGCCAGCGCGGCAACGACCTGACCCGTAAAAATCGCGAGCGGAAAATTCCACGGGCTGACGCAGACAAAAACACCGCGCCCACGAAATCCGTATACATTGCGCTCACCGGTCGGACCCGGCAACTCTTGGGGCTCTGCAAACCGGGCACGTGCCTGGGCTGCGTAATAGCGCAGAAAATCGATTGCCTCGCGAACCTCTGCGATCGCGTCGGGAAGCGTCTTGCCCGCCTCGCGAATACACAGCGTGCACAATTCCGCGAGGTGCTGCTCGTAGGCATCGGCAGCGGCCTCGAGAATGTCCGCACGCTGCGTCGCCGGTGTTGTATCCCATGTCGCAAAGCCTTTCACCGCCGCATCCACTGCGGCTTTCGGTATCTCGCCACTTGCGAACCCGACGTTGCCGATCGTCTCGTCGGCATCGAAGGGGTTGACGCTCTCGTGTGCCGAACCTTCAACCCGTCGACCGTCGATCACCGGACCGACCGAATACGACTGTTGCGCGTGCGACGCCATCGCGTCGTACAACGCTTCGGCAGTGGCCAGATCCGGGAGATTCACACCCGAAGAATTCCGGCGATCGTCACCAAATATCTCGGCAGGCAGCGCGATCTTTTCATGCGGGATTTGGTCGAGCGAGAGGACCTCCTGAATCGGGTCTGCAACGATCTCGTCGATCGATTCATTGGGGTCAACAATCTGGTTGACGAAGCTCGTATTCGCACCGTTTTCCAAAAGTCGCCGCACCAGATAGGGCAGCAGGTCTTCGTGACTCCCGACAGGCGCATAGACGCGGCACTGGCGGTCATAGCGATCCGGGTCGATGACGGCGGAGTACAACTCCTCGCCCATGCCGTGCAGTCGCTGGAACTCGTAGTCACGGCGGCTGCCGGCATGGTGGAACACGTACGCGAGTGTGTGCGCATTGTGGGTTGCGAACTGGGGATAGATGGCATCACCGGCATCCAGCATAGCGCGCGCACAAGCGAGATAGCTCACGTCGGTGTTTACCTTGCGTGTGAACACCGGGTAGCCGGCAAGTCCAAGCTCTTGTGCGTGCTTAATCTCGGTGTCCCAGTACGCGCCTTTCACGAGGCGAACAGGAATCCTGCGCCCGACATCGCGTGAGAGTGCCGCCAGCCACTCGACCACAGCGAGACCGCGCTTTTGGTACGCCTGAACCGCAAGACCGAGCCCTTCGTAGCCGTCAAGCGACGGATCGCGGAACACCGCTCCAAAGATGTCCAGAGAGAGCTGCAACCGATCGGCTTCCTCGGCGTCCATGGTGAGGCCGATGCCGACATCGCGTGCCCGCTGCGCGAGCGCCAAAAGCTGCGGCGCCAACTCGTCCATCGCTTGTTGCCGGCGTGCGAACTCGTAGCGCGGGTGAAGTGCAGAGAGCTTCACACTGATGCTGTGCGTGCTGAAGACATCGTCACCGGAAGGCGCACCGCCAATCGCATCGATTGCAGCCGCATACGCCTCGAAGTAACGCTGGGCATCCGCCCGAGTGAGCGCTGCCTCACCCAGCATGTCAAAACTGTAGCGATAGTGCTTGTTCTCGCCTTTTCCGGCGCGCTTGATGGCCGCGTCGATATCGCGCCCCATCACGAACTGGTGCCCCATCACCTTCATCGCCTGTCGCATCGCACTGCGAACAACCGGTTCACCGGCGCGGCTAACCAATCGGCGGAATAACTCGCGAGGGTTGCGCTGGTGCGCTTCATCCAGCGTCAGCATCTTGCCCGTTAGCATCAAGCCCCAAGTACTGGCGTTTACGAACAGCGATTCGCTCGAGCCAAGATGCGAGGACCAGTCGGCGGCAGTGATCTTGTCGGCAATCAACGCGTCCGCGGTATCCGCATCTGGAATGCGAAGCAACGCCTCAGCAATACACATCAGCATGATCCCTTCCTGACTCGAAAGGTCATACTTCTGCAGGAACGCCTCGATTCCGCTGCGATCCTCATACTGCTTGCGAACATGTTCGACCAGGCTGTGCGCTATCTTGTAGACGCTTGCCCGTTCGGATTCTGATTCGCCGGCGATGGCCAACAAACGCGTCACCAGAGCGGTCTCATCGGCGAGGTATTCCCCGCCGAGGTTCCTGGTGTCGCCAGCCCGGGTGTAATCGGCTTCAAACCTCTGACGCTTGCTGGCAGCTGACTCTTGAGTTTGGTGGGCGGTCACCATAATTGCACTCCACGACGATGATGGCGAAAGAACTGCCGTGCGGCCGGCGGTCTCCAATTATACCGTGCTTTTGCGAGCACTCAGTCCTGCGTGTCTTTCCACTCACGCAGTCTGCGACGCGTGTGTTTATCGGGTCTGCCCTGCGTCTGCGGCATGGACAAGCGATCACGACTCAGGGCGTTGGCCAGCGCCTCACGGGCCGCCTGGCTCTCCTCTGACTCGACATAACAGGCGCGCGCCTCCGGTGCAGGTCCCCGGCGCGGCGGAATCCCAAGGACGGTCACGTGCCAGGTGTAGCGCCCGCGTGTGATGGCCAGTTCGTCCCCCACGCGTACCGGCTGCGCGGGTTTTGCGCGCTCTCCACCGCGCGTGACGTGGCCTCCGGTGACGGCTGCGCTGGCCTGCCCTCGCGTCTTGAAGAAGCGAGTGAAGAACAGCCACTTGTCGATCCGAAGTGTATCGGCCATGGATGGTTTCCTGAGATATAATTCGCCGGGCCGAGCCAACCGGCCGGACGCG
>JBCBNU010000033.1:0-28923 GCA_039821645.1 Pseudomonadota bacterium
ATGACGAAACAAATGCGGGTAAACGCGTGCATCGATGCCCTGTCGGCGAGCCCAGTATCTGACGCGATCCTGCACAGCCCGGTTACTGATGCGTTTCCCCGCCGCCGTCACGAACATCGGCTGACGATCAGCGTGTACCAGGGTGGGTGCAAAAGCCACTCGTTGCCCCTGCCAGTGTCTTAACGCCACGCGTGCAGCTTTACCCACCGGGACGACGCGTTCTTTGCTGCCTTTGCCGATCACTCGCGCGGTCTGATCCTGAAGATTGATATCGTTCAAATCCAGAGCGACGAGCTCGGCCAGTCGTAACCCGGAGCTGTAGAACAACTCCATCATGGCGAGGTCACGGGCCGCAATCGGCGTATCGGGTTTAAACGACAGCAGCGCGGCCATCGTGTCGGCATCGAGCGTCCCGGGCAGGCGCTTGGAGGGCTTGGGTGCACTGATACCGTCCGCCGGGTTGTGGCCCAGCAGCCCCTCGCGAGCGAGGTATCGGAACAAGGCTCGCGTCGCGGAGAGCGCTCGTGCAATGCTGCGAGCACTCTGTCCCCGTCGGAATTCGGCGGCCGCAAACGCGCGAATATGTTGTGTCGTGACCGAGGTCCAATCTCTGACATGATGGCGAGCGCACCAAACAGCAAGCAGCGCGAGGTCTCTGCGATAATGTTTTACTGTCAGTGGGGACAGACGTCGCTCATGCGACAAGTGAGTTGCAAACCGCTCAATCCATTGGCGTGCTGACTCGTTCACTCTGCTCAGTAGCGACCCAAGGCGACGCTGATGAGCTGGCCGATCCGCTTCAGGAAGTCCACGCTCATGCCCGGATTGAAGTGATCCGAGTTGTGGCTGCCGATGGCGAGAAAGCCAATGCTGCTAGCCTCGCCAAGAGGCACCAGCGCCATGGAGCCGATTTCCTCGGCATCCCGTCCGAAGAGGAAGCTGCGCTGGGAGTCTCGAACTTGCCCACATCGCGGGTCAGAACGCTCAAGAAAGGTGCCAAAAGGCCCAAGACACGCTTCATCACGCTGATGGACCTTCAGGAATCGCTGCAGTGTCAGAGCACCGAACGAGCTGGCGTCGCCGAACAGTACCAACACGGTAGCATCGGCCGAAAAACTGCGTCGTAACTTCTCTTCAATAATCGTTAGGGTGTCTTCAAGGCTGCTAGCCTCGATCAATGCCAGCGCCAGCGCGTGGATGCGGCTTGCCAACGCGTCATTGCGCCTGGCAAGGCCAACGAGCTCGTTCAGCTTGCGCTTTGTGGAGATGTCTTGCTGGCGCAGTGCAGCAACCTGTCGTTCGACCAGCGAGACCGCGCCGCTGCTGCCATGGGGTAATTCCAAGGTGGTGAGCAGTCGTGGGTTACGTTCGAAAAGGTCGGGTGTCTTTTGCAGGTAGTCGATCACTTCCTGCTCGCTAATCAACGATGTATCGCTCGATTTGCTTCGCGTCTTGGCGCTGCTTGTCATGTTGTCAGGTTCCCCTCAAAAACCGTCTCGACGGGGCCGCGCATGGTGATCGGCTCTCCAGTCGCGCGCCAGCTTATCATGAGTGTTCCGCCCGGCAGGCTCACTTGAACAGAATCTCCAATTTGTTCGCGACGACGCAGTGCGGCGACTGCCGCACACGCACCGCTGCCACAGGCACGCGTTTCTCCAACGCCGCGCTCGAATACTCGCAGCCGAATCTGCTCCGGAGAAATGATTTGCGCGAACTCGACGTTCACGCCCTCCGGAAACGCGTCGTGATCATTCAATGCGCTGCCGATGTTGGCAACGTCTGCGGTGTCGACGTCGTCGACTTGCAGCACGGCGTGCGGGTTGCCGACGGATACCGCGGTAAACAGGGTCGGGCCGAAGGCGGTCGGCAGGCTGTAGACGGGACCCGGTTGGGCGCGGGCGTCGAAGGGCAGGTCCGCGGGCGCAAAGCTCGGCTCTGTCAAAACGACGCTCACGTCGCCGGCACTCAACACCTCGCAGTGCACAATCCCTGTGGGCCCTTCCAGAGTCAGTGCGGCCGGCAGTGGCAATGCCCGTTTGCGTGCAAGGTAGGCTGCCACGCATCGCACACCATTGCCGCACTGCAGCGCGGAACTACCGTCGCCATTGAAGATGCGGTAGCTCGCCGTGTATGACCGGTCGGTTGGTGGCTCAACTACCATCAGCTGATCGAAGCCGACACCGGTGCGCCTATCACCGAGTGCACCAACGGTACCGGTATTCAGTGATGCACCGACGTCGGTTTGCTCCTTTGCATCGATGATCATGATGTCGTTACCGAGGCTGTGCATCTTGGTGAAAGCGATCGACATGGTCAGTAGATTTCCAACGAAGAAAACACACAGCAATGGACACGCTGTGCGGGTGGCGTTACTTTAAACATAATAATAACCAACAAGGGGGAGCGCATGCGTCGCATCATGGTTCTAAACGCAAAGGGTGGCTGCGGCAAGAGTACGGTAGCAACCAACCTCGCGTCTTATTATGCGGTCGAGGGTCACAAGGTGGCACTGGCTGATTGCGATCCGCAACGCTCTTCGCTCGACTGGTTGGACCTTCGGCCTGAAGGTGCGCCGGAGATCACCGCGGTCGATGCTGTGAACGATGGGTTTCGACCGGTGCCGAGGAATACCGAGTATTGCATCATCGATGCGCCGGCACGCTCGCACGGCCCTGAGTTGACCAACCTCGTGAAGCAGGCTGAGACGATTATCGTTCCGGTGTTGCCATCGACGATCGACATGCAGGCGACGACCAAATTCGTAGAAGAGCTGCAGGCAGTCGGCAAAGTGACTCGGAAGCAGGTGCGAATCGGGGTGATCGGCAACCGCGTTCGTGAAAACACGCTTATCTTCGATGAACTAGATGACTATCTCGAATCCATGAAGGTGCCCTACCTGACCTGGCTCCGCGATGCACAGAACTACGTGCGTGCTTATACTCGTGGCCTTGGTATTTTCGAGTTGCCTGAGTATCTGGCGTGGCCGGACACCGAGCAATGGGACCCACTGCTCAAGTGGCTGAAATCAAAACGCTCGCAGCCCTGATCAGGACTTGAGCCGGCCCATGTCTGCAAGACTGGCTCGCGCTCCTTCGATGGGATCGCGATAACGCATCCGCTCGCCGAGCAGTTCAAGCAACCGATTTGGCACTACCCTGCGGGACTCGTTCAGAAACGACAGTCGCATGGGTGAAAACGTCTTTCGCGCGGTTTCCCGGTCGACCAAAGGCGGTTCCGGCAGCCCTGCAAGGCGCGCGACCGCTAAAGCGAACGCGGTGCTGTTCAACGGGTTGCCGTCCGCGACGTTGATGTAGCGATGCTCCGTTCCCGGTTCGACCGCCAATGAAAAGGCGAGCGCGAGGTCGTCGACATGAATACGATTGCCAGGGCCGGCATCGCATTCTTTGAGTAGCGCCCGACCATCGGCAAGCCCTTCGAGCATCAGCCGGTCGGGGCCGTAGATGCCAGCGATCCGCAGCACAGTGAAGTGCTTCTGGCCGTGGGTTGTCGCATAGCGCTCCAGCGTTCGCTCGGCACCCACTCTCGCAATGGCGCGCGCCGTCGTGGGGTTTACGGGCGTGTGTTCGGTGACCTCACCGCCCGCGTGGTTGCCATAAACGCCTGTAGTGCTGGCGAGCACCACGCGATCCGGTGACTTCGCCAGGCCGTCGAGCACACGCTGGAGCCGGGCATCCGAGTCGGCTGCGCCCGGCGCGGTGCGATCTGGTGGTACCAAGTAGATCAGGTGATCGACTGAATGTGTAAGGCGTCGATGAAGCTCGACAGTCTCGGGTGAGTCGACGTCGATGACTAACGGTGTAATGCCAGGGATCGCCGGCGGTGTGCGGCTGGCGAGCGTGACCTTGTGGTCAGCGTCGCGCAGCCGATGCGCGACCCGGTTGCCGGTGTAGCCTGCGCCGACAATCAATGTGTGCGACACGGCGTTCAGGTCTTCGAATCGGGGCCGGGTAGGGCAGGTCGATCGGATTCGATCAGTTGGAGCCCATTGCGATAGGCCTCCGCCGCTGCACCGCTCTCGCCGAGCTGGGTCAGCAGTTGCCCGAACGTGGCGAACGCCTCTGGCGAGTGCTGTGTGGCGAGCGCGGATTCAAGATAGCTGCGCGCCTTGCCCCACAATTCCGTGGCTATGCAAAGACGGCCTGCAGCAAGAAGTAGCTCGTGGTCATCCGGATGTTTCGAAAGCCACTTCTCGGCCTGCTGCAACTGACTGGAGGGATCTTCCGACAGGGTTTTGCCAAACAAGCGCACCAGTCCTGGCTGCCAATTGCTCTTCAGCATCTGCTTCACTTCGATGACCGCCTTGTTGCTAAGGCCCGTTGCCGCGAGCGCCGAGATGTAGGCGATCTGCAAAGGGGTCTGCTTTTTAAGGTGCTTTGGTACGTCCTCCCAGGCCCGAGGCACATCGCCGGCGTGGCTTGCCGTGTCGCTCAAAGTAAACTCATGGTAGTCGACAGACCATTGGTCAAGCGTGCTCTTGTCCGGACGTCCAAGGCGCTGCAAACGGGGCAAAAGCGCGCCGAGTTGTTGCCATTCTTTGCGCTCATGGAACAGTCGCGCAAGCAGCACAACTGCTTGACCATTGCCGCCTTCCTGCTCATCGAGCTGGCGTAGCGTCGCCTGTGCGAGTTCGTATTGCTCGTGTGCGATTTGCAGTTCTGCTTGAGTGAGCAGAATCGCATTGCTCGCCTCTGGCTGTTGCTCATACGCACGCTTTAACCAGTTGTCTCGTCGTGCATCCTGGTTCTGCAGCTGCGCGGCTCGTGCCGCCGCCAGATAGTTCAGCAATGGGGCATCCGCCTTGGCGGCACCTCGAGTCAGCAGGCGCTCCCCCTTCGAGTAGTTGCCTTCGGCGATTTCGATTAGGCCTTGCGTGAACCGCTGGCCTGCACGCCGGCCGCGATACGCAGCGGCTGCCTCGCCCATGCGCCTCGGTGCACGGATGATCTTGAGTGTGATCCAGACCAGCAGGAACACGCCGAGCAGTATCAGCACAAGCCCGGGTACCGTGGTCTCGACGGTGTAGCCGCGAAAGTCGATGGCGACGTAGCCAGGGTCGGCCACGAGAAACTGTGCGGCAACCGCACCGAGCGCTAATGCGACGATCAGAAGGATCGTGAACTTCATTCGCTCGCGGCTCCTACTTCGAGCAATTCACGAAGCAACGTCAAAGAGCCTGAAATGTCAGGTCGTGCACTGGAACGCCGTGCGTCGTCGACATCTTTCAGCATGCTGAGCATCGACTGGACGGCATCATCCGATACGTCGAAGTACTGTGTGATCCATTCGCGGATATCGGCAAGATTTTGTCTGAAAGCGGCGTTCTCGCCGAGCAGAAGAGCGGAGCGTGCCGACTGCAACTCCAGTTTAAGGTTGAGTCTCAGCAGGGACTCCGCCTCTGGTGGCAGCAGCGGCTCCAGTGGTGTGTTGGATTTGCGCACCCGCACGAATGAACCCAATGCATCGCCGACCTTGCCACGCATGCGGTCCCATCCGGCCGCGCCTTCAGTGCCTTGGGTACCAGGCTCGCCCGTGTCATCGTTTGCAGCGGCTCTGACATCCTGATCGATCGGCAGTGTATCGACGATGCTCATCAGGCTGCCCAAGGTCAGACTCGCCCCTTCGATGTCTCCAATACTGAGCGATGCGAGCGAGGCGATCTCCTCGGCTAGTGCGCGCCGCACCGGCGTAAACGTCGGGTCTGCAAGCTCGCGCACGCGCTGGTCGGCCAACTTCAGCGCTTCACCGGCGAGTTCGGGATTGTTGGCAAGTTGCAATTGCGCGTTGGCCAATTGCATGTAGTACTCGGTTTCTGCGAGCAGCCAGGATCTTTGCGATCCTGACGAGATGCCCTGCAGTCTGGCGAGTGCTTCCTCGGTGTTGCGAACCCGTCCGGGCAACGAATCGAGCAGGTCGATCCGCTCCTGCTGCTCGGAGCGCAGCCGCGCGAGTGCACGAGCTTGTTCCGAGGACTCTGTGCGACGGTCTGTCAACTCAGCGTTCACATCCGCCAGCGTGTTTCTGAGGTCCGCAATTTCCCCGCGCAATGCATCGATATCCGCTTTGGTGGCGGACGGCATGAGGTCCGGTGCGATAGCTGTCGTTTCAGGCTGGATTTGTGTCTGATCAACAGCACGGGGTGTAGATTGGGCCGGCGTGCGAGTCGGTTCAGGCTCCGACTCTCCCTGCACAATCGCCGGAGCCGTCTCAGAGGAAGATGCTTTGTTCAAATACTGATTCCAGACCCAGGCGAGTGCGACAACGATGCCAACAGCGGCGCCGAGCAAAATCGGCAACCGACTGCGCTTGCGAGCGGTTTTTGGCGCTGGTTCAGATTGGGAATCGGCTGCCGCTTCGCTTTCGGATGTCTCCGGGTTCGACGCTTCGTTTTCGCTCATGAGGTTGTCTGCCCTCTAAATCTTGCCTTCCGAGGCCAACTCGCAGAGATCGACCATGATGTCGTCGACGGTTGGTCCGCGAGCGATCACACTCAGTGCACGATGCCCGAGAGCGCGTGCACGTTCCAGTACGCGCTGGCTTGGACTGATCATGGGTGTGACCGTAAACATCCTTTGTCCGCGCGTCGTCAGCGTGGTCATGATGTTGTCCAGTGTCGCCACACTTAAACAAGTGGTCACCGACACCGCACCTTTGGCCCAACGCGACTCGAGATATTGTACTTGCTCGTTGCTCAGCGTGGGCTTTTCGCGTCGGTAAACCTCAAGCAGGCTGACTTTGGCACCGCGCTCGATCAGCGTTCTTGTCAGGAGCTCTCGCCCTCCAACGCCGCGTACCAGTGTGATCCGGGTGCCCGTGACCTGTCGAAATGCGGGCAGTTTCAGCAGCGCTTCAGAGTCGAACCCATCGCGGGCCACCATGGGTTGGGGAACACCATGCAACTGCAAAGAGCGCGCTGTCGTTGGTCCGACCGCCGCTACCTTTGCGCCGTTCTCTAACGCCTCTTCAATATGCGGCAGCCCATACTCGACCGCGTTGGGGCTAACGAAGATAAACCACTCGGACGCGGCGACCTTCTTCGCAGGCTCAATTGGGGCAATGCTGATGCCTGGCAGCAACAATGGCAGACCACCGGCATCACTGACGGCACGCGCGAACGATTCGGCCTGGGCGACGGCGCGGGTGATGAGGACGCCGCGATTGGTCAGCGGTGCCGGGTTCACGCCGCCCCGGTTATGATCGCGGCAGCCCCGCGTTCCAGCATCGCTTTGGCGACCTCATCGCCAAGCGCTTTCGCCGCAGCAACATGACCATTTGCGGACTGCGCGATGGCTTGCGCACCATCAGGGCTCGTAACGAGCGCTTCCAGTTGCAGGTTGTCACCGTCACGCGTTGCGTGAACACCGAGGGGCGAGTGACAGTTCGCGTCGAGCGCGACGGCAACTTGTCGCTCGGCAGCGATACAGGCGGCACTGCTGTCGTCCTGAAGTCGCTGCAGGAGCTCGATCAACGCAGGGCGGTCGTCCCGACACTCGATGCCGACAATGCCCTGACCGACTGCCGGCAACATTGTGGTCGGCTCCAGCGCTTCGGCGATGCGGTCGGACATCCCGAGTCGGTTGAGCCCGGCGCAAGCCAGTACGATTGCGGCATACTCGCCGGCATCGAGCTTAGCCAATCGTGTATTGACGTTGCCTCGCAACGGCTGGATATCAAGGTCCGGTCGCAGTCGCTTGAGTTGCGATGAGCGACGCAGACTCGAAGTGCCCACGACCGCACCTTCTGGAATATCGTCAAGGCGCGAGCCCACCAGCGCGTCGCGTGGATCCGCTCTTTCAAGCACGCAGGGTAGGGCAAAGCCCTGGGGCATGACCGCAGGTACGTCCTTCATCGAATGCACCGCGATATCGGCCCGCTCCTCAAGCATCGCGTGTTCGAGCTCTTTAATGAACAGGCCTTTGCCACCGACCTTGTTCAGTGCGCGGTCGAGAATGACATCGCCCTTCGTGACCATCGGTACAAGTTCGACAGTGACAACATCGGATTGTTGCTCCAGCAATGCGGCGACATGGTTTGCCTGCCAGAGCGCGAGATCGCTCTTGCGGGTTGCGATGCGAATGGTGTGCGTAGTCAAAGGAAGTCCCCGGTTTCGGTCTCCGGCGAAATCCCCACCCGCCGTTTAGCGCGAGCTTAGCGCCAAACGCGCCAAGTGCCGAGGGTTATTCGCAGAATTCGCTGACCGCGGCTTGCGCCTCGGCGCGCGCTTCAAGCGTCTGGTCTTCGTCGAGATAGACTTTGGAGCCATCCTCGGCAAGCGTGAACAGTCTGCGAGCGGCGGTGAATTCGCGAAGCTTCGTACGGGCCGCCTCGCAGCTTTGCTGGCGCAGCTCGCGCATCTGCTCAGCCTCTTCGGGGCTCATGTCCGCGAACTCGTCTGGCGGTTCGGCTAACAGACGCGCGTTCAGTTCATCGTTGAGTTCGAGCGAGGCTCGCAGGTTTCGCCGAGCAGCTTCGGTGTCCGTGCGCTCACTTTCGATATCGGAACGCACAGCGTCTTTGCTTTGCGGCTGATCGGCGTAATGCACCACACCATCTTCGTCTACCCATTTGTAGATCTGGGCAGCAGCATCTTGTGTCAGGCTGGCAGCCGCAAAACCGGCGACGCCCGCGAGCAACAATACTCTCAACATCGGTCTGAACACCTTTGGATAAACTCCTATCACTATAGCGAAAAAATGATTTAGATAGGGTGAACTGGCTCGCACTTGGGTTTGTGCGCTGCATCCCCAAAAAAAACGGGCCGCGATCGGGCCCGTCTGGTGGCGGTCATCCGGCCGCCTTAATTTGCGCTCGATTTCACGAGGGGGGGTGGAAATCGACCACGACGCAAAGTTATCGCATCAACGTAACAATCTTATGACAGTTTCATGCGTCAAGTCTCCGAGGTGGTGAACTCGGGATAGGCCTCGAGACCGCATTCAGCGATATCCAGGCCGCCGTGTTCATCTTCCTCGGCAACCCTTATGCCCATGGTGGTCTTGAGCACCAGCCACGCAACCAGACTCGTGCCGAATACCCAAGCAAAGATGCTGCCGATCGCGATGACCTGCCACATCATGGATGCGGTCTCGTTCGTGAGCGGGACGGCCAGCAAACCCCAGATACCCACCACGCCATGCACGGAAATCGCGCCGACCGGGTCATCGATCTTGAGCTTGTCTAACATAATGATAGAGCCAACCACGAGCAGCCCGCCGACCAGCCCGATTGCCGTAGCTTCCAGTGGCGCCGGCGTCAGCGGCTCTGCCGTGATCGCGACGAGCCCCGCAAGACCGCCGTTCAATGCCATCGTAAGATCCGCTTTTCCAAACCATAGACTCGCGAGCAGCAAGGCACCGATAAGCCCACCTGCAGCTGCCATGTTGGTGTTGACGAATACAAGCGCCACGGAGTTGGCGTTTTCGATGCCGGTGACCTGCAGTTGAGAGCCGCCATTAAAACCGAACCAACCGAGCCACAGGATCAGTGTGCCGATGGCAGCCAAAGGCAGGTTACAGCCTGGAATCGGGTGTACCGTGCCGTCCTTGCCGTATTTTCCTTTGCGAGGACCCAGCAGCAATACGCCCGCAAGCGCTGCAGCTGCACCTGTTAGGTGCACAACGCCCGAGCCCGCGAAATCGAGGAAGCGCTCCCCGTTACCACCCGGGTCGAGCCAGCCACCGCCCCATTTCCAGAAGCCCTGCACTGGGTAGATAAAGCCGGTGAGGATGATCGCGAAGATGAAGAACGTCTTGAGTTTCATGCGCTCGGCGACCGCGCCTGACACGATCGACATCGCTGTGGCAACGAACACAACCTGGAAGAAAAAGTCCGACAGGTTGGAGTAGTAGGTGTTGCCCTCAGCGATGCTACCCAGCGTCACGTCTCCAACGCCGTTGTCGGCACTGCCGAGCACGCCGATATTCGCGAGCGCATTGAACAAGCCGCCCTCGAAGGTGTCACCCGGGTACATGATGCTGTAGCCGCAAAGCATGTACATCACACAGGCGATCGAATACAGCCCTACGTTCTTGGTCAGGATCTCCGCTGTATTCTTGGCGCGGACCAGACCCGCTTCAAGCATCGTGAATCCCGCGGCCATCCACATCACGAGTGCACCGCAGATCAGAAAGTAGAAGGTGTCGAGTGCGTAGCTGATACCGATGACGGTACCTGTCAGATCATTGATTGTTGTTGTTTCCACGCTGCTGCCCTCTATACCGCGTCAGCGCCGGTTTCACCGGTACGGATGCGAATGGCTTGCTCAAGCTGCGTGACGAAGATCTTGCCGTCGCCAATCTTGCCGGTCCGCGCGGTGTTGATGATCGCCTCGACCACCTGCTCAGCAACCTCGTCGTCCACCGCCAGTTCGACCTTCGCTTTGGGCAGGAAATCGACGACGTATTCAGCACCCCGGTAAAGCTCAGTGTGGCCCCGCTGACGGCCGAATCCTTTGACCTCGGTGACGGTAATCCCCTGAATACCGATGTCTGCGACGGCTTGGCGCACGTCGTCCAGTTTGAATGGTTTGATGATCGCGGTGATGAGCTTCATGGAGGTCTCTCGGATAAAATGCTGCACAGCGATAGAGCAGGATATGTGCCAAGACTCTGCCATTGAAAATCAATGGGTTAGATATTGATAACGTCCTACATCGCACTCTTTTGGTGCAGTCTCAGCGGTCTTTGCTGCGTGTTTAGGCACTCAAACGGTGCAAGTTTTTGGGTAAATCGAAGGCATAATGTGATTTCGAGGTCACGACAGTTGCAGGAGGATGCTTGTGACAACAGAAGAAACGGTACGGGGCCTTGCCTCCCGGCTTGCAGACGCGCTTCCGCAGCACCTCAGAACGGCGGGTGGCGATATCGAACGGAGTTTCCGTGGTGTCCTGCAGACCAGTCTCGGCAAGATGAACCTGGTGACGCGCGAAGAGTTCGACACACAGGCACGTGCGTTGGAGCGAGCTCAGGAGCGGCTTGCCGAGCTTGAGACTTTGCTCTCTGACCTTGAGGAGCGACTCGACTAGCCAGAACCCGGTCGTGCCCTGTTGCCAAGGATGGAGAGGTGACCATGGGCTACGCAAGAATCTGGAGTCGAGGTGCCCAAGGCCTCGACGCACCGCTCGTCGGTGTCGAGGTGCATCTCGCAGGCGGGCTGCCGACCTTTCAAATTGTGGGGTTGGCCGCGACGGCGGTTCGAGAATCCCGCGACCGCGTGCGTGGTGCGTTGGCTACGAGCGGTTTCGACTTCCCCGTCTCGCGGATCACGGTCAACCTCACACCAGCAGATTTACCCAAACACGGCGGTCGCTACGACCTTGCAATCGCGCTCGGCATTCTTCTGGCCTCTGAGCAACTGAGGTCCAAATCGATACCCGAATTCGAATGTTTCGCTGAACTCACGCTCGCCGGCGAGCTCAATCCGATCGACGGTGCACTACCCGCTTGTCAGCAGACGTTCGCGGCAGGTCGATTAGCGATCGTCGCTCCCGCGAACGCGGCGGAAGCTCGGAGCATTCGTGACGCACGGGTCGTTAAAGCTCCGACACTCAATGCGTTGGTTGACCAGCTGTCGGGCAAAGTAGGGATGGAAGTGCACCGCCAGGCACCACTCGATCGAGGAGAGACCGACTATCCCGATCTTGCCGATGTCGTCGGACAGACCGCTGCCCGCCGCGCGCTTGAGATTGCAGCTACCGGTGAACACAACCTCTTGTTGTGCGGCCCACCCGGCAGCGGCAAGAGTATGCTCGCGATGCGCCTTCCCGGGTTACTGCCGGCGCCCGATGAGAAGGTGGTTCAGGACATTGCGGCGCTGCAGTCTGTGAGCGGTGTGCGCGGCATCGGGCAGATCGCAAGACCGTTCCGAGCGCCGCACCACAGCACATCAGCAACCGCGTTGATCGGAGGTGGGAGTCGACCGCGACCCGGTGAGGTCAGCCGTGCTCATGGTGGCGTGCTTTTTCTCGATGAGTTGCCGGAGTTCTCGCGCCACGCGCTCGAGATGCTGCGGGAGCCGCTAGAGTCGGGTGAAGTCCACCTCGTGCGAACTGCGTATGACGTGTGCTTTCCAGCGCAGTTTCAGCTCATTGCTGCAATGAACCCTTGCCCATGCGGTGCGCTCGGAGCGCAGGAAACGGATTGCCGGTGTAGTGCCGAAAAAATACAGCGCTACCGCAGCCGTTTGTCAGGACCGTTGCTCGATCGAATTGACCTCGGGGTCACCGTGCCGAGAGTGCCTTTCGAGGCGCTCGTTGATACCGAACTGATGGAGTGCTCGGCGAGCGTGGCGCAACGGGTGTCGATCGGGCGCGAGCGGGCCATCGATCGGCAGGGCACATCGAACGCGCGCTTACCCAGCGCGGTGATCCAAACCTGGCTGCAACAACGCTCGGCGGCTATGGCGTTGTTGGGTCGAGCGGCCGACCAGCTGTCTCTGTCAGCGCGACAATGTCATCGTGTATTAAGGGTTAGCCGCACGGTAGCGGACCTTGCAGACTCGTCGGAGATTGCGGCGGAGCATGTTGCCGAGGCATTGTCATTGCGCAGTTTGGAGGTTTGACTTGTCCGCACTAGTTGCGGGTCGAATCCGAAATGCTTGACTGACACTCGACAAGGCTGCAACCCACGTATGTGTGCAAAATCGCTCATAAGCAGTTATGAGCGAGATAACTTGTTGTGATTATGGGAAAAATGTCACTTGCAGGCGCACGCTGTTACCGTTAAGCAAGCTTTCAAAATAGGTGCTATCTTCGGCTTTCTACTCCTTTCCCAGCTCGCCATTCCAGGTTCCGCGAAAGCCGAATTCAACCAACGTTGGTATTGGGAGTGTGTTCCTGATGGCGACTGACGCTTGGTTCAACCGGATGCTCAATGCGGTAGCAATCAACGGGGATTTCTCGGTCCCCAGGGGCGTTCGCTTTGTATTGGCCCGATCGGCTATCCACCTTCGTTCGATATTCCGAACAGCTTTGCTCCGGCGAATTCGATGCCAGCGAGCACAGAGGACGGTCGGGGTGAACTCAGTGGAAGCTCGGATTCCACGGATTCGGAACAACATGGGCAGTGCTCTAACTTCGGCAACCCTGTTCGCACTGCGAACGGGAATAAAGTCCAGGTCGAGACCGATTACATGGGCACGGGTCGGCTGCCATTAAAGTTCACGAGAACTTTCAACAGTCACGGTAGCGTCGCGTTCAGCCCTATAGGGGCTAAATGGCGTATCGGGATCCCAGAATTGCTGATCTGGGAAAACAACCCCGTCGATAGGGTTTACATCGGCTGGCGCCAGGTCGTGGCGCAACGTCACTGGCAGAGCTGGGTCACGCCACACTCAGGTCCGTCGGCGAACAGCTGAATCGCTGGACGCTCACGCCCTCCGGTACGGAAGGCTATCGAACTGCCGAAGTCACGCTTGGCGGGGTCGATACCGACGCCCTCGACTCGATGACCTTCGCCGCTCGCCAGCATCCGGGGCTTTACTTCATCGGTGAGGTGGTTGATGTGACCGGCCACCTCGGCGGGCACAATTTCCAGTGGGCCTGGGCATCCGGCTTCGCCGCCGGCAGCGTCGCCTGACGGCAATTAGCGGACATACACCGAAGCAGCGCAGGAACCGTTCTTATCTACCCGGTCGGCTTGATCGCCACGGCGATCCGGGTTGCGAGTGCCGCCAGTCCGTCGGACGTTGCCTGCATGTACGACGCATAGCTCTTCGTTTCGGTCGCGTTCGCGATTGCGAACCGTTGCACGACAAACGCGCGGTCAGCATGTTCGACCGTGAACTGCCCCTCCATCACGGCATTTCCCTGCGCGTCCCGCGCAAACACATCAAACACAACTGCCACGCGCACGTTTGGCCGATACGCGGCGGGCGTGGGCCGTTGCATCACGGTCGCGCCGGTCTCTGCGGCAAGCAGTCGGGCGAAGACCGCCGACACGGCTTCAACGGGTGGTGATGCCCACTCGTGGTCGGCACTTTCCTCGACCGTGCCGTCCGGCCGGAGCGTCGAGATGGCCGCATTGCGCGCATAGCCGGGCAGCCTGACCTCTGTCAGGCTGATCCGAACGTCAGTCACCGGCGGTTTGTCGACGACCACCGGGGCTGGCAATACATACCGGCTCGGAGCAGGTCCGCTACCGCACGCACCGAGGGTGCCTGTCAGCAACAGGAGCAGACCGATCCGCGCAAGTTGGTGGGTGTGCATGGCAATCATCTCCCGAGCAACAGGGCGTTGGGCTTGTCTTCAAGTGTTTGCAGCAATTCCGACAGCGCGCGCGTGGCGTCGCGCAGTTCGGTCATCGCGTTCGACAGTTCGCCGTACAGTTCCGAATCGGGCGAAAGGCCGTAGAGTGTGTGCTCACCGGTCGCCACCACCGCCTGCATACTCTCAACCAGTGCCGGCAAGTCCTCGCTTGCGGTGCCAATGTTCCCGGCGGCGACATTGAGCGCGGCGAGCGCCTCACGCAACTCACCCGGCACCTCGGCAAGGCTCGGATTTCCGACCAGTGCGTCGGCGTTTTCCAGCAGATCGATCATCGCGCCCACGAGCTGATCGACCGGCAGCTCTGCGATATTTGCAACGATCCGCTCGACGTTGGCAGAAACGGCACCGAGATTCGCCGCCGGGATCGTCGGCAGCATGGGGTAAGGACGGGCAGTGAAGTCGATACCGATGGATTCATCCGCCGGTGCAGCCTCGTCGATGAGACGGATCAGTTTGCGCCCGGAGAGCACGTTTCCAGTCGCAAGCTGTGCGCGCATACCATTGCTGACCCAATCGCTGATGCTCTGTTGCAGTTCCGTCTCGGTAAGATTATCGAGGCCGACGCGTGCCGGTTGCATCTCCACCACCGCATAGATCTCCGGCTCGTCAGGCCCTGTCACTTCAAGATTGAGGACCACCTCACGCACGACGCCGACCGGAATGCCCCGCCATTCGACCGGCGCGCCGGCATCCAGCCCACGAATGGACTCATCAAACGACGCCATCAGGAGGTACCCGGCGCCGTCCGCAATTTCGAAGCCCGCCTCGATGGCGGCATTGCGGCTCGCGTACAACCGGTAGGGCGCACTACCGCCCATTTCCTCCGCGCCAATCGTGCGACCGATGTTGCCGAACGCAACACCGCCGGCAAGCAGAGAATCGACCGAGGCAAAATCGACCGTGACACCATCGAGCGTCAGGTTCACAGCAACCCCGGACACGTTCCAGAAACGGGTGGTCCGGTTCAACAACTGGTCGTAGGGCGCTTTGACAAAGGCCATGTAGTTCACCGAGCCGAAGTCCTCATCCATCGAGACTTCCTCGATCTGGCCAACTGGCAGGTCCCGGTAGAACACCGGCGACCCGACAGAGACGGAGCCGGCACGCGGCGCGGTCAGAACAAAGTGCCGGCCGGCCGCCCCGGGTGGCGTCAGCGGTCGCTCGTCCAGCCCCTCAAAGACACGCTGCCGCTCCTCGGGCAATTGCTCCCAGCCCAGTTCGATGTATGAACCTGACAACAACGTGCTGAGCCCGGACAGGTCGGTGCCCCGAAGGTTTGCCTTCACCACCCAGAACTGGGTCGTTTCGCCAAGGAACGGCTCCATGAAAGGTTTCAGGCGCGCCTCGACGATCACCGTGTCGAGGTCATCGGACAGATAGACCGACTCGACCAGCCCCACGGCAACATCGGCATAGCGGACTTCCGTCTTGCCGGCAGTGATGCCATGACCCTGGCTGAAGTGCACCTGCACCAGCGGACCCTGCTCCGAGAGCGACTTCCACATGACCAGCCCGCCGACCACCAGGGCGATCAGCGGCACGATCCAGACTCGGGAAATCCTCTTGCCTTCGACGTCCACAATTTCCGGCGCTTCGGCTTCTCCAGTATTCATGGTTATCGGGTATCCCAGATGCGTCGCGAATCAAAACTCATGGCCGACAGCATCGTGAACATGACCGAAAGCGCGAACGCGTTGATCCCGATGCCGGGGCTGATGGTCATCAGGCCGCCAACCTGAATGAGGGCTGCCAGGGCGGCCACCACAAACACGTCGATCATCGACCACCGCCCGATGAACTCGATCACCTCATGCGCCTCCACCCTGCGGTGTTCATCGGCGGGCCAGTCGAACTGGATAGTCAGGGCCAGCCACGCGATGATGGCAAACTTCGTGACGGGCACCAGCACGCTGGCGAAGAACACCACGAATGCCACGCTGTAGCTGTGGTGATGAATCAGGCTGATGACGCCACCCATAATGGTGGATGCGCTGGTGCCGGCAAGCGACTCGGTCACCATGATGGGATAGAGGTTGCCGGGAATGTAGGCGATCACGCCCGCGAGCCAGAATGCCCAGACACGCTGCAGGCTGTTGCGCTTTCGCAGCGCCGTGGGGCCACCGCAGTACGCGCACGGCTCTCCCGGACGGTCGGTCAGCGACCCGCATGCCATGCACCGCGCAATTCCCTGGTCGATCGCACGCATCAGAAGCGGTCCCTGAGATACTGCCAGGTGCTGTCGCGACACGCCGCGCTGGCACCCATGGTCAGGAACAGCACAAGGGCCGTCATGCCCCAGAAGGCGGCACCCAACTCGATATCGACCATTTTGCCGACCTTGACCAGCGACACGATGATCCCCAGCATGAAAATGTCGACCATCGACCAGGGCTCCAGCGCCTGCGCGAGCCGGGCAACACGCGCGAACGCAAGGCCGGCCTCCTGCTTCAGGTAGACGGCAAACGCGAGGCCGCACAGCAGGAGTATCCGCATCAGGGGAAACAGCAGGATCAGCAGCGCGCTGGCCAGTGCCAGCAGGTGCATGCCATTGCGCCACAGGACGGACACCGAGTCGATTACCGAAATCTGGTTGCTTATACCCGAACGTTCCATGCGGATGAACGGGTACATTACCGCCACCGCGTAAACGACCAGGCTCGCGATCATCAGCGCGAGGGTGCGTTCCGCGTGGCTGCGTTTGCGCGCGAACAACGGGCTGCCGCAGTGCGTACACCGTGCCTGCTGCCCTTCGCGCAGGCTCGGACGTTGTAGCAATGCATCGCAGGTGCCACAAGCGACCCAGCGCGCATTCAGTGCGCGTAAGTGCGCGGGTACAGAGCCAACTGAACGGACGTCTCCCATAACGTTAAGATACCGAAAAATGCTCGGCTAACGTGTGAACTTACAGTTATACGATGCAGGACACGCTGCGAGGCCTTCCCTACGGGATTTTCGAAATGACGTTCGCGCAAACGAGGAATGGCGAGGAGGGGCTACCTTGCCATACCGGATTTCTGGAGTGCGCGAGAGTGCCGTTTGTACGTGAATGAAGAGTGCATCGAGGTGTTCAAGGACGACCGGGAGTCTATCGGACTGTGTTTCGAGACTCAGGCCGTCGTCGACGACAGTCCGTCATGTGTGCTAAAGAACGGCTGACTTACCTTGGATTCCCCGTTCCAATGTTGATCAGTCCTATCAACGGTTTTTATCTCGCCAAACAGGCAGAAAAAAATCCTCCTGGGATGGTGTTCGCGCATCTCTTGATGACGGTCGGCTTCGTCATCTTCACGGCGATATTCTTTGTTCTTCGCTAGATCCAGTCGATCTGAGATTGACTTTGGGGTTTCACGGTGACGCTCGAGAGTGTGCTGAAAGGGCAGGTGCTTCAAGAGTCTGGAGAGTGACGTAAACCGTCGATACCTACCAGGTATGCGCGCAGTTACATGGGGTCCGGCTATACGAATAAGCTCTTGGAGGAGCATCCAGCGCTTAGAGACCCGCCTCGGCAACCATGTAATCGATCGCGCGGTAGACGTCTTCATCGCTCAGTGCCGCGTTGCCGCCTTTTGCAGGCATGTAGCCCGCTTCGCCCTGATAGCCCTCGATCGCGTGCTTGCGCAGTGTATCCATGCCTTGATCGACACGAGCCTGCCAAGCGTCAGCGTTGCCCAGCATCGGCGCACCACCGATACCGCCGGTGTGGCAAGCACCGCACGCATTGTTGTAGACCTGAGCGCCGGTCAGCTCGACCGCAACGGGCTCAACGGCCTCGACTGCTGCAGCAACCATGCGCTCGCTTGCCTCGCCCGGCAGGACCACTTGCCCGATAGGAGCGATGCGATCTGACACCTGCTGCTGATAGGTTTGATCCTCGACGATGTAGCGTCCTTGAGTATCCGCGGCCAGATTGGCCGAGAAAACGTAAATGCCGACAGAGATGGCGACGAGAATCGCCAGTACGACCATAAAAAGATCGAAGAATTGCTTGTCCTGAGCGCTCACTGCAGTGGTTCCCAATGGGGTCTTTTTTGATGTGTAAAACGTATCGCGGTCGTCCCAACCGCGGAGTTCATTATTATAGTACAAGTCGCGGTGTGACAAACGGGTTGCGGCACAATCGCGGGAATACACTTCGACACGGTCTACACTCCTGGAAATTGGCAGTGCTACAGACCTTGAACAACGCCTTTAATTGATACCTCTGGCCTTTATAAACGGCCTCCTGCACCCCAAAATATGGATATTGGGATGGGCCCCGAACCTTCGCGCCAAAGCGCGATATCCGGACGCGCCCTTGAATCCGATTTCGGACGAGAGAAAGCATGCAAGAGAGTTTCGCGGCGCGGGCCTACCGGCGCCTGTTACCTATCGCTACGACATTGGCGCTTGGCGTAGTCGTGCTGGGCGCCTGGGTGCGCCTGACCGACGCCGGTCTGGGCTGCCCCGACTGGCCGGGCTGTTACGGCACATTGACGGTGCCGACAGAAGCCGAAGAGCTGGCATACGCGAGCGAGGCGTATCCGGAGCGTCCGGTCGAGACGCAGAAGGCATGGAACGAAATGATCCATCGTTACTTCGCCGGCACCCTCGGCTTGTTGGTGTTCGCCATTGTCTTCTTCGCTTGGCGTGCGCGCCGGCAAGACCCCGATCAGCCCGTGGTTCTGCCCTCGATCCTCGGTGGCCTGATTACCTTCCAGGCGTTGCTCGGCATGTGGACGGTGACGCTTTTGCTCAAGCCGGTCATCGTCATGATGCACCTGCTCGGTGGCATGGCGACCCTTGGTTTGCTGTTCTGGTTATCTCTGCGGGCCTGGCGTCGGGGTGAGCGAAGATCCGTATCGCTGGCGAGCTTGGCGCTGGTAGGTCTGTGCGTAGTCTATGGACAGATTGCGCTTGGCGGCTGGACCAGCACCAACTATGCAGCCTTGGCGTGCCCGGATTGGCCGACCTGCCAGGGCGAATGGTGGCCTGAGGCTGACTTTAAGGAAGGCTTTGTGCTGTGGCGCGGGACGGGCATCGACTATGAGGGCGGCGTGCTCGATGGTGAGGCGAGAACGGCGATCCATCTTGTCCATCGTATCGGCGCGATCGTTGTTACGCTGTTGCTGTCGCTACTGCTATGGCGCGCGTTACGCAGTGAGAGAAGCACCGTGAGGGTGGCGGGCTTGGCGGTGAGCTTCGCGTTATTGCTGCAGATTTCGATCGGACTCGGCATAATTGAATTGTCGCTGCCATTGTGGCTGGCGACAGCGCATAACGGAGGAGGGGCCCTCTTGTTGTTGTCGCTCCTTCTGCTAAACCACGAGAGTCGATATGTCCAAGGCTGAAGCCGAGGTCGCAGGGCTGCTGCGCGCTAGCTGGCGTGATTATTATGAGCTGACCAAACCACGGGTCGTGATGCTGATCGTATTCACGGCGGTCGTCGGCATGCTGTTGGCCGTGCCTGGCTTGCCGCCCATGGATCTCGTGTTGTTCGGCACTATCGGCATCGGATTTGCGTCAGCATCTGCGGCAGCCGTCAATCAGATTATTGATGCGCGTGTGGATGCGCAGATGCGTCGCACCCAACATCGTCCGCTAGTGCAGGGCCATCTGACCGAGCGCCAGGCGCTGAGTTTTGCGGCGTTCCTGTGTCTTGCAGGCATCGGCATTCTCTGGTTTCTGGTCAATCCGCTAACGGCGGTGCTGACGTTCTTGTCGCTCGTCGGTTATGCGATTGTCTACACGGTCTACCTGAAGCCGGCAACGCCGCAGA
This sequence comes from Pseudomonadota bacterium, assembly GCA_039821645.1. Lineage (GTDB taxonomy): Bacteria > Pseudomonadota > Gammaproteobacteria > Steroidobacterales > Woeseiaceae > CALBPI01. Next base: position 20,037 of record JBCBNU010000033.1, read on the forward strand.
ACATTGTGATCGGCGGCGCGGCGGGTGCAGCACCTCCCGTATTAGGTTGGGTGGCGATCACAGGAGAAGTGCACGCCTACTCGTTGCTGCTCTTTCTCATTATCTTTGTGTGGACGCCGCCGCACTTCTGGGCGTTGGCCATCGCACGCCGCGATGAGTATGCGAAAGTCGGCACGCCGATGTTGCCGGTGACGCACGGCATCCCCTACACCAAGCTCTCGGTATTGCTCTATACGATTTTGCTGGTGATCGTAACGCTGCTGCCGTGGTTGTCAGGTATGAGCGGCCTGATTTATCTCATCGCTGCAGCGGGACTCGGCGCTCGATTCCTGCAACACGCGATCAAGCTGAGATCGGCTGACGGCGATGCGCCGGCCATGCCAATGTTTGTGTTCTCAATCAGCTATCTGATGTATTTGTTTGCAGCGTTGCTGCTGGATCACTACCTGATTTAGTCAGACTGCAGCGCCAACACCGGATCCAGTTTCGCGGCGGATAGCGCCGGATAAACACCGAAGCCTACAGCGATCGTAATGCAGACCAGCACTGCCGCTGCGATTACCAGGAACGACCAGGCCACTGCCCAACCAGCGAACGCGCCGATGGTGTAGGCGAGGATCACACCGACCAGCACGCCAAGCCCGGCACCGATCGTGGCGATCACCGAAGTCTCCACCAGAAACTGACGCACCACGTCCTTTTCCTTGGCGCCGATAGCGCGTAGCAGGCCGATCTCCGATTTTCGCTCCAGCACGCTGGCAAGCATGATATTCATGATGCCGATACCACCGACGAGCAGCGAAATGCCCGCGACCGCGGACATGACGATGGTGAAAATTCGCTGCGTGCGCTGGTGCTGGGCCAGCAGTCTAGCCGGCACGACGATGTCATAGTCGTTTTGATCGCTGTGACGACGGGCCAGCAGGTGGTCGATCGCTTCGGCTGCCTGACCGGGTTCGAGCGATCCATCCAACCGTGCTTTGAATTCGTCCAACTCGGCGGTGAGGGCTTCACGCTTCAGTCGAGCGAGTCCGGTTCGCAGCGGCAGGTAGATTTGATCGGCTTCTCCGCCGACATCACGACCTTCGAATTCGCTTGCGTCGAGTTGGCGATCTTGCAGCACACCGATGGTTTCCAACCAAAGGTGGTTCACTTTGATTCGCCCGCCGACCGCACTGCCGTTCGGAAACAGGTCCCGTGCTGTCTCACTGCCGAGCACCGCCACCTGCGCGAACCGCATGTCATCGTCTTCGGTGAACAACGCACCGCGGCCTGCGCTTAGGCTGGAGAGTTCGAAGTAGCTCGGGCTCACTGCGATTACGCGCGCCTTACTCTCACCTTCGCGCGAGTAGACGCTCCAAGTTCGGAACTCGCGACTGCCCGACCACGCCGACACGAAAGGCAGTGTCGTGGCGACCGCTTCGGCGTCGCGCATGCTGAGGCCGGAGGAGAACTTACGTTGCTCTTTCAGTGCTTCGCCATCTAGCTCCTTCGCCTCGATGATGAGATTGTTCAGTCCCATCCCTTCGATCAGCTGCAACGCTTCGCGCTTGCCACCTTCCGACACGGCCAGCATCGCGATGACCGCGCCGACACCGAAGACCATGCCGAGCAAGGTGAGGGCGGTTCTCAGTCGGTGGTGCGAGAGCTGCCCGAGCGCCTGGCGTATATCGAGCAGAAGATTTTCCATTGACTGGCTCATCCAGCGCCTGCCGGTGCTACGAGGAGTACGCGCTCGCCGGCGTTCAGACCGTCCGAAACCTCAACGATGTCCGGGCCTCTGGAGCCGATTGAAATCTCGCGTCGATCCGGGGTGTCGCCCCCGTCCACGTAGACATAACTGACGCCAGCATCGGTATAAACCGCCTGCGCGGGGATCACGATGGCTTCGTCCAATTGACCGGTGACGATCTCGCCACGCAGACGACTGCCGACACGCATCAGCTCGACATCGATATCCGAGATGTCGGCTTCGACGGTGAAAAACCTTTGTGGCTCTTCGCGCTTTAGCGGGCTCGCGACTGCAGAAACCGAAGCCACCACCGCATTGAACTGCTGGTCGGGTGCTGAGTCTAGGCGGAACCGGACCGGCTGGCCCGCCTCTAATCCAACGGCGTCGGACTCGGAGACAAACAGTCGTGCGCGCACCTTGCCCTTGATCGGCAGCAAGCCGACCGGCATGCCTGGGAACACGCGCTTGCCTTTTCCGAGCTTCGCGCCCCAAGGCGTACTCGCGTAGATGAAGGTGCCGTCGGCCGGGCTGCGCAGCTCCATCATCGAGAGTGCTTGGTCCTGCTTCGCAAGCTTTTGCCGCTCGCCTTCCTGCTGCGCAATGATGGCGGCGCGCTCGGCTTGCGAGCGTTGGTCGAAGGTCTCCCACTGCCACTGCAAGAACGCCGCTTCGACGTTCAGGTAATCGACATCGGACAACGCGTCGATGATTTCATTGCGACTCAGAAGTCGTTGGTCAACGTTGGCAAAGGTCTCGGTGATGTCACGTTCACCCTCGACACGCTCGGCTTCATGGTCAATGCGCACCTGTTCAAGATCACCGACGCGCGAGAGGTCAGAGAGCTTGAAATCGGACTTTGCGACCGCGGTTGCAGTGGTGCGGCGGGTTTCAATAATCTGCGTCTCGTCGAATCTCGCAACAACCTCGCCTTTCTTCACTTCGGAGAACTCAGGCGCCATCCACGCGATATTGAACCCCATGCGAATGCCAGGTGGCAGTGCGACCGGCATGGACTCAGAGGCGACAAGCTCGCCATGTGCGCTGACCGTCAGTTCGGTGTTGCTGGTGTCGACGACAATACCCGGGAGCTGCGAGCTTTCCGCACCACAGCCGCTCAAAGCGGTGAGGCAGGTCGTGATGATCAACAGGATTGTGCGTTTCATAGCGATACCTCCATCCCGCCCTCGAGACCGGATGCGATGATTCTAAGGCCTGCGCTGGTGCCCCCCAGGGTCACCGGTTGCCAGCCACTGCGTGCCGTCACGCCAGGTTCTCCATCGCGATAGCGAATAGCTTCCTCCGGAACAGCGACGGCATTAGTCAGAGTATCGATCACGACGCTGACTTTCGTTGACATACCTGGGCGTAATTCGACGGCTTCGTTTTCGACGAGCTCGATGGTGATGCCGCGCACCATCGCTTGTGAGAATCGAGACTGGCGGCGAACGATGCTGCTGACCTCAGTTATAGTGCCCGGCAACTCGGCGCCACCTGCGGCGTCGATAGTCACCATGACGGCCTGTCCGACCGCGATCTTTGCCGCAGCAAATTCCGGAATGTCTGCGTTGACCACCAGTGCAGAGTCGTCAACGAGCTCAACGACTGTCATCCCTGGATTTACCGAGTCGTTGACATCGAGCTTCTGTCCTTCATTGTTGGTGCCAACAACGACCACCCCGTCTCGCGGTGCCAGAATCGTGAACGAAGCGAGCTCGGACTGCGCCGCTCGAAGTTCACTCTCGAGTCTGCGCACGTCGGCCTCCAGTTCCGCGCGTTTGGAGTCTCGAACGCTTGCGACGAGCAGCGCGCGCTTTTGCTCGCGGGTGTAGGTGTCCTCTGCGATCAGTCGCTCTTCGATGAGCTTCTTGTATTCGAGCCCTGCGTAGACGCTCGGGTCGACTGCCGCTTTGCGGGCGGCCTTCTCCGCTTCGCTCTTGGCATCCGCCAGCCGAACTTTGTCCTCTTCGATCTCTCGCGCCTGAGCCTCGAACAGGGACGTCAATTCGCTGCGCTTTGTATTGAGCTCGGCTTGCTTGTCTTTAATTCGGTCGTCAGAGGCACTGCCATCGAATTCGGCGAGTACATCGCCCTTGCTAACGCGCGTACCTTCACGTGCCAGCTTTGTGATCGAAATTCTCCAACTCTGCGAAGGCGGTGGGCCGAATAGCACGCCATCGCTGGGTGCAATCACACCGCTGGCGTTGATCGTGATCGGGCGATCTTCGGCGACGACTTCCTGCCAGGTTTCGGCGTGGGCGTTGCTGGTGAGCGCTGAAGCCAGCAGCGCGGTGGCAATCAGTGTTTTGCTACGCATGATCTATTCCGCCTCTGGTGTCGGGATGCCCAGCACGCTCATGCCTGGCATGATGTCACTCGGCATTGCGGCGAGCGGTTGTGCATAGGCCTCGAAGTACCCGCTATCACTCCAGTCCTGCTTTTCAAGCGCCTGGCTGGAACGCCACTCGATGACCGCAGGGAAGGCTGCGATGCCCTGCGCATCTGCGGACACTTCAAGGCGTCGGCCTTTCTCGAACTGCAGGTAGTCGGCCTCGTGAATCCAGAAGCGCACGCGAAGGTCTTCACGGCTAGCCACCGAGGCGATCTGCAGACCGCCATACAAGGTGTCACCCGGGAAAATCTTACGGCCGGTGAACGGGTTCTCGGCATAAATGACGAAGCCACCTTTTTCTGCCGTGATCTCAGTGGCTGCCAAAGCGTCTGTGATTCGCTTGTACTGAATCTCTGATTGCTCAATATCCAGTTTCGCTTCCGCCTCGGCATCGCGGAGCTTTTCCTTGAGGTTGATCAAGTCCTGCTCGGCGCGCGCTAGCGTCTGCTGGGCCGTCTCGAACGTCAGTTGATAGCGTTCGAAGTCGAGCCGTGGGATTGTCGTTTCGGGGATGACGGCATCGAGCTCGGCAAGCTTAACGTCCGCACGAGCGCGTGCAACGGCTTGCTCACCATCGAGTACAGCCAGTTTCGCTTCATCGATACTTCTGGCTGCGGTGAAGCGAATCTTCTCTAGGTCCGTGCGCGTTTTTTCTTCCTCGGCAATCAGCGTGCCCGGGTCGAGCCTGACGACCAGATCACCGGCGGCCACCTCATCGCCTTCTGGCGCCATCCATTCGATACGTCGTTGCCAGCCACCAGGCAGTGACGGCATTTCTATTGTCTGAGCCGCAACGTCTTCTATGACGCCGGTGAGTAGCGGCGCGCCTTGGGAGTTTGCTGCGGCAGCGCAGACGAGACACGTACTAATGATTCGAGTTCTGAACATCGCGTTCTACCTTTCCATCGCGCATGTGAATGACGCGGCTGGCATAAGCCGCAATTTCATCTTCATGCGTCACCATCACAATGGTCTGTCCTTGTTTATTTAGCTCGGTAAAGAGGTCCATGATTTCGACGGACGTCTTGCTGTCGAGGTTCCCGGTCGGCTCATCGGCGAGCAGTAGCGGTGGCTTACTCACCAGCGCGCGAGCGATCGCGACGCGCTGGCGTTGACCGCCGGATAATTGATTCGGCCGGTGATCCATTCGATCCGATAAACCGAGGTGCTCGAGCATCGCTTCGGCTGCCGCTTTCGCCTCGCCCATGTCGGCGTCTCGATAGCGATAAGGTAGCAAAGTGTTCTCGAGTGCGGTCATCCGCGGCAACAGATGAAAGCTCTGGAACACGAAACCAATATGCTGGTTTCTGATTTCGGAGAGCTCAGCATCGTCGCGCTGACTGATCGATTCGCCGAGCAAGCGGTACTCGCCGTCGTCGGGCGTATCAAGGCAACCGAGGATATTCATCAGCGTGGACTTGCCGGAGCCGGATGGGCCCATGACGGCTACGAACTCGCTTTCGTCCACTTTGATGTCGACATGATCCAGCGCATGCACGACGGAGTCGCCAACGTGGAAGCGGCGAACCAGGGCATTGGTTTCGATCATGTAGCTGTCCGTCGGTTCTGAGGCACTAAGCCCATCAGTGTAACCAGTTCGCAGGTCGATGCAGTACGGATGCAGGGCGCATCTTTAAGTACACTGTGCTCAGGTAACAATGAATGGAACCATGGGCAAGCGATGGGGTGGGTGCGCTGCTTGGTTTCTTAAACAAGGAGAAGCACTCGTGTTTGTTTCAAAAACATCGCCAAGCGCCCCACGCAAGTTATTGATTGGTGTCGGGCTCGCCACCTTGGTGGGATGTGGCGGCGGCGGTCCGGGTGAGATGGAAATGCCGCCCACCGCGGTCGCGATCGCCGAGGTTATTGCGCGCGATGTGACCGATTGGGACGAATTCAGTGGTCGCATTGAAGCCGTAGAGACCATCGAGATTCGCCCACGCGTTACTGGCTATCTCACGAAGTTGCACTTTACTGAGGGCGCGCTGGTCGAGGCGGGCGATCTGCTGTTCTCGATCGACGACCGCGAGTATCGCGCGGAAGCCACGCTCACTGAGGCAGACGTTGCGCGGGCGCGTACGCGCCTGCAGGTTGCTGAACAGGAAGCCGCACGTGGCGAGAAGCTCGTTGAAGCGAAAGCGCTGTCGGCCGAGGAACAGGACCGCCGAACCGGTGAGCTGAGACAGGCGCGGGCTGACTTCGAGAGTGCGAAAGCGCGGCTGGATCGCGTCTCGCTTGATGTCGAGTTCACGCAGCTTCGCGCCCCGATCAGCGGGCGCGTCGGTGAAGCGCTGGTGCGCCCGGGCAACCTTGTGACCCCCGGGGACACGTTGCTGACCACGCTTGTCTCGGTCGATCCGATCCACGTTGTCTTTGAGGGCGATGAGCAAATTTACCTGAAGTATCAGGCGCAGGCGCGTTCGGGTGAGCGACCCAGCTCCCGCGATGCGCGCAATCCGGTCCAGGTCGGGTTGGCTTCCGATACCGATTACCCCTACCGCGGCGAGATGAACTTTGTCGATAATCAGGTGGATGCTGCGACCGGCACGATCCAGGGTCGGGCGGAGTTACCGAATCCCGATGGGTTCCTGATACCCGGGTTGTTCGCACGGGTACGCCTGCTCGGCAGCGGCAGCTATGAGGCTTTGATGGTGCACCAAGCCGCGATCCTGACCGATCAAGACCGAAAATATGTGTACGTTGCGACGCCCGACAATCTCGCAGTGCGCCGCGATGTGGTCACGGGTCGTCAGATTGATGATTTGGTTGTCATCCAGGAGGGTCTCGAGGCTGGTGAGCAGATCGTCGTCAATGGTGTGGCAAAGATCTTTTTCTCCGGGGCGTCCATCGTGGGTCGGTCGGTACCGATGGAAACCCCGTTTGCTGAGTCTGAGTCGACAGCCGCAGGCGCAACGCCGTGAACCTTGCCAGGACCTTTGTTGACCGTCCGATATTCGCGGCGGTCCTGTCACTGTTCATACTGATCTGTGGTGCGCTTGCGATTCCCGCGCTGCCGGTCAGCGAATATCCGAACGTTGTGCCGCCGACGGTTCAGGTTGTGGCGCGCTATCCGGGTGCGAACCCGACGGTGATTTCCGAAACGGTGGCGGCGCCGCTCGAAGAGGCGATCAACGGCGTCGAAAACATGATTTACATGAAGTCGGTCGCGAGCTCGGACGGCACGATGACGCTCGACATCACGTTCGCCGGCGGCACCGATATCGATCTTTCGCAGGTCCAGGTGCAGAACCGGGTCGCTCAAGCCTTGCCGAGGCTGCCGGAGGCAGTACGACTGCTGGGCGTCTCCACGATCAAGGCATCGCCGACACTCACTATGGTCGTCCATGTCACCTCGACCGACGGGCAGTACGACGGTGCATATCTCTCCAACTTCGTAACGCTGCGCATTAAAGATGAGCTCGCTCGTATTCCGGGCGTCGGTCAGGCGGTGGTGTTCGGTGCTGGCAACTACGCGATGCGTGTTTGGCTTGATCCCGAAAAGGTGGCGGCGCGCGAACTTACGGTCGGCGATATCGTCGCGGCGATTCGCGAGCAAAATGTGCAGGCTTCCGGAGGCTCGATTGGTGCGCCGCCGTTGCCGGGCGCGGATCTTCAGGTTTCGATTTCGGCGCAGGGGCGACTGGAGACGGTCGAAGAGTTCGGCGATATCGTTGTGAAGTCTGGCGATCCCGGCTCGATCACCCAGCTTCGGGATGTGGCGCGCATCGAGCTCGGCGCCGAGACCTATTCGCTCGAGTCCTACTTGAACAACCAAACTGCCGCAGCAATTCCGATCTTCGAGAGCCCGGGTGCCAATGCGTTGGCATTGTCGGCTGCCGTGCGACAGAAGATGGCGGAGCTGGCCGAGTCATTCCCACCTGGCGTGGAGTGGCGTGTGGCCTACGACCCGACGGTCTTCGTGCAGCAATCGATTGAGTCGGTGGTTGAAACACTGTTCGAGGCAGTGTTGCTCGTCGTGCTCGTTGTTGTGCTGTTCCTCCAAACCTGGCGTGCGTCGATCATCCCGTTACTCGCGGTCCCGGTTTCGGTGATTGGCACATTCGCAGTGTTGCTGCTGCTTGGGTTCACGATCAATGTACTGACGCTGTTCGGCCTTGTGGTCGCCATCGGTATTGTTGTGGATGACGCCATCGTTGTGGTGGAAAACGTCGAACGCCATATCGAAATGGGCAAGTCGCCACGCGATGCCGCGCATGCTGCAATGTCCGAGGTGTCCGGGCCCATCGTCGCGATCTCGCTGGTGCTCGCGGCCGTGTTCGTACCGCTCGCTTTTTTGGAGGGGGTGACCGGCGAGTTCTACCGACAGTTTGCCGTGTCGATTACAGCGTCGGTCACGATCTCCGCTTTCAACTCGCTCACCTTGTCGCCCGCGCTCTCGGCGATGCTCTTGAAGCCGCACGGCGCACCGCTACAGACGACCGGCAAAGTCATCAACGCTTTGCTTGGGTGGCTGTTCCGCCCCTTCAACCGCTGGTTCGAACGCGGCTCTGCACACTATTCGCGCCGGGTCGAAGTCTACATCCGCCGCAGCAAGCGCCTCATGGTGATTTATGCCGGGCTGCTGGTAATTGCCGTGATGGCCTTCCGCGCCGTGCCGGGCGGCTTTATTCCTGAGCAGGACAAGCAGTACTTGTTCGCGGGTGCGCTGTTGCCGGAAGGTGCAAGTCTCAATCGGTCGGTCGAAATGATCAGCGAGATGGCCGACATAGCGCTGCAAACCCCGGGCGTGGCCAACGCCGTGCAGT
>JBCBNU010000034.1:0-28859 GCA_039821645.1 Pseudomonadota bacterium
CAACACACACGGCGACCGGGAACATGAACCAGTACAGGGTGAAATCCATCGGCGGCATTATCCCGGCATCGAACCGCTAGACACCTGGTTATCTAGCCAGTACTGTACATAACCCCAAAATACAGAGGACGCCCGATGGTCGCGGTGGTTTCGAAAACGCCGAAATACCTCGAATCGCTGAATGCAGAGCAGCGCGAGGCTGCGGCATTCGGGTCAGGCGATGGGCGCGGATGGCGATCCTCACCACTCCTGATCATCGCCGGGGCGGGCACCGGTAAGACCATGACGCTCGCACATCGTGTGGCGCACCTGGTGATGGCAGGGGTAGACCCTGAGCGAATTCTGTTGCTGACGTTTTCACGGCGCGCAGCTGCGGAGATGACCGGGCGCACCGAACGCATTGTGGCTGCCGCTGCGCAGGACGAGCAGACCCGTCGACCCGTGCGGTTGAGATGGTCTGGCACCTTCCACTCCATCGCCAATCGTTTGTTGCGTGAATACGCACCTAACCTTGGCCTCGACCCGGCATTCAGTGTCTTGGATCGTGGCGATGCGGCCGACACATTGGACGTGGTCCGCCAGAGGTTGGGCTATGGCAGCCGCGAGCGACGGTTCCCGAAAAAAGATACCTGTCTCGCCATCTATTCGCGCCGGGTCAATACCCAGGCGCCGTTGTCGGAGACGCTCGAGCAGCATTATCCGTGGTGTGCGGACTGGTCAGAGGAGCTCACAACGCTGTTCCGCAGCTATGTGGAGCTCAAGCAGGAACAGCAGGTGCTCGACTATGACGACCTGCTGCTCTATTGGTATCACCTGGTCTGTGAACCGGAGTTGGCGCGCGATATCTCGTCGCGGTTCGACCACGTTCTGGTCGATGAGTATCAAGACACCAATCGCCTTCAGGCGGGCATCCTCCAAGCTCTGCGCCCCGAGGGCGAGGGATTGACGGTAGTTGGTGATGATGCGCAGTCCATCTATGCATTTCGTGCCGCTGAGGTCGATAATATTCTGAACTTCCCGGATCAATTTGTGCCCTCGGCCAGAGTGATTACGTTGTCTCAGAACTACCGATCGGTACAACCGATCCTCGATAGCGCCAACACGCTGTTGGCCGAGAGTCAGCGCCAGTATCGCAAGGACCTGTTCTCCTCGCGTACATCGGGCCAGCGACCCAACTACGTGACGGTTGAAGATGGGAACGCTGAGGTGGATTACGTTGTCAGCCAGATTCTTGCCGCGCGTGAGGCGGGGACGCCGTTGCGGCAACAGGCGGTGTTGTTTCGCAACGCACACCACAGCGATCGGCTCGAGGTGGAGCTCACGCGTCGCAACGTGCCGTTTGTGAAATATGGTGGCCTCAAGTTTCTCGAGGCAGCGCACATCAAGGACCTGCTCGCGATTCTCAAATGGGCAGATAACCCACGAAATGCGGTTGCCGGCATGCGCGTGTTACAGATACTTGAGGGGATCGGTCCGGCACATGCGAGCCGCTGCCTCGAGCATATTGCGGCCGAGTCGCATTCACTTCAGGCATTGGAGCACTTCGATCCTCCACCGGCGGCCAAGTTGCACTGGCCCAAGTTCAAGGCGCTGATGGTCGGACTGTCAGCGCACGAGGGCGGCGCCGGCTCCGGGTGGCAACGGGATGTAGCCGAGGCGCGGCAGTGGTACCAGCCTTACCTCGAGCAACACTATGAGGCCGCACCGCAGCGACTTGCTGATCTTGAGCAGCTGGAACAGATCGCAGGTGGCTATCCGAGCCGTGATCGATTTCTCGCGGAGTTGACGCTCGACCCACCGCAATCGTCTGGCGATCTTTCTGGCCCTCCATTGCTCGATGAGGATTTTCTCATTCTGTCCACGGTCCATTCCGCGAAGGGTCAGGAGTGGGATAGCGTCTATATCCTGAACGTGACGGACGGCAATTTCCCGTCGGAGTTCGCCGCCGGCGATGATCGCGCGTTGGATGAAGAGCGGCGTCTGCTTTATGTCGCAATGACGCGTGCGAAAAAGCGATTGCATATGATGGCGCCGCTCAAATTTTACGTACCCGAACAGCCGCGGTACGGCGATCGCCACGTCTACGGTGCGCGCAGCCGTTTTATGACCGACGCGCTGCTCGCGACGATGGCACCCGTGTTTCATGGACAGTCTGTTCATGAGGGTGTTGCCGGGCGTGAACGCGCAGCTGCTCGCGTGGATGTCGCAAGTCGGTTGCGTGACATGTGGTAGCGCCCGGCGCTAGGCTAGCGGTCTTGACGGCAGAATCCCGGGGGAACTTCATGGTACGACTTACATCCACAGTCGTTGCGTCTGCAACGACATTGCTTTTGGCAGCGCCGACACTGGCGAGCGAGACGCTCCAGGACAAACTGGCGACGACTGCAGCGTCGGTGACCGAAGACGTTATTGCGCTGCGCAGACACTTCCATGAGTTCCCTGAGCTCAGTAACGAGGAATACAAAACAGCCGAGCGCATCGCCGAGGAACTTCGCGCTATGGGTTTGGAGCCAACAACGGGTATCGCCGAGACCGGTGTCACCGCGTTAATCAAGGGCGGCAAGCCTGGACCGCTGGTCGCACTGCGTGCCGACATGGATGCTTTGCCTGTGATCGAGCAGGTCGACCTACCATTCGCTTCCAAGCAGCGGGGTGTCTACAACGGTAACGACGTTGGCATCATGCACGCTTGCGGCCATGACACGCATATGGCGATGTTGCTAGGTGCTGCCCAAACGTTGGTCGCGCACCAGGACGAGTTGCCTGGGGACGTGCTATTGATTTTCCAGCCCGCCGAGGAGGGTGCACCACACGGCACGCCATCGTGGGGCGCCAAGAAAATGCTCGAGGAAGGCATCTTCGACGAGCGTAAGCCCGACGCGATTTTCGGTCTGCATACGTTCGCGAATTTGCCAGCAGGCATGGTTGCTTATCGGTCGGGCCCAGCGATGGCCAGTTCAGATCGCTTCAGTATCACGGTATCTGGTCGGCAGACACACGGGTCAAGACCGTGGAATGGTGTTGACCCGATTGTAGTGGCCTCACAAATCGTGATGGCCGTGCAGACGATCGCCAGTCGCCAGGTAGACGTTACTAAGGCGCCGTCTGTGATCTCGTTCGGCATCATCAACGGCGGCGTGCGCAATAACATCATCCCCGACACGGTCGAGCTGGTAGGAACGATTCGCAACTTCGATATGGGCATTCGTGAGCAGATCCACGCGAAGCTTCGCCATACGGCGGTGACGATTGCAGACAGTGCGGGCGCCAGCGCTGAAGTGAATATTGATCTTGGATATCCGGTTACCGTTAACAACGAGGACTTGACCGCGCAGATGTTGCCGACCGTGCAACGTGTTTTCGGTGACGGACGGGTCTTAGAGTCACCCTTGGTGACCGGCGCGGAAGACTTCTCCTATTTCGCGCAGGAGACGCCGGGGCTGTTCCTGTTCCTCGGCGGCGCGCCTGAGGGTGCCGATCCAGCGCAGATTGCAACCAACCACTCGCCTTTGTTTTTTGTTGATGAATCGACCCTGCCGTACGGCGTGAATGTGCTGGCACAAATGGTGGCAGATTTCATGATCGATGCGACGACAAGCTCGGGAGACTGAACGATGAGTGCAGTAATGAAATCGGATGTACGAGGTTCGGTCAGCGAAGATGAGTGGGAGACTCGTGTCGCACTGGCGGCGGCGTATCGATTGGTGGCATTGCATGGGTGGGACGACCTCGTCTTCACCCATATCTCTGCGGCAGTACCGGGTGAGGAAGGTCATTTCCTGATCAACCCGTATGGGCTGTTCTTCGAAGAGATCACGGCGAGCAGTCTTGTGAAGGTGAATCTCGCCGGAGAGAAGGTCATGGAGTCGGACTTCCCGATCAATCCGGCGGGGTTTGTGATTCACTCAGCCATTCATGAGGCGCGTCATGATGTGAAGTGTGTGTTGCATACGCATACTCGGGCTGGGATTGCAGTTTCTGCTCAGGAAGACGGGCTATTGCCGATCTCGCAGCAGAGTCTGTTCCTCATGGCGAACGTGGGTTATCACAACTATGAGGGTGTGGCGCTCAACGACGATGAGAAACCGAGGCTGGTGGCAGATCTTGGTGAAAAGGCCGCGCTGATTCTTCGCAACCATGGTTTGCTCACCGCGGCGTCAACGATTCCGGAAGCTTTTCTGATCATGTATGCGCTCGAGGCGAGCTGCCAGATTCAAATCAACGCGCAAGCCGGTGGCGGCGCATTGATTCGCATTCCCGAGCGGATTCTTGCGGGTGCTGCCGAGCAACGGAGAGTGGTGACCAAAGGGTTAGGTGCGGATCTTGTCTGGCCTGGCCTCTTGCGCAAGCTGGATCGCAACAATTCGGGCTATGCGGATTGAGCTGAAGCGCTACTTCAGAAATAGCTGGTAGGCGGGTTTTCCAGTTTCTTCGGCATATCGATACCCAAGGGCATCGAGGCGATCCTCGGGCCCAAGGGATCGTTTTTCGGTAGAACGCAGGCCGACCAGAACACGACCGTAGTCCGATCCGTGATTGCGGTAGTGGAAGAGTGTGATGTCCCAGTCATCACCCAGCGTTTCGAGGAATAGTGCCAAAGCGCCAGGACGCTCGGGGAACTCGCACCGATAGAGACGTTCTCCATCGTTACTGGATCGACCGCCGGCCAAGTGGCGCACGTGCAGCTGAGCGAGTTCGTTATCACTGAGGTCATGTGCTTCGTAGCCTGCCGCGCGAATGTTCTCGAGCAACGATGCCTGTTGCGTTAGCCCGTCAGACAGTGCGACACCGACGAAAATACGTGCGAGTGCATCCGAGCTGTGACGGTAGTTGAATTCGGTCACACCCACCTCACCGAGTACCTTGCAGAACTCCCGGAAACTCCCGGGTCGCTCTGCGATATGCACGGCGAACAGTGCTTCCCGGTGTTCTCCCACGGCGGCGCGTTCGGCGATGTGTCGTAGCCGATCGAAGTTGAGGTTGGCCCCGCAACACAGTGCGACCAGGTCGCCGCTGTCCGGGTGCGTTGCGGCCCACTGTCGTGCGCCGGCAATGGCGAGTGCGCCTGCGGGCTCTACCACGGTCCTGGTGTCTTCGAAAATATCGCGAATCGCCGCGCAGGTAGCGTCTGTTGATACGGTGATGATGTCATCCAAGAGTTCGTTGCAGACGGTGAACGTGTGCTGGCCTACTCTTCGGACGGCGACGCCGTCGGCAAAGATACCGACGCTGTTGAGTTCAATCGGCGCGCCGTTACGAATTGCCGCCAACATGCTTGCCGATTCGTCAGGCTCGACGCCGATCAGTCTTGTGGAGGGCCAATGCGATCGGACTGCGAGCGCGATACCTGCGGCGAGGCCGCCGCCGCCGACCGGCACAAAAAGTGCTTTGGGTGCGGTCGGCATTTGCTGTAGCAGTTCGCGACCGATGGTTGCCTGCCCCGCGATCACGTGCGGATCATCGAATGGGTGGATAAATGTGAGTTGATCGTTTTCGGCGAGCTCGATTGCGTGAGCTTGCGCCGCATCGTAGGTATCGCCCTTCAGCACGACCTCGGCATCGAGTGTTCGCACGGCGCTAATCTTGATGGACGGCGTGGTTGTCGGCATAACAATCACGGCGCGGCATTTGAGCAACTGTGCTGCGAGTGCTACTCCCTGTGCATGATTGCCGGCAGAGCTGCAAATGACGCCGCGCTCGCGAGCGGCGTTGTCCAGAGCCGCCATTTTGTTCATTGCACCGCGCAACTTGAAGGAGAAAACGGGCTGGCGATCCTCTCGCTTCAGCCACACGTTGCATCCAGCGCTAGTCGATACGCGATGCATGAGTTCCAACGGCGTCTCAATAGCGACACGGTAGACTTCGTTCATGGCGGCATCAATCTCGGCCTGCCAGTCAAACGGGGGCCGCTTGGCGGTTACTGGATCCATCTGAGAATACTAGCGCGCTTGCTAATTTTTGCGTGTAAAAAAACGGCGCCACGAAGGCGCCGTTCGTGAGGAGTACATGGCAGGCGATCAATCGATCGGGTTGCCATCTGTGTCGAGCAGCCGGATCTCCCCGATACCAAGCGCCTCGATACTCTCGCGAATCTTAGCCAAATCGCCAACGACGACCCAGATCATCCGGTCGGGTTGTATGACTCGTTCAGCCTGTTCACGAACCTCCTCGATCGTCAGCGCACGGGTGCGATCGGCAAAGGTAGACCAGTGGTCATCGGGCAGGTTGAAGCGCACAAGGGAAATCAAAGAACCGTTGACGGCACCGATCGTCTCCCAGCGTCCCGGCAGCGATAAGGTGTTATTCGCCTTGACCCGCTCGAGCTCGTCATCTTCTGCTGGTCGATCACTGAGGTAAGCGCCGAGTTCCTTGCGCAGCTCCGCAATGGCGTCGGCAGTCTTATCGCTCTGCACAGGCGCCAAGATCAGGAATGGTCTTTGAGCTTCGGCATCGACAATGCTTGAGTAAACGCCGTACGACCAGTTCTTATCCTCACGCAGATTCAGATTCAATCGGGCACTGAAGTCACCACCAAGCACCTGATTGGCGGCCTCGATTGCGAGATCAGCAGGATCAGAAGTCGGTGGCGCTACATGTCCGCCAATGATCATCGACTGCGCAGAGTCCGGACGATCGATCACGTACAGAACCTCGCCTTCCTGCTGAGCGACTGCCGCAAGCGTTTTGCTGGGGATCTCCGCTTGTTCCCATTTACCGAAGCGAGCTTCCAGCTCGGGGCGGATCTCCTCAAGGGTGGTGTCACCCACGATGATTAGCGTTGCATTGTTTGGGCGAATCCACGTGCTGTGGAACGCCTGCAGCGCTGCCTGATCGATGGCCATGGCGCTGGCCTCGGTGCCGCTGCCAGTCAGCGGCTGTCCGTAGGCGTGTTCCTCGCCATACATCAGCTTCGGCAGGACACGAAGCGCCATCGACTGCGGTTGCGTGCGCTCCCGTTGAATACCCGCGATGCGCGCCTTGCGCAGACGATCGAGTTCGTTCTCCGG
The DNA here is from genome assembly GCA_039821645.1 of Pseudomonadota bacterium. Lineage (GTDB taxonomy): Bacteria > Pseudomonadota > Gammaproteobacteria > Steroidobacterales > Woeseiaceae > CALBPI01. Next base: position 7,008 of record JBCBNU010000034.1, read on the forward strand.
GAATGCAGGGTTGAGAATGATGTCCGCGTAAATGTCGAGGGCACCACCCATATTGCGCTTGAGTGTATTCAGGCTGATGGTGGCCGTATCGAGGGATGTCCCTGCACCGTAGTTGGCCCCCAGTTGCTGCAACGCCTCAGAGATCTCTAGCGCACTGCGTTTCTTGGTGCCCTCGTCCAGCATGGACATTGCGAGGCTGGCGGTGCCGGGCAGGCCGAACTGATCCGCAGCGTAGCCAGCGTTGAATACCATGCTGAAGTTGACCAGCGGCACGTTGTCGCGAGGTGCAACGATCAACTTGAGACCATTGTCCAGTGTCGCACGCTCAAACTCAGGAAAACCTACCGTCGGGAATGTGTCGGGGTAGGGCAATGCGGATCGATCAGCGCCTTCGCCCTTCGCGGTCAGCGTCGTATCGAACGGCTCAACCGTTAATACATAAACACCGTCGGTAAACCAGCGTTTGGCCGCTGCTTGAATGCTCTTGGGCGTTGCAGCTTCGAGGCGCTCCAACGCCGTCTTGTAAAAGTCCGGGCTGCCGCCGTACACGTAGTTTTCCGCGAGGATGTCTGATTTGCCACCGAATCCGCCGACGCGTTCAGCGCCGCGAACGAATCCAGCCAAGGTGCTCGTGCGCACGCGGTTCAGCTCTTCACGGGTTGGGCCTTTTTCGAGGAAGCGTGCGATTTCTTCGTCCATAGCCTGCTCAACCGCCTCGGCATCTCCACCCGGTTGCACGGTGGCGGTCACGTAGATAAAGCCGGCGATCTCGATTGAGAGCACGCTCGCGCCGACGCTGGTGGCTGTCTGGTCTTCATAGACCAGTCGCTCGTACAGTCGTGAGTTCTTGCCGCCGCCAAGAATCGAGGTGGCCAGTTGAAGCAAGTCGGTATCGCTATTCGCCCACTCCGGTGCAGGCCACGCTTTGTAGATGCGGGTCTGCGGCACGCGGTCCTGTAGCGTTTCGCGGTGCTCGCCGTCGAGGGTCGGTACCCAAATATCATGGCGGGTAATCGGCGGACCTGGCTGGATATCACCAAAGTAGAGTTCCGCTTTCTCGCGCGCGATTTCCGGGGTGATGTCGCCAGCGAGCACCAGCACGGCATTGTTCGGGCCGTAGTAGGTCTGGAACCACTCCTTAACATCTTCAAGTGTCGCTGCATTCAGGTCCTCCATGGAGCCGATGGGCAGCCAGGAGTAGGGGTGGCCTTTGGGGAAGATGCCTTCAATCAGGTGATTGAAAACCATCCCGTAGGGCTGGTTCTCATTCTGGCGCTTCTCGTTTTGCACCACACCACGTTGTTCATCGAGCCGCTCCTGCGAGACTGCGCCCAAAAGATGCCCCATGCGGTCGGACTCCATCCACAGGGCAAGATCCAGACCGGTGGTTGGGACATTCTGAAAGTAGTTCGTGCGGTCGAACGAGGTCGTGCCATTTTGGTTGGTCACACCGATTCTCTCAAACGGCTCAAAATATTCATCGTCGTAGTTTTCCGAACCGTTAAACATCAGATGCTCGAACAGATGTGCGAAACCGGTCCTACCCGGCTTCTCGTCTTTTGACCCAACGTGGTACCAAATGTTGACCGCGACGATCGGCGCCTTGTGGTCCTCGTGAACAATGACGGTCAGGCCGTTATCGAGCTGGAATTGTGTGTAGGGAATTTCTACGGTCTGACTCTCGACCGCAGCCGAAGCGAGCAGCGCCACGGCGAACAACATGATGCGCATATTGGTTTCCTCTGTTTGGTCAGCCATTCCGGACGGCTGCATGCCGGCCGGGGAGCAGATAGCCGCCGGCGAAACTAGCAGTCAGCAAGGCTGGATGTCCAAGTGACGACCGTTACAGCAGGTTTCTTCTGTAGCGGTTTGCCACCTGTAAGTGATTGACTATGTTGGTCTAGGGGAGTTCCGCCAGGGAGAGGTGGGCTGAGTAAGTCCGGTTCATCGGTGTCGCGCTGAAGTTCTCGACGCGCTCGCTGACAAGGTGTCGCGACACATAGAAATACATCGGCAGCACCGGGTAGTCTTCTACGACCATCTTCTCGGCCTGTTGCATCAGGACGCTGCGTTCGGAAACGTCGACCGTGCCGGCAGCCTGATTGAGGAGTGCATCGAAATCTGGGTTGTCGTATCCGGCAAAGTTTTGCGGATGCCCGCTCCGAAATAGCGACAGAAATGTATCCGCGTCATTGTAGTCACCGGTCCAGCCGAGACGCATCAGGTCCCATTGGTCACGCTTGTCGCGATTGTCCAGCATGACCTTGAATTCCTGATTGATGATGTCCAGTTGAACGCCAAGTGTGTCGCGCGCCATACCCTGCAGCGCAATGGCGATCTTCTGGTGCGTATCGCCGGTGTTGTACAGCAGGGTCGCCCGAAGCGCTGATGCTGCATCGTATCCCGCGGCGGCGAGTTGCTCGCGCGCGTATTCGATTTGCTGCTCGCGCGGCCATTCACGCCATGCATAACTAAAGCTTTCATGGTTTGCGATACCTGGCGGTACGAGACCCCAGGCGCCTGCCTGCCCGGACGCGAGCACGAAGTTCGTCAGTGCATCGCGATCTAGCGCGATCGTTAACGCTTCCCGGACTCGGATATCGGAAAAAGGCGGCTCACTGAGATCGAACACCATGAAATAAACACTGAGGTTCGGCGTGACGTGCAATTGATCACCGTACGTCGCTTGCAGTGCCCGAAACTGGTTTGCGGGTGTTGAAGAGGTGATATCGAGTTCGCCTGCTTCAAACAAGCGCAACTCGGTGCTTGCTTCTTCAAGGGACAGGAACTCCACTTGCTCGATCGATACGTTTGCGGCGTCCCAGTAGTTCGCGTTCTTGTCGAGCGAGATTCGGTCGCCGACACGTTGTGCCCGAAGCGTGTAGGCGCCGTTTGTAATCGAGTGTTCCGGACGAACAAATGCAGTCCCATGAGCTTCGAAGCTCGGTCGATGCAAAGGGAACGTTGCCCAGTGTGTCAATAGCCCGAGGAAGAATGGTGTCGGTTGTTCAAGCTCAACCCGAAGTGTTCGTGCGTCTATCGCCTCGATGGCAGCATCCTCGACCGGTCGCTTGCCGGCGGCGACCGCTTCTGCATTACGAACGGGTCTCAGCAGAGGCGCATATGCGCTCGCGGTTTGCGGATCGATCGTTCTTCGCAATCCGGCAGCGAAATCTTCGGCCACCAATGAGTCACCGTTCGACCACCGCAGGTTGTCGCGCAAATAGAACGTATATGTCAGTCCGTCTTCACTGATGTTCCAACGCTCTGCGGCACCAGCAACGACCTTTCCGCTCGGATCCTCTTTCACCAGGCCTTCGTAAAGATCCATCAAAACCGTTGCGGACGCGGTTCCCTCGGCTCGATGGGGGTCCAATGTCTGCGGGTCGGCGGGTATCGCCCGTCGCAATGGCAACTCAGAAGAGTCTGTATGCGGCTGGCACGCGATGCCGAGAACCGCCAGAAGACCAATAGTCGCAAGCGCTATTGCCCAACGAGTTGATGTGCTTCCCAACTGGCTCATCTCGCGATACTGGCACAGGGCGACCAACCAGACCATGAAATAGGTCACGCCGGTTGAGCGATGCAAAACCCGGTACAAGTCTCCATAATAAAAAGATGGACAATCTGCAGCGCGATCTTTATCCGCCAATCGAGCCTTTTCACACAGCGTACCTTGAGGTCAGCGACGGTCATCGGTTGTACTACGACCAGTCGGGCAACCCGCACGGCAAACCGGTAGTGGTTCTGCACGGAGGGCCTGGAGGCGGGAGCAGTCCTGCGATGCGGCGCTTTTTCAACCCGGACGTGTACCGGATTGTGATCTTCGACCAGCGGGGTTCCGGCAAAAGCACACCGCACGCGAGTCTTGATCACAACACGACTCAGGATCTCATCAATGACATCGAAATCCTGCGTGAGTCCTTGCAGATTCGACGATGGCAGATATTTGGTGGCTCATGGGGCAGCACTCTGGCACTGGCTTATGCGCAAGCCCACCGCGACCGTGTCAGCGAACTCGTGTTGCGCGGAATTTTCATGCTTCGTGATAAAGAGCTGAAGTGGTTCTACCAGCATGGGGCTAGTGAGATTTTTCCTGATCTTTGGCAGCACTACTTGGCACCAATCCCTGAGGCTGAGCGCGACGATATGTTGACCGCCTATCATCGTCGGCTGACCAGTGAGGACGAGTCGGTCAGGCTCGAAGCGGCGCGAGCCTGGTCTGTTTGGGAAGGCTCGACAAGCTTCCTGCTGCCGAATGAAGAGGCGCGCGACGAGTTCGGTGAAGCGGCGCATGCATTAGCGATGGCGCGGATAGAATGTCATTACTTCATGAACGGCGGATTCATGTCGCCGGGGCAACTGATCGACGAAATCGACAAGATCCAGGACGTCCCTGCCGTTATCGTGCAGGGCCGTTATGACGTTGTGTGTCCCATGATCAGCGCATGGGAGTTGCATGCGGCGTGGCCTGAGTCGCGTCTCGTGATAGTGCCGAACGCGGGGCACTCGGCTTTTGAGCCGGGCAATGCGTCTGCACTGGTCGCGGCGACCGATCACTTTTCAACGGGGCAAAGATGAGCAAAAGAACGCTATTCAAGAATGCGCGCTTGATTTCCGAAATGCGCGAGTGGCCAGGCGATCTGTTGGTCGTCGACGGAAAGATCGCGGCGATCAATGCCGACATCCCCGTCGAAGACGATATGCAGGTGGTCGACGTGGCCGGGCGGTATCTGATGCCCGGGATGATCGATGACCAGGTGCACTTCCGCGAGCCCGGTCTGACCGCAAAGGGTGACCTCACTACCGAGTCTGCGGCAGCCGTTGCCGGCGGCACCACGAGCTTCATGGACATGCCGAACGTCAATCCCCCGATAACCACGCGCGAGGCGCTTGCGGGCAAATACCAACTGGCGGAGGATCGCTGCCACGCCAACTATGCTTTTTACTTCGGTGCGACCAATGACAACCTTGATGAGATCAAGGCGCTGAGGCCTGAAGAGACCTGCGGGATCAAGGCGTTCATGGGTGCTTCGACAGGAAGTCTGCTCGTCGATGACCCACAGGCTTTGGACGATTTGTTCCGCTATGCGCCGGTGCTCGTCGTGACGCATTGCGAAGACTCGCCGATGATTTGGGAAGAAGAGCGACGTGCGCGCGATACTCTCGGCGATAGTGTCCCGATGTCGATGCATCCGGATATCCGCAGCGCGGCAGCTTGTCTAAAATCGTCGGCGTTGGCCACAGGGCTGGCTCGTGAGCACGATGCGCGCTTGCACGTGTTGCACCTGACGACGGCAGATGAAATGCCTCAATTCGCTCGTGGTGAACGCTATGGAAAGCGGATCACGGCCGAAATATGTATTCACCATTTGTGGTTTACGGCGGACGACTACGAAGCGTTAGGGTCGCGCATCAAGTGTAACCCTGCGATCAAAGCACCCCATCATCGAGCCGCTTTGCGCAAGGCTCTGGCTGAAGGCCGGTTGGATGTCATCGCTACCGACCACGCGCCGCACCTGGCCGAAGAAAAGGATCGACACTATTTCGCCGCACCTGCCGGTCTGCCGCTCACCGAGCATGCGCTGGTGGCGGCACTGGATCTCGCCGACGATGTCGGCGTGGACATCCCCTTCATGGTGGACCGTCTCGCCCACGCATCTGCGGATTTGTTCGGCATTCCGGATCGCGGCTACCTCCGGGAGGGCTACTGGGCCGATCTAGTGATCGTCGATCCGGAAGGTAATTGGACGACCAGCGATAATGATGTTCACTACAAATGCGGTTGGACTCCATTTGATGGGCATACCTTCCGACACCGCGTTGCGGGCACTTGGGTGAATGGCGTGCATGCTTACGACGGCGCGAAAGTGTTGGATGTTCGGGCCGGTATGCGCCTCACATGCAACAGCGCAAGGGAAGCCAACGTCGAGCGACGATGACCGTTGGCCGGCGATTGGCCCGGCGCGCGCACCGGGCCCCGCCCGCTCATCGATCAACTCAGAAATACACCTTTGCGCCGAGCGACCACGTCGTTGTGTCGTCGATCACTTGTACGGCGGGGCCAAGCGCGATGTTGTCACGCAGGAAGAAATCGATACCGGCAGTGGCGATCTCCTCCTCACCCGCGTCCTCAAGGTCGAGGCTCGCGAGAGATCCGTAGAGTTCGATGTCGTCGGTGATCATCGTGCGCATGCCTGCCGAGAGGAACAGCCCGTCATCCTTGTCTTCGAAAAACGGCGTCTCGAATCGAGCATCGGCGAAGCCAAGCCGCAGTACGATGTCGGTTCGGGGTGTGATCGAAAAGTCGAGACCGCCACCCCAGATCGTAGTGGTGACATCAACATCATCATCGAACTCGAGGCGATCGTACGAGACGAATAAATGGGTGGAATCTCCGATCTCTATCAGACCATTGGCGACAAATCCGTCCCCTTCGATATCGCCACCGCCGAAGGTGCTGTCGAGGTCCACTTCGGCCTCTGAATACCGAAACTCCGCATAGTTGTAACTGATCCGCTCTTCATGCGCTCCAGCGCTCGCGCTGAGTAAGGCGAGCGCAGTGAGCGTAGTCGCAGTCCTGTACATTTTTCCGACTCCTCTTGTGCAGTGTTGTCCCTAGATTAGCCAGCGAAACTGAACAGGGCCTGAAGCACCCCGGCTCGATCCGAAAACGGTTACACTACGCGCGGAAACACAGCAGGCACTCCGATGCTCCGGACCATCAAAGGCGTTCTCGTCCTTATTCCGATCGTGCTCAATATCGTGTTCTGGTTTATTCCGATCATGGTGTTCGCGATCGTCAGGTTGATCCTGCCGTTCGCTGCGGTCAGAAAATTCACATCGCGAATTCTTATCGCCTGCGGTGAAAACTGGATCAGCGTTAACAATTGGCTAGAGGACGTCACCCAGGACATCAGCTGGCATGTCAGTGGAAATGAACGTCTGCGACGGAATGATTGGTACCTGGTCCTGGCGAACCACCAGTCATGGGTCGATATCATAGTTCTGCAGCGCGCCCTGAACCGCCGTATCCCGTTCCTCAAGTTCTTCATTAAGCAGGTCCTGATCTGGGTGCCGTTTCTCGGGCTTGCGTGGTGGGCGATGGACATGCCTTTCATGAAGCGTTACTCGCGCTCCTATCTGGAGAAGTACCCGGAGAAGCGCGGACAGGATCTCGAGGCGACGAGGCGTTCATGCGAGCGTTTTTCTGAAGTGCCGACGTCCGTTATTAATTTTGTCGAAGGCACGAGATTCACGCCCGAAAAGCACGCGCGCACGGAAAGCCCTTACCAACATCTTCTGGCGCCCAAAGCCGGCGGTATCGCATTCGCGCTATCGGTGATGGGCGAACAGTTTCGTTCCATGCTTGACGTCACGGTCGTCTATCCGGACGGATCACCGACGTTCTGGGATCTCGTTACTGGGCGTTTGCACAATGTCGTAGTCGACGTTCGAGAGGTGGTGGTGGAACCCTGGATGCAGGGTGGTGACTACCTGAATGATCAGGCGTATCGTGATCGCTTTCAGCGGTGGTTGACCGACCTGTGGCAGTCGAAAGATCATCGAATCAGCGAGCTTATTGCTGCGCATCGAGCATAGCGCCACGTTAAGGATGCCTCTACATCATGTCCGATCCTAAGCCGCGTCGCGGCGCAGATATCCTGCGCGATCCGGCGCTCAACAAATCGACCGCGTTCACAATGGAAGAGCGGGAAGCCCTGGGACTTCGCGGTCTGCTGCCGCCGACGATGAATACGCAGGACCAGCAGATGGGGCGCATCCTCGCCAACATCCGGCGTAAGAGCTCTGATATTGAACGTTACATCGCGCTAAGGGCACTTCAAAGTCGCAGCCAGCAGCTTTTCTATCGCGTTGTGACCGACAATATTGAGGAAATCATGCCGCTCATCTACACGCCGACGGTGGGTGAGGCATGCAAGGAGTTTGCGCACATCTTTCGTGATGCGCGCGGCATGTATATCTCGATCGATGACGCCGGTGATGTCGACAAATTGCTTGCCAACTGGCCCGAGGACGATATTCGCGTCATTGTGGTGACTGACGGGGAGCGCATCCTCGGGCTTGGTGATCTCGGCAGCAATGGCATGGGCATTTCGATCGGCAAGCTGGCGTTGTACACCGCGTGCGCAGGCATCCATCCTCGCAACACCTTGCCATTGGTCATCGATGTCGGCACCGACAACGACGAGCTTCGCGAAGATCCGATGTATCTCGGTATTCCGCGAAAGCGCATTCGCGGGGAGGCTTACGAGGCCTTGGTCGATGAATTCATACAAGCTGTGCAAAAGCGCTTCCCGAACGCACTGATACAGTTTGAGGATTTCTCGACGCCAAACGCCCAGATGTTCCTTGATCGCTATCGCGATCAGGTGCTGTGTTTCAACGATGATATTCAGGGCACTGCGTCAGTCGCGCTGGCGGGGATCATTGCATCGACGCGCGTAACGGGTGTCTCACTGCGCGATATGCGTGTCATGTTCCTGGGCCATGGGTCTGCCGCCACGGGCATCGCCGACTTGTTGGTATCGTCTATGATGGACGAGGGGCTGACCGAAGCGGAGGCTTGTGCACAGATTCGTTTTGTCGGCAGAAATGGTGTGATCACCAAGGATTCGGATAAGGCCGTTGGGCCGCTCGAGCGATTCGCGCCGGACTTGCCGCCACTCGATTTTCAGTCGTCGATAGATCGCTTCGAGCCGCATGCACTGATTGGCGCGACGGGCTCACCTGGCACGTTCACCGAACGTATTGTCCGCAAGATGGCGACGCTCAACAACAATCCAGTCATTTTTGCATTGTCCAATCCGACGTCGCGCGCGGAGTGCACCGCCGAGCAGGCTTATCGGTGGAGCGGTGGTCGCGCGCTATTTGCGAGTGGTAGTCCGTTTGCTCCGGTGAAGCTAAACGGAAAAACACACTGGCCAGGGCAGGGCAACAACGCCTACATTTTCCCTGGTGTTGGTCTTGGTGCGGTCGCTGTTGGCGCAACTCGCGTTACTGACGTCATGTTCCTCGAGGCTGCGCGGCGCCTCGCCAACCTTATTCGCGATGTAGACCTCGCCGACGGCACCCTCTATCCGCCTTTGGCACGCATCCGGAAGGTGTCACTGGCCGTAGCAGTATCTGTTGCTGAACGAGCATACGCGGACGGGCTCGCCACCGTGCCACGACCAGATGATATTGAGTCCTTCATTGCCGAGACGATGTACGACCCGGTGTATTGATGCAGCTGTGGTGGCTATACGTGGTGCGCAGTGCCGACGGTAGCCTGTATACCGGGATCAGCACCGACCCTGCAGCACGCCTCGACAAACATCGAGCCGGAAAAGGCGCGCGCTCGTTGCGGGGCAAAGGCCCGATGGATCTCGCGGCTTTTTGCGAAGTGGGCGACCGAGCGGCGGCAAGCCGAGCGGAGTATGCATTCAAGCAACTGAGTAAGCCCGCGAAGGAACGGACGGTAGCGGGCGGGAACCGCGCGCTGTCAGCATTCGCACACGACTACTCTTCGTCGCCGGTTTGAATGTCCTTTACGTTCTCTTGGTCTGTACGTAGCAACGTAGCCAGCTCAGCTGCCGATTGGTGGACCGTTTGGATTAACGCCTGCTCGTCTTGACGGTAGGCGCTCTGTTTACGCAGATATCGTTCGTCGTGTTTCAGGAACGTCTCAGTCACGCGACGGGCACGCTCCTCCGAGTAGCCCAACTCGCCTAGTAAGTTTTCGGTTACCTTGAGGCTGGAGTACAGGGTGTCCCGGACTGGGTCTTCAATGCCGAGATCCATCAGGCGATGCGCGTGCACTCGGTTCCGCGCGCGAGCGAAAATCTTCAAATGTGGGAAGTGCTGGCGGATCAACTCGGCCGCTTCTACAGACTGCTCGACATCGTCAATAGCGAGAATCAGATACTTCGCGTCTTTTGCGCCGGCGGCATGCAACAAGTCAACGCGTCGCGCATCGCCAAAGTAGACTTTGTTACCGAAGCGTCGAACCACGTCGACCTGTTCCGGGTTGGATTCGAGCGCAGTGAACGGAATGCCTTTGCTCCGCAAGATACGGCCAATGATCTGCCCAAAGCGACCAAAGCTGACAATCACAATTTCAGGTTGTTCGTTCGAGATCTCGTCATAGGTTGGCGGCTTGCTGGCGGCGCTGCGCTTTAGCCAGAAATCCGCCGCGATCATCACAAGCGGTGTCAGCGCCATGGAAATGCTGACCACAACAATCAGGAAGTCCGCAAGCTCACGCGTCATGACGCTTTCGCTGACGGCAGCGGTGAACAGGACGAACCCGAACTCACCGCCTTGCGAGAGGATCAATCCGAGTCGCAGTCGCTCGTCGGACTCCATCTGGAAGCGAAGCGCGAGTAGTACCAGCAGTGCTGCCTTGATGCTCATCAGCACCAGTACGGAACCGGTGAGCGCCAGCGCCTGATCCACGACCAGCGATAGATTCACCGACATGCCTACCGCGATGAAGAACAACCCGAGAAGCAAGCCCTTGAAAGGTTCGATATCGACCTCAAGCTGGTGACGGTACTCGGAGTCAGCTAGCAGCATTCCGGCGATGAACGCGCCAAGCCCCATCGACAAACCGACCTTGTACATCAGGGTCGCGCTGCCAATGACGACCAAAAGGCCCACGGCGATCATCAACTCGCGGATATCGGTGCCGGCGACCACCCGAAGGATCGGACGCAGTGTGTATCGACCGCCGACGATCAACAGCACCATCGCACCGATCGCTTTGCCGATAGCCAAAACGTCGACATTCATGGATTCGGGTGCAGCCAGCAGCGGCATAAGTGCGAGCAGTGGGATCACCGCCATATCCTGGAAGAGCAAAACGGCAAACGCGGAACGGCCGTAACGCACCGATAGCTCATGGCGTTCGGCCAGCAGCTGCATCGTAAATGCGGTCGAAGAGAGCGCGAGTCCAAAGCCGACCACGACCGCGGACCTCCAGTCGATCCCCAGTGCGACGACGATGCCGGAGAGTACGAGTCCGGTGATGAGAACCTGCATGCCGCCTAATCCAAAAACGGCCTTACGCAGCACCCACAGCCGGGATGGCTGCATCTCAAGACCGATAATGAATAGCAGGAAAACGACACCCAGTTCTGCAAAGTGCAGAATCGTGTCGACGTCGGTGACCAGCTTCAGCACCGACGGTCCAATAAGCACGCCAGCCAGCAGGTAACCCAGCACCGAGCCAAGGCCAATGCGCTTGGTGAGCGGCACGGTGACAATGGCGACCGCGAGGTATACCAGCACTTCGGTCAGAAAATCCACGCAGCCTCCCTGCGATGCTGAACGCAGCGCAGAGTCTAGCGGAGTTAGGGCGGGGATGTATCAGTCGATGAGCGTGTAGGGAAACACCCAGGTCTCACCGGAAACATTGCGAACGTTGATGCGATAGGCGCCAGGTTGTGTCGCCTCGGCACGCAGCAGTACGGTCAGTGCGCTCGAGTCGTCGACTTGTAAATCCTTGATTGTGAGAATCGAGCGCCCGTCGGTATCGATCACTCTCGCCTGGTAGGCTTCGTCGGACGCCAATCCCAGATCGAGTTTGAGCAACACCGAATCGCTGCCGCGCATCGCGATCTCGAGACCGGTGTCGCTGCCTCGAGTCGGGTCGAGATACTCGACGGGCACATTGCCAGTGCCGAGCGGCATCGCCTCGGGGATCGATTGGTTCATGCCCAACAGTGCCAGCGCTGCGACCGCAACCATGGACGCAACCGCGCTGTAGGCGGGCGAGCTCAGGAAGCGAGCGACACGGTTCTTGTTGTTCTTTGACCGCTGGGCGTCGAGTGATACCACAACAACGTCATCGGTGTCCGTGTGCTTCAAGTTGCGAATCAGTCGCTCGCTGATATCGAGCTCCGCCATCGTCTCAGGGCAACCGGCGTAAAAATCCTCAAAAGCCATCGCTTGCTCTTCGGTGAGCTGGTCCATCAGGTAGCGGTCGACGAGATTACGCTCGACCACGACTCGCCGGGTAAGTTGACTGAAGTCTTCCATCACATCAGGCCTCATCGCGGCCGGAGATCAAGTCCGCGGCCGCAGCGTGTGCGCTCGATTCGATGAGCGCACGGAAACGTTTCTTGGCGCGGTACAGCACCCGATTGAAGTGCAGGTCGGTCAACTCCAGCGCACTGCAAATGCTGGCTTTGTCCTCCTGCTGCAGATAGAAGCGGATGAGGATGGCTCGATCACGCTCCGGTTTCAGTTCCTCGAGCAATTCGCGAACGGCGGACGCTTCCTGCTCGTCGCTGGTGTTGCTGAATTGGGTAGACGATACGGTATCCGCCGAACCGTCGATGGCATCGCTGTCAGCGTAAGTGCGGCGGCGCTGCGAGCGCCGAATTTCGCCGATCAAGAGATTTCGGCCGGTGCTTTGGATGAACCCGGCGAGTTTCTCTGGTTCCTTGATGCCGCGATCGCGTAGCCGCTCGATGACGACACGGAAGACATCCTGATGCAAATCCTCAGCAAGGTCCGGGTCACCTGCACGTCGGCGCAGCATGTATAGCAGCGGGCGGCTGTAGCGCACGATCATTTCTTGCTCCGCGGCCTGATCGCCGCCCGCAATACGCTGCGCCAGATCGCGCGCAATCGTGGCCTCGTCATTGGACGAAGCACTATCCCCGGCAACGTCCGTCGACGTACTGCCGGATTCTCTCCCCTTCATAGGGCGATATTCTGGCAGAACTCGCAGTGGCAGTCTGTAGACGTTGTTTCTCATCGTGATCTCCGGGGATCGTGCTCGTCGCATATAAGGGAATTAGCGAGTTGGCTCCCATCCATCTTCGCCGTCCCAATCGCCCTCTTCGGGATTGCGCCGGTGAACCGAGCGGATGACGTTGCATCCGTCGCCCCGTTCGATTTGCATGCTGAACGTCCGTTCGTCCGGCAGTGTCCCAGTCACGGTTCCGGACTCCTTGCAGTAGGCACCGGATGCCTTATTCCAGAGTGCTGAATTCTCCGGGTTCTTCTCGCTGCGCTGTCTGAACTGCACTTTTCCGTCGTCACAGACGCAGATATAGATCAGGTCGCCCACCTCCATGGGCACGCGCTCATCCGGATTGTTCCGTACATTTCTTACAAGCCAGACCCATTCATAGGTCTCTGGCGGTGTTATCGATTTTTCTTCTGCAACCATGCGATACCCCTTCCGTTCACTACAGTCCGGCCGCAGCCGGCTCCTCAGCACGCGTCAATTGCGCACCCCTTCAACGCCCAGCTGTCGCGGGCGTGTCAATTATCTCACCTTGGCCCTCCAGCGGCCGCCAGTCACCATGCAGGACGAACGATGCCCAGTAATAGGGATGACCAAAACGCCGGTTTCTGCTCAACTCACGCTTGGCCTGGGCGAGCGCTGCGTCCGGCGCTAACCCGTCCTCCAGTATCGCCTGGTAGAAGTGCTGCATAAGCTCGGCTGCCGCGCGGTCGGAGACCGGCCACAAACTCGCAACAACCCGGCGCGCGCCGGCATACATGAATCCTCGCGTCAAGCCGAGCAGCCCTTCCCCCGCTAGTTGCTGACCGAGTGCAGTCTCGCACGCGGACAGCGTCACCAACTCGCTGTCCAGTCGCAGCTCATAAATGTCGCGTAAGCCCAAAAAGCCAGCCTGCGGATTGCCGTTCTTATCAAAGAGCGACAACATCACGCCCGTTCTGGCGGGCGTGTCGTCGTCGGCGAAGCCGTGGGTGGCGAGATGCAAAATCGAGACTTCGGAAAGCGCATCTGGAGCAAGGAGAGTTACATTGGCATCGAAGCCTATGAACACACGGGTGCGGTCGGGCGCGAGTTGCTCAAGCGTCGCAGCTTCAGAGCCACTGAGCCGGAGTCGATTCAGTGGGTTTTGCTCGGCGGTAGAGGCACCCGGGGGTGAATCCAATCGCGCATCGCTAGGCGAGAACACGGGATCGGCGATCGCCACAATCCTATTGCCCTTGGCACGCTCGAAACCCCGCGTAAGCGACAGCGCGGTCAGCGAGGCTTGGTAACTGATCGGGACAGTCTCAAGGACTGGCGGTGCGTCTGGCGATAAAATCAGAGCGTCGAACGGTATGTAGTGCAGAGCGCCGTCGGGCACTATCGCTACGCGTTTAGACCTCGCGAGTTTCTCGGCAAAGGGACCGAGCAACAGCCTGCCCGTCGTGACCAGCAGGTCTTGTGCATTGCCTCTTCTGGAAAGCGTGGCGTGTAGTTCGCGAGCGAGCGACTCAATCTCCGAGTTTGCCGGTAAATACACGAGCTCAATCGCATCGCGATCCATCAGCCATGCATAAGAACGCTCCGTGCCGAGCATGTACTGGAGGGCTACAGTGCCCTCGTCCAGTGTTTCACGGAGCTCGGCAGTGGGCAGGGCGAAGTTGCGTTGTGTCGCGCGGTAGCGCGGATCAAACTCGGAAATTTTGGCGTCAAGCACGTCCAATTCCGCCAGCAAATCGCTGATCGACTGGGTGGTCCGGCCGCTTAGTCGCGCTTGTTCGCGGCGATTGATCTCTGCCCGCAGATCAGCGCGTGTCGTCACTAAATCGACTGGTGCAGTGGCGGGTGGGTTGGCGTTACCCTTCTGCAATACGTCGACCAGTGTTTGCGCGCGATAGCGTTCTGCCACTTCCAGCGACTGTTCGATCTCTCCGCTTGCCGAGAGTAGATCAATCAGAAGGGCGTAGGCTCCGAGCTTTGTAGACTGGTAGCTGGCGCGGGTCTCAATCTGTTGCAGGTCGCCACGCAGCTTCTCGATACGTTCAATGGCCGCGTATGCGTCGGCGATAGCCGAGTCCGACTCACCCAGCATATGCAGCGCGCGGGCGCGCATTGCAATCGAAGAGGCAATCTTCATGAGATTGTCCGTTTGCTTGCTGCGTTGCACCGACTGGGTGGCGAACGCGAGAGCGCTCTGGGCATCGCCCTGCGCGAGCGCGGCCTGGCTCGCGACGTTCAGTGCGGAGATCAGATACCGCGATTCTGATGCGGGGTCATTCGAGAATTCATCAATCAGAACCTCAAGAGCAACAAGTGCCTCGGCTGCATTCCCGCGCGCCTCTGCCTCGGATGCGCTCAAGAGACGCAGTTGACGAACGAGCGCCGCGTCCTCTGAAATGGTCGCCAGTGATTCAAGTTCCACCAAGAGGGCCGCCAGCCGATCAACTTCGCCGAGGTAAATCAACGCATTGGCATAACTGATGCCAACGCTCAGCTGGCGATTCGCGTTCGCTGTTGAGGCAAGCGCGTACGATTGCTCAAGCAGCTCCGCGGCCTGTCGATAGACACCCAGCCGACCATAGGCAATACCCATGTTATTGAGTGTCCGGCCTGCACCCATACGGTCATCAATTTCCTGGGAGACAGTAAGCGACTCCTGCAGGAGCTCTAACGCTTCCTGAAAGCGCCCGAGGCGGGAGAGTTCCAGCGCTCGTGCGCGAGCGATGTCGGCCTGAAGTCGATCCCTTTGTTTGGACCTTGGGTGGTTGTAGGCAAGATCGATGTATTCGAGCGCTTTCCGGGGCTGTCCACGTTGTGAGAGCGTGCCCCCCAACAGGTTCAAATATCGAACCTCGCCCGTACCATCACCCAGAGACTTTGCCGTGTCCAAGAGCATTGCATAGCAAGTCTCCGCAGCTTCAAATTCCCGTAGCACTCTGAACTTCAGAAAGCACAGATTGCTCTGGGCCAGGTTGACGGCTCTATTCTCATACTCGGGTGCGAGCGTCGAACTCGCCTTTTCCAGAGTTGATCCAGCTAACTCCGGTTGGCGCGTGCGCGCCAACGCCAGCCCCATCAAGTTCCCTAAATGACCCTCGAGCCATGCATCAGACAGTGTGCCGCAGCACTCGAGGCCACGACGTGCCAACTCTACGACTTCGCGATGCCGTCCGAGCCGAGAAGTATTTGCTGCCGCGATCCACCAGCGTGAAGCGCCGATTTGCTGGTGCGACGAGCTCTTTGCCCATGCTTTGCCGAGATCGATCGCCAGCGGGATTCGCGCTTCTCGCTCGGCGTCTCCGCTGCTGGCGTAGCTGTCGGTGAGGGCGGCTTCTTGTTCGAGCAACTCCGCGCTCAATCCGCCTGCGGGAAAAGCCGCGATATGAATATCGCATTCCTGAGCGCGCTGATTGCTGATTGTCGCCTTGATCGTCATGGTCAGTGGCGCTGAGGTCTCAACGGGAATCAATAGCAGGTGGCCATCCGCGCGCGGAATGAGCTTGGGCGACGCCGCGAGGCCTGCGATCTCTAATTCCGCTTCACAGAATCGTGCCGACTTGCCCATCAACCAGTGCCCGGCGGGTAGCGTGATCTCGTGCGGCGCTTCGTCTGTGATGACCAGCTTGGAACCGGCGGCGAAATCGGTTGCAGCGAACGCGCCTGTGGTGGGCGCAGCCAATCCAAGGCCAATCACAATGGCCTGCCACGCGCGGCGCAACGGGAGGCCGCACACTACCTCGCCCTGAATCCCCATGCGTCGATGGTCGCACCGCCCGACGCGGAACCGCAAGCGCCTGTTCGACTTCCCTTTTTACGGTCGTCGGTGCAAAAATGATGCCCCCCGGAGAAATCAGACCCAAATACGCATGTTGCTTTCACCCCGTTTGATGCTCATTCCCCTGATGCTGGCGCTTGCTGCGTGCGGCGGAGAAGGCGATGAGCCCGCAACCGAGACCGTCGAAACATCACCTGAGACCGCGTCGCAGGCCGAGCCTGCATCTACGTCTGCAGAGTCTTCGTTGCGCGATCCGGTGGCAGTGGCAGGTGAGATGCTGCCTTATGGTGAATCAGAGGATGCACTCATTCGCGGCTACTTTGCGTTTCCGGAGACGATGGTTGAGCCACTGCCTGCGGTGATCGTGATCCACGAGTGGTGGGGCCTGAATGACGATATCAAAAGCGCCGCGGAGCAGATTGCCGCGCAGGGCTTCATGACGTTGGCGGTTGATCTGTACGATGGGGAGGTCACGAACAACAACGTGCGTGCGGGTGAACTCTCGCGTGATCTGCTGGAATCCATGGACGCGGCCGACGCCAACATTACTGCGGCGATCGGGTTTCTAACCGAAGTTGCGGGTGCGCCTGCAGTCGCTACCCTGGGTTGGTCACAAGGCGCCCAGTGGTCGGTGCGAACGGCACAAAACAACGCCGCAGCGGTCACCGCGGCGGTCAGCTATTACGGACAGCCCGATTCTGATCCTGAAGCGCTCGCAACATTCGACACACCGCTGCTGGCTATTTTCGCTGGGCGCGATCGGTCGATACCCATGAACGACGTGCGAGCATTTCGCGAGTCGGCTCTGAACTTAGGCAAGCCGGTCGAGGTCGTCGTCGAACCGGATGCGCTACATGGATTCGCCAACCCGGGAGACGCCCGCTATAACAAAGCTTCTGCGGCGCGTGCATTCGCTCGCACCATCGCATTCTTGCGTGAACACCTTGGGGCTTGAGGTTTAGTTCAGCAGGTTTGCGAGCGCCCGTCGTCCGGTCTGTACGCGATTATCCGCACTGCCTAACAGATCAAAAATCCGGAATAGATTCGCTTTCGCGGCACCACTTTCATCAGCGTCTTTGGTTCGGACAATTTCGAGCAATGCGTCGATTGCGACCGCATAGTTTTTGCGTGCAGCCTCGGCGAGCGCCCTGGCCAATGGTGAATCAGACGATTCCAGACGCGACGCCTCAGCGAGCAGCCCGAGCTCGGCAATGAGCGTTCGTACATCCGAGCTGGATTCGATTTCGTCAGGGAGATCGGTCAACCGACCCAACGCTGCGTCGTATTGGCCGAGCGCCATTTCAGCTCTCGCGAGATCAACTTTGACGGCGCCATTCTCAGGATCCGTGCGAAGCGCTTCAAGCAACACTTCCCTAGCCGATGCGTCATCTGCGTTCAGAACGGCGTTTTGTGCGGCTTTTCGTGAGTCGTCATCGGCAGGTGCAACGTACTTGTCGATCAGCTGCACGAGCGCCTGTTCCGGTTGTAGTCCAACAATCTGTTCGACTGCCAGCTTCTGGTGGAACAGAACCAGCATCGGGATGCTGCGCACGCCGAACGCACCGGCAAGTGCGTTCTCTTCGTCGACGTTGACTTTGGCGACTTTGAACCGACCCTGATAGCGATCCGCGAGGTTGTTCAGCATAGGCGTGATCTGCTGGCAAGGCCCGCACCACGGGGCCCAGAAATCGACGAGTACCGGAACCTCCGCGTTGACGACCATCGACTCGAAGTTCTCTGCCGTGGCATCGAATACCCAGTTCTCTGCGCTTTGCGTATTCAGCATGGTTTGTAGCTCCAGTCATGCGTCGATGTGTTGATTTGGGGGCGAGCCGGCGCATGTCAAGAAAAGGGTGTCGGGGCCGGATGGGCGAGGGGGGTGCCCATGCCTCTGGCGTCTGCGAAACAGACCCGGCCCCTCCACAAATGGCGCCACCTCAGGGGGGGGTGGTGACGCCGGCGCGGTTCACGGTTGATCGTGAAACGCAGGGGGGTGTCAACAGTTATTCAGGGGAGGGAGTTCTGTTGACGTTTTGAACCCAGTTACCTCAGATTGTCCTCCGCGACCAAGATGCCTCGAGCCGTGCCAAACGTTTCAGCGAGTTCGATTTGGACTGCGGTGCGCAGGTCCACGTCGTTTTGCTCGCGGATTGCTGCGACGGCCTCCGCGAGCGGCGCGGACACATCCATGAACTCGCTTGCGCTAGCCCGCACAATGATCTCGTCCATGGCGGTCACTGCATCGTTCGCCATGAGAGGCATGTGCAGCGCGCCGGTCATTCCGAGGACGCCCGCGAGGGCGATTGCTCTCATACGTCGCTGCTTCATTTTGCTACCTTCCTTCGGGAGGCTGCTGCCCGACGAGGGTCAGACAATCAATACAACCTCTTCTGCTTTAATACATAGCAGGTAGCGTGCCAACTTACATTTTCATTTAAATCAATAGATTAGAGCATCTATTGATTCCCGGAAATTCGTAATTTACAATTTTTCGCAATTATATTTACGAAAAAACGTAAGTACTATGACGACTAACGAAAAACCGGGATATCAGTTTCTTTTTCAGCGATTACCGATCATGGTCGCAGCGTTGGATGAGCGTGGTTTTTTCATCGACCAAAGCGACGCGATGATCAACCGCCTCGGCTATTCACGAGAGGAGCTGGAGTCGTTGAGACCCACCGACATAGCGGATGAAGATTCCGTGCGTCGGATTAAGGAAGAGTTTATCCCGCAGCTTCGGCGTACCGGGTCTGTGCGAGACGTCCCCGTGGTATTTCTCGGTCGCAATGGTGAGCCTGTCCGGTTGATGACCAGTGCGGATGTCGAGCGAGACGCCGCGGGCGTTTACCTGCGCACGCTAGCGATCTATCGGGATATGGATGAAGCAGCTGAGCTGGAGGCGCGGTATGCGGCGATGTATCGCGCAACGCCTGCGATGCTGCATAACGTCGATCAGAAAGGTCGGATTACCGATGTCAGTGATCATTGGTTGAAAAAACTCGGGTTTGAGCGCAAGGACGTCCTCGGTAAATCCATCCTGGGGTTTCTCAGCGAGGACAATCGCCGCGCTATCGGTGGCCAGGAGCGTCTTGAGTACCTGATCGCATCGGGCGGCATTACAAATTCTGAGCGCGAAATGGTGACTCGCGATGGGCGCACGCTTGAGCTCATGATGTCGACCCTGGCTGAGCGCAACGCCGCTGGAGAAGTGGTGCGCATGTTAGTCGCGTCGAAAGATGTTACGGAGCGGAACGAAGCGGAGCGAGCCCTTCGCGAAGCATTCGAAGAGAACGCGCGACTGCGCGAAGAGCTTGAGGCAGAGCGTGATTACCTGCGCGAGGAGTTCAACGAGTCGCTCCGGTTTGGTGAGGTCGTGGGCTCTAGTCCCGCACTGCGGCAGATGCTCGCGCGCGTAGAAGCCGTCGCGGCGACGCCCGCCAGTGTACTTATCCTTGGCGAGTCCGGGACTGGGAAGGAGTTGGTCGCTCGCGAGTTACATGCGAGAAGTCCGCGAAGTGGAGAGTCACTCGTCAAAGTGAATTGCGCGTCGATTCCGGAGGAATTGTTCGAGAGTGAGTTCTTTGGTCATGTGAAAGGCGCGTTCACGGGCGCCCACCGTGACCGTATCGGTCGTTTTCAACTCGCTGATGGAGGCACCATCTTTCTCGATGAGGTGGGTGAAATCCCACTCGATCTGCAGGGTAAGCTGTTGCGGGTTTTGCAGGAGAACGAGTTCGAACGTGTCGGCGAGGACTACACGCGCAAGGTTGATGTGCGTGTTATCGCGGCGACAAATCGTGATCTGGAGGAAGCGGTACGTGCGGGCGAGTTTCGCGAGGATCTTTTTTACCGGCTAAGTGTCTTCCCGCTTGAGGTACCGCCCTTGCGTGAGCGCGGTGATGACGTGGTTGCTCTTGCACAGCATTTTCTTTCGCAAGCGGCGAGAGACTTCGGGCGGCCCGTCCTGCATCTCACTCAACGCCAGGCCACGCTGCTGCGCGATTACCCCTGGCCTGGCAACATTCGCGAGCTCAAGAACATTATCGAGCGTGCCGTTATTTTGTCGCGTGACGCCCATCTGCGACTCGATCTGTCTCTGCCGCCCGAGGAACTTGGTGGGGAGATCAAGCCGACGATGGGCGCATCGCACGCCATCTTCTCTCCGGATGAGGCGCTCGAGGGTGAGGAGGTTTTGGCGGAGCGAGAAATGCGTGCGTTTGAGCGTGAGAACACGATTCGTGCACTTCAGGCTGCGGGTTGGAAGGTGTCGGGCGAGGGGGGTGCCGCCGAGCGCCTCGGCGTCAAGCCGAGTACGCTCAGCGATCGGATTAAAACATGGGGTATAGAGCGCCCACGCCCTCGTGCCTGATCAGGATGCGACGGGCGCCACTACCAAAAGCGGTCCCTCGGAGACAACGACACCACCACGCTGTTCCAGCGTAATCGCAAACGCAGTTGGTTCAGATACACGAAGCTTCGCATCGATCGGCACTAGCACTTCGCCGTTGCGTGCGACGATATCGAACACTCCACCGTCCACCGGTTCAGCGTCGCGATCCGGATCAACGATCCAAAGCTGATATTGGCGCGCCGCAGTATCGTTGATGGGCATATTCGCCAGGCGCAAATACCCCTGCTGGAGTGCGTCATTCCAAACGACATCACCAGTCACAAGTTCGAATCCTGCTTGATTCGGCTGAAGCCACGGCACCGTGATCGTGCCAGCGACTTCGAGGAGCTCGTTGCGTTCCAGCACGTTGCTCGGTGTTGATGTTTCGACCGCGTCAGTTGCGTCCGGTGCGACATCGGCAACCGTCGTCTCGGCCGGATTTGTCTCCGGTGATTCTTGGTTGAATACCAACGCGACGAGCAACGCCGCCGCAGCCAGCCATCCGGCACCAGAAAACCAGTTTGTACCTGTGTCTGACACCACAACCGGCTCACTGCGTCGTCGAGCGTTTTGAACGCTGGTTACACTGTTGGTGCGGGGCGTACGAGGCGCAGCACCAACGTGGGTAGATGCATCCAGTTCAATCCGTCTCCTAAGGTGTGAAGGCATGGCTTCACCGCCGGTCGGCACGCCGGCCAGAGGCGCCGCGGCCGCAAGCTCCAGCGACTGGCAAAGATCGGCGGGTGTCTCCGCGTCCAATTCACGTAGTAGCACGCGCAGCGCGCCATCATCATCGGGCAGGGCGGTAAAAGCGTCCGCCGGTGCCGTCATCACTTTGTCGATCAGCTCATCGAGCTGGGACTCATATTGGTCCTTAGTCATGCGATAGTCCCCGCACTTACGTTGTTGTGAGCTGCTCCCGCAGCATCAACAGTCCACGCCGGA
>JBCBNU010000035.1:0-28157 GCA_039821645.1 Pseudomonadota bacterium
CGAAAGGTGCGGACTGGTTCCGGGATCTCGGCGTTGAGAACAGCGGCGGTACGGCGATTTTTTCAGTCTCGGGTCACGTCGAAAAACCGATGAACGTCGAGTTGCCGATGGGCATTCCGTTCAAGGAGCTGCTCGAAATGTGTGGCGGCGTGTGGAAAGGGCGCAAACTGAAAGCGGTGATCCCGGGTGGATCATCCGTTCCCGTCGTGCCTGGCGACATCATCATGGACTGCACGATGGACTACGATTCGCTGAAAGCAGCGGGCTCGTCGTTCGGTACCGGCGCGGTCATGGTCATGGACGACACCACTTGCATGGTGAGAGTTCTGCGACGTATCTCGCGGTTCTACATGGCTGAGTCGTGCGGACAGTGCACGCCGTGTCGCGAGGGCACGGGTTGGATGTATCGCATGCTGACCAGCTTCATTGAAGGACGCGGAACCGAGCAAGACCTGAACCGGTTGCTGGACGTTGCGAACAAGATCGAGGGCCACACGATCTGTGCGCTCGGCGATGCAGCGGCGTGGCCGGTACAGAGCTTCCTGAAGCACTACCGCCACGAATTCGAATACATGGTCGCGAACGGCGGCCGCAGTCTGGTCGATGCACAGCCTGATAAGGCGGCGTGACTGTCATCGGTGAACATGAACTATGAGTGACGACAACACGATCAAGCTTGAGGTCGACGGCCAGGAAGTTGAGGCTCGTCGAGGCCAAATGTTGATTGAAGTGACCGACAAGCTTGGCGCCTACGTGCCCCGGTTTTGCTATCACGAAAAGCTCTCGGTAGCGGCAAACTGTAGAATGTGCCTTGTCGAGGTGGAACGTGCGCCGAAACCACTTCCCGCGTGCGCGACACCGGTTGCTGATGGCATGAAGGTCTCGACGAAATCGCGCTACGCGATATCGGCGCAGCGTGCGACGATGGAGTTCCTGCTCATTAACCATCCGCTCGACTGCCCAATCTGCGATCAGGGCGGCGAGTGCGAGCTTCAAGATCTCGCCATGGGGTACGGCCGCGATATCTCGCGCTACACAGAGAACAAGCGTGTCGTTAAAGACAAGAATATCGGTCCGTTGGTTTCGACCGACATGACACGCTGCATTCACTGCACCCGATGCGTTCGATTTGGTCAGGAGATTCAGGGTATCCAGGAGCTCGGTACAACGGGTCGTGGCGAGAACATGCGAATCGGCACGTATATCGAGAAGAACGTTGACCACGAGCTGTCGGCCAACATCATCGATCTATGCCCGGTTGGTGCGTTGAACAATAAGCCGTATCGCTATAGCGCACGTGCTTGGGAAATGGTTCAGGAACCGATGATCGGGGCACACGATTGCGTGGGCTCGAATCTCTATGTGCACAGTTTGCGCGGTCGGGTCAAACGCGTCGTACCGCGCGGTAACGATGCGATCAACGAAACATGGATTTCCGATCGAGACAGGTTTTCCTACGAGGGCGTCTACTCCGATGCTCGTCTGAAGACGCCGATGCGCAAGTCAGACGATGACTGGGCAGAGCTGAATTGGGAGGACGCGTTGACGCTGCTCGCGAAGACTTTGGTCGAGGCGAACGGCGACGTTGGGTTCCTGGTAGCACCGACCGCAACACTGGAAGAGGGCTTCTTGCTCAATCGGATCGCAGCGCACCTCGGCAGTGCGGATATCGATTCCCGTCTGATGCAGCGTGACACAACAAATCAGGACTTTGAGCCACTCGTACCAACTCTGGGCATAGCAATCGAAGACATCGAGCAGCAAGACCACATCCTGCTGGTTGGCGCGAGACTTCGCGAAGAGGCGCCGATCCTCGCGCACCGTGTTCGCAAGGCGACGCTCGCGGGCGGCACAGTGTCGACCATTGATTTTTCCGAGAGCGAATATTTGTTCGAACGCACCTCGGCGGTTACCGGTGACTTGCTGGCGGAATTGCAGGATGTGCTCGCTGCTGTACGTGCCGAATCGGAGAACGGTTCGAACGCTGGGCGTATTGGTGCGGCCTTGCGCGACGCGGATCAGTCGTTGATCGTACTTGGCGTTGCTGCAAGATCGCATCCGCATTACTCAACCTTGCGAGAGATTGCAGCGGAGCTTGCACGATTGACAGGCGCGACTCTGGGTGACGTCACCGATGGTCCCAACGCGGCGGGACTTGCGATGATGGGCGTGCGGCCGCATCGCGAGTTAGGTGGGGCACAGCGCGATAAGCGTGGCAGGGCGGTAGCGGAAATGCTCAACGAGCCGCCGAAGGTGTTTGTTCTGTGGGGTGTTGATCCGGAAGTTGATCTCGGTGAGGTCTATCCTGCGGCAGCAGGCGCGCTGCGCAAGGCGGATACGGTGATTTCATTATCCCCCTTTTTTGATGATGCAATGGGTGACGCGGTGGATATCGCGTTACCGATCGGCACCTTTGCCGAAACGGCGGGCACGTACGTGAACGTCGAAGGTCGGCAGCAGTCGTGGCACGGTGTGGCGTCTCCCGTTGGGGAGGCGAGACCGGGCTGGAAATTGCTGAGAGCGCTGGGTGACTTGCTCGAGGTCGAGGATATCGCCTTCAACGACGCTGATTCGGTTCGGCATGCGGCGCTAGCTGCGCTCGAGGCTGCGGCACCGGTGATTGTAGATGCGCTGCCTCAGCCGTCTGATCCCACGACTACGGCAACAGTCAAGCCTCTCGAACGCGGTCTGTATGCGTGTGACCAGGTAGTGCGCCGAGCACATGCATTGCAGCAAACGCATGCGGCGCTCGGCCTGAAGCCCGAGACGTCGGCGGCCGACTTGGAGCAAAGCGCGTGACCCGAGTGCTTGCGTTGGTCGGCGCTTTGGCGCTGTCGGTTCCGGCGAACGCGGCGATTGAGCCGCCCGCATGGTTTGGGTTGCCGGATATCATCCGCTACCCGGCGTGGGTAACGATCCTGATCGGCATGGTCACCATTGCATTGATCTTGTGCGTGGCTTACATGACTTACGCGGAGCGTAAAGTCATTGGTTACATCCAGAATCGTGTCGGCCCGAATCGGGTCGGGTTCAAGGGGCTGTTGCAGCCGTTTGCCGATGTCTTCAAGCTTTTGTTCAAGGAAATTGTGGTTCCAGCGAACTCCAGTCGCTTCCTGTTCGTCATTGCGCCGCTACTCGCCATCACGCCTGCGTTCGCGACTTGGGCGGTGATGCCTATCTCCGATACCTTCGTTCTGGCTGATATCGATGCAGGGCTTCTGTACGTTCTTGCGCTGACATCGATGGGCGTTTACGGCGTGATTCTCGCGGGCTGGGCAACGAACTCGAAATACGCACTGCTGGGTGCGATGCGCTCGGCAGCACAGATCGTTGCCTATGAGATTGCAATGGGGTTTGCACTCGTTGGTGTTTTGATGGCCGCTGGCAGCTTGAACCTCGGTGACATCATCGAGGCACAGAGTGGCGGCACGCTGCACTGGTTCATGTGGCCGCTGCTGCCATTATTTGTCATCTATTTCATTTCCGGTGTCGCCGAGACCAACCGTGCGCCCTTTGATGTTGCGGAAGGCGAATCAGAGATCGTCGCGGGCTTTCATGTCGAGTATTCGGGCGTGGCTTTTGCGGTGTTCTTTCTTGCAGAGTACGCAAACATGATTCTCATCGCGGCGCTCACCGCGGTGTTGTTTGTCGGCGGCTGGTTGTCGCCGTTTGAGGGTCTTCTGGGTGCAGAGAGCTTCCTTGGGCAACCCAGTTTCTTCTGGTTTGCGTTGAAGACCTCGTTCTTCCTGTTCTGTTTCCTGTGGTTCCGCGCCACCTTCCCACGCTATCGCTATGACCAAATCATGCGTTTGGGCTGGAAGGTGTTTATTCCGGTCACCATTGTGTGGATCGGCGTTGAAGCGGTATTGATCTGGAAGCAGTGGGGTTGGTGGTGGCCCGAAATGAACGTAGTCGCGGGATGATCATATGAGCGCTGTTCGAAATTTTGCAAAAACCTTTTTCCTGACTGAATTGGTCAAAGGCCTGGCGCTGACCGGTCGCAATTTGTTCAAGCGTAAGGTGACGCTGAACTATCCGGAGGAAAAGGCGCCGCAGTCGCCGAGATTTCGCGGGTTGCATGCGCTGCGTCGCTACGCAAACGGCGAGGAGCGCTGTATCGCTTGCAAACTGTGCGAGGCGGTTTGCCCGGCCTTGGCGATCACGATTGAGTCTGATGTCAGTCAGGACGGCACACGCCGTACAACGCGTTACGACATCGATCTGTTCAAGTGCATCTACTGCGGCTTTTGTGAGGAAGCGTGTCCGGTCGATGCCATCGTCGAAACGAGAATTCATGAATACCACATGGAAAATCGTGGCGAGAACATCATGACTAAAGACAAGTTGCTAGCGGTTGGCGAGCGTTACGAGACGATGATCGCTGCCGACAAGACTGCTGATTCGACTTACAGATAACAGACCGAAATAAATGCGAGTGGCGCGCAGTCCGCGCCTGGGGATGACAACGTGTTGGTGACCCTTTTGTTCTACACGTTTGCTGCCATACTGGTTGGGGCAGCAATCGGTGTAGTGGCCTCCAGAAACCCGGTGCACGCCGTGATGTTTCTGGTGTTGGCGTTTTTTAATAGCGCCGTTTTGTGGTTGTTGCTGGAAGCGGAGTTTCTAGCGATCGCTCTGGTGCTCGTCTACGTCGGTGCCGTCATGGTGCTGTTCCTTTTTGTTGTGATGATGCTCGATATCAATGTAGAGGTCCTTCGAGAGGGTTTCACGCGCTATATGCCGATCGGGTTGATCGTGGCGTTAATCATGATTGTAGAGCTTGGCCAGGTGATTTGGGTGCGCAGCTGGGGCATCTCGACGATGACTGATGCGCCGCCTCTGCCAGAGGGGTACAGCAACACTAGAGCTTTGGGAGAGGTGCTCTACACCGAGCACGTGTTTGCGTTCGAGATGGCTTCAGTCATTTTGCTGCTCGCGATTGTTGCGGCGATTACGCTGACCATGCGCAAGCGGCCGGGACTGAAAGTTCAGAACGTCGCGAAGCAGGTTGCGGTGCGTCGTGAAGATCGTATTCAGCTTGTCAGCATGTCAGCGGATGAGAAGCAATGAGCATCGGCCTCCAGCACTACCTTACGCTGTCCGCAATTCTGTTTTCCATCAGTGTTGCGGGTATCTTCATTAATCGTCGCAACATTATCGTGTTGCTGATGTGTATCGAGCTGATGTTGCTGGCGGTGAACTTCAACTTCATCGCGTTCTCTCGTTACCTCGGTGATACCGCAGGGCAGGTTTTCGTGTTCTTTATCCTGACGGTGGCTGCTGCAGAGGCGGCCATTGGTTTGGCGATTCTTGTTGTGCTGTTCCGGAACCGACGCAGCATCAATGTGGAAGAGCTTAACGAGATGCGGGGGTAGGTACATGCAATCAACGCATCTCACCATAGTTTTGGCACCATTGGTCGCGTCAGCAATTGCGGGGCTGTTTGGCCGGCAAATCGGACGTACGGCGGCGCACGTGATCACGATCGCTGCGGTCGGGCTCAGTTGCTACCTTTCGTTTCGCGTGCTCGCCTATGTCGGTCTCGGTGGTGCTGCCGAGAATTACACACTGTACACCTGGGCAGTAACTGACGGTCTTCGTATGGAGATCGGCTTCCTGATCGATCGGCTCACCGCGATGATGATGTTTGTGGTGACGTTCGTGTCGCTGATGGTGCATATCTATACGATTGGATACATGCGAGAGGACCCTGGATACCAGCGGTTCTTCAGCTACATCAGTTTGTTTACGTTTGCGATGCTAATGCTCGTGATGTCGAACAACTTCCTGCAGCTGTTTTTTGGTTGGGAAGCCGTAGGTTTGGTTTCTTATCTCCTGATTGGTTTTTACTACAAGAAGCCGACGGCGATTCTCGCGAACCTTAAAGCGTTTCTCGTGAATCGCGTCGGAGATTTCGGGTTCTTGCTCGGAATCGCTGGCATCGTCGCGCTCACAGGTTCGCTGGACTACGCGTTCGTGTTCGCGTCGGCGCCCTCACTGGCCAACGAGACCATTGCCGTCTGGGGCGACACCCCATGGCATGCGCTAACGGTTATTTGTGTGCTGTTGTTCATCGGTGCGATGGGTAAGTCTGCGCAAGCACCTCTGCACGTTTGGTTGCCGGACTCTATGGAAGGTCCAACGCCTATTTCGGCTTTGATCCATGCGGCCACGATGGTTACCGCCGGAATATTTATGGTGGCTCGGATGTCGCCATTGTTTGAGCTTGCACCAGGTGCCTTGGAATTCATTCTGGTGGTGGGTGCGATTACCGCCTTCTTCATGGGGCTGCTCGGGATCATTCAAAACGACATCAAACGCGTCGTTGCATATTCCACATTGTCACAGTTGGGTTACATGACCGTCGCGCTCGGCGCCTCAGCGTACGCCGCAGGCGTTTTTCACTTGATGACTCACGCGTTCTTTAAAGCACTACTGTTCCTTGCAGCAGGTTCGGTCATCATCGCGATGCATCATGAGCAGGACATTCGCAAGATGGGTGGGTTGCGCAAATACATGCCGATCACCTACGTGACATCACTGATCGGCACGCTCGCCTTGATCGGCTTCCCGTTCACATCAGGCTTCTTCTCGAAAGATGCCTTGATCGAAGCGGTTGCTGAAGCTGGGCACCTGCGCCATGCCTGGCCCTACACGCTTGCCTACTGGAGCGTGCTCACCGGCGTCTTCGTCACCTCGCTGTATTCGTTCCGTCTGCTGTTTGTGGTCTTCCACGGAAAGCCTCGCATGGATGAACACACACGTGAGCATCTCAAGGAGAGTCCATGGGTCGTGACAGTGCCGTTGGTACTGCTCGCGATTCCGTCGCTGTTTATCGGCTACGTCACGATTCAGCCGATGCTTTTCGGGTATTTCTTCGACGGCGCGATCGTGCCTGCCGCTGCTACGGATCCATTGCTGGTCATGGGGGATCACTGGCACGGACCTGTCGCATTCGTTGTCCATGCGCTGCAGGGCCCGGCAGTCTGGCTCGCGTTTGCCGGCGCCTTCACAGCTTGGTTTATCTGGATGAAACGTCCGTCGATTGCGGTTGCGGCACGTGAGCGCTTCTCGGCGATTTACCGACTTCTTGAAAACAAGTACTACGCCGATGACTTGTGGCTGAAGGGCTTTGCAGGAAGCGGCCGCTGGCTCGGCAAAGGGCTCTGGAAAGTTGGTGACCAGGCACTGATCGACGGTGTCGTGGTTAACGGCAGCGCCGGATTCGTAGCCGCAACGGCTGGCGTCTTGCGTCGCCTGCAGGCGGGCTATTTGTACGTCTACGCATTCGCAATGGTAATTGGACTGACTGCTTTGCTCGGCTGGTTGCTGTATAGCGCCTGAGCCTGATTTCGGATTCGAACGATAATGACAACCAATAATTTATTGAGTCTGTTGATCTGGCTCCCGATCGTTGCAGGCTTTGCTGTGCTGCTGATCGGTGATGGAGGCGACCGTACGTCATCGCGCGCGTCTGCGATGCGCTGGTTCTCACTCGTAGCGTCACTTGTGATTGCCGTATTCTCGCTGCCTTTGCTACTCGAATTTGATCGGACGACGGCTGCGATGCAGTTCATCGAGCAACGGCCGTGGGTGCCACGCTTCAATGCGGACTATTTTCTCGGAGTTGATGGCCTGTCGGCGCCTCTGATTCTGCTGACAACATTCATCACCCCGCTGGTTTTGATCTCAGCGTGGGAGGTCATCGAGACTCGTAGCGCGCAGTACTTCGCGGCTTTTTTGATTCTCGAAGGCTTGATGATCGGCGTGTTCTGCGCGCTCGACGCGATGTTGTTTTACGTTTTCTGGGAAGCCATGTTGGTGCCGATGTTCCTGATCATTGGCATCTGGGGCGGCAAGCGAAGAATCTACGCGACGATCAAATTCTTCCTGTACACCTTCCTCGGCTCGGTGTTCATGCTCGTCTCATTGATCTACCTCTACACCAGAACCGGTAGCTACGACTTACTGGAATTCCATAAAGCGCCGATCGGAGAGACAGCACAGACCCTGATCTTCCTGTCATTCCTTGCGGCCTTTGCGGTAAAGGTGCCGATGTGGCCGGTGCACACTTGGTTGCCCGACGCGCACGTGGAGGCGCCGACCGGCGGTTCGGTGGTGCTTGCAGCGATCATGTTGAAGATGGGTGGTTACGGTTTTGTCCGTCTTTCGCTGCCGATTACGCCCGATGCGAGTGGCAGTCTTGCATGGCTGCTGATCGCGATATCGCTGGTTGCAGTCGTATACATCGGTTTGGTTGCGCTTGTGCAATCGGACATGAAGAAATTGATTGCGTACTCGTCGATCGCCCATATGGGGTTTGTGACGCTTGGCTTCTTCTTGTTCTGGAGCATCCTGTCCAATACCGGCAGCGCTGACGGTGCGGCTCTCGGCATCACGGGCGCGATGATTCAGATGATTTCGCACGGTTTGATCAGTGGCGCGATGTTCCTGTGTGTAGGGGTCATGTACGACCGGATGCACAGCCGCAATATTGCCGACTATGGCGGTGTCGTCAACACAATGCCGTGGTTCGCCGCTTTCATGGTGCTGTTCGCGATGGCCAACGCCGGGTTGCCAGGCACGTCGGGTTTCGTTGGCGAGTTCATGGTGATTCTGGCGAGCTTCAAGGCGAACTTCTGGGTTGCGCTGTTGGCCGCGACGACATTGATTCTCGGTGCCTCGTATACCTTGTGGATGGTCAAACGTGTGCTGTTTGGCGAAGTCGCCAACGACAATGTGGCCGCGCTAAAAGATCTGAATGGTCGCGAGTTTTTGATGCTGACGATTCTGGCAGTTGGGGTCTTGGTGCTCGGTGTATGGCCTGAGCCACTGGTGCAAATGATGCAGCCGAGCGTAGATGCATTGGTCGACCATATCGGTCGTAGCAAGCTTTGAGTGGGGCGGATCGATTCATGAATTTCGTTACTCCTGATTTCTTACCTGCGCTGCCTGAGATTATCTTGCTTGGCTTGATCTCTGTTGTGTTGATTGCCGATCTCTTCATTTCGGATGAAAACCGCGTCGCGACGTTTTGGCTCTCGATGGTCAGTTTGGCTGTTGTGCTGGCCTCGGTTGTTTATGCGGCGCCCGATGCACGTGTTGAGACGTTCTCCGGGAGCTATGTCTCGGATTTGTTGTCGACCGTACTCAAGTTTGCTGCGACGGTGTGTCTTGCATTGGTCTTTGTTTACTCACGTGACTACCTGATGCGTAATGGCCTGAGAAAAGGCGAATTCTATTTGCTGTCTCTCTTCGGGCTGCTCGGCATTTTCGTCATGATCTCGGCGAACAGTCTCCTGACGCTTTATCTGGGCCTCGAAACACTCTCATTGTCTTTGTACGCACTGGTCGCGTTCGACAGGGACTCAAAGGTCTGCGCAGAGGCGGCGATGAAGTACTTCGTCCTGGGTGCGATCGCCTCAGGTGCGTTCCTTTATGGGGTGTCTCTGGTCTACGGCATCACCGGTACGATCAATTTCGTGGAGATGGCAGAAGCCGTTCGCACGGTCGGGTCAGACGACATCGCGTTGTGGTTCGGTCTTGCATTCCTGATCGTTGGCATTGCCTTTAAATTCGGTGCAGTCCCTTTCCATATGTGGGTCCCAGATGTGTATCAGGGCGCGCGAACGCCAGTTACGCTTTACATGGGGTCGCTTTCCAAACTCGCCTCATTTGCTCTGGCCACTCGAGTGCTAATCGATGGGCTGCCCTTGCTGCATGAGCAGTGGCACCAGATGTTGGCGGTGCTCGCGATTTTGTCGTTGGCCATTGGCAACATCGTGGCAATCGCTCAAACCAACATCAAACGCATGTTGGCCTATTCAACGATTTCGCATGTGGGGTTCATTCTTCTTGGATTTTTTGCCGGGAATGCAGAGGGCTATCAAGCCGCGCTCTTCTATACGCTGACCTACGCATTTACGGCGGCCGGCGCATTCGGCGTCGTGGTGTTGTTGTCACGCCAAGGGTTCGAAGCAGAGAATCTTGAGGACTTCTCGGGATTGAATGCTCGCAGTCCGTGGTTTGCAGCAATCATGGCGTGCTTTATGTTGGGGATGGCGGGTATCCCACCTTGGGTCGGGTTCTGGGCGAAGCTGCACATTATTGAGGCTGTGCTGCAGGCAAGCCGGACCGCGGGTGACTCTGCACCGCTATATGTTGGCGTGGCCATTACGATGGTCGTATTCTCGGTGATCGGGGCCTACTACTATTTGCGTGTCTTGAAATTCATCTATTTCGACAAGCCAATCGATACCAATCGTATTGTGGCGGCCCCGGACATGAAGCTTGCACTAAGCGCAAACGGGCTCGCAGTTCTTGCGCTCGGGATCGTTCCTGGTGGGCTTTTGGCGCTGTGCGCACAGGTTATCGGGTAGGTTTCATAAATCGGTAACAATTTGTTGCGCCGCAGTATCGGCATCTGTATATTCCCGTCTTCCAGTTGCGGGGTGGAGCAGTCTGGCAGCTCGTCGGGCTCATAACCCGAAGGTCGCAGGTTCGAATCCTGCCCCCGCTACCAAGACACCAAAAGGGTCCCATTGGGACCCTTTTTTTGTTGGGTGAGCCGAGTTGAGCTGTTCATCTTGCGCTCACATACCTTTGTGCTCCAGATAGTCCGCGACCGCTTGATAAGCAGGTAAAGAGGTGGGGTCGATTCGTCCATTCTTGGCCGATGGGAATGATGCGAATCGGACGATGACCATGTTTGCGGTCGGGTCAATGTAAATCGTTTGACCATGGACCCCGCGGGCAGCGTAGGCACCGTGATCGTTGTGAAAGACCCACCACATTCCTCGATAGCTGCCGCCCTCCAGCGTCGTGTAGCCGGCCTGAGCGAACTTCGCTTTGTCACCGCCGCCCTCGATGTTGTCGATCACCGATGCCGGGAAGAGCCGCGCACCTTTAACTGCACCGCGATTGAGCATCAACAGCCCGACTCGTCCAAGATCCCGTAACCCCGCGGTCAAGCCTCCACCGGCGAATGGTACGCCAACGCCATCGACGGTCATGTAAGCGTCTTGCTCGGCACCAATGTGCTGCCAAATGCGCTCGGACAGGAGTTCGGTCACCTCCTTACCGGTCACTCGGGAAACGATCCAACCGAGCGCATCGGTGTTGATCGTCTTGTAGCCAAAGGCTTCACCATGGTCGCCGCTTGGGCGTACCGTCTGCAGATACTCAAAGTAGCCCTCTGGTCCATCGTAGTTGGCGGGCTTGGGTAAAGGGCTTGCCGCCGCCGAGTAGACCCATATGTCCGCTGTCGGATCGGCATAGTCCTCGCTGTAGTCGAGCGCCGTTGTCATATCCATAACTTCCCGGACCGTTGCGTTGCCAAAGGCGCTGGACGCAAGTTCCGGGACGATTGTTTCCACCAGCGCCGCGTCGTCGAGCGTACCTTCGGCAACCAGGATCTCGGCGAGCAGGCCGGTCATCGACTTGGTCATCGACATAGCGGCATGCTTGCCCGACTCATCCAGACAGCCGGTGTAATATTCGTAGACAATCTGGCCACCATGAATAATCAACATACCGTCGGTGTAGTTGACCGCCAGTGAGTCACGCCACGTCATGGGCTGGTCACTGTCCATAGGCGTGAAGGTCAGCTCATCGATCGCCTCGTCGAGTGCATAGGGCAGCGGCGAGGGCGCTCCGATACCTCGGCTAACGACCTCTGTCGGCAAGAACTCTCGCAGGTGACAAACCGACCAACGCAGTTTAGGAAAACTGAAGTAGTTGGCATCCGGTTGAGTGATCAGCTTGTCTGGCGAGGGCGGGAAGCCTTCCATCCATCCGATACTCCTAGGGTCAGATGATTGTGCATCTGGTGTCTCAACTTGAGCGAAAGTTGGCAAACTCTGCGCGGCCAATATCGACGCCGCTATCAGGGCGGTAGGTCGAGCACGGTTTATGAGGTTCAAGGTGAACTCCTGAGCGTCTGGCGAGAGCCAAATATGGCGGAAAGTTTGCTTCACTGCTATACTGGCGTGCTGACGACATGCGAACTCCCTCGGCGTAGCCGACAGCAACGCATTTCGCCTTTGCAAATCCCGTTACGGGTTGCGAAGGCGCGTCAGCAAAGCCCCGCCGGGGCTTTTTGTGTTTTTGTGGGTTGTCTCGAAGGCGGGGCGGCTCAGTGAGGGTGGGCTTCGGCCCATTTTTTGGTTTTTGGAGCCTGATATTGCTGATCGACAAGCTCAAAGCGTTCTTGAAGCCCGAGGTTGAACGCCTCGGATACGAACTTGTGGATCTCGAATATGCGGGCAACAACCGCAGTGCGGTCTTGCGCGTCTTTATTGATCAGGAAGCCGGGATTACGTTGGATGACTGCGAAAAGGTGAGTAACGAAGTCGGGGCGGTATTGGATGTCGAAGACCCGATTCCAGGCGAGTACAACCTCGAGATCTCCTCACCGGGACTGGATCGTCCACTCACGGAGCCAGAGCACTTCGATCGCTATCGCGGAGAGCGCGTGAAGCTCAGGATGGAGAAGAGTTTTGTGGGTCGCCGACGGTTGACGGGACTCCTTGAGGGTATGGAAAACGACGAGGTCGTTCTCAATATCGATGGTGAGCAGCACAGCGTGCCCTTCGCCAGCGTAGAGATGGCCCGACTAGCACCGGACTATGACGCCGAGCTACGGCGCAAATAAGAGCGGAATATGAGCAAAGAAATGCTGATGGTGATCGAAGCGGTCTCCAACGAGAAAGGTGTCGAGCGCGACATTATTTTCGAAGCGATGGAGGCGGCGCTGGCGTCAGCCACTCGCAAGCGCCATGGAGAGGACATCGACGTTCGCGTTTCGATTGATCGTGAAACCGGCGAGTACGATACGTTTCGGCGTTGGAAGGTTTTTGCGGACGATTCGACCGAGCTCGAAGTGCCGGATCGCGAATTGCGGATGATCGATGCCGTAGACGTGAACCCTGAAGCTGAGATTGATGGTTTCGTAGAAGTGCCGATTGAGTCGGTTGAGTTTGGTCGCATCGCGGCGCAAACCGCGAAGCAGGTCATCGTGCAGCGCGTTCGTGAAGCGGAACGCCAGAAGATCGTTGAAGAGTTCGAGCATCGAGTTGGCGAGATGCTGAGCGGGCTCGTCAAGCGGGTCGATCGCAACGGCGTCTACGTGGACCTCGGCGGCACAGCGGAGGGCTTTATCCCGCGGGAGAACATGTTGCCGCGTGAGCCGGTGCGCCAACAGGATCGCATCAAGGCCCGTCTGGTTGAGGTCCGCTCCGAGCAGCGCGGTCCGCAGCTGTTTATGAGTCGCACCGCGCCGGAATTCTTGATCGACCTGTTCCAATTGGAAGTGCCGGAGGTCGGACAGGGCTTGATCGATATTCTGGGCGCGGCCCGTGATCCTGGTCTACGCGCCAAAATCGCGGTACGCAGCAACGATAATCGCATCGACCCCGTAGGCGCTTGCGTCGGCATGCGTGGGTCTCGTGTACAGGCGGTTTCAAACGAGTTGGCCGGCGAGCGCGTAGACATCATTCTGCATGACGAAAACCCCGCCCAGTTCGTGGTGAATGCAATGTCGCCGGCGGAAGTGGTTTCCATTGTTGTCGACGAAGACAAGCACTCGATGGATATCGCTGTCGATGAGGACAAGCTGTCCCAGGCGATTGGTCGCGGCGGACAGAATATTCGTCTTGCCAGCGAGCTCACCGGCTGGGAGCTGAACGTAATGACCGAGGCGGATGCCGAGGCGAAGAGTGAAGCCGAAATGCGTGAGCTATCCGACGTCTTCATGAAGCAGCTCGATGTCGACACGGAAATCGCGACGATCCTCGTACAGGAAGGGTTTTCCACGATCGAGGAGATCGCCTATGTGCCGGCCGGTGAGTTAGCTGCGATCGACGAGTTCGATGAAGACATGGTCGACGAACTACGCAGTCGCGCGAGGGATGTACTTTTGACGCAAGCGATTGCGAACGAAGAAGTCATCGACGGCGCGGAGCCGGCTGCTGATTTGCTAGAAGTGGAAGGTGTCGACAGCGAGCTAGCTGCGCACTTGGCAAGTCATGGGATCGTCACTCGCGATGACTTGGCGGAACAGGCCACGGATGACCTGCTGGAAATTATTGATACCGATCCGGAGACGGCGGGCGAGCTGATCATGGCAGCTCGTGCGCACTGGTTCGCGGAAGAGGAACAGAGCTGAGCATTGAGCGCTCGGCTGCGGAGAACACTACATGGCTGATGTTACGGTCACACAATTCGCTGAAGTACTGAAGGTACCGGTCGATAAGCTACTCGAGCAGCTCGACGAAGCCGGCATTTCAGTCGAGGGCGCGAATGACACGATCAGTGAAGACGCGAAAATGGAGCTGCTCGGCTATCTGCGCCGACAGCGTGGCAAGAGTGAAAGCAAACTCGCTGCTGCCCCGAGCAAGATCACACTGAAGCGTAAATCACAGACTGAACTGCGTATGTCTGGCAACAAGGGCAGCTCACGTACGGTTGCTGTTGAGGTCCGCAAGAAGCGCACCTACGTGAAACGCGACGTGCTCGAGGAGCAGGCCAAAGCGCAGCAGGATGAGCTTGAGAAGGCGCAGGCTGAGCGTACAGCTCAGGAAGAGGCTCGCAAGGCGGAGCAAGAGGCCGCAGAGCGCAAGGCTCAGGAAGAACGCGAGCGCGAGCAACGCGAAGCTGAAGAAGCAGCGAAGCGACGTGCAGACGAAGAAGAGCGTAAGCGTGCCGAAGCTCAGAAGGTCGAAGACGAACGTCGTAAGGCGCAGGAGGCTCGCGAGCGAGCAGAACGTGAAGCGAAGCAGCGCGACGCGAATCGTGGTGGCGCTAGTAAGGACAAGACCAAGTACGGCCGTAAAGAGCTGCATGTCGCGGGTGACAAGAGCGGCCGGCGCAAGCGCAAGCGTCCAGCTCAGCGCAGACGTCCAAGTTCCGTCAGCGTAGAGTCACAGCACGGATTCGAGAAACCGACAGCACCGGTGATCCGTGACGTAGAGATTCCGGAGACGATTTCCGTCGCCGACTTGTCACAGCGGATGGCCGTAAAAGCCACCGAGGTCATCAAGGCGTTGATGGGCATGGGGGCGATGGTCACCATCAACCAGGTCATCGACCAGGACACCGCAACGCTTGTCGTTGAGGAGTTGGGGCACAAAGCGATTCCGATCAGTGACAGTAGTGTCGATGACGAGCTGCTGGAAGCCGTATCGAATGAGTCTGGTGACGCGCAGTCGCGACCACCGGTTGTGACAATCATGGGCCACGTAGACCACGGTAAGACTTCTTTGCTGGACTACATCCGCCGCTCCAAAGTCGCTGCCGGCGAAGCTGGGGGCATTACTCAGCACATTGGTGCTTACAAGGTTGCAACCGACAACGGCGAAGTCTGCTTCCTGGATACCCCAGGTCACGCAGCGTTCACAGCCATGCGCGCGCGTGGTGCCCAGGCCACGGACATCGTGATCCTTGTGGTTGCCGCCGACGACGGGGTTATGCCGCAAACGATCGAGGCGATTCAGCATTCGAAAGCGGCTGATGTGCCGCTCGTGGTTGCGGTCAACAAGATTGATCGTGAGAACGCCGATCCGGATCGTGTGCGCACTGAGTTGTCGCAGCACGAAGTGATCCCGGAAGACTGGGGTGGCGAGTCGCAGTTCGTGAACGTGTCTGCGCACACGGGCGAGGGTATCGATGCACTGCTCGAGGCTGTGTTACTTCAGGCGGAAGTAATGGACCTCCAGGCGGTGAAAAATGGTCAGGCGAAAGGTCTGGTTGTTGAAGGTTCGCTTGAGAAAGGGCGTGGTGCGGTAGCGACGGTGCTTGTCCAAAGCGGCACGTTGCGGCAAGGCGACTACATTCTCGCTGGCGAAGAATACGGTCGCATTCGTGCGATGTTCAACGAACAACAGGAGTCCGTACAGGTGGCAGGTCCATCGACCCCGGCAGTCGTACTTGGCTTGTCAGGTGTGCCGGCACCAGGGGATGAGGTGCTCGCACTCGAGGATGATCGGAAGGCTCGCGAAGTGGCCGAATACCGACAGGCGAAAGCGCGTGACACGAAGTTGGCGCAACAACAGGCAGCCAAACTTGAGAATGTCTTCAACCAGATGGCCGAAGGCGAGAAAGTGTCCGTTTCGTTGTTGATCAAGGCCGACGTGAACGGCAGTGCGGAAGCACTCAAGGATTCTCTCGAGTCGATTTCGAACGACGAGGTCACCGTTAAGGTGATTGCGGCCGGTGTTGGCGGCATCACCGAATCGGACATCACCCTGGCTTCGGCGTCGAACGCGATCGTGATCGGTTTCAACGTCCGTGCGGATGCAGCAGCCAGAAACCAGATCAAGGAATCGGAGGTCGATCTCCGCTACTACAGTATCATCTATGAGGCGATCGACGATGTAAAAGCGGCCGTCAGTGGGCTGCTGTCGCCCGAGGTTCGGGAGCAGATTGTGGGTCTTGCGGAAGTACGCGAGGTGTTCAGATCGCCGAAACTTGGGAACGTGGCCGGATGCATGGTCGCTGATGGATACGTCAAGCGCTCACTGCCGATCCGCGTATTGCGAGACAACGTGGTGATCTACGAAGGTGAGCTTGAGTCTCTACGCCGGTTCAAAGACGACGTCAATGAAGTGCGTGCTGGCACCGAATGCGGTATCGGCGTTAAGAACTACAACGACGTTAAGGTCGGCGATCAGATCGAGTGTTATGAGCGCGTGGAAGTCGCGCGCAAAATCGATTGATGCGGCGCGATTTCACTCGTCAGGATCGATTAGGTGGCCAGATTCAGCGTGTGCTGAATGAGCTACTGCGATTTGAGAGCAAGGACCCAGCACTCGCGGGCGTCAGCGTCACCGCGGTCGACTTGAGCCGCGATCTGTCGGTTGCCCGAGTTTTCTTCTCGACGCTGGACCCGGACGGTGATCCTGCACCGGTCTCCGGGGGACTTCAGCGCGCTGCCGGTTTCTTGCGCAGACGTCTAGGCCATGAACTGAATGTCCGTCGTGTGCCAGAGTTGCGCTTTCAACATGACGACAGTGCGGCGCGTGCAGAGGCGCTTTCTGCATTGATCGACAGCAGCGAGACTTCTGACCCGGAGTAATTTTGCTTGGCTCACGAGAAGCGGGACCTGCATGGGGTGATACTGCTGGACAAACCGCAGGGAGTGTCCAGCAATCGAGCGTTGCAACGCGTAAAGCATTTGCTTCGGGCGCGAAAAGCTGGCCATACCGGCAGTCTTGATCCGCTTGCCACCGGCATGCTCCCGATTTGTTTGGGCGATGCAACGCGGTTTTCGCAGTATTTGCTTGACGCCAATAAGCGTTACCGCGTGCGCGCGAGACTCGGGCGTTCCTCCACAACGGGCGATGGCGAAGGCGCACTGTCAGCCCCTGTTCCTATCTCTGATTTCTCTCACGATGAATGGCAAACGCTCGTGAATCGATTTGTTGGCGAAATCGAACAGACCCCGCCCATGTATTCGGCGCTGAAACATGATGGTAAGCGGCTGTATGAAATCGCACGCCACGGGAAGACGGTTGAACGCCCTGCGAGACGCATCACGGTAGTAGCCTGCACAGTGATATCGATTGATGAGGACGTACTGGAGTTGGATGTACTTTGTTCGAAGGGCACCTACATTCGCACTCTGGTCGAGGATATCGCCACAGCAGCAGGTACGTTGGCGTGGACGGAGCGCCTTCACCGTACGGCTGTGTCGCCGTTTCACCAGCCGATGATCTCGTTGGAATCACTGGAGATGGATGTCGAGCAGGGCCATGATCCTGCGAGGCACCTCTTGCCGGTTGCCAGTTGCATCGAGACGATGCCCTCAGTGGACTTTGACCGGGCGGCATCACTTGCTTTTTGCGAAGGACAGGCGGTCGATGTGGAGTACCCCGAAGGGCGCTACCAGTGCGTGGGTCCGGAGAGCTTGCTGTTGGGAGTTGTCGAGATCGATTCAGATGGGAAAATAGCCCGACGCAAAGTGCTTTCGAGTGCCCGCGAGACGCTTTCACGCTGATAAAACCCCTATATTCCCGATGCGAAACGTTGTTTCAAAAGATACGACCGAGTTATAATAAGGGGCTTTTTGATTCGAACCACCCGGCATTGCCTAGCTGGGTGACTGACAACTACCCCTGAACATCGGTGTTTCGCCAGGCATGAAATGGGCGAGATTTCTGGTGAGGGCGGTGAATTGACTGGAGTTTGACACCATGCCATTGACCACAGATCGCAAGAACAGCATCGTCGAAGAATATCGGCGCGACGACAACGACACCGGATCTCCCGAGGTTCAGGTTGCACTTTTGTCAGCACGAATCGCTGACTTGACTGGCCACTTCAACAGTCACAAGAAAGACCATCATTCACGCCTCGGGCTGCTGAAGATGGTTAACAAGCGTCGCAAGCTGCTCGACTATTTGAAGAAGAAAGACCAGGAACGCTATTTCGATTTGATCAAGCGTCTCGGTCTGCGTCGCTGAGTAACAGTTCGACGTGACTACCCCATCCGCGCCCCAGTTGACTGGAAACAGCCAACCGGGGCGCTTTGTATTTGCAGGCAGGAAAGAAAGAAAAATTAAGGAAATAGCGTGAACGCGATAACCAAGACATTCCAATATGGCGAACATGAGGTTCGTATCGAAACCGGCGAGATCGCAAGACAATCCGACGCGGCCGTTCTGGTCAGCATGGGCGACACCACGGTACTGGTAACCGCAGTTGGCAGAAAAACCGCAGACCCAGGTCGCGATTTCTTCCCGCTCACCGTGAACTATCAGGAGAAAACCTACGCGGCTGGCAAAATTCCAGGGGGATTCTTCAAGCGGGAAGGGCGCCCGAGCGAG
This sequence comes from Pseudomonadota bacterium, assembly GCA_039821645.1. Lineage (GTDB taxonomy): Bacteria > Pseudomonadota > Gammaproteobacteria > Steroidobacterales > Woeseiaceae > CALBPI01. The sequence goes on from JBCBNU010000035.1 coordinate 18,822, forward strand.
AAAGAAACCTTAACAAGCCGACTGATTGACCGACCGATCCGTCCGCTGTTCCCGAAAGGCTTCACGAACGAGGTTCAGGTTATCGCGACAGTCATGTCGCTGGATCCGCAGATCGATCCGGATATTCCGTCTCTGATCGGTGCATCGGCATCGTTGGCGCTGTCGGGTATGCCGTTCCAGGGCCCAATCGGCGCAGCGCGCGTAGGCTACGTCGATGGCGACTATGTCTTGAACCCGACGACGGCGACGCTGGAAGGTTCTTCTCTAGACCTGGTTGTCGCAGGTACCGCAGACGCGGTGCTAATGGTGGAATCAGAAGCTGACCGGCTCTCGGAAGAAATCATGTTGGGCGCCGTTGTTTACGGCCACGATCAAATGCAGGTCGCGATCAGCGCGATCGCCGAACTCAAGAGCGAAGCAGGCCAACCCGCGTGGGAGTGGGCCCCTGCCGAGGAAAACACGGTTCTGGCGGCCGCGGTTGCGGCCTCCGCTACCGATGGGCTGACAGCTGCTTACCAAATCACGGAGAAGCAGTCTCGTCAGGATGCGGTACGCACGGCCAAGTCCGAAGCGATGGAAGCGCTTGCCGGTGGTGATGATGCCGAATACACCCCCGAAGAAGTGGGCGGTGCGCTGTCGAAACTTGAGAAGACAATCGTTCGTGGTCGCGTATTGGATGGACACCCGCGTATCGACGGTCGTGACCTGAAGACGGTCCGCCCGATTGCCAGTCGCGTGGGTGTATTACCCCGCACGCATGGTTCTGCACTGTTCACGCGCGGAGAGACGCAGGCTATCGTGGTGGCGACACTCGGCACCGGCCGTGACGCCCAGATTATCGATGCTTTGGAAGGTGAGCGTAAAGAGAACTTTATGCTGCACTACAACTTCCCGCCGTACTGCGTTGGTGAGACAGGATTTATTGGTAGTCCTAAGCGTCGTGAAATCGGTCACGGCAAGCTTGCGCGCCGTGGCATTCAGGCCGTCTTGCCGACGATCGAAGAGTTCCCGTACGTGATCCGCGTGGTCTCGGAAATCACCGAATCCAACGGTTCGAGCTCAATGGCGTCGGTTTGCGGCAGTAGCCTCGCGTTGATGGACGCCGGCGTGCCGACCAAAGCGCCCGTCGCGGGCGTTGCCATGGGGCTAGTGAAGGACGGAGACCGATTCGCGGTACTGACCGATATCCTGGGTGATGAAGATCACCTCGGGGATATGGACTTTAAAGTCGCGGGTACCGACGATGGTGTGACCGCTCTGCAGATGGATATCAAGATCCAGGGCATCACGAAGGAAATCATGTCGAGCGCTTTGTCGCAGGCTAAAGATGCGCGCTTGCACATCCTCGGTGAAATGGCGAATGCCATTACGAAGCCGCGTGAAGAGATGTCCGATTGGGCGCCAACCATCATGTCGATCAAGATTGATCCTGAGAAGATTCGTGATGTCATCGGTAAGGGCGGTGCGGTTATCCGTGCAATCACGGAGGAGACGGGCGCTACGGTCGATATCGATAATGACGGTACAGTTCGGATCGCATCGGTTGATGGGGCTTCCGGCAAAGAAGCGCGTCGCCGCATTGAACTCATCACCGCGGAAGTTGAAGTTGGCGCAGTCTACGATGGTCGCGTGGCGCGACTGATGGATTTTGGTGCTTTCGTGACCATCCTTCCGGGCAAGGACGGACTGGTGCACATCTCGCAGATCTCGAACGAACGCGTCGAGAAGGTCAGCGACAAGCTGAGCGAAGGCGACATCGTTCGCGTCAAGGTGCTCGAGGTAGATCGTCAGGGACGTATCCGCCTCAGCATGAAAGCGTTGGCCGAGGAAGAAGGCCAAGCCGCTGGCGGCGAAGAAGAAGAGTAAGCGCAGGGCCGGCCGGTCACTCGACCGGTCGGCTCATCCTCTCGAAGTGCCAGCAGAGCCGCTCTGGCAACCAAAATGAGAGTTTCCCGGGCATAGGTCCCTGGACGAAACCGACGTGCCCCCCGTGTTCGGTGTACTCCAAAGTGACCGAGTCGCTGATATCACCGTCGGTCGGTAGTAGCGAGCGTGAAATGAACGGGTCATCCAGTGCGTGGATTACCGTGGTAGGTACCCTTATATCCCGCATGAATTGTTTGCTGCTGCAACGACTGTAGTAGTCGTCTTTACCAGTGAAGCCATGCATGGGTGCGGTCACCATGTCATCGAACTCTTCGAAGGTTCTGGTTCGAAGCGCCGCTGCCAGATCAAATGCGACAGGATCCCGCCCGAATTTTCGAACGAGCGATTTCTTCATATTTCGCATCAAATACCACTGATATAGTTTTGAAAATCCGTAAGAAACAGAATCAGCGGCACCTTGTAGATCAAATGGAACGGAAACTGCGGCAGCCGCCCGAATCGGGGTGTTACCCCCGCGTTCTCCGAGATATTTCAGTAACGTGTTCCCTCCCAACGAATAACCACACGCAAACAGCGGGATGTTCGCGTATCGATCGCTGATGACGTCGAATACGCCACCGGGGTCCGATGTTTCACCCGCATGGTAGCGGCGAGGCATCGTATTTGGGTGTCCGCCGCAATCGCGTGCATGGAGCACAACACTGAGCCATCCACGACGATAAGCCTCGTCGGCAATTCCTCGGGCATAACTTGACTCACTGGAACCCTCAAGTCCATGGAGAATCACCAGCACTGCGGTCGGAGGTTGATTTGGCGGCAGCGGGTGCCAATCGAGGGCGACCGTGTCTGAATCGGGTAGTCGGAAAACTTCGCGATCCCATCGGATATCGGGCGCCCGGACCCAGCCCAGCGAAGGGAGCAAGGTCTGAACATGGTGATGGGCAAGCCACGGCGTGGGCCGGAAGGGCTGACTCATTTACGTGACGAGCGTTCCTCTGCGGACGACTGGTCGTCATCATTTGCCTTGGGGTCTTCAAGTCGGCCGCTGATCAGTCGGAATACTTCCTCCTGAACTGCGCGCCAACGGGAGTAGTTTCTCTGCGCCAGATTCGTCACCGTTTCAACTGGGTCAATACCGACCACTTTACGAATGGTATTACGCGCTTGTGCCTGCTGAGTCATGAACATTCGCAAGGATTGTTCCAGGTAATTGCTTACGACGCTGGGCATCGCATTATTGTAGGTTCGAATCACCTGTGACAGAAAATCCTCCGTCATCACCGGCTCGCCTTGCTGTTCTTGCTCCGCGATCACCTGCATTAGGATCGTGCGAGTGATGTCTTCACCCGATTTTTTGTCGATAACAACGAACGGCTCTTTCTCCAACACGAGGTCCTTCACGTGCGCCAGCGTGATGTACTTGCTGAGCTTGGTGTCGTAAAGGCGGCGATTCGGGTACTTCTTTATCGTTCGCACAGGGCTATCCAGTTCTGGTCTGCGCCCAAGTGTAGCGGAATCGAAATGATATTGGACACTCACTCGTCAATGGATATCGCAATCGGTTTTTGACTTAACCGCTTTGGGTCGTATGCAAGGCAGGCCCATTGCAGAATCTCAGCTGGGTCCGCGCCTGACATTTCAGCAGGTAAGGACATTCCCATGAGCGAAAGGCAGTGCTCGAGGTTCTGCGAGGCGCGAGTGTCATCGATCGGAGGTGCGCCGGTTTGCTTGCTCAGTTTCTGTCCGTCGCTGCCATTGAGTACTGGAAAATGCGCGTAGCGCGGCGTCGGTAGATTGAGCAATCGCTGTAAATAGATTTGACGGGGTGTTGAGCTCAGCAGATCAACGCCTCTTACGACGTCAGTGACGCCTTGGTACGCATCGTCTACGCACACCGCCAGTTGATAGGCGAAAAGGCCGTCTCGCCGACGTATGACGAAGTCACCGGGACTGGTTTTGAGGTTTGCCGCTTGAATGCGTTGCCAGCGATCCGTGAATTGAATCACTTCATTCGCAATGCGAGCACGCAATGCTCCTTCACCGAGCGTCTTATCCCGGCAGATGCCGGGATAGGGGTCGAGCTGGTTGCGCGCTCGAAGTTGCCTGCGAGCGCACTCGCAAAAATAGGCAGCGCCGTTGGACTGAAGATGAGCGACGGCATCAAGAATGCGAGCAGTAGATCGACTCTGGTAGACAATGGGCTCGTCCCAGAGTAAGCCGTGCTTCTCGAGCGTCGCAATAATTGCGTCGGTTGCGCCTTCGACCTCGCGAGGGGGGTCAATGTCTTCGATTCTCAGCAGCCATTGGCCTCTGGCATGCCGGGCATCCAGATAGCTGACCAGCGCAGCAAATAACGAACCGAGATGAAGCGGGCCGGTCGGCGAGGGCGCAAACCGGCCAACGTAACGACTAGCGGTAACGATCGTCCCGGTCACGGAATTGGCGTTCAGCCAATTCGCGTCGCTCCTGTGCTTCGAGGCAGAGCGTTGCGACAGGCCGCGCCTCGAGTCGCTTCAGCCCGATTTCTTCGCCGGTCTCGTCGCAGTAACCGTAGGTGCCTTCGTCGATCCTGGTCAGCGCCGAACTGATTTTTCGTAACAGCTTCCGCTCACGGTCACGCGTACGAAGCTCGAGGCCAAATTCGGACTCTTGCGTGGCACGATCGTTCGGATCGGGGAAATTCGCGGCTTCGTCCTGCATGTGGTTTACGGTGCGATCCACCTCTTCCATGAGTTCGCGCTTCCAGGCCGACAGGATTTCGCGGAAATGCTCGAGCTGCTCGTCGCTCATGTATTCCTCACCGCGCTTCGGCTGGTAAGGAGCAATGCCGTGGATTGGACCGGAGACGATATCCGCGCGAGAGCGTTTGGGCGCAGTGGTTCTCGTAGCCGGTGCTTTCTTGGCCGCGGCCCGTGCAGTCGGTGCCTTTTTCACAGGTGCCTTTTTCGCCACAGTCTTTTTGCTCGTAGCCTTCTTCGCAGGTGCCTTCTTGGCGGCTGTTTTTTTCGCAGTGGGCTTTTCGGCAGGGCCTTTCTTCGTCGCTGCCTTCTTCACCGTCTTCTTGGTCACCTTCTTCCTGGTTACCTTTTTCGTCGCCTTCTTTTTCGCGGGGGCGCGTTTGGCCGCAACCTTCTTGGTCGTGGTCTTCTTCCTAGTCGTTGTTTTAGCAGACTTTTTCTTAGTCGCCATCAGGAACCTCCGCGGTTGGTATCCATTTCGAGCGCCGCGATTATACAGGTTATGTTCGACAAGGGAAGCGAGTGAAATTCACGGTTTTTACAGACTCTGTGAGCCATTCGCCGCCGCAGCAAGATGAACCGGGCTGTTGCCTTCCCAGCCGTTCTTCCGATGTTCGACGACCACGTTGGTGTAGACGCCGCCTCGAACATTAAAGTCGGTGGTTACCCGCATGAAGCGTGGGTCTAGCGCGGCTACCAGGTCGTCGAGCATCTTGGCGGTCACCGCCTCATGGAATGCGCCCTCTTCACGGTAAGACCAGAAATAGAGTTTCAGCGACTTCAGCTCGACGCACCGCTCATCCGGGATGTACTCGATGTAGATGGTTGCAAAGTCGGGCTGATCGGTTTTCGGGCAAAGGCACGTGAATTCGGGTGTATGAATCCGAATGACAATGTCACGATCACTGTTGGGGTTGCTGAAGGTCTCGAGGTCTCTCGATGGTCCCGGGCGGGGCGTTTTGACGATCTCGTCGGTCATCCAATTCTGCTCCATGAGGGTGCCGTCGCGCTCTCGCGACAAGCGTCGTTTTGGTATGCGAATTAGTTTACAGTAGCGGGCTGTCGAGCGCCGCCCATGGCGCCAGCGAATATGGCCGACGGATCAGAATGCGCCTCACCAAGATCAAGCTAGCTGGGTTCAAGTCTTTTGTAGAACCCACCACCATTGAGTTTCCCAGCAACCTCGTTGGCGTTGTGGGGCCGAACGGATGCGGTAAATCGAATGTCATCGATGCAGTGCGTTGGGTGATGGGCGAGAGCTCGGCCAGCAGGCTGCGTGGCGATTCCATCACCGATGTGATTTTCAATGGTTCGAGTGCGCGTAAGCCGGTCGGTACAGCATCCATCGAATTGTTATTCGATAACTCCGACAGCACAGTCGGTGGGCAGTACGCGAGCTACAACGAGATTTCAATTCGCAGAACAGTGTCTCGCGATGCGATTTCGACGTACTACCTGAATGGCACCAAGTGCCGTCGCAAAGACATCACGCAGATTTTTCTTGGCACCGGACTCGGGCCGCGTTCCTACTCGATTATTGAGCAGGGCATGATCTCGCGCCTGATCGAAGCCAAGCCCGAGGAGATGCGAGTCTTCATCGAGGAAGCGGCGGGCATCTCAAAGTACAAAGAGCGACGTCGCGAGACCGAGAATCGCATAAAACACACGCGCGAGAACCTTGAGCGTCTCACCGATCTGTTGGAAGAGGTCGAGGCGCAGCTGCGACGGCTTGGGCGACAGGCGAAAGCGGCAGAGCGCTACAAATCTTTGAAGGCCGATGAACGGCGTACACAGGCGGAGCTTCTGACACTGCGACTTGGTGAACTTGAGGTCATCGCGGGTGAGCAGGATCGTGCGCTCGCAGAGCGTGAGAACGCCGTTCAAGCTGCGATTGCTCATCAACGTAAGTCGGAAGCAGCGATCACAGAAACGCGGGAGCGTCTCACCGAAACCACTGAAGTGTTTAACGACGCCCAGGCCGCCTTTTATAAGGTCGGTGGGGAGATCGCTCGCCTTGAGCAATCGATTGAACACAATCGTCAGACAAGCGACCGCCGCGCGGCCGACCTTGAGCAGGCAGAAAGTGGTGTATCGGAGATACTGGCTCATATTGAGCAAGACGCATCGGCGCTTCAGCAGTTGAACCTGACGCTCGATCAGCTTGCGCCAGATCTCGAGAGTTCGAAGAAGCAAGCCGAGGCATCGGCCCAATCTCTGCAACGTGCGGAAACTGCTATGACCGAATGGCAGGAGGGCTGGGATGCATTTAACGGACGTGCGAGCGCTGCGGAGCGCGCGACGCAGGTCGAACAGACCCGAGTCGAGCAGTATGAGAGCCAGATCGAGCGTCTGAATCGCCGACGCGATGTCGTTTCCGAGCAGAAGGAAGCGTTGCCGGTCGCAGCTTTACGCGATGAAGCGGTGCGGCTTGCCGGTGTCGCTCGTGAACGTCAGGCGAGCGCCGAACAAAGCGATGCTGCGTTGAAAAGTGTCGAGGAATCGGTGAGAAAAGGCGCGTCGGATATCGAAGCGCTTCGGAAACAACTGGACGAGATTCGCTCCACCATGTCGGAGCAGCAGGGTCGAGCAGCTTCGCTGGAGGCGTTGCAACAAGCGGCACTCGAGTCGTCCGAACAGGGAGTCGCGGAGTGGCTTTCGGAACATGCCTTGGCCACCGCGCAGCGCGTCGCTCAACGGCTGCGCGTCAAGGGCGGGTGGGAACGCGCTGTTGAGACCGTGCTTGGTAGCTGGTTGCAAAGCGTTTGTGTTGATGACGCCGGTACACTCGTTAGTGAACTCACACAATTGGACGCGAGCTTGACCCTGGTCTCGTCGACAGGCGTCAGCGCTTCTTCCGGCGAAGGTTCTCTGTCGGCTCAGGTCGACCAGGCACCGCCGGCGGTCGCTGATGTTCTGTCACAGGTGAGGTGTGCTCCAAACGCTGCCGATGCGCTCGCAGTGCGCGCTCGTTTGTCTGCGAGTGAGTCGGTCATTACGCCCGATGGATTGTGGCTTGGGCCACAGTGGGTGCGCGTATCGACGGCCGATGATCCGGCCAGCGGCACGCTCGGTCGCGAACAAGAACTTCGAGACCTCCGGCACACCTTAAGCGCACTCCAAGATGAACAGTCTTCTTTGGACAGTCGACTGGTTGCGGCACGCGAGCAGATCGGCACGTTGGAGCAACAGCGCGTCGCTGCACGTGAGGCTGCCTCCGAAGGCGCTAAGGCGGCTGCTCAAGCGGTAGCCGCTGCTGGTACTGCTGACGAGCGGGTCAAGGAAGCAGCGCAGCGGCTCGAAAAAATTGATAGTGAGCTCGCCGAAATATCCGGTGAAGTGCAGCGCGTCGAAGAGGCGATCGGCAACAGCAAGCGATCACTCGCCGAAAATAAAGCGTTGCTCGAGGGCGTCGACGAAGAGCGCGCGAAGCTGCAGTCACAGCGCGATCAGCTGAGGTCAGATCTCGAGCAGGCGCGGGGCCGTTCGGCGCAAGATCGCGAAGCTGCACAAGCGCTGGCCTTGCGGTACGAGTCGAGGCGAAGTTCCCGCGAGTCGGCCGAGCAGAGCCTGCAGCGCATGCAAACTCAGCTCTCTCAGTTCCAGCAGCGAAAAGAGCAACTGCAGCAGGAAATCCAGAGTGCGTTGGCACCTCTGGAGGGCATGGAGCAGTCGCTGAGCACACTTTTGGAGCAGCGCATTACTGCAGAGCAAGCGCTTGGGAAGTCCCGCGAACACCTCGAGAACGCGGAGTCTCAGCTGCGCAATCTTGAGCAAGATCGCAGTGACCATGAGGCGAGTGTTGTCGCGGCGCGCGAGGCGCTCAGCGAAATGCGCGTGAATCAGCAGGAGAATAAGGTCCGTCTCGAAGGCATTAATGAGCAGTTCAATGAACTGCAGTTCAGTCTTGAGGAAATTCGGGCTGAGCTGGATGAATCGGCGAATACAGAATCATGGTCAGAAAAGCTCTCGACCATTGGTCGCAAGATCGATCGACTGGGTCCGATTAACCTCGCCGCCATCGATGAGCAAAGAGAACAGCAGGAGCGGAAAGAGTATCTGGACGCTCAGCTTGCCGATTTGAACTCGGCGTTGACGACGCTGGAAAACGCCATTCGTAAGATTGATCGGGAAACGCGCAATCGGTTCAAAGAAACCTATGACCGGATCAACAGCGGGTTCCAGAGACTCTTCCCGCAGTTGTTTGGCGGCGGGCAGGCGTATCTCGAACTCACAGGTGATGATCTGTTGGCGGCTGGTGTGACGGTGATGGCTCGACCGCCGGGCAAGAGAAACAGCACAATTCACCTGTTATCGGGTGGAGAGAAAGCCCTGACTGCAGTGGCGTTAGTGTTCGCGACCTTCGAGCTGAACCCGGCACCGTTTTGCATGCTCGATGAGGTTGATGCACCGCTCGATGATGCCAACGTCGGACGTTTTTGCCAGATCGTGAAAGCTATGTCGGAGACTGTGCAGTTTGTCTTTATTTCGCACAACAAGGCGACAATGGAGATGGCGCAGCAGCTGATGGGCGTGACGATGAACGAGCCCGGTGTGTCTCGCCTGGTCGCCGTAGACTTGGACGAGGCCGTCAAGATGGCGACCGCCTAGGTTTGCAGCCGTGGATGAGCTGCGACTTGCGCTTCTAGTTGTCGGGGTCGTCGTGGTTGCGGCGGTGTACCTCACGACGCGTCGCAAAGACGCAGCAGAGCTG
>JBCBNU010000036.1:0-27854 GCA_039821645.1 Pseudomonadota bacterium
ATGATTGTCCTACAAAACCGGTGCCACCCAGCACCACGCACGTCGATTCTTTCACCATTGTTCCTGTTTGCGAGCATCGTTTTTCAGTGGCGCAACGAACAACCCGTAGAGCGACTGATTCACTACCTGAAACCGCTGCCGCGTCAAGAGCGCGTTGCAGAGACAGGTCGCTTATAATCGCGGGCGATTTGCCGCTAACAGGAACAATGGTGAAAGAATCGACGTGCGTGGTGCTGGGTGGCACCGGTTTTGTAGGACAATCATTGGTCGCTCGGCTAGCGGAGCGTGGCCACAATGTGATTGTGCCCACACGCAACCGCGAGCGTGCGCGCAGCATGGCGGTCACCCCAAGGGTGAAGCTCGTAACGGCAAACGTGCATGAGCCCGAAGCCTTGGTGCCTTTGTTTGTCGATGCGGATGTGGTCATCAATCTCGTGGGCATCCTGAACGAGCAGGGCCATCACGGCGGCAAGGGCTTTTACGTGGCGCACGAAGCGCTGACGAAGACGGCCCTGGAAGCTGCCAAACAGGCGGGCGTGAAACGCTTCCTGCAGATGAGTGCACTGAAAGCAGATTCGAAAAAAGGCCCGTCGGATTACCTGAAGAGCAAAGGTCTCGCGGAAGACGCGATCCGGTCCATGCAAGACGCCCCTGAATGGACGATATTCCAGCCATCGGTCATATTCGGCGCGGGTGATTCGTTCATAAACCGATTCGCGCAGCTGCTGAAAATCTCCCCTTTCCTGCCTCTGGCGCGTCCCTCATCTCGCTTTGCGCCAGTGTTTGTGGACGACGTCGTCGAGGCATTTATGAAAGCACTCGATGACCGTTCGACGATCGGTCAGACCTATCAACTTTGCGGGCCGAAGGTGTATTCCCTACGAGAGTTGGTGACGTACGTGCGTGATCAACTCGAGCTAACGCGATGGATCATCGGTCTTCCTGATTCGCTGGCGAAGATTCAGGCGGCCATTTTCGACTTTGTGCCAGGCAAGCCCCTATCGACCGACAACCTGCGGTCGCTGATGGTGCATAGCATTTGCGATGACAACGGCCTTGAGCGTTTAGGAATCCGTCCGACGCCCATGGAGACCATCGTGCCGACGTATTTGCAGGGCAAGAACGACAGAGCCCGGCTGGCCCGGCTTCGACGCAACCACTAGTCCGACGGGGCTTCTTTCAGAGCCGTGAGTCGCGCCTCGCGATCCATCGCGCCCATCTCGATCACGCGCTGATAAAAGCACTCGAGATCATTAGCGCACTGCGCTTCGAGAAATCGTGCAAACGCCGGCCTGAGATCGGCATACAGCTGCGCCGCCACCAATGCCGCGTTGTTGTCGGGTGGTCGACCACTCCACCCTGCCTCATGCCATTGATCGGCCAGCGCTGCAAACAGCGCTTGCTTGGCCGGGAGTACTGCTTGCTCGTCTTGTGAGCGCTCATAGAGTTCGGTGAGTTCCCCCTTCAGACGCTCAATCGCTTCACGCTTGGCGGTGCGCTGCGCGCTGCGTTCAGTCGCAACCGGCGGCAGTGTTTCGCCGCGTGAGACTCGCCAGCGTTTCAGACCTTCGTCAGCCACGGCAGATGCGAATGACTCGTTGAACGCGGTATCGTTATCGACATAGATGATCTGGTGCGCCATTTCGTGGAACAACAACCAGATCAGGCTATCGTCACTACGTCGGAACATCGTACTGAGTAACGGGTCTTTCAACTTCCCCAATGTCGAGTAGGCCGAAACCTCACCGAGAAACACATCGTAGCCCGCGTTCGACAGTTTGGCGGCGTATTGCTCGGCCGCCTCGGCTTTGAAGTAGCCACGATAGGCCACGCACCCGACAAACGGGTAGCACCACGTTTTTGGGCTCAGTGACATTGCAGGTGTGGCAAACACATTCATGACGACGAAGTCGCGTTGCAGATCGACGTAGCGCCGGTAGCTGCCATTGTCCGGCAGTCCGAGCTCTGTGTGCGCGAAAGTGAGCGCCTCCTGCGTGAGCTGCAGTTGCTCCTGCAGCGCTTCAGGCGTTGCCGGATCGTCGATGACAGCCGGTACCGGCTCTGCGGCTCGCGAAATCGCCCACTGGCCCTGCGCCGCCTGTACGTAATAGCAACCACTGAGCAGGCCGAGCTGAAACAGGCTGAATAGACGTCCTAGTATTCGATGGAATTGGTGCGACGGCATGTCCGGAGTGTAGCGCGAAGCTCACCGCAATCCGTCCAAATGGGTACACTTTGCGGATGTCCGTACTCGATGATCTAAATGTCTATCTTGTCGGTGGCGCCGTTCGCGATGCGCTGCTCGAGCTGCCCGTGGTCGAGCGTGACTGGGTGGTTGTCGGCGCAACGCCCGATGACATGCTCGCTCGAGGGTTCAAACAAGTGGGCAATGACTTTCCGGTATTCCTCCACCCAAAAACCGGCGAGGAGTACGCGCTGGCGAGGACCGAGCGCAAGACGGGCGTCGGCCATCAGGCATTCGCATTCGACACATCAGCGTCTGTCACGCTCGAGGAGGACCTCACTCGGCGCGATTTGACCCTTAACGCGATCGCGCAAACACCGGACGGGAAGCTAGTCGATCCGTGTGGTGGGAAAGATGACCTCAAAGCGCGAGTGCTGCGCCATATCGGCCCTGCGTTTTCGGAGGACCCGCTGAGAGTACTTCGTGTCGCACGCTTCGCAGCGAGACTCGCACCTCTCGGGTTTACGCTGGCACCGGAGACCGAAAACCTCATGCGTGAAATCTCGCAAAGCGGCGAGCTCGAATCGCTCTCGCCCGAACGCGTATGGAGCGAGCTCAGCCGCGCGCTGATGAGCAGCAAGCCATCGGTGTTCATCGAAACGCTGCGCACGTGCGGTGCGTTGAAAGTGCTGTTACCCGAAATCGATGCACTGTTCGGCGTGCCGCAACCAGAGCAGTGGCATCCGGAGATCGACTCTGGCTTACATACGCAGCTTGCGCTCGACTACGCAGCAGATCAGGGCTTCAGTGGGCCGGTGCGTTTCGCGGTCTTGCTGCATGATCTCGGCAAAGCGGAAACCCCGGCTGAGCTATTGCCCAAACACCATGGCCACGAAGCAAGCAGCGCTCGGCTCGCCGCACAAGTCGGCGAGCGACTGCGCGCACCTAAACAATGGATCGCGCTCGCCACCAATGTGGCACGGTTCCACCTGCATGCGCACACAGCGCTGGAACTGCGCCCTCAGACCTCGCTCAAGTTGCTAACGGAACTAGGCGCATTGCGCGATGCCGATCATCTGGAGCGATTTTTGGAGGCGTGCATCGCAGACGCCCGGGGTCGAACCGGTCTTGAAAACCGCGATTACCCACAAGCCGATTTCCTTCGGGGCGCGCTTGAGGCCGCCAATGACATCGACACCGCAGAGATTGCCGAGACCGGCGTCACCGGTGCAGCTTTTGGTGAAGCGCTCCGGGCCGCGCGAATCCAGAGACTGCGAGCGTACCGTCAGGCGAATACGTAGAGGATGACGGCGGCCAATGCCAGGCGATAGACCATGAAGCCGAGCATGCCGATGCGCGCAAGCACCTTCAGAAAAAAGGCGATCGTTGCGTAGGCAAACACCGCCGATGCCAAAGTGCCGAGTGCGATTGCGGTCACATCAACCGACACCTCGGAGCGCGCCAACTTGAGTGCCTCCCAACCACCAGCGAGTACGATCACCGGTATCGACATGAGGAACGAGAACCGCGCGGCCGCATCTGCGGACAGCCCTCTGGCCATGCCCATTGTCATCGTGATGCCCGAACGTGACGTACCCGGCACCAACGCGAGAGCTTGTCCGGTACCGATGACCAGCGCATCGACAACACCAATGCGGTTAACGCTCCGCGCGCCGGCCATCCAACGCGAAGAAACCCACAAGAGCACGCCGAACACAGCGGTCGTCGCAGCGATCAGTACCGGACTGCGCAGATACGTCTGGATCGCATCTCGGCCGAACAAACCGGCAAGACCGACGGGAATGGTTGCCAGCACAATCAGCATTGCGAGTCGAAAGTGCTCTTGCGTAGCTTGATCGCCGCGACCCAGCCTAAGGACTGCGATCGTCATTTGCACAAGCTCCACGCGGAAATAGGCAACAACCGCGAGCAGCGTGCCGACATGAACGGCAACGTCGAACGCGAGGCCCTGATCCTCCCAGCCAAACAGTGCCGGCACCAGGATCAAGTGGCCGCTGCTCGATACCGGCAGGAACTCGGTCATGCCCTGCACGATGGCAAGAACGATGATCTCGACCAAGCTCATAGCAATCGACCGTAATCTCTGCCCGAGAAGCCGCTTAATGAGGCCGGCAAGTCGCGGGAAAATCCGAGAAATTTGAAACGTTCACCCATCTCGCCCGGCAGTGTGAGTGTTTTGACGCCATTCGACAATGCAGCCTGGCACTCGCCGTCGAGCTGCGCGAATCGCTCCGGCAGTCCACCCGCCAGCAGAAAGGCCGCTTGCGTTGTGAAGCCACAGTAGGTCAAACCCATAGCATCCAGGATCTCGGCAATGCGACTGAAGTCAACCCAAGCCGTGATGTCCTGAACGCCGGGCAAGATGAATGGGTCGGCATGCGCATGATGTCGGAAAAAGCAGATCAACGTGCCGTCCGTACGCTCCGGAGAATAGTACTCTCGTCGCCCGTAGCCGTAATCGGAGATCAGCAAAACGCCGCGCTCCAGCGTCGCTGCCATGGTCTCAGCAACCGCAGGCGCGAGGTGATTGACTTCGCTGGTGTAACCTTCGAACAACGGGATGCCATGATCCTCTGTGAGTGTCCGCACGCTCTGGCTAAGCTCGACCGGTGCCGCCGCCCAGACAGGGCTCAGGTCACCGGAGTCTGACAATACAACACGCTGTTGCTGAACCTTGCCATTCTCGCCAATCCGAAAACGCTCTGTTGGGACTGCGTCCAGCACTTCGTTCGCAATGACGACACCGCGAACCGACAACGCTTCAGGATCAGACACCCATACGACCTTGTCGGCTAATGCGCTGTCCAAGTGGCCAATGCGCGCCCGCTGACGCTCACGCAGATCGGCGCTTACCTCAACGATGTAGTAGTGCTCTAACAACTCGGGACGTTCGAGTGCGGCCAAGAGTTCCGATGCCAGCGCACCGCTGCCTGCACCGAACTCCACGATACTGCCACTCTCGAGCGCGGTCAGGACCTGCTCACACTGGGTGGCCAGCACCTGTGCGAAGAGCGGCGACGACTCCGGTGCGGTTGTGAAATCACCGCCAGGCCCAAGCTTCCTGCTGCCCGCGCTGTAGTAACCGAGGCCGGGTTCGTACAAAACGAACTGCATGTACTGCGCAAAACTCAGGCTGCCGCCCGCATCGTTAATCGCTTGCGCGATAGCTGCCTGAACGGTTCGCGAATGCTCCGCGGTCGCAGTGTCAGCTACCGGCAGACCGGTGCCTGCCGGAGAACTCACGTGCCGCTTACCAGACGTAGGCTTCGCGTTGTGCGGTCGTCGTGGGCTCGGGCGGTGCGAACGGTGCGATCGGACCCTGCACTGCATTCACCGTCGTCGATACCGGACAAGTGCCCGTCGACAACAACGACAACGCCGCCGCCAACGAAGCCTCTTGCGGGTCACCGGTTGGCAATAGCAAATCATCCGCGGCATCACAGTCGACAGGAATCCCGTTGAAGTAGCGCCCTTCGCCGAGGCTGTTCACCGTCTCAAACGCCGTTGGCCTCAGGATTTTCTCGCAGAAGATCGCACCAATCTGACCCACAGGCTTGCCGAACGTCCGCGTCCCAACGAGATCGACCTGCACGTGCGGCTCCATGCTGTTGATCACCAACTCGCTCGCCGACGCACTACCTCGAGTCGTAATGAACACAACGCGGGACAGATTGGCTGAGCTCGTCAACCGCTGGAAAAACTCAATAGAGTTGCTGGCGACATTGTTGTCATTGAACCGGGTCTCGGAGAACACTTCCCCTTCCGCGATTGCACCGCCGAGGTAGTCGCCCAGCAGGTCGGCAATGCTGACCAGACCACCGCCGTTGTAACGCAAGTCGATAATGACGTCGGTGATGCCGGCGTTGTTGAACTGGTTAAACGCGTCCTCGAGCTCGACCGCAGCGGTGGAGATGAAGGTCGTGAATTCGATATAGCCGTAGGTCGCACCATCAACGATGTAGGTTCGGATCTGCGGGATGGGGTCGATGGTGATCACTTCTCGCGTCAGGTCGACGTCGTATTCAGATCCATCTATCCGGCGCATTCTGAACGTGCGCGTCACCCCGACCTCCTGGGGCCCGAGCGCCGCACCGAAGCCTTCTGCTGCGTCAATTTCAGCGATCGAACGACCGTTGATCGCCACGAACTGTTGGCCTCGAGACAACGTACCGAACGCTGCTGGGCTGCCCGCAACCACGCGGGAAATACGCAGCTCGTTGTTGGTCAGACGAGTGGCGACAAATCCGTAACCCACCGTTTCGCCTTCGTTGAAGAAGGCGGAATCTGCCGCTGCAGAATCAATAAAGCTGAATGCGTCTGCTATCGGGTTACCGGGATCCTCGGGTGTGACGTCGACGTCGCGAACCAGCCGCTCGAGCAGGGCTTCCGGCGACGAGAAATCAGCGATGTTCACGGTCGGCAGTTGGTCATCGTAGAGATAGACATCCTGCATCGTGCTCAGGACGAACTGGTTCTGCCCGGAAATCGAGCAATCCGTTGTGCCGTTGCCAACGTTATTGCCGAAGGCGCCACCGCCGCTGCCGCCACCGCATGCGACAACGCCCAATGCAGAGACCAGAATCGTAATGAGTTTTGCTGTTTGCCGTCTCATCGGCCGCCCCTTTCCAAACGCAAATTCAAGTAGGAATAATACCGCGATTCGCCGCTGAATCGCCGCTCGACAGCGCCTGAACGGCCGATCTGTGATGCTAATCACGCCCCCGACTGACGCCATATGGAGACAGCAACCGAATCCGCCTCGCGAACCGCGCCCGGTTTGCGAACCTGCACGCCGACGCCATAGACGCGCTCATCACGTAGGACCAACTCGGCGATGCCCTCAGCCAACACCTCAATGAGCTTGGGCTTCGCCGCACGCACATACTCAATAACCGACTCGGAAACCGCCGCGTAGTTCAACGCATCATCCAAGGCATCGGAGGCTGCCGCAGCGCGTGTATCGGTGGCCATCTCAAGATCGATGATCAGCGTCTGCTCGATCTCACGCTCCCACGTCCACACGCCAATCACTGCAGCCACCTTCAGACCGGTGACTTTCACAATGTCATAGTCAGGGTTCATGGCATCGCCGCTCCTATCGGCCAGCGCGGCGTCGCGCGAATCGTGTAGTCATGGGTGGCAAGGTCGGTGCGCAGCGCGCCCGTTAGCGCGATCATCGCACCGTTATCCGTACAGTATTGCAGCGGTGGGTAGAACACCGTGGCGCCGCGCTCCTCACATCGCGCGCGTAAGACCTCACGCAAACGTCGGTTGGCACCAACGCCGCCAGCGACCACCAGCGTCGCGCGCCCCATCTGATCCAGAGCACGCAGACACTTCCCGGCCAGCGTGTCGACCATGGCCGCCTGGAATGAAGCCGCGAGATCCGCGCGATCTTGCGGCGCCAGGGTATCTCCAGGGCGCGGTGATGCATCACGCGCGATGCCTTGCAAATCTCGGACACACATCAGCACTGCAGTCTTCAAGCCCGAGAAACTGAAGTCGATGCCCGGGCGCGACATCATCGGGCGCGGCAGCGCGAAGCGCGTGGGGTCGCCGTCCTCTGCCAACACCGCAAGTGCAGGTCCACCGGGGTACGGCAAACCCAGCAACTTCGCGGTCTTGTCAAACGCCTCGCCCGCGGCGTCGTCGAGTGTGTTGCCGATCACCTCGTAATCTCCGAGCGCGCGAACATCGACAAGCATCGAGTGCCCGCCTGAGACGAGTAGCGCCACAAACGGAAAATCTGGCGCCTCGGTGTCGAGCATCGGTGCCAACAAGTGCGCCTCCATGTGATGGACCGGCACCAACGGCTTCCCGATCGCACGCGCATACCCTGCCGCGAAACTGGCGCCGACGAGCAGCGCGCCAATCAGGCCGGGCCCCGCAGTGTAGGCAACCGCATCCAACGACTCGGGCGACATGCCCGCCTCTTCCAACGTCGCTGCGACCATGGGCGCGAGTTTCGACAGGTGATCACGCGAGGCGAGCTCTGGCACCACGCCACCGTACTCCGCATGCCGATCGATCTGACTGTACAGGTGATGCACCCGCAGGCCCGCGGTCGTGTCGTAGATCGCGACACCGGTTTCGTCGCAGCTGGTTTCTATACCAAGAACACAAGTCATTCGCTTTCAAAGCCTTTGCAGTCCAGGGAAAAACCTATATTATTGGAAGTCTTTGTCCGGCCAGGTGCGTTTCGAGTCTTTTCGATCACCACTGGCAGTACGCGGTTTTTACCAATTGAGTCAAAAGGATAGGCGATTACATGCCCAGCGTGAAAGTCAGAGATAACGAATACTTCGATGCCGCCCTGCGCCGTTTCAAGCGCGCGTGCGAAAAAGCGGGTGTGCTCACCGAGCTGCGCCGCCGCGAGTATTACGAGAAGCCGACTCAGGAACGCAAGCGCAAAAAGGCTGCTGCTGTGAAGCGTCACCTGAAAAAGCTGTCTCGCGAGAATAACCGTCGGGTACGCCTGTACTGAGCGGATTGCTTGCGATGATAGAGCCAGTGGCTCGCACTTGAACGGTCGCCACTGGCGGCCGTTTTTGTTTCCCCTTACGAGAACATCATGCTTAAAGACACGATTACCAACGATATGAAATCGGCAATGCGCGCTGGCGACAAAGACACCTTGGGTGTGATTCGCATGGCGATGGCGGCGATCAAGCAAATCGAGGTGGATAGCCGCAAGACGCTGGACGATGCCGGCACGTTGGCCGTGATCGAAAAGATGGTCAAGCAGCGCCGCGAGTCGATCGCTCAGTACGAAAAGGGCGGACGCCCGGAGCTGGCCGCCATTGAGCAAGCGGAGATCGATGTTCTGAAGCGCTACTTGCCAGAGCCGCTGTCCGAAGCGGAGCTCGCCACCCTGATCGATGAGGCGATCGCATCGACAGGAGCCGAGAGCATGCGCGACATGGGCAAAGTGATCGGACACATCAAGGCCGCCGCTGCGGGCCGCGCCGACATGGCTGCGGTGAGCGCTACGGTGAAAGCCCGCCTGGGCTGATATGGCGGGGCGTATCCCGCAATCGTTTATCGACGATCTCGTCGCACGCGCCGATATCGTTGAGGTCCTCGGCTCGCGTATCGAGTTGCGCAAGGCGGGTCGCGAATACAAAGCGCTGTGCCCTTTCCACGGCGAGAAAACCCCATCGTTCACGGTGAGCCCGAACAAGGGGTTCTACCACTGCTTCGGTTGCGGTGCGCATGGCACCGCACTCGGCTTCTTGATGGACCATGATCACCTGAGCTTCGTAGAGGCGGTCGAGGAACTCGCGGGCATGATGGCGATCGAGGTGCCACGTGAGGCCGGCGACCCACAACGCGACAGCCGCCTGGATCAACTGCATGCTTTGCTCGATCGCGTCGCAACGATCTATGCATCGGCCCTGAAGACACATCAGCCGGCCATCGACTACCTGAAGGGCCGCGGTATCGACGGAAAGACCGCCGCCGACTTCAAAATCGGCTACGCGCCGGACGCATGGGACACGTTGCTGAAGCAGATCGGCAGCGGACGATCGGATGTTGAACTGCTGATGGCAGCCGGTCTAATCATCACGCGTGATTCCGGCGGCCACTACGACCGATTCCGTGATCGCCTGATGTTTCCTATCCGGGATACTCGAGGCCGGATCATCGGCTTCGGTGGACGCGTTCTCGGCAGCGGTGAACCCAAGTACCTAAACTCTCCGGAAACTGCCCTGTTCCACAAAGGCCGTGAACTTTATGGGCTCTATGAGGCACGCAAGAAGTTGCGGGACATCCCGAGACTGGTCGTGGTCGAGGGTTACATGGACGTCGTCGGACTGGCGAGGCACGGCGTGCACTTCGCAGTCGCCACTCTGGGCACCGCGACGACCGCTGAGCACATCGATCGCTTGTTTCGTTTGACCGATCAGGTGGTGTTCTCATTTGACGGTGACCGGGCTGGTCGCAAAGCGGCATGGCGCGCCATGGAGAACGCGCTGCCACGGCTATCCGATGGACGAGAACTCAGATTCGCCTTCATGCCGGATGGCCATGACCCGGATTCTTTGGTCGCGGAGCGCGGCGTTGCAGCGTTCGAGCAAGCGTTGGACGGCGCCCTTCCCCTGTCCGACTTCCTCCTGCATGAGTTGTCATCACAGGTTGATGCCGAGAGTGCCGAAGGACGCGCCAAGATTGTGGAGTCGGCCAAACCATTGATCGGCAAAATGCAGGCTGGGGTGTATCGCGAGCTGATCATCGCGGCGCTCGCCGATGCGATCGGTTTGCCAGTGGCTCGGCTCGCCAGCATGCTCGGAGACGCCGCACCACCGGTCGCGCAACGCAATACACAACGAACTCGGCGCATAAGCGGCACCCGCCAGAACGTCATGCGACGCGCGATCACTTTGATTTTGAATCAGCCAGATGCCGTCGGTGGGTTCGATCTCGGACAACTTGCAAATCTCGACCGCCCTGGCACGCCGCTGCTGAAGTCACTGATCGAGACGATCCAGTCCACACCCGACATCCTCCCATCGGTTTTGCTCGAACGATTCAGGCCTCACCCTCACTACCGGCACCTGCAATCGCTCGCTGCCGCGATGCCAGAGACCGATGAGGCCATCGATCTGAGTGCGGAAGTGTCAGGCTGTCTCGACCAGCTTAAGGAACTGGCCCGCAGCGACAGGGTCGAAACATTGAGAGCGAAAGCCTCCGAGCGATCGTTAAGTGCCCCAGAGCGCGAGGAATTGACCCGCTTGCTCGGGCAACGCAAGTAGACATAAGGGCTTGAAAAACCGCTATTCGGCCCGACTTTATGGTAGTCTTCCCGGCTGACTGGCGGCAGGGCCCGAGCGATGAGACCTGATTGGTAGCACGCCCGGCCGGTCACAACTCCCGGTATTTTGATTGCGTAAAGGCTTTGTTTGCCAGAGCCCGGTATGAACAGGTGGCCACCTTGAGCGAAAAACGCGCACTTCCCAACGACCAACAGTCACAACTCAAGTTATTGATCGCACGCGGAAAAGAGCAGGGTTACCTGACCTATTCCGAAGTGAACGATCACCTTCCGAGCGGCATCGTCGATCCGGAACAGATAGAAGATATCGTAAACATGATCAATGACATGGGTATTACGGTGCATGAGAAAGCGCCGGATGCCGAGTCTTTGTTGTTGTCTGACAACGCTGTTTCGAATGACGATGAAGCGTCTGAAGAGGCAGAAGAAGCGCTGGCGTCTGTCGACGCCGAGTTCGGTCGCACCACCGACCCGGTGCGTATGTACATGCGCGAAATGGGATCGGTTGAGCTGCTGACGCGTGAGGGCGAAATCGAAATCGCCAAACGTATTGAGGAAGGTCTGAACGACGTGAAAGCGGCGCTTGGCGGTTTCCCACCGTCCGTCGAACAGGTATTGAATACCTACACCGCGGTTAAGGCAGGCGACACCCGCATGCAGGACTTCGTTGTCGGTTTTATCGATCCGAACGAGCCCGACGAGATCCCGGCGCCGGGCGCACGCGCATCCGATGATGACGATGACGAGCCAGCAGACACGGGTCCTGATCCAGAAGAAGTCGATCGACGCCTGAAAGCAGTGGGACGTCTCCACAAGCGCGTGCTCACGAATATCGAGAAGCACGGTGCTCCGGCTCAGGCCACCCGGAAGGTCCGCCGCCAGCTCGTTGACGAGTTGATGGAACTGAAAATGTCACCGAAGCTGTTCGATGCGATGGTCTCTGAACTGCGCAGGTCGATTCACGCAATTCGCACCTCTGAGCGCAGCATCATGAATCTGTGCGTGCGTCAGGCGGGCATGCCGCGGAAGGACTTCTTGTCGAGCTTTCCAAAGAATGAGACCAACCTCGAATGGATCGAAAAACACATTCGCGCCAAGCGTAAACACTCCTCGATCCTTTCTCGCCTGAAGAATGACATTCTGCGGTCGCAGCGTAAGCTGGTCGCGATGGAAGAACGTACTTCTCTGACCATCGCCCAGATCAAAGAAATCAACCGTGCGATGTCGATCGGTGAAGCGAAAGCACGGCGCGCCAAGAAAGAGATGGTCGAGGCGAACTTGCGTCTTGTGATCTCGATCGCGAAGAAATACACGAATCGTGGGCTTCAGTTCCTCGATTTGATCCAGGAAGGCAACATCGGCCTCATGAAGGCGGTCGATAAGTTCGAATATCGTCGAGGCTATAAATTTTCGACCTACGCGACTTGGTGGATTCGCCAGGCGATCACCCGCTCCATTGCCGATCAGGCACGTACGATTCGTATTCCGGTGCACATGATCGAAACGATCAACAAACTGAACCGGATTTCGCGTCAGATGTTGCAGGAGATGGGGCGCGAACCGTTGCCTGAGGAATTGGCTGAGCGCATGGAGATGCCGGAAGACAAAGTCCGCAAGGTATTGAAAATCGCTAAAGAGCCGATTTCGATGGAGACACCGATTGGTGATGATGAAGATTCGCATCTGGGTGACTTCATTGAGGACACCACGGTGCACTCCCCGATCGATTCTGCGACCAGCGAAGGTCTGAAAGAAACCACGCACGGAGTGCTCGCTGGTTTGACGCCGCGTGAGGCCAAGGTCCTTCGGATGCGTTTCGGTATCGATATGAACACCGACCATACGCTTGAAGAGGTTGGCAAACAGTTCGATGTCACCCGCGAGCGCATTCGTCAGATCGAAGCCAAGGCGCTGCGCAAGTTGCGCCATCCCAGCCGCTCGGATCAGCTGCGAAGCTTCCTGCTGGAAGACTGATTAGTTCGAGACCTCGGGCTGGTCGCCGGTCTCGGCGACCAGCTCATCGAATGTCTTGATCAGGAACAGCAACTGTTCCGACTCGTAGGGGGTGTTCTTCAGCGCTGCTTCTGCGTAAGCAAAGATATTGCTCTGGGCAGGCATGTCGCGCATGTCGGTCAGCACCTCGCGCATGCGCGGCAGAAACACCCACTGCATCCACTCTGAGAAATTGAGCGTGTCGTAACAGAAGGGCTCGATGCTTGAGAGCGCTTGATGAGTGGGAGCTTCGTTCGTCCACAAATCGAGTCGACGCAATTCGTGTTCGATATTGTCGGTCACCGCGATCAGGGCGTCCTGGCGTTGTTCGCCAACAGTGCTGATGGTATTCACACCACCAGTATACCCAGTCATTCCCGGGTGGCGGAATCCGCACAAAGGGTTCAGCTAGTGAACCGACGCCGCAAAATCGTAGTTCTGATCGGCCGGTGCTTCACAGTTTGTCGGGGTCTCTGGCGCTAGCAACGCGGTTACCTGATCAACGGCAAACACCATGCCGCTGGCTGAGACGAACATGACGCCGAGCATCAACATGACTGGAGTACCGCGGAGCACCAGCTGCCGACCAACCATCGTCGGCTGCGCCATCACGACGCCGGTGCCCAAAATAAGAATTACCGCAGCGAGAAAGAAAGCACCGCCGATCCACGCGGTGAGCGCCAAAGCGCCGGTTACGGTGTAGATGAACAGCGAAACTCGAGTGATCTGTGCGTTCATGTGGTACTCCAGAGTCGCCTTCCTGGCGACAGTTCAACAGGCTCAATTTCCCAGTGCTTGAAATTTAGATGCCGCATCTGACAAAAGCGTTGCATCGCGATTGCAGTTTTTTGGTTTCAGGTATTACGATCTGCGACCAGTTGGGCTGTGGTCAGGGGCGCAAACGGCTCCGTCGAGAACAACGCGTCGAGCGATACACCTAGGGCAGCGCTGATCCTTAACGCCAGATCCATACTGAGGTTGTATTCGCCACGCTCGATGTAGCCGATGGTCTGTGGATGGGCGTCGACCTGCTCCGCGAGCGCCTTGCGTGACATGCCGCGCTCGGTCCTCAGCAACCGAACCCGGTTGTGGTAGCTGACCTGCCTCTTCGGCGCCATATCACTCGTACTCCCCGGTATCAGCGGGTTGCGTCCAGGCGACGATGACCCGAGGCAGCGCCATTCCCCAGGAAAATCCCAGCATGATAGAGACGATCAGGATCATCAGGGCGTGCTCACTATCGATCACGAGCCCCAGGAACGGCGCCGTGAGGATGATCCAGATCAGGCTGAAGTAGTACGCGACGGAAAGCGCTATCGCGTAGCGCGATTTGATACTCATCGAGGCGCTTGTCTTTTAGCTCGAATATGCCGCGGGTCGACATATTCAGCATGCCCATCAGGTATATCGCAGCGATCCCGGCCGGAATCAGAGGCCAGACAATGTCGAGAGTCAGCAGTCCGAGCGAACCTGCGGTCGCGACGTGTATCAGCATCACACCAATCGCTACACTACGTCGTCGAAGTGGTGTCTGAAACCAGTCCACCATAGGACCCCGGAATAATCGATCGAGGTAACCGTCCAACTTGTTTCGCATTGCTCGCCTCAGTCTTTTACTACGAAGTATAGTAAATATACTACTTTTTGTATTTTTCAATTGTCAATACGTATTCTGGAGGACAATAAACTGTGCACAATCTCAAACGACCCAGCGCGATTCTGTTCGATCTGGACGGCACCCTTGTCGACAGTGCACCGGACTTGACGGCGGCACTGGGCGACGCGCTGGCACCTCACGGTGTCACTTGCAGCGAAGCCGACGTTCGAAGCTGGGTCGGGCGTGGTGCCAAAGTCATGGTGGAACGGGCTCTCGCCAGCAAACGCCCGGAGCTTCTTCCTGCCGGCGTCGATCGGACGCTACTGGAGTTTCTCGAGGCATACAGCGACCACAACGGAGGGGCGGCCCGCTGCTATGCCGGTGTGCCGGAGACGCTCGCGGCGTTGAAAGCATCGGAGGTCCCGCTAGCGGTGGTCACGAATAAACCGATCCGATTCGTACCCGAGCTGCTGGAGTGCCTTGGCATACGCGGTGCTTTTGACGTTTTAGTTGGCGGTGACTCAACGTCAGCTCGCAAGCCGGACCCGGAACCGCTTCTCGAGGCCTGCGCGACGCTCGGAGTCAATGCACAGGATTGCTGGATGGTCGGAGACTCAGCAAATGATGCTGAGGCCGCTCATGCCATCGACATGCCGTTTATTTGGATGACCTACGGATATCACGGCGGCGCCACCGCGAACGAGCTTCGCCATGTGCTGGCCTTGGATCAGTTCAACGCGCTCACAGCGCTGGTGGAGAACTGCTAGAATCCGCCGCTCTGGCGGGCCTGTAGCTCAGTTGGTTAGAGCAGGGGACTCATAATCCCTTGGTCCCAGGTTCGAGTCCTGGCGGGCCCACCAATACCCTCCCTCTCTAAACAAGAACGTGCCGCCGCGTTAACTTTTTACCTTGCCACTGCGGTTTACGACATAACACTGAATTTCCTTCATGTTGCGCGTCAACCGATCCCCTTCCCGTTCGTTATTTTGAGCAAAGCTCTTACGGAGAAGGAAAATGACGAAAACAAACACTGTGAAATCGATGGTTGCAGTTGCTTTGATAGTGCTTGGGTTAAGCACCGCAACTGTTGCAGCGGCGGACGAGTGGCGAAGTATCGAACACCCGATGCTGGATATGCTCTTCACGAGCGTTAACGCCGATCTCACCCGCTACGACACCGTCTATATCGAAACCGTCTCTGTTTGGTACCCAACGGAAACCGAAAGTGCGTTGGAGCGCGCCAATGCCCTTCGTGAGCGGGCAGCGAGTGAACTTGAGCAGGCACTTATTGACGATGGCGTACAGCTCGCCGAAACGCCTTCGACAACGAACGCGATGATCATTCGCCTGCAACTCCTCGATTTCTCGGACACGCGGGATTCTGTGCAGGCACGTGCCTGGCAGCGGCGCTTCAAATTCAACGTAGCGCCTGGCCGAGTGACCATGGTGGCAGAGCTGATCGATGCTCAGACGGGCAACGCCATTGTTCGCATGGCGGATATGCAGGATGACGCGGATTCCGGTTTTGCTGTGGACCTGCAGTCCGCACTAACCCACTGGAGTACGATCGTTGCAACAGCGGTCGCCACACCTGGCGGCGCAATGCAGATGGCGAGTCGCTAGGGCTGCAGGCGCAGCTGCACATCCCCAAAGCGAACGCGCGCGTTTACAGCATTTTGCCCGACGCCATCCCACTCGACTTTGGAGCCGACCAACAAGGGGCGACGCCCCTCTGCTCGGCCGCCGTCGCTGCGCAGCGAGGCTTCGCCTACCGAGGCTTTGAGTTCGACGGTACCGGTCTGCGACTCAGCGCTTACGATGTCAACATCGCCGGCCGTCATGCGCACATCGAGATCAGCGGCATGATTCTGAACCGTCAACGCGCCGTATTTCATCCGCACCTCGAGCACTCGGTCTTCAGGCACTCGCACCTGCGATACGACTTCGGCCGCAGACCCGAGCGATCCGTCGAGCAAAAAGCGCGTTCGATTCGAGGAAATTGTGCTCACGAGTTCCGCCCTACTCGCTCTCTTACGGCACCGAGAGGAATCTTCGGGGCAGCGAACCGTCACGGCAATATCCACGTGATCAATGGCTCCAGCCACTACAGTCGCTTCACCCGTCGGCAACTCGAGCTCGATCGAATGACCGAGCGGCACATCGACCTTGAGCGGTTTTGGCCCAGGTACTGCGACCCGCGGTGTGTCTTCTGACCACGTTGCACAGCCCGACAGCACGCCCAGCAGCGTGAATCCAATCAGCAAAGCGACCTTCCAATTTTGTTCTAGCAACTCATTGCTTCCATTTGAGATTACCGATATCAGACGTCGGTTCTTTACTAAACGTTTAGGCGTTGGGTTCAGACTAAACCTTTTGACAGGGTCAGACATCCAACGCTCGGTTCTATCCAAGAGGTTTATTGTGAACAAACCTATCGTGCCCGCGTTTTGCCTGATTGTTCTCACGCTATGCGGATTCTCCGCGTCAGCTAACGATAACGAGGGCCTTGGCGACATTACCTTCACCCCCGGCGCCACTGTGGATTTCGCGTTTGAGTCCAACGGTGTGACGCTGTCGGGCATCTTTGACGTGCCAAAGGGCGACACTAAAGCACTGATCGTCATCGTCCACAGCTACGGCGAAACCAACGTTCGAAACTGGATCTCGTACTCCCCAGAACGAAAGCGGTTTAATGAGATGGGTATTGCCACGGTGCTCTGGGACAAACCCGGGCTCGGCAAGAGCGAGGGCACGTTCGATATCAATCAGCCGGTACACGAGAGCGCGCAGGCGGTGTTAGACGCCATCGCTCACCTTCGCCGAATAGAAGCGCCCGGCACGCAAAAGATCGGACTCTGGGGCGGCAGCCGTGCCGGATGGATCGCGCCCATCGCGCTATCGCAGGATTCGGACATCGATTTCTGGATCTCGATAAGCGGCACCTCCGCAGAGGACAACTACACTTACCTGCTGCTATCGAACCTGCCTCACGAGGGCGGGACACCTGAGCTCGCAGAGCAACTTGAGTCCGAGTGGCGGGAAGGTTGCAGGCTTTTCAGAACACAAGGGAGCTTTCCAGATTATCTGATAGCGACCGAGACGTTACGAGCGAACGAGTACATCACCAACATGCGAGGTGATTGGCCGAACCGGGTGGAGTACGAGCTGCGTCAACTCACCTGCAAAGACGGGTCGTGCCCAAAAATGGATGACGATCTGTGCGAGTACGTCTGGATCGAGGATTTCGATGAGATGCTATCGTCACTCGATATCCCAGTGCTCGCCCTGTTCGGTGAAAAAGACCTTAGTGTCGACTGGCGCAAAACCAGAGACCTGTATGTGAGAACCATCGGTCAAAACCCGAACGCATCGCTTTCCGTTCACTCATTTCCCGATGCAGACCACGGACTCAACATCACAAAAACGGGCAGCATGAAAGAAATGAACGCCTTGCCCCAATGGATGAAGGTGAAGACCGACGGGTATTTTGAGGTTCAGGAGACCTGGCTTCGAAACCAATTGACCCGTACCGTTAGTCGCTGATGCTCAGATGCTCGTCAAAGTAGTTGGTCATTGCAGTCGCCAGGTGTAACTGAGTGCCCTCACGCTCGCGAATGCCATGCGCGCGATTCGGGTAGGACAGGAAATCAAACTGTCGGTTATGACGCACCAACTCATCGATCAAACGCTCGCTGCCCTGATAGTGAACGTTGTCATCACCGGTTCCGTGAACCAGCAATAATTTGCCCTCTAGATTCTTCGCATGGGTGATCGGCGAGCCCTGCACATATCCCTCTTCGTGATCGACGAGCAAACCCGAGTAGCGCTCCTGATAGATCGCGTCATACAGACGCTGGTCGGGTACCGGCGCGCGTGATACGCCAACCTGATACTGATCCGGGTAGCGGAACAGCATGTTCAGCGTCATCGAACCGCCACCGGAATGGCCCCAGATGCCGACCCGTTCGCTATCAATAAACGGATACTTCTTGTGCATCGCTGCCTGTGAATCCGACTGATCTCGCGACGACAAAATACCGATGCCACCGTACAGCGCTTTCCGGAAGTCACGACCCCGCAACGAAGGTGTGCCGCGATTGTCGACCGAAGCGACGACATACCCTTTCTGCGCCATCATCAAATGCCACATGCCGCCAAGACCACGCCATGAATCCAGAACCGTTTGGCCTGCCACCTCGCCATACACGTAGTTGACGATTGGGTACTTTTGCTTGGGATCAAAACCGACGGGATAGATCAGATAGCCATCCAGCGTCAGCCCATCCTGCGCTTCCACTTGGAAGAACTCATGCTTCCCGAGTTTCAGCTGTTCGAGTCTGTCGATCAGTTCCTGATTGTCTTCAAAAGTTTGCAGCACGCGATGATCGTCGATTGCGATCAAGCGGTACTGTGGCGGCTGCAAGAACGATGAATGCGTATGGACCGCAAAGCGTGCGTTTTCGGAGAACTTATAGGCATTGGTGCCTGAGTAGGTCTCTGGAGTCAGCCTTTCTTTTTTGCCGCTGCCATCAAGCGGCGCGCGATAGAGATAACGCTGCGTCATGTTGTCGGGTGATGCCGTAAAGTAGAGCCAACCACCCTCCTTATCGACTTTCAAAAGACTCGCAACATCATAGTCGCCCGGCGTCAGGTCAGTAATGGTCTCGCCGTCGCGCGAAACCTTGTGCACATGACGCCATCCGCTGCGCTCGGAAATGAACGTAAACGCAGCACCGTCATCCAACCATTCGACATCATGGAAGTCGTCCAGGTAGTCGTTATCCTGATCAACGAAGATGTTCTCGCTCTCTCCACTGATCGCCTCAACGATG
This sequence comes from Pseudomonadota bacterium, assembly GCA_039821645.1. GTDB lineage: Bacteria > Pseudomonadota > Gammaproteobacteria > Steroidobacterales > Woeseiaceae > CALBPI01. The sequence continues at coordinate 19,401 of JBCBNU010000036.1, forward strand.
TAGACCCGATTCGTTTCTTGTTTGCGATTGACGTGCTGCAAAAGCAATTCATCGCTATTCTCGGTCCATTGCATTCGAGGAATGTAGTTGTCCCGAGGATCGCCCGGCACATACGCCCAAGCGGTATTGCGTGTCTTGAGAGACACAACACCGATACGCGCAGCAGAAATCGTCTCGCCCACTTTCGGATAAGGAATCTCGGTCAGAGTCGGGTACAAAGAATCGGTATTGTTGATCAACGTGAAATTCTTCACGCCGGAGGTATCAAACTGCCAGTACGCGATCCGCGAGCTGTCGGGGCTCCAGCGGAACCCGTCCCGAATACTGAATTCCTCTTCGTACGCCCAGCTCATGATGCCGTTGATGATCGAATCGTTTTCCCGGCGCGTCAGCTGGCTGATCTCGCCGCTTTCCAAGTCTTCAACGAAGATATTCGCCTCGCGCACGTACGCGACCTTCTTGCTGTCGGGCGAGATTTTTGCAAACTGCATCGTGCTCGGCTTCGCATCCGGCCCACCGAGCGTCACGATCTCGCCAGACTCGAGGTCTAGCACTGAATAGTCACCTCGCGACTTCACCCGCCACACTCGAACGCTATTCGTGTAGAGCAGAATCTTGCTTTGATCTTTCGACCAGGCGTAGTCATCAATAACGAGCGGCTTGTCGCCACCGGGCGGCACGAGATCCGCCGCAGAGAGAATCACGGTGCGCTCGAGCGTCTCGAAATCGTAGCTAACAAGATCCTTCGGATGCTCGACAAGGTCGCCATTCTCATCAACCGCCATCTCGGCATCTTCGTAATCCGGACTGGTTTCCAAGACCGTGAAGGAGGTGCCATCGGGATGCCAGCGCGATGCTACCGGCTGCTCTGCATCGTAGAGTCGATCGCGGAATATGGCTTCAGTGGTGATCGTTTCCTCGGACGTCATCTCTATTGCCTTTCCTATTGCCTTTGCTGCTTGCTCCTGTGGTTCTTGTCCGCATGCAACAAGGCCAAGCGTGACACAAATTAACGACACCTTCGGTGCCCAAGCGAATCGCAATCTCATACTGATCTCAACTGATGGTGGTCTAGTGGCTGACGGCGCACCGGCGAATAGGTCCCGCCGCCTCACTTGCATCCTAACACCCACCGATCGACCTGCAAGCAACGAGACTCGATTCAGAAAAACTATGGAGATAGTTCGAAAAAGCGAACTACGTGGTGAGCCCGGAAGAGATGCTGTTGGATCGTGCGCAACTGCTCGGTTTGATCGCTTTAGTGACCGCCGCGACGACGAAGTCGTTTTCACCGAGACCGGTTCTGACCTCGTATTCGGCTCCAACGCTATTCTGCGAGCGTATGCCGAGGTCTATGCTCAGGACGATAACTCGGAGAAGTTTGTTCGCGACTTTATCTCAGGCATAGACCAAGGTGATGAACGCGGATCGCTTCGATCTTTTGAGTTGATCCGACCGCTCTATGCGATCGTCTGTGGGCATGGATGCCCTCAGACGGTCATGCCGACCATAGAGACGGTATCCTCGATGGTGACCTCAGCCGACGGCTGCGCGGCCTCGCTGGGCGTCTCGGTGCAAATCGCAACAGACAGCGCATTACCGGGCTTTTTCTTGGCATGCGACTTGATCGGCACAAGATGCTGAATCAGCATCTCAGCCGAGTGCTCACGAATTCCTCTGCAGACTAATGCAGCAACAGAGATGCTGAGTAGTTCGAACTCTCTTTCGCTACCAAATCGGTCTGTAGCCGTCAGGTGACCAAGCTCAAGGTCCTTAGCAGAGTGCAGCGTCTTTCGCGCTTCAGTCAGTTCATCAAAGCACTGCTGAATACGATCGCGCCAGTTTTTGGTCTGGAAAACAAAAACAAAGTCATCGCCACCAACGTGCCCAACAAAGTCCAGCTTCGGACTCACGCAACGCTTGAGGATTTCACTGATCGTGACGAGCGCCTGATCGCCTCGCGCGTATCCGTACTTGTCATTGAACGGCTTGAAGTTGTCGACGTCGACATGACAGATGACAAATGACCGCTCACGCTCGACCGCCCGGTTGATCCAATCGTAAATCGGTACATTGCCAGGTAGCAGCGTCAGCGGATTGCTGTAACGGGCGACCTGAATCTGCTCCGTTGTGATCGTTCGCAACAAATCGACCACACGACCCATACCGACGTATTCGCCACGCTCGGTGATCATGAACTCTTCGTGCAACCGTGTTCGGTTGCCGCTGGTGACCAATCGCGACACCTGCTCGAGGCGAAGGTCCGCGTCAACAACCAGTACCGCCTCTTGCATCAGCACGCTGATCGGACGCTTCATGTAAAGCTCGCGACGCAGAGGCATACTCATCGTTTCCAGGAAAGCCGCTCGTGGCACCACTCCGACCGGACGTCCATCCTGCACGACCGGAATGGTATCCCGGTCCAGTTCCTTGTGAAAAATCTCGGCTACTGCGGGGATCGGAGTATCCGGAGAAATCGAGCTCACGGGTAATGAGATATGTCTTGCACACGTCATGGACTCTTCGGGCGCACGAACTCGGATCGATACGCTGCGCTCAAGGGCGCCCCGCTCATCGGGCTCGGACTCAGGTCGACCGAAGAAGTATCCCTGTAGTAGCGCTGCACCGGCGTCGATAAGCTCGCGTGCCTCTTCAGGCGTTTCCACACCTTCGGCGATAACAGTACTGCGTGAGGCTCGTGCCATATCCAGGATGGCGCGAACGAACTCGCCTTTCACCGAATCATTGTGAACATTGTGCGTGAAGTACCGATCGATCTTCACGTATTCAGGCGCCAACTCTGACCATGCCTTGAGACCGGAATATCCGGATCCAAGATCGTCGATCGCGAAGGCAACGCCAAGCGTCCGCACCGACTTCATCGCGGCCGAAACTGCTATGTAGTCATCGACAATCGCCTGTTCGGTAATCTCGAGCACCAACCGGTGCGGATCCATCCCGGAGTCGCTCAGAAGGCTGATCAATGGCTTCAGGTTGCGACCGAGACTAAGGATACCCTCCGGCGTTAGATTGACGAATAGCAGGCCTGAAAGGCCAAGCGCCTGGTATTGCGCGAACGCAGAGGCGACGCAAGCGAAATCGACTTCCTCAGTTCGCGAAGCCGCACTGGCCGCCGCGAACAGCGAAACCGGCTGGAACAACCCTGTGTCCTCGGGACCTCGTGCGAGGGCTTCAAATCCGAATAGTTTTCTTTCCCCACCCACAACAATGGGCTGGAACACCATTGAGATGCCATTGTTCTCAAGAACCGCATCGATTTCACTCGACATAATACTTGCCACACGCCTATCGTGAATTGAGTGTACTGCGGCTCGCCCTTCGCGCACTGCGCGCCACGTCTCAGCTAGCGGCAATCGTTCCCAAGACTTCAGTGTTTTGTGGTCTCTTTTGCCGGGTCGTATTCCAGCTGCGGTCGCACGGCCTCCAGCGCCTTGATCATCTGATCCCGCACGATCCGGACGCGGGCGGTCGTGCGCAGATCTTCATGAGAAATGACCCACAAATAAGACTCTCGGAGTACAGGAATTTCTGCAAAACGGACCAGCTCTGGTGTCTGCTCGCCCTCAAAGCAGGAAATCGCCGCAACACCCGCACCGAGTCTCGCCATTTGTGAAATCGCCTGCGGGCGGTTGGCTTCATACATAAGTTGGCCACCTGGCACGACAGCGCCGAGCCACTCGCTAACGGTATTCACTTTCGACCACACGACTAGAGGAATGGCTTGCTCGCCCGCACGGAATCGGTCGTACCATTCCTGCGTCCCGTAGACTCCGATAGATACTGAGCAGATGCGACGTGCGACAACATCATCGGGAACGCCAGGCGCAAAACGGATAGCAACATCCGCCTCACGCGAGCCGAGATCCAACGCATCGGTACTGATGTTCATCGAGATCCGGAGCTCGGGATAGTCACGCGCGATTTTCGCGATCGTCGGTACACCGATGAAACGCGAACCGTGATCAAAGAACGTGACGGTCACGTGCCCGGAAATCTCGGTGCTGTTTCTCAACACTTCACGGGTGATTGAGTTCGCGCTGTCCTGCATTAGCGCTGCTGAGCCTGACATTTGTTCGCCGGCGGCGGTGAGTATCCAACGGCTGCCCCGTGCCCGTTCAAACAGGTGTACACCAAGACGCTCTTCTAGCGCGGTCATCCGACGACTGACCGTGCTCTGATTGATGCCTAGCTTGACCGCCGCTTCGGTAACGCTGCCGGCTTCGACAATCGCTAGAAACACGCGAATGTCGTCCCAATCGAAGTTATGCATTTTTGCAGACACTGCGTGCCATATTTGAATTGCTGATGCAGATACGCAAACTCTAGACTGCTTCCCAACGCGGCGCAATACCCCCAATCACCCCCACCGCGCTGCGCTACAAGGAGAGAGCAATGAAAGTCCTGATAGCAACATTGGCAACAATGGTTTTCGCTTCTGGCGTGACAGCGCCAGCGGATGCAGAGGCACGCACCAGCGCAAAACGCATGGAACGTTGCGAAGGCGCCATCCGTGATGAGCTTGGACCTGGTTCGACACGCATCAAGCGTATCCGCAGCACCAATTCTGGTGATGAAGCAACATTCTGGTTGACCGTACGCCACAAAGCCGAAAAGCAGGCGAAGTCGGTTCGCTACCGCGCCACCTGCAGTATCGATGGTGAGCTGGTACCCGCGGTAGAAGTCGAAGAAGGATGGTGGAAAGCCACCGGTCGCGGCAAAACGCCGGTTGCCCTCGACTGAGCTCTTGGCGGGCGGCCTCAGGACGAGGTCGCCCGCATGTTTTAAAGCGCCGCGATATCGGTGTCTTCGGCCGCGCTTTCGAAGTTCCTACCTTGGTGGAATTGCTCAAGAAACACCTCCAGAGCATCCAGCGGCATCTCCCGACTAAACAGACTGCCCTGAATATCATCGCATCCCGCGTCTCGCAGGAACCGCACCTGAGTTGAAGTCTCCACCGCCTCGGCAATGCAGCGCATTCCATAGGCATGCGCCAGGGCAATGACACTGCGACAGACCGCTTCATCATCCGGCGAACGGCCGATACCACCAATGAAGTCGCCGTCGATCTTGAGCGCGTCCAACGGGAAACGCCGCATTTGCTTCAGTGATGTGTAGCCGCTGCCAAAGTCATCAACCTGTAGCCCGATACCGAGCTTCTTGAGCGCACCGAGCACCGGGCCAACCTGCTCGGGTCGCATCAACATGCGCTCGGTAATATCGAGTTGTAGCCACGCAGGATCAAAACAGGTCTCTTCGAACACACGATTCAGACTGTCCAATAGGTCCAATCGCGAGAAGTAGTGGCGTGACAGGTTGACCGATACAGACAGCGTCATCGAACTCGATGCGCGGATCGACATGAGATCACGGCAGGCCTGTGCGAGTGCCCATTCGCTGATCTTCTGAATCTGACCAGTGGCTTCTGCTAACGGAACGAACTCGGCGGCATTGAGAACACCGCGCAGCGGATGCTGCCAGCGCACGAATGCCTCGATTGCAACAGGACGGGCATCACGCAGCTGAAATACAGGCTGGTAATGTAGTGTAAGTTGGTCCTCAGAAATCGCCCAACGCAATTCCTCGATCAGATCTTGCCGACGCTCCGTTCGCAGTCGACGTGTATCGGTGTAGCGTTCGATGCCACTGCGATCGAGCATCGCGGACTCTTCCATCGCCGTCATGGCGTTACGCAACAGGTGCTCACCGCTGTTCCCGTCCTGCGGTGCCACGGCAACACCGACCGCCGGCCGGAGTGTGATTTCACGTGAATCAAGATTGTACGGCTTCGCGAGCGAGTCCGAGAGCGCCTGAGCAATTTCCAGTGCCTGCTCACCGCCGGTCACCGAAGACGCCAGCACCGCGAACTGTTCGACACTCAATTGCGTCGACACCATGGCACCGAGGCGTTCTTTAGCATCAGCCAGGACCCCATCGATGCGACTCGACATTTGGCGCGCGAGCATCGATTGACCTTCGCCATCGATCGAATGGCAAACCTCTTCATAGCCCATGAAGCCGATCGCCAACAGGCCAAGCGGGCGTTCGCTCATTCGACTGGTATTCACAGCGTCATTGAGAAGATGCAGGAAGGTATCGCGGGCAAGCGTCTCGCCTGTGGTCGATGCAGTCTGCAGGTACTCGGCAGCCGTCTGATGCTCACCGCTAAGGTCACGCACCACACACAGGACGCGTTCGCGTCCATGCACACTCAGGCGCAACTCAAAGTCGCGCCCGTCGTCGGCACGAGTGATGTCTGTGACAGGCTGGCGGATTCTGAGTACCCGCGCCAGATGGCTCTGCAACTGTTCCGCCACGCCAGCCGGCAGTACCTGTTCGACGGACTGACCCTCCCAGGCCTCCGGACCGAGATCAAAACTGAACGTGCGCCCACCGAGTGAATCGAGGATACGGCCGTCGCGATGCACTACCAGGACCATGTCCGGTAGCGCCATGATGAGAGAGGTCCGTGCCAATACCCTGCTCGACGATTATGGAAAACTCGATTCTAGACGTGGCTCCGCGACGAGGCTGTGACGCGGTTCACGCGTCCATTGCGTTCACTGCGGGCACAGCGAAACGTTGCCACCACTCTGCTCCGCATCAAAATTCCGGAGCCACACCGTTTCCTCCGTCAGGATGCCGTTATCGGGGTCCACACTGTGACGCCAACGATACAGATCGATTCGATCGCAGCCATTGACCCCCGCACCCACCTCTGCCGCTGCTCGGATCAGGTCGTGACTCAAGACGTCATCGCCCGGCGCAGCAGCGCTTGAGATTACAGCCTGGAGTGCGTTGTTGAAGATACTGAACTGCCAGAGGTACTCACTGACATAACGAAGGTCATCCGGCGTGACCGGTGCGCGATTGAGCTGACCTGCTGAACCGGCACCGTCTAGTGTGCCGCGATCAAGCGCCGCGCAGCGAAACACGCGGGCAACAGCTACAGCCGTCGGGTCACTGTTGAGCACTCGGTCGACTTGAAAAAACCAGTCGGTGTTGCGCGATGCCGTCATGGTTGAGGCTAGCCCGCGTCCAGCACTCGCTTGTGCAGACCAAAGTTCAGCCGTCACCGGATCATCGGTACAGGCTTCAAACCGCATATCCGTCGCAGCAGCAAGTCCAACGTCTTGCGCGACCACGTGGAAGCGAAACTCAGATAGCCCCGGATAGTCCGTTGGATCGGAGAGAAAGCCTGGCGGTGTCCTGCGCTCTGCATCGTAGACACTCTGTGCAATCGTCAGGTCGTCGACCATCGAATCGGCGCTCTGTAGCGGCTCGACACCACCGCCACCGCCACCGCACGCCACCAGAGCGCACAACGTCAGCGGTGCCGTTAAGCGTCGGATACTCAGGAGAAGGGAATTCGAAGTCTCGATCACGCGCGCGTTCTCGCCATCTAATGCCGTGTGAGAGCGTTAGCGGCCTACCTGCAGGATTCTTCATCAACTCGAGGTTATGTAACAAGTAAGCCTGAAACCTAGACAAAACCGGCGTTGTCCGAGTTTGTATTTGCGACAGCACCGAGACGACTGCTATTCTCTATAAGCGATTTGCTCGCAAGAACAGCGGTTTGCCGGCGCATCCGAGCGGCGCCCATTCTCGAACCGTTGCACGTTATCCAGTACCAACCGCAGTGGAAGCCCATGGTGCGTCTTCACCTCTACATTTTGGCTTTAGTATTTAGTGTCGTGCTCGCAGGCTGCCACAGCGCCCCTCCGCGACCTGAGCCCACAGCGGCCGTACCGGCCGATTGGGTGCGCGCCGAGCAAGACAACACCGATGCCGATGACGCGTGGCTGGAAACGCTGGGCAGCGATGCACTGAGCGCACGTGTTAACGATGCGGTTGATCAGAACTATGCACTCGGGGCGGCACGTGCGCGGCTCGACCAGGCGCGCCAGTCCGCTGTCATTGCGCGAGCGCCAAGATTGCCCAGCATCTCATTGTCGCTTGATCGTAACCGACGCCGCATTGTTCGAAACTTTACCGGTGACGCGCTCGACGATGGTGTAGTTAACCAAGTCGCCTCGGCGAACCTCGATTTGCAATGGCAGATCGACATCTGGGGTGAACTCGCCGCATCGGCGCGCAGCGCGGCCTACAACTATGCTGCTGCTGAAGCGACCTACATCGACACGCGCCGCCAACTGGCTGCCGATGTGTCGAGAGCGTGGTACGCGCTTGCTGAGGCCCAGGCGCTCGAACAGGTGGCGCGTGACCAGCTCGACATCGCACTAAAGGCGCAGGACATCGTCGATCGCGGGTATCTGGCAGGTATCAATGAGTCACTGGACGTGTACCTGTCTCGGACCACCGTGGCGCAGACTGAAGACATCCTCGCAGCCCGAGTTCAGGACGTGCGTATCGCAGCGGCGAATCTGCAGCTGCTGGGCGCTGAGTACCCAGACGGTCAGCTCCCCCTGGTTGACC
>JBCBNU010000037.1:0-27556 GCA_039821645.1 Pseudomonadota bacterium
CAAGACAGTGTTGTCCTGTGGACCCGTGTGTCGGGGCAGTCTGGCGAGGTTGCTGTCGACTGGTCTGTTGCGACTGACCCTGGCATGCGCAACACGGTGACCCAAGGCACGGTCCATACCTCCGAGATTCGTGATTACACGGTGAAGGTCATTCCTGAGGGGCTACCGGAAGGGACGCAGCTGTATTACCGATTCGTCGTCGGCGGTGTGGTCTCGCCGGTGGGGCGTACAAGAACGCTGCCAACCGGCGAAGTTGACTCGCTGGTGATCGCGGTCGCGAGTTGCTCGAACTATCCTTTTGGACGATTCAACGGATATCAGGCGATCGCCGAAGACGCGGATGTCGATATCGTCGTGCACCTCGGCGATTACATCTACGAGTACGACGAGAATGGGTACGGTGCTGATGCCGGACGCGCCCTGGGACGCGTGCATGAGCCGCGTCACGAGACCGTAGCGCTATCCGACTATCGGATACGCCACGCACAATACAAATCCGATTCAGGGTCGCTGGCGATGCATGCGATGCATCCGTTGATCGCGACCTGGGATGACCATGAGTCGGCGAACAATCCATGGTCTGGCGGTGCACAAAATCATCAGGATGGCGAAGGGGAATGGATTGATCGTCGCAGTATCTCGCTCCGGGCCTACTACGAATGGATGCCGGTTCGTGAGGCAGGCGTTGGCGAATCGCGAGAGTCGCGTCGCGCCCACTTTCGCTTCGGTGATCTCGCGAGTCTTTACGCGGTCGAAACACGCCACATGGCGCGCTCGGAGCAAATCGACCTCGGCGCGCATGACGACTCGCTGACATCGCCCGAGGCAGCCGCAGAATTCTACAAACGTGTGGTTGGTGACGAGAGTCGCGAGATGATGAGCCAGTCTGACGAGACGTTTCTCGCGGAAGGACTCAAGGCATCAGTCGAGGCAGGTCAGCCTTGGCGAGTGTTGGCGAACCAGACGATTCTTGCTCGGGTGGTGGCAGCGCCGCTGAATGATCCGGTTTTTCTCGAAGCCACCGAATCGCTTGAGGGTTGGCTTGCGGACTACGCCCGGTCACTCATCCGGGTGGGTGAGCTTGAGATTCCCGCAAATATGGATGCGTGGGATGGCTATCCCGCAGCGCGCGAGCGGCTGTATGCATTGGCAGCCGAAGCGGGTGCGCGTGACTTACTGGTCGTCACTGGCGATACACACGTGTTTTGGCAGAATCGTTTGAACACTGAAGCGGGCGAGCCTGCAGGTCTTGAACTTGGCACCAGCGGTATCTCGTCGCCACGCGGTCTATACGAGCTCGGCGATGCGGCCAACAACCGGCATGACGAGTTGCTCGTGGAAACCAACGATAGCGTAGAGTGGATGGACGGGCGTTATCGCGGTTTCGTCAAGCTGACGCTCGAGCGAGAAAAAGCTCGCGCAGAGTTCGTGGGGCTTTCAACGATCGAGACCCGGAGTTTTGACACCAAAGTCATTCGTTCTGTCAACATCGTTCGTCGCGATGGTAGGCTCGACTACGCCTAGTTTCTTTTCCACAGGGATTGCGCCATGGAAACGATTGCCCGTGATTTGAGAGAAATGCGCCGCACGCCGTTGCATGAGAGCCATGTCGCGGCGCTGCGAGAGATTTCAGAAGAGGTTACCTACGAGAAGGGCGAGATTGTCGTTCGCGCTGGCGAGATGGCCAATCAATTCGTGTACGTTCTCGAGGGCGAGATCGTCGTATTGCACCCGATCACGGGGGAACGTCATTTGGAAGCCTCGCTCGGACCGACCCAGTTCGCCGGTGAGATCGCCTTAATTTCCGGGACGGCGCATACGATGTCGTTGCAGGCTTGTGCGACGACCCGCGCTCTGGTTGCGCCTCGTGAGGCACTGCTCGATTTGATGGCGCGCATCCCGGAGATGAGTGACATCATTATCACGGTCCTTGCCGCACGCCGTCGTCGTCAGCTTGAGGACAACGACGGGAGTCTCACGCTTTTGGGTGCGGAGGTGGATCGCGGCGTCCGTCAGGTTGAGGCATTCGCAACGCGCAACCGCTTGCCGTTTCGTCAGGTAGAGCTCGGCACCGCCGAAGCTGACGCACTCGCGGCGAGTTGCAAGATCCCGACAAACACACCGGCGGTCGTTTTCGGAAAAGAACATGTCATCGAAGATGCGTCCCCGTCATCGGTTGCCCGATACCTTGGAATGGATATGTCGGTGGACTGCGGGGAGACGGTTGATGTGTTGATCGTCGGTGGCGGCCCATCCGGTGTGGCAGCGGGTGTTTACGCAGGTGCAGAGGGGCTCAGTGCGATAGTCGTTGAGTCCTTGGCGATTGGCGGTCAGGCGGGGACGTCCTCACGCATTGAGAACTACATGGGTTTCCCGACCGGTATTTCTGGCGCCGATCTGGTTTGGCGCGGTGAGGTTCAGGCGATGAAGTTCGGCACGCGTTTTCTCGTCCCGTGCCGCGTCAGTGCGCTGGAGCGAGAGGGTGATCTATTCGTCGCTTCGATTGATGATGGTCGCAAGGTTCGGTCACGTGCCGTGATCATCGCGACCGGCGTTCAGTATCGCCGGCTGCCACTTGATCGGCTTGAAGACTTCGAAGGAGCGGGTGTCTACTACGCGGCCACCGAATCGGAGGCCAGATATTGCCGCAACACCGAGGTGGTTGTCATTGGTGGTGGAAACTCTGCAGGTCAGGCGGCGATGTTCCTGAGCCGCAGTGCCAAACATGTTCACGTATTGGTGAGAGGTCAGTCGCTCGCAGCGTCGATGTCGGAGTATTTGTCGAGCCGGTTATATGCGGATCCAGCGATTACGGTGCACTTCCAATCTCAGGTTAGCGCACTTGTCGGCGAACAATCGCTCGAGCAGGTGACCTGGCACAACAAGGCGACGGCGCAAGACACCACCATTCCCTCCAATGGTGTGTTCGTCATGGTGGGTGCTGCGCCCAACACCGGCTGGCTAAGCGATCTCGCCAAACTCGATGAGCGCGGCTTCGTGCTCACCGGCGATGCTGTTGAACAGCACGATTCTTATGCGACCTCATGTCCGGGTTTGTTCGCCGTCGGCGATGTGCGCGCGACCTCCGTGAAGCGCGTCGCCTCGTCAGTGGGAGAGGGCTCAGTCGTGGTATCGCAGGCCTGGAATTTTGTCAATCGAGGCGAGGCCTAGCGGCAAGCACTTGGGAGATACTTGAGCTCCACTGTTGTGCGGTTTTCCCCCGCCGGCGTCATGCCTGGGGGAACATCATGCATCCCGCAATTCCACGATATCGGACTGACGGGACTCTCCGTGACGTACATTGGGCGCAATGAAAGTATCTTGTCTGCAATGAGTATGTTCACGTTGTGCCCGAACGCAACGTGCAGTGCACCCTCGGCGACTTCGACACGTTGGGTGTAGTTGCCGATTAGATATTGCTGCGCCGGGACGCCCGCGTCATCGTTATCGACCGGAAACGTGCCTCTGTATCGATACGTTTCGCATCCGGTATTCATTGTCGCTCGCAGACAGTAGCGCGTTCCAGTTCATGGTCGTTAGCCCCAGATGCCGACATGCTCCTTGGCGCCATAGAACAAGTGGTGGAGGGGGTCTCTTCGGTGCCTATCGACAACCAGGTTAGCGAGAGAGCGAGACCGGTCAGCACCGCGATCGGTAAGCGACTCCACGCAAGCGCTGACACGATTGCGTTGAAGCTCGCGCGACCGCCAAAGCGGCGACTGGAGGCGAATAGCATCCAGGCCGTTACAAATTGCAACGGCAACTCAACTGTGAAATTGAGAGAGAGCAGCGCCTGCCAGAACACCCCAACTGGATCCTCGGGATCAAAGCCGGCCAAGAGGAGCCCGGGCCAAATGGCGAAACTCGCCAGAACCGGCAACACGATGATTCGGTAACCGGGGTTCTCATGGGCAACGCGCGAAACGTTCAACTCCGGCTCAAACCAGATCTCACGTAGCGGTCTCACTCTCCCTGTGATGTTTGACATGAGTTCGAACTCTGTGTGCGTGTGCGAGCCAGCCCGATTAGACTCTACGGATGAGTAGTGAAGCAATCCTTGTGCTGGGCAAAGGCGTCATCTGGTTCCTGCTGCCGATCGCATTCTGTGCCTGGGAGATCTGGAAACTCCGAGATCGTTAGTCCACTCGGTCATACCGGTGTTCGACCAACGTCGACCAGCCTGACTTAACCTCGCGTTCCACTCGCCAGCCCAGTCCACCGTCGCCGTGCGGCCAGTAACACTGGCGTGCAATGCCGGCCGGCATTTCAGCCTGAAAGCCGACAGCCTTGGGGTGAATATCGGAAACATCGGTAAGCGTTCCTTGCGACTGCGTACCATCGTTGATGAATGACACAAAACCGAGCGTGCCGTCTCGCAGGACGCCGAAGTAGCAGCGTTCAATATAGTCGCTGCCGCCCTTGCCGGTACCGACCCAGGTAGCGTCCAACACCAACCATTTGTTGTTCAGGTCCCACGCAAAGTGCCGAGTACAGTCGACAGGGCCCATGGGACTGTCGCCGGTATATCGCCATCTCCCGACCAGTGGATGTAGAGGGCCGCGTTTGCCGCGACCTTTCTTCCATTCCATGCTCACAACCCAACAGTGCAATCGAGGTTATCGTCAACCCATTCGCAGTCGTCGGGCACGATACCCGACTCCCGATAGAAAGCCAGCAATCCGGACATTTCCAAAAGTTCAGGGAAGGAGGGGTGTTGTCGCAGTTTCCGACCCGCGGCGCCCCAAAAACTTCTCGCCGGGTTGGCCCTGGTGGGGTTCGCTTCCGCTTCCTGAACGAAGGCTTTTGCCATTCTGTCGACTTCGCCGAGCGCCGAGAGAAAGTGCGTAGCGGAAGGATCGTAGGTCCAGGTCTCGAGATAAGCGATGAGGTCGCGTCGAGCAATCGCTCTAGTCTCAGCGTCTTCCGAGTTCACAAACGGTCGAAGTTTCTCGATCAACTGCTCGCTGCTCGGCCAATCGTCACGTACTTCCAAATTTTCAAGGATGTTCAGGGTCTTTGCCCAATCTTCGTCGTAAAGACTGCACAGCACGCGAACATACTGTCCAAATTCGTGTCCCAAAGACAATGCAATCCGGGCGGGCGTTTGCATCGACTCACAGTCGCCCTCGAGCATGTATCCGCCCGCGAGCCCGACGTGAGCACCCGGTGACAGTGGGTCGAGCTCAACAGCGCGACGCGCGAATGCCAACGCTTCGTCGACCTTGCCGATGTCGGCGAGGTGCTCGGAGTACCACAACACCAGCGTCACATCGTCCGGATCGATGCTCAGCCCTTTCTGATAAAAGCGCTCAGCGTCCATCCAGCGCGAGTCGAGTCGCGCCATGTCGCCGAGGGCGGCGTAGGGTGCGACAAGGTCTGGATCAAGGGCCAACGCGTTTTGCGCGTGCACAACCGCCTTTGCACTCGTGGTGCTCGTGAGTTCGTCCCACTGCTCGCTGGAGTTAACGTAAGTGTAGCTAGGCAGCGTGATGTACGCATTCGCCAATGCGGCTTCAGCACGAGCGAAGTTCGGTTCGAGTTCAATCGCACGCTCCAGATGCCCGATCGCAGCTCGGATATTCGTCTCGCCACGCCTGGCCCATAGCGTTGTGCCCAACAGAAACTCCTCGTAAGCGTCGGGGTTCGCCGTGGCCTCGAAAACCTGATCGATGTTCGACTCTGTCTCATCCCCGATCACCACCTTCAACGCAGACGCGATCTTGCGTGTGATGCCGGCTTGCAGCGCGAATGCATCGCCCATCGGTTGTGTGTAGCTCTCGCTCCACAAGCGCTCATCGGTGCGCACGTCGACAAGGGCCGCTTCGATACGTACCTCTTGCCCAGACCGTTGGATCGATCCTTCGACCACATGATCGACGTTGAGTGCCTTCGCGATTTCCGCAATGCTCTTGCCGCTGTCGCGAAAAGCGAACGACGAAGTCCGGGAAACAACACGTAAACGATCGACGCGATGCAACGCCGTCATCAATTCCGTCGGCAATCCATCAGCGAGATGTCGTTGATCTTGAGCCGGGCTCATATCAATAAACGGCAGCACAGCAATGGAGGGTTCGATCGAACCTGATGCCCGAAGCGAGTCGGTGACTTCGGCTACTGATGTCGCTTCGGCTTTATCGCTCGAGCCTGATTGCAACGTGAAGGTGAGCGCGAACACGCCAAGACCCAATAGAACAAACGCCGCAATCAGGGCATTCAGGCGCTTCTCGGTACGGCGTTGGTAGACAGGCTCGGAGTGACCATCATGGTCTATTTGAAGGCCCTCGGGGCCGAGCTCAAGAATCCAGGCAGCGGCCGCTGCAATGGGTAGTCCGATGAGCAACAGGAAAAGAACAGCCTGCATCGCCCAATCCGGCGCATCGAAACTGTCGAACGCGAGATCTGCCACCTGGGCAACTGCCCACGCACCCACGATGTAGGCGGCGCTGACACGAAGCACGTTCCGCCGCTTCAACTCACCAAGCAATGACAACGTGCGGACACCTTGCAACTGAGATGACTGGAGTTTAGCGCATCAGCGCAGTAACGGGGCACCACATCGGCGACAGTAGCGCGTGTCGGCGGAATGCTTGATATCGCAGGATTTGCAAAGCTTGAACGCCTTCGCTTTCGACCGTTCGCGCTTGGGTCTTGCGCGGATCTCGGCACGCGGGGTCGCCGCGCCTGCGTTTTGTGCGATGTCCTTGAGCGAGCGGCGCAAGCGCGGAAGCACTACAAACGCCGCCCAGGATCCAACGAATGCCAGCACGACGATAAGGGTTTTCCAGCTGCCCGACTCCAACAGCGCCCCGATCACATTGATAAAGAAAAACCCGCCGATCACGTAGGGAATGATCGAGGAACGTCTTTCCTTAAGTTTTTCGGCAATCGCGCGATTGATCGCTTCGGGATCTTTCACTGATCGCTGGAGGTGATGGTCTGTAGGCGGGCTGCGTACGCGCGTGCGAATTCGTCGCGGATAAACGGCGGCAGTTCACCAGCGTTTGAGTGGCCGAGAGCCTCGATGTAACGGCAAAAATGATCCCAGAGATTCGCTTTTTTCGCGGCGGAGAACATGCCTTTGCCGGCTCCGAGCGTCTCGAGTCGCTCCTTTAAAGCAGTCGGCTCGAGCATCGCGATGACTTCCTTGAAAGCGGCCTCTGCCGCTTCCTGAACCGCAGTGCCGTGATGCTGCAGTCGGCGAAATTGGTCGCGCACGTTGTCAGCAGGATGGGGATAGAGTTGACCCCGTCCCAGCAAAAGGTCGGCGATATCGTCACTGATGTCGGTGGGGGTCAGATCGTCCACATCCTGTTGCGTCTGTGAGATGCCTAGTCGCTGTTTCGCGCGCGCACGCTCAGAGCGCATCGCCTTGGAGGATTCGAGTGCTGTGCGAAGCGCCTTGCCGACGGCATAGGCGATTTCATCGGCGGCGCGAGCTTCGAGTGTCGCAGGATCGAGACCCAAGCCGCGCAGCATCGCTCGATAGGTCGAAACGTCGCGGCGCTCATTGGTGACGTCAGCGCTGCGTCGCGCGCTCGGCAGCCGATGAACCGTGGCGGTATGCGGTTGTGTTGAGTCTGCGAACTCGGCCATCGAATCGGCAGGCGATGTGTCGAGTGCCGCGCCTGCGATTTCCTCGAATGGCGAATTCGTCACCATCGACATGTTCGCGGAGGCCATCCGGTCGTCGAGGAGTTCTTCGAGATCGAGCTTATCTTCCAACTCATCTTCGACCAGCAACTCTACAGAGAGCTCCGCAGAGGGTTCGATCGCAGCATGATCCTCAAACAGGTCGCTGCGCAGCATGGTCTGTTGGTCTTCATCGAGCTCTGTCTTGATCTCGCTGACGACCATACGAAAGCTGCCCATACGAAGGCGGGTACCGAAAGTGAGCTTGTAAGGCTGTGTCGGTCCGAGCGGCGCTTTGCTGCCGTTGACGTAGACGCCGTTCATGCTGGTGTCCACCAGGTAAAAGCCGCCATCACGCGCTTCGATGCTCGCGTGCACGCTCGACACATAGCGATTCGTGTCCGGCAGCACCCAGTCGTTGTGCGCAGCCCTGCCGATCGTTCCACCACGATGGTCGAAAACGTGTTCGGCATGCGCTCCCAACTTCTGGCGCAGCTCGTTACTTACCTGTAGTTTCAATTGCATAGCGCCTATACGCTCAAAGCAGACGGACCCTCAACTAATAGTATGGACGCAAGGTGCACACGAAACCGGTATCGGGTCACATTTACATAAAACGCGGCTGTATTACCGGCTTGAACTTGGCATTCTTGGCCTCACCTTGCTGGTGCAAGGAGGAATCGATGACGAGACTTTACCGTATTTCGTTCGCAAGCCAAGGGCGCATCTACGAGGTGTTTGCCGAGTCAGTAGGCCAGGCCGATTTGTTCGGCTTTCTCGAGATCTCTGAGCTCAAGTTTGGCGAGCGCAGCGCGGTGGTCGTTGATCCCACCGAAGAACGCATCAAAAGTGAGTTCGAGGGCGTGAAGCGCACGCTGATCCCTATGCACAACGTGATTCGCATCGACGAGGTCGAAAAACAGGGGGTGAGTAAGATTTCGAAGATCGACGGATCGAACGTCACCGCGTTCCCTACGAGCGTCTATACACCGGTAAAAAAAGACTGAAGACGCCCCCGTTACGTGATGAGACAGGTATGATGCGCGCGAACGGCAGAACTGCGCAAAGCGTGACACCATGGACAACACCGGCACCGCCCCCGCGTTTATCGAAGTAGCCGGGGCATCCGCTCTTACCGGTTTTCAGAAAGATCGGCTGGAAAGGCGGCTGAAAACACTCGTGCCGCAGCTGAGCAGTGTTGAGGCGCGTTACTTTTTTCTCGTTCAATGCGAGACGGTCCCAGACGATGCGGCGCTCGAGCGAATCACACGTGTCTTGACGGGTTCGCAACCCATCGAGATGCCGCGTACACCCGCAACCGTCGATATCGGGCCGCGTGCCGGGACAATTTCCCCTTGGTCAAGTAAAGCGTCCGACATCCTGCATCGTTGCGGACTCACGAACGTGATTCGCGTCGAGCGTTTGCGCCGCATTTGGTTGCAGGGCGTTCATTCAATGTCGCCGCCTGTCGGGCAAATCTTGTTCGATCGCATGACTGAGTCGACGTTTGAGCCCGGCACCGCAGCCGCACAGCTGTTCGCGCAGCACGCTGCACGGCCATTGCAGATCGTGTCGCTGGGTGACGACTCGCTGCGGGCGCTGGCGCAAGCCAACCAATCGATGGGGCTCGCATTGTCTGATGACGAGCAGGGCTATCTCGCGACGCACTACAGCGAGATCGGCCGTGATCCCACCGATGCTGAATTGATGATGTTCGCGCAGGCTAACTCGGAGCACTGCCGCCACAAGATCTTCAATGCGGCGTGGCGAATCGACGGCGAGGATCGCGAAGAGCGATTGTTCGACATGATTCGGCACACAAGCTCGGTGTCTCCAGAGGGGCTCTTGAGCGCCTATTCCGACAACGCCGCGGTGATTGAAGGCGCCGAGGCGCCGCGGCTGTTTCCTGATGCGTCGGGCGTGTGGACCACGCACACCGAGTCGGTCGATATTGCGATCAAAGTCGAGACGCATAATCACCCGACGGCGATATCGCCGTACCCTGGCGCTGCGACAGGCGCGGGCGGTGAGATTCGCGACGAGGGGGCAACCGGTCTCGGTGCTCAACCCAAAGCCGGCATCTGCGGGTTCAGTGTCTCAGACCTTGATATACCGGACTGGCGTCAGCCGTGGGAGCTCAGCCCCGGGCGACCGGAGCGCATTGTCTCTGCGTTGGACATCATGCTTGAAGGGCCTATCGGCGCTGCGGCGTTCAATAATGAGTTCGGCAGGCCGAACCTCGGCGGCTACTTTCGCACGTTCTTATCGCATCGCGACGGTGGGCAGTTTTGGGGCTACCACAAGCCGATCATGATCGCCGGTGGGCTCGGCAACGTGCGCCGGCAGCACGCGCTGAAGCGCGATGTCCCAAGCGACGCACTGCTGGTCGTGCTTGGTGGGCCTGCAATGTTGATTGGGCTCGGCGGTGGGGCTGCGTCGAGCATGGCGAGTGGTACCAGCGATGCCGAACTCGATTATGCGTCTGTACAGCGCGGTAACCCCGAGATGCAACGACGTGCGCAGGAGGTGATCAACCGCTGCTGGGCACGGGGTGACGACAACCCGATCCTGCTGATACACGACGTGGGTGCCGGTGGACTATCCAACGCGGTCCCTGAGGCGGTGGACCATTCATCGCTGGGCGGCAAGTTCGAGATTCGAAACGTGCCGAATGATGAGCCTGGCATGTCGCCGATGGAAATCTGGTGTAACGAATCTCAGGAGCGTTATGTGCTGCTGATCGACGCGAGTGCGGCGTCCGAGTTTGCAGAGCTCTGCGAGCGTGAGCGTTGTCCGTTCGCCATTCTGGGACAGCTCGAACGCGATCCGCGGCTCACAGTTTCAGACGCGCTGCTTGGGGATGCACCTGTCGAGATGCCGATGGATGTGCTGCTCGGTAAAACGCCGCGTATGTTGCGGGACGTCCAGCACGTTGAGCAGCCCGAAATCGCTTTCGATTTCGAACAGGTGTCTTTGGCCGATGCCTGGCGTCGAGTACTCGCTGTGCCGAGCGTGGCGGACAAAAGCTTCCTGATCCACATTGGAGATCGCTCCGTCGGCGGCCTCGTCGCGCGCGATCAATTGGTGGGCCCTTGGCAGGTACCGGTCAGCGATGTGGCGGTCACGTTGTCGACGCACACGGCCACGACCGGAGAGGCGATGGCGATGGGCGAGCGAACGCCTGTTGCCTGTGAGGCGCCTGCCGCGGCGGCCCGACTTTCTGTTGTTGAGGCACTCACCAATATTTTGGCGGCTGATGTCGATTCGCTAAGCGACATCAAGCTGTCGGCCAACTGGATGGCGGCGGCCGGTCAGCCCGGCCAGGACGCGGCGCTTTTTGATGCGGTGAAAGCTGTTGGGCATGAACTGTGCCCAGCGCTTGGAATCGCCATTCCAGTCGGCAAAGACTCTTTGTCGATGCGCACCGCATGGAAAGGTGAGGATGCCGCGGAAAAAGAGGTCACCGCACCGGTGTCGCTTGTGGTGACTGCGTTCGCGCCGGTTGGCGACGTGCGCAAGACGCTGACACCAGAACTGCGAGGTGACGCAGGCAGTCGTCTTTTGTTTTTGGACCTTGGCGAAGATGCCGCCGCTCTCGGGCGCAGTGCGCTGGCGCAGGCTTGGCAACAGCAAGGAGGTAGGGCCGCTGACTCGGCACCGCCAGAAGTGATCAAGGCAGGGCTTGAAACCCTCATCGAGCAGCGCAAAGCCGGGCGGCTACTCGCCTGGCACGACCGTTCCGATGGTGGTTTGCTAGCTACGGTGTGCGAGATGATCTTCGCCGGACGCCGCGGTGTGAGACTGGACCTGCCACAAGACTCAATGAGCACGATGGGTTGGCTCTTCGGTGAAGGACCGGGAGTCTTGGTGCAAGTCGGCGAGACTGAAGTAACCGCGGTCTTGGAGGCATTCGACGAACAAGGGCTAGCGTCGAGAATTTATCCTCTGGGTACCGTGACTGACGACATGGACCTTGTGGTCGTCAGGGATGGCCAGACGCTTCTTAGTGTGCCAAGACGCGAGCTGCAACTCGTGTGGTCAGAGACCAGTTTCCGCATGCAGGCATTGCGCGATGACCCGCGCTGCGCGGCGGAGGCGTACGAGCGGATTGCTGATGATGCGGACCCAGGCTTGATTGCAGCACCTGCGTTCGATCAGGACGCCCTTCAAGTGCCGTATGTTTCGACGGGCACCCGACCACGGGTCGCTATTCTGCGAGACCAGGGAGTTAATAGTCAGCAGGAGATGGCCGCGGCGTTCATGGCTTGCGGTTTCGAGGCGGTCGATGTGCATATGACCGATATAGAGTCCGGCAGAAGAACGCTGGATGGATTTCAGGCAATGGCGGCCTGCGGTGGGTTTTCGTTTGGTGACGTGCTCGGTGCGGGTGGCGGTTGGGCAAGATCGATTCTCGAGGTCACGCCGTTACGCGATGCGTTCGCAGCTTGGTTCGTGCGTTCAGACACACTGACGCTCGGAGTTTGTAACGGTTGCCAGATGCTCAGTCAGCTGACGGAATTAATCCCCGGCAGTGATCACTGGCCGAGATTTCTTGGCAATCGTTCCGCGCAATTCGAAGCGCGCCTGTCGCAGGTCCGGATCGCCGAAGTCCCCGGTCCCTGGTTTGAGGGCATGCACGGTTCGGTGATTCCCGTTGTCGTGTCGCATGGAGAGGGCCGCGCCGTGTTCTCGGACGCGCCGAACGACGTGGCCGACTGCATCGCAGCGACTTACGTCGAGTCGAATGGCACAGCAGCGACGCGCTATCCGGCGAACCCCAACGGGTCCGAGCTGTCGGCCGCGATGCTGACGAGCCGTGACGGTCGTGTTGCGATCAGCATGCCGCATCCGGAGCGCACCCTACGCACCGCGCAGCACAGTTGGCATCCCGATGATTGGGGCGAGTTTGGCCCCTGGAGACGGTTGTTTCTAAATGCGCGAGCCGCGTTCGACTGATCGTTTCAGCCGCGTTTCGGCATCGCTTCCGCAAGGCGCTGGTGGCGCACGAATGCCTCGTAGAGGATATCGCGCAGCAGTGCGAGCAGCACCTTGGCCGCGCTGGCAGGTAAGACGGGCAGCGGCTTGGAGTGATCTAGATTAAAGAGAATCTCCCGACACAGCCGGGTGAGGGCGTTGTCGATGCCAGCCTGTTCCGCAGCAAAAGTGACTGCGTTGAATAGTCTTAGGCGCCCGTCGGCGCCCAGTTCGTGGGCACTCATGTCCGTGATTCTGTGGCTCAACAGGACGAACGCCTGATAGTAGCCGTCGCGATAACAGCTCAACGCTTCGGTCACTGTATCGACGATCGACGCGGGGAGAAGATCGAGCTCAAAGCGCTCGAGCGGCTTCAGGACAGGCTCCCATGAGCCTTCCAGAGTGATCTGATCACTGGAGTAAACGGCGGGCCCACTGATCAGGAACACCGGTCGATGACACGCGGGACACAAAGCGCTGACCCCGATTCTCTTCGGGCGGTGCGACATCAACCACTGCCACGAGGGCGTCGGTTGCGGAGTCATCTGCGCGAACACCTCGCAATGCGGGCAGGTCAGCGCAAGTTCTGGCTCCAGCAGCTGCTGCAGGCTGTGGTGTTCACGGATTTGCAGCAGCTCGGACATACTCAGGCAGACAGACGCTTGTATTTGATGCGACTCGGATTAACAGCATCGTCTCCCAGGCGGCGTTTTCGATCCTCGATGTAGTCTTCGAAGTTGCCCGAGAAAAACACGACTTCACTGTCGCCTTCGAAGGCGAGAATGTGTGTGGCGATGCGATCGAGGAACCAACGATCGTGAGAGATCACTACGGCCGATCCTGGAAACTCGAGCAGTGCTTGTTCGAGCGCACGAAGGGTTTCTACATCGAGATCGTTGGTGGGTTCATCGAGCAGCAGCAGGTTGCCGCCGGATCTCAATACCTTAGCGAGGTGTACCCGGTTGCGTTCACCGCCAGACAGCAGGCCAATTTTCTTTTGTTGTTCGGAACCTTTGAAATTGAAACGACCGACGTAAGCGCGAGAAGGGATTTCGTAGTTGCCGATCACGATGTTGTCCTGACCGTCCGAAATCTCTTCCCAGACGGTCTTGCTGTCGTCCAACGAGTCGCGCGATTGATCGACGTAGGCCGCCTTGACGGTTTGCCCGAGCGAGACCTCACCGCCGTCCGGGGCTTCCTGCCCGGTGATCATTCGAAACAGTGTCGTCTTGCCCGCGCCGTTCGGCCCGATAACGCCGACGATACCGCCCGGCGGCAGTTGGAAAGACAAGCCGTCGACCAAGAGTTTTTCCCCGAAGGCTTTCTTGACGTCCTCGGCCTGAATCACGACGTCGCCCAGCCGCGGTCCGGGCGGGATGTAGATTTCATTGGTCTCGCTGCGCTTCTGGTATTCCTGCGATGAGAGTTCCTCAAAGCGCTTGAGCCGGGCCTTGGCCTTGGCCTGCCGACCTTTCGGATTGGTGCGAACCCATTCAAGTTCCTGTTGCATGGCTTTCTGTCGCGCCGCCTCGGTGCGTTCCTCGGTCTGCAGTCGTGCCTGCTTCTGCTCGAGCCAGGAACTGTAATTGCCTTCCCAAGGGATGCCATGTCCACGGTCAAGCTCGAGAATCCAGCCAGCGACGTTGTCGAGGAAGTAGCGATCGTGGGTGACCGCAATCACGGTGCCTGAGTACTCCTCGAGGAAGCGCTCGAGCCACGCGACAGATTCCGCGTCAAGGTGGTTAGTCGGCTCATCCAGCAGCAGCATATCCGGCTTCGAAAGCAGCAGTCGGCAAAGCGCCACGCGCCGCCGTTCGCCACCAGACAATTTGGTCACATCCGCGTCCCACGGTGGAAGACGAAGTGCGTCTGCCGCGATGTCGAGGGTGCGTTCAAGCTCCCAACCGCCGGCCGCGTCAATCTTGTCCTGCAGCTTGCCTTGCTCAGCCAGCAGGTCGTTCATTTCATCGTCGGACATTGGCTCCGCGAATTTCATACTGATTTCGTTGAAGCGATCGAGCAGCGCTTTGACTTCCCCCACGCCTTCCTCGACGTTGCCGCGCACGTCTTTGTTGGGATCGAGTTCCGGTTCCTGCGGCAGGTAGCCGATGTTGATACCGGGCTGCGGTCGCGCTTCGCCGTCGAACTCTTTATCCACACCGGCCATGATCCGGAGCAAAGATGACTTGCCTGAGCCGTTCAGGCCGAGCACGCCAATTTTGGCGCCCGGGAAAAATGACAGGGAGATGTCGCGAAGGATCTGCCGTTTTGGCGGCACGATCTTCGAGACGCGATTCATGGTGTAGATGTATTGCGCCACTGCGCCACCTTCATGCGTACGTTTAGATCGCCGGATTATGAGGTGTTGCAGCCGTTAACGGCAATCGTCGTGCTGCGTGTTTGCGAGGTGTCAGGTACAATTTTGGGATGTTGAGACGTGCTATCGCGAGCACGCACGGAGTAGCTACGATGTTTGATGACACCTTCACAATCGCAGGATTCGACGATGAATTAGCAGAGGCTATGGCGCGGGAGGCCGTTCGACAGGAGGAGCATATTGAGCTGATTGCCTCCGAGAACTACGCGAGCCCCAGGGTGCTCGCTGCGCAGGGTTCCGTGCTTACCAACAAGTATGCAGAAGGCTATCCCTCGAAACGCTACTACGGCGGTTGCGAACACGTAGATGTGGCGGAGAAGCTCGCCATTGAGCGCGCGTGTGAGCTTTTCGGGGCGGACTACGCCAACGTTCAGCCACACTCTGGTTCGCAGGCCAATGCTGCTGTCTATCTCGCGCTGCTCGAAGCTGGCGACACCATTCTCGGCATGAGCCTGTCGCACGGCGGTCATCTGACTCATGGCGCGAAGGTCAACTTCTCCGGCAAGCTGTTCAACGCGGTTCAGTACGGTGTGGACGACGACGGTCTGATCGATTACGACGAAGTCGCACGGCTCGCCGAAACGCACAAACCGAAATTGCTGATCGGCGGGTTCTCGGCGTATTCGCGCGTCGTTGACTGGGCGCGACTTGCCGAGATCGCCCAGTCGGTTGGCGCCTATTTTCACGTTGATATGGCACACATCGCCGGCCTGGTTGCCGCCGGCGTCTATCCGTCGCCAATCCCACACGCAGATGTGGTCACCACCACGACCCATAAGACACTGCGAGGGCCGCGTGGCGGCATGATTCTCGCGCGTGAGAACGAGGCGCTGACCAAGAAATTCAACTCGCTGGTCTTCCCGGGTACGCAGGGCGGACCTTTGATGCACGTCATCGCCGCCAAGGCCGTTGCCTACAAGGAGGCGTTGGAGCCCGGTTTTCGCGCCTACCAGGAACAAGTGATCGCTAACGCAAGACGCATGGCGGAAGTGCTCCAGGAACGCGGCTACAAGATCGTTTCCGGTGGCACGGACAATCATTTGTTCCTCGTGGATCTGATCGACAAGGACATCACCGGCAAGGCCGCAGATCGTGCGCTCCATGCAGCGAACATCACGGTTAACATGAATACCGTGCCGAATGATCCACGTTCGCCGTTCGTGACCAGTGGTTTGCGGATGGGCACGCCTGCGATCACAACCCGAGGCTTTGGCCTTGAAGAGAGTGCAATGCTCGCGGGCTGGATCGCTGACATTCTCGATGACATCGAGGATGAGGTGCGTCAGACGCGGGTGCGCAACGAGGTGCTTGCGCTTTGTGCACGCTTCCCGGTTTACTCCGACGCGAACCTGCAGACGGAGGCGCGCAACACCGGCGCGTGAGGCATGCACTGCCCGTTCTGCGGTCACGAGGAGACCAAGGTCACTGATTCGCGACTGGCGGCGGACGGGGGGCAGGTACGCCGACGCCGCCAATGTCTTAACTGCCGTGAGCGATTTACGACATTCGAAGTGGCGGCGCTGGTCATGCCGAGGGTCATCAAGAGCAACCAATCGCGACAGCCATTCGATGATGTGAAGTTACGCGCCAGCATGACTCGCGCCTTGGAAAAGCGTCCGGTCCCGGCCGAGGCGCTGGAGGCGGAGCTCAACCAGATCGAGCACGAGTTGCAGACCATGGGTGAGCGGGAAGTGCCTTCGAGCTTGCTCGGTGAGATGGTGATGAATGCGCTGCGACGGCTCGATGAAGTCGCTTATGTGCGCTACGCATCGGTCTACCGCAGTTTTCAGGACGTGACCGAGTTTCAGGAAGAGATCCGACGGCTGGAGGCAATGTCACGAGCCGACGATCGTGAGCAAATGTCCCTGCTTCCGGATGGGCCTCGCGCCAAGTCGGCGACGCGAACACGGAAACCCTGACCCGTGACTGAGTTTTCGGCGACCGATCGTCAACACATGCGGCGAGCGTTGGAACTCGCAGCGAATGGTTTGAATACGACCACGCCGAATCCGTCGGTGGGATGTGTTATTGCCGATGGTGAGCATGTGATCTCTGAGTCCTGGCATGAACGCGCAGGCGAAGGGCATGCAGAAGCGCGTGCACTTGCGCTCGCCGGCACCCGATCCGCCGGCAAGACGGTCTACGTCACTCTGGAACCTTGCACCGTACACGGCCGCACACCACCGTGCGTGGACGCGTTGATCGCCGCAGAGGTTAACGAAGTCGTGTGTGCCATGGGCGACCCAAACCCTGATGTGAATGGTCAAGGCTACGAGCGGTTGCGCGCTGCTGGAATCGCTGTGCGGCATGGCTTGTTCGCCGATATTGCTGCCGGCCAGAACGAGGGCTATATCTCCCGGCAAAGTCGCGGCCGTCCGTTCGTCACGCTTAAATGGGCGCAGAGTCTGGACGGTGCCACTGCCATGCGCAGTGGCGAAAGCCAATGGATCACCGGTGATGCGGCTCGTGAGGATGCTCACAGACTGCGGGCCAGAGCCTGTGCGATCCTTACCGGGGTTGGCACTGTTTTGGCTGATGACCCCTTGATGACCGCAAGGCTGCCGGGGGTGGTCAGACAACCTCGTCGAGTGATTGTCGACTCTCAACAGCGAACGCCGAAGCAAGCTCGGATCCTGACGCCTGATGCTGACGTTTTGATGGTCAGTCCGTTAGCGTGCGATAATTGGGGATTGGCCGATGCGGTTGAGTGCTGGCAGAGTCCTGCAAGCAGCGACGGTCGCGTGGATCTGACCGCGTTGCTTCAGCATCTCGCGGCGCTTGGTACCAACGAATTGATGGTGGAAGCGGGAGCGACACTGACCGGGGCTCTGATGGCAGACGGTTTGGTCGACCGGATTGTGGCCTACGTTGCCCCGGCTGTGCTTGGCAGCGAGACCCGTGGAGTAGCGATGACACCTTCCTGGACCGCATTGTCGGACGGCGTGCGATTGACCATTGAAAACGTAATAACCGTGGGACGTGATCTGCGCGTGCAGCTCGTCCCCGAGAGCGAGACAAACTGAAGTGTTTACCGGAATCATATTGGCGAAAGGGCGCGTCGCCGCGCTGGACCCTAAAGGCGGCGATGTCGTGATCCGCATCGAATGTCCTGAGCTGGACCCGGAGCGATTCGCAGAGGGCGAGAGTATCGCTGTGTCTGGTGTTTGCCTGACGGCACTGAATATTGATGCGCAGGGCTTTTCCGCTGACGTGTCGCGCGAAACACTGAACGTGACTGCACTCGGCGATTGGCGCGTGGGTTCTCATGTGAATCTCGAACCGTCTCTCGCTATTGGTGACCGATTAGGCGGACATCTGGTGACCGGCCATACCGATGGCGTTGCGGTGCTGGAGTCGCGGCACGACGATGCGCGGTCAATCCGACTGCGATTCACCGCGGATGAGAGTCTGTTGCCCTTTATCGCGAAGAAGGGCTCAGTCGCCGTCTCCGGTGTCAGTCTGACGGTGAACGAAGCCGATAACAGCGGGTTCGAGGTCAACATCATCCCGCATACGGCCGAAGAGACGACGCTCGGCGATCTGCAAGCGGGTGATCGAGTGAATATCGAAGTGGATCTGTTGGCGCGCTATGCCCAACGACTGTTGGGTTTCGCCGGCGCCAACGGCAGCATCGATGAGGATTTTCTTCGCCAGCATGGTTTTGCGGCGAGCAGCGACCGGGGGGCCGCGTAACAATGACTTTGAAGCCTGTAGAAACAAACCTGCACAATTTTGCTGACATCGAGGACATCCTCGCGGCATTGCGTGAGGGCCAAATGGTCATCATGGTCGATGATGAAGATCGCGAGAATGAGGGTGACCTCATCATGCTTGCGAGCAAAGTGACCCCGGAGGCGATCAACTACATGGCGCGTTACGGCCGTGGCCTGATTTGCCTGACGTTGACGCAAACGCGCTGCGAGCAACTGCGTCTGCCGTTGATGGTGAGTGGAACCCATGTCCAGCAGACCACGAACTTCACGATTTCGATCGAGGCTGCGGAAGGGATCACGACCGGAATCTCGGCACACGATCGAGCTCGAACGATTCAGGCCGCCGTGGCTGATAACGCGCGACCTGGCGACCTTGTCCAGCCGGGTCACATCTTCCCGATCATGGCGCAGCCCGGCGGCGTACTTATCCGTGCAGGACACACGGAGGCGGGGTGCGATCTTGCACGGCTGGCCGGAGAGTCTGAGCCGGCAGCGGTCATCGTTGAAGTGCTCAACGAAGATGGAACGATGGCCCGTCGTCCGGATCTCGAGACCTTTGCTCGAGAGCACGGTTTGCTGATGGGTACAATCGCTGACCTGATTCGCTACCGCCTCGAAAAAGAGGTTGCAGTCGAGAAAATCTACTCCGTGCCGGTTGCAACCCCGGAGGGTGAGTTTGAGCTGCACGCCTACGAAGATCACGTGAACCGCAACGTGCACCTCGCGCTCGTGCACGGTGATTTGCAGGCCGCCGATGCACCGCTGGTGCGTGTGCACGTCACCGATACGCTTGGGGATATTATCGGCGTCAATGATCGCAGACTGGGATGGCCGATTCGTGATGCCATGGCGCGTGTCGTTGCCGACGGGGCTGGGGTGGTGGTCGTTCTTCGGTATCCGGAGGGTCCTCGCGAGTTG
The DNA here is from genome assembly GCA_039821645.1 of Pseudomonadota bacterium. GTDB lineage: Bacteria > Pseudomonadota > Gammaproteobacteria > Steroidobacterales > Woeseiaceae > CALBPI01. The sequence goes on from JBCBNU010000037.1 coordinate 19,612, forward strand.
ATCGACGGACTTCAGATGTTGACCCAGGCAGAGCCTGTTGAGCGCAGCGAGCCTGAACCGGTCAACGAGTTGCGCCAGTACGGTGTCGGCGCACAGATTCTGCGTGAGTTGGGTGTGCGACGTATGCGCGTGCTTTCGGCGCCGGTGCAGATGCATGCAATCTCGGGCTTTGGTCTTGAGATTGTTGAATACATAGATAACGGCTAGCGCGACGAGCAGGGATCGAATGATGACAGTGTATGAAGGCAGCCTGGTTGCGCGCGATGGGCGCTATGCGATAGTGGCTTCGCGGTTTAATGACTTTATCGTCGATAAGCTTGTCGCAGGCGCACGTGATGCACTGGTGCGCAGCGGCGTCGATGCGAGCGAGATCGACTTGGCTTGGGTGCCCGGCGCCTGGGAGCTGCCACTCATTGCTGACAAGCTCGCAGGTACACGACGCTACGATGCGGTGATCGCGCTTGGTGCGGTGATTCGTGGCGCCACGGCGCACTTTGAGTACGTCTCCGGTGGTGTCGCCAAGGGGCTGGCAAGTGCCGGAGAGCGCCATGGATTGCCGGTGATTTTCGGTGTCCTCACCGTCGATACGATTGAGCAGGCGATTGAGCGAGCAGGCAGTAAGGCCGGAAACAAAGGTGCGGAAGCGGCGCACTCGGCGATTGAAATGGTCAATTTGCTTCGATCGATCGATTAGATGTCCTCTTCACCCAAATCCCATCGCGGTCGTAGCTTCGCGCGATCATTGGCTGTGCAGGCGCACTACCAGCAGCAGTTGAATGATTCAACGCGTGCGGAGTTGCTCGAACAGTTTCGCGACAAGCGTGAGCATGAGCGTGTCGATCCGGAGTACTTCACCATGCTGGTGGAGCGGTCAATGCACTTGTTGCCTGAGCTGACGCAAGATATCGAGCAGCATGCGGATCGAGAGCTCGAGCAACTTGGTCCGGTCGAGGTAGCGATACTCAGAGTGGCGTTGACCGAACTTCGCGAGCGCATCGATATCCCCTTCAGAGTGGTCATCAACGAGGCAGTGGATCTTACACATCGCTTTGGCGCCGACGCTGCTCACAAGTACGTGAACGCGGTACTCGATAAGGCGGCAGAGCAACACCGCGCCATTGAAATGCGTGCGGCGAAGGCTTCGCGGTGAGGTGACGGTCACCGTGAGTGAGTTTGATCTGATCCAACAGCACTTCGCGGGACATGACAACGGTGCACGACTCGGCGTCGGCGATGACGCTGCGCTGTTCGATGTCGGTGGCACAACGCTGGCGGTTGCGACCGACACGCTCGTTGTTGACGTGCACTTCCCCGAATCGGCTCCTGCCGAGTCGACGGGGCACAGGGCCCTCGCAGTCAACTTGAGCGATCTTGCATCCATGGGCGCAACGCCTCGGTGGATGACACTTGCGCTGACGCTGCCGGAGTATTGCACCGACTGGGTGTCCGCATTTTCGTCAGGCCTTCTTTCGCTCGCTGAGCGTTTCGGCGTGGGGCTGATCGGCGGTGATACGACGCGCGGCCCGCTCACTATTTCGGTGACGGTGTTTGGCGAGGTCGATGACGCGCTCCAGCGCTCGGGTGCGCGCGTTGGTGATCAGATATGGGTAGGTGGTCAGCCAGGGGACGCAGCCGGTGGTTTGGCTTGCTGGCCTCGTCGTGGTGCCGCCGATGCGAGTGTCAATGAGTTGATCAGCGCTTTTCTGTATCCGCAACCTCAGGTTGAACTGGGCCAGAGTCTGGTCGGTCGCGCGACTGCAGCGATCGACGTTTCCGACGGTCTGGTCGCCGATCTTGGGCATATTTGTAACGCTAGTGATTGCGGTGCGGTCATACACACTGAGCGCCTGCCGCTCTCCGATTCACTGGTGTCGACCGTCGGTCGCGAGCGCGCTGAGCAGTTAGCGTTGGCGGGTGGTGACGATTACGTGCTGCTCTTCACGGCCCCTGCCGAGTCGCGGTTCTCGAATTGCAGTGTGATTGGCAACATCGTTGAAGGCAACGGCGTTGAAGTCCGGCGCGATGGTTCAGCAATCAGTCTCGACAGCGTGGGTTATGAGCACTTCCGCGTCTCCTAAACACACAGCGCCAGCCGCTCGCGTCGTTTTCGGTGATCCGGTGCATCTGCTCGCGTTCGGGTTCGGTGCAGGGCTTGCGCCGAAAGCGCCGGGCACCGCCGGGAGCATTTGGGGTGTGTTACTCGCGTTCGCGACAGCAAGCTGGATGTGGCAGTACGAGTTAGCGCTTGCTGTCTTCATTACCGTCATTGGTATTCCGATCTGCGGCGTGAGTGCCCGCAAGCTAGGCGTGCACGATCACGGCGGCATTGTCTGGGATGAGATCGCTGGCGCCTACCTGATTTTCCTGCCCATTCCGCGCACCTGGCCCTGGCTGATTGCGGGGTTCGTCACGTTTCGGATTCTGGATATTGTTAAGCCCTGGCCGATAAGAGAACTGGATCACAGACTCCATGGCGGGCTGGGAATTATGCTCGATGATGTTCTGGCTGCCCTGATAGGCGCGGTCATATTGGCAATGATTTCGGGGTGGTTAGTGCCCTGAGCTGAGGGGCATATGGCAACTACCGCGGCCAATTCCATCCGGGAAAGTGAGATCCCGGAGAAGTTCGGCAAATACGTGATCGTCAACGAAGTGGGCAAGGGCAGCACGGGCACCGTGTACTTGTCTCACGACCCCTATTATCGTCGCGACGTCGCCATCAAGGTCTACAACGTCGGCTCGGACGACGACGAGGCCGAGCGTGCGCGCGTGACTCGCAAGATGTTCTTCAACGAAGCGCACATGGTCGGGATGCTGCAGCATCCGAATATTCTGCCGATCTATGATGCAGGTGAGGAGAGCGGCAAGTACTACGTCGTCACTGAGCACATTCATGGTGCCAGAACGCTAGCTTCCTACTGCAAGCCAGACCGACTGCTGCCTGTGGATGACGTGATCGAGATCATCTACAAGACAGCAAAGGCACTTCACTACGCGCATGGGCGTGGCGTGATTCACCGCGACATTAAGCCCAGCAATATTATGCTGACGATGGACAATGACGTTCGAGTGATCGATTTCGGAATTGCGATCATCAAGGACGCCGAAGTGTCTCGTATCGAGGGTATCGCTGGTTCGCCGAGCTACATGTCTCCCGAACAGGTACAAAGCGAAGAGCTAAGCAATCGTTCGGATTTGTACTCTTTGGGTGCTGTCATGTATGAGCTGTTGACCGGCTTCCGTCCGTTCCGCGCCGGCAATTTATCGAAGCTCCTGCACCAGATTGTGTTCGCAACGCCACCGCCGATTCATCGTTATCGGGAAGATGTTCCGGATGAGCTTGAGAATATCGTCGCCGTGCTTTTGCAGAAATCCCCAGAGAAGCGTTACGCCAATGGTCTTGCGCTCGCCGCGGAGTTAACCCAGGTCTATCAGACGCTGCGAGCCAAAGCCGATCAGTTTGATAATCAGGAACACTTCGATCTATTGCGTCGGCTGAGTTTCTTCCACGATTTCTCACATGCTGAAATCTGGGAGGTGCTGCGCGCAGGCGAGATCAGCGAATACGAGGCGGGCGATGAAATTGTCCGTGAGGGTGAGATCGACGATCGTTTCTACATCATTGTCACGGGAGAGGCGGATGTCGTTGCCGGTGGCGACGCGGTCGGCGAGCTCGGCCGTGGCGACTGTTTTGGTGAGTCGAGCTATCTCTCCGAAGCCAAGCGCAATGCGTCTATTCGTGCCAGGACACCGGTGACCTTGCTACGTGTCAGTGCGACCTTGATGGAGCAGGTCTCGTCTAGCTGTCAGCTGCGCTTCAACAAAGTGTTCTTGCGCTCTTTGATCGAGCGGCTGCAACGCGCCGGCGGTCCGAGAACCTAGGGTCCGGAAAAGGGCTAATCCTCATTCACCTCGAAGGGCACGGCGTCATCATCGAGACCCGCATCCGTAAGCAGCATATCGACCTTCTGCTCGGCAGCGCCCAGCGCCGCCTGGCAATCCCGAGTTAGCTTAACGCCGCGTTCGAACCGCTTCATCGCGTCGTCTAGCGACAGCTCACCGGTTTCCAGCTCACCTACAATGGTTTCGAGCTCCTCGAGTGCTTGCTCGAGATCGAGTTTTTTCGCCAATGTCTTTCCCCAATCGCTTACGGCGCGAAGTGTAGCCAAAAGGCGGTGAATTTTCCCGATTTGCGGTGTCGAACCTGCGTAGATCTGTGGAAACAGGGTAATGACTGGTCGTGCATGCCGCGGCTGCTATCATTGGTTGTTGTCCCGGTTTTCAGGTAAGCAAAAAGGTTATGGTCAAGGATATCGTTATTGTCGGTGGTGGGAGCGCAGGCTGGATGACTGCCGCTGCGCTCGCCAAGCAACTCAAGGGCGTCAATATCTCGCTGATCGAATCAAGCGACATCCCGATTATCGGGGTCGGAGAGTCGACGATCGTGCCGATGGTCGACTACATGCGAAACCTCGGATTAGAAGAGGCGGACTGGATGCCGCACGTGAATGCGACCTACAAGAGCGCAATTCGCTTCAACGACTTTTATGAGAAGGGACACGGCTACTTCTACACCTTCGAGCCGATGCAGCAGGTGGAGGGTCGTCCGATCAACCGCTTTTGGCAGAACCACTACTTGAACGATCCAGCCAACGTGGATCGTATGTCTTTTTACGACTACTGCTTTGTGACTCCTGATGTTCTGAACCGGGGCGGTACGATCCGCTCCCTGATGCCTGCTGGGCCCTCCTACCACGTCGATGCGGGACTGTTGGGAGACTTTCTGGCCAAGTATTCACTGGAGCGAGGCGTCACCCGCATCATCGACACCATCACCGGCGTTGAACTGAACGAGCACGGCGGCATTGGCACACTCCATCGCGAGAACGGTGAGTCAATCACGGCAGACCTGTTTGTGGATTGCACTGGTTTTAGCTCGATGTTGCTTGGCAAGACTTTGGAAGAGCCCTTTGAGGAGTACTACGACTACCTCTTCAATACCCATGCGGTTGCATTACGGCTCCCATATGAATCGCCTGAGAAAGAGATGATCTCCTACACCAACTGCACGGCGCAGTCGGCAGGTTGGATTTGGGAAGTGCCGCTGTTCTCCAGACGCGGCTCCGGCTACGTCTACTGCGACCGCTACATCTCCGCGGATGAGGCGGAGGCAGAATTCCGTCGCTACCTTGGAGAGGATCGTGTGAAGGATCTCGACGCAAGGCATATCAAGATTCGCGTTGGTAAACATGAGCGAGTCTGGGCGAAAAACTGTGTGGCGATCGGACTGGCTGCCGGCTTCCTTGAACCGCTGGAGTCGACAGGACTATTTGCAGTGCAATTGCAAGCGGAAACGTTGGCCAGAATGCTCAGTGGTGGCCGCAACGACTACAACGTGGGTGACGTGACGATGTACAACAGAATTGTCACCGACTTCTTCGAAAACGTTCGCGACTTCCTTTGCGCGCATTACATGTTGACCGCTCGTGAGGACACGCCTTACTGGCGCGACGTGAAATACGGCATGAAGGTTTCCGATCAACTGGCAGAAATCCTGCGTTACGCACGGTTGACCTTTGTTGACGCGCCCGTCGTGCGACAGATCTTCCGACCGACGTTTGCGGATTACAGTTTCACCGATGGTTGGGAAGCGGTGCTTATCGGGATGAATCACATGCCGATCAACTACGGACAATTCCGTGGTGGCGCAGGACCTTTTGAACCAGCGATCACGAACAACCTGCCTAAGGCGAAGCTATTCCAGCAGGAAATGTCTGCCTACAAACAGCAGGAAATCGGTAAACTCCCGTCTCATTACGACTACCTGCTCGCCAACATTCATACCGAGGCGAGCTAGATACCACCGCAGTGGAAGGCTGAATGAGCAAAACCTACAACGCCGCTGACATTGAAGTCCTCAGCGGCCTTGAGCCTGTGCGCCGTCGCCCAGGTATGTATACGGATACCGCACGCCCGAATCACCTTGCTCACGAGGTTATCGACAACAGTGTTGATGAGGCGCTTGGCAAGCATTGCGATCGCATCGATGTCATTTTGCACAAAGACGGTGCGTTGGAAATCTCGGATAACGGGCGCGGTATGCCCGTCGACGTCCATCCGAAGGAGAAGATTCCTGGCGTTGAGTTGATCCTCACTAGGTTGCACGCCGGCGGCAAATTCTCGAGCGACAACTATCAGTTCTCTGGTGGTTTGCATGGCGTCGGTGTCTCGGTTGTGAACGCACTCTCGGAGCTGCTCGAGGTTTGGATCAAGCGCGGTGGCCAGAAGCACTACATTGCGTTTTCTGGTGGCAAACGCACGAAAGCATTGAAGGTGGTCGACAAGGTAGGCAAGGCGAACACCGGCACAACCGTTAAGTTTCTGCCCGACGCCCAGTACTTCGATTCGGCCAAATTCTCGATCTCGCGTCTGCGCCATACGCTTCGCGCGAAGGCAGTGTTGTGCCCAGGTCTGCGAGTCTCATTCAAAGAGGCGAAATCCGGCGATGAGACGGTCTGGCACTACGAGGGCGGGCTCGAGGAATATCTGTTGGAGGCGATCAGTGAAGGGCCGGTGCTGCCGGCCGAAACGCTGTCTGGCAGCGTGGCAGAGGCAAACGCCGCGATCGATTGGGCGGTCGCATGGCTGCCGGATGATCGACCGCTGGTGGGCGAGAGTTACGTCAACCTGATTCCCACAGCGCAGGGCGGCACGCACGTGAATGGACTGCGAACCGGCCTTACAGAAGCCATTCGAGATTTCTGTGAGTTTCGCAATATTTTGCCGCGTGGTGTGAAGCTTGCACCCGACGACGTCTGGGATCGTGTGAGTTACGTCATTTCCGTAAAGCTTGAAGATCCACAGTTCTCCGGACAGACCAAGGAACGGCTGTCGACGCGAGAGGCAGCAGGGTTTGTCGCAGGTGTCGTCAAAGATGCGTTCGCGCTCTGGCTTAACCAGCATCCGGATGCCGGAGAGCAAATTGCCCAAATCGCGATAGCGAAAGCCCAACAGCGGTTGAAAGCAGCCAAGAAGGTCGTTCGCAAGAAAGTGGTGGGCGGGCCGGCGCTCCCCGGCAAGTTGGCAGATTGCGCCGCGCAGGAACCTGAGCGCAGTGAGCTGTTTCTCGTGGAGGGTGATTCTGCCGGTGGTTCTGCCAAGCAGGCACGTGATCGCGAGACACAGGCGATCATGCCGTTGCGCGGCAAGATTCTGAACACATGGGAGGTCGAGACGGGTCAGATTCTGGCCTCGCAGGAAGTGCACGACATCAGCGTGGCTCTGGGCGTGGATCCCGGCGCAACAGATACCTCCGCACTGCGCTACCACAAGGTTTGCATCCTTGCGGACGCCGACTCGGATGGTGCGCATATCGCGACGCTGTTGTGTGCGTTGTTCCTGAGACACTTCCGGCCGCTGGTCGCAGCCGGTCACATCTATGTTGCGATGCCGCCACTGTATCGAATTGATATTGCAAAAGAAGTCTTCTATGCGCTGGATGAGGCCGAGCGCCAGTCCATCATCGACAGTCTTCGGGCGGAGAAGCGACGGGCGAAAGTTACCGTGACGCGCTTCAAGGGACTGGGGGAGATGAGTCCAGGACAGTTGCGCGAGACGACAATGAATCCGGATACGCGGCGTTTGGTGCGTCTGACCATAGAGGCCGATGCCGACACCGACAGCATGCTTGATATGCTCCTTAGCAAGAAGCGCGCTTCTGATCGGCGATCATGGCTTGAGTCGAGCGGTAACCTCGCCGATGTCTGAAGGATAGATCGATGCAGGACGAATTGAACTTCGAAGGGATCGAGCAACTGGCGTTGCGCGACTACACAGAGAAGGCATATCTCGATTATTCGATGTATGTGATTCTCGATCGCGCGTTGCCACATATCGGCGATGGTTTGAAGCCGGTACAACGTCGCATCGTCTACGCGATGAGTGA
>JBCBNU010000038.1:0-27419 GCA_039821645.1 Pseudomonadota bacterium
TTCTCGGACACCGTACGGCGTGATACTGATCAGCTCGTAAAGCTTATCGATAGATACAGCCTTCTCGCGGGTGTCGAGAATAGCCTCGTTCAAAGCCGCAACTACAGCCCGACTTCCCGGCTCAATTCCTTCATCAGTAGGGTCGATAAAGCTCCATATCCCTGGTACACGCTCTTGGTGTAATCCAGTCTCACGGAGTATTGAGACATACAGGCCGTATTCCGCTGGTGTGCCTTCAATCCCTAAGCTGAGCTGATCTGGAGCCCGGTTCATAGCCGCGATCAGGAGCTTCTGAGCACGAACAGCGCTGGAAGATGGGTGCCTGCGATTCAGGAGCTCATTCCACACCCTTGGTGCTTGATCATATGCGCGGTCGCATAGCCCCGATAGAAGCGGCTGGATACCCTCGGACGCTTCAACGAGACGGCCGCAATGAATCCAGGCACCTTCACCCGATCCTAGGGATTCGGTTAAACGATGATCAAGAGCTGCTTTGAGGTCAGCACGTTGCTCATCAACTTCTCTACGTGCGACTCTGTCGCCTTCTAGCTCTTTTGAGTTCTGGCGTACCCAATCGAGGCACGCGACGTCTCTTGCAAGATCTCTAAGGCTTGCCACACCGTCAGGTACGCAGAACAGTTGCAGGGACTCCGCCGAGTTTGTCGTTGCGTCTACAATCTGATCACGTATGACCTTGGGGTCTTCCTCTTCCGGTAAGACATAAACGACGCGTCCGTCCGTGGTTGAGGGGGGAGATTCGAGTTGCTCGCGCCATCGAACTTCATCGACATAGGAGACCTCAAAAACCCGAGAGGTACCAGTCGCATAGGCATGACGTCTAGCAACTAGTGGTGAAGGTGGTATCGCTTCGTTAAGAAGCTCGGCTAGTGGAGTCCGAAGCGATATCTCGCTCCTAGCCTTTGCTAGCTCGCTTTCAAGGTCAAAGTCACTACCTTGCCAAACTCGGTACTCTTTGTGGAAAGGTCGATAGGTGACAGCCTTCGCTTCAACAAGGGAATCCAGTGCTAAACGCGTTTTCTTAGGCGTCTCACCCGAAGACGCTAGCAGCATCGCTTCGGTGGGTAGCAGACCCGCCGGGCCACCTGCGAAGGACAGTACAGCGATCTGCTTTAGAACCCGGGCTTGAAGAGCATCTGCGCCTGCGCGGGCGAGCGCAGCCTCTGTTTCTAACCAAAGCTGGCTGGAACCATCACGATGTAGGGCGCTGCCAAGTACTCTTGTCAGGTAGTCGTACAGGTGATCTAGCCTGTAGAATGAGAGCCGACCATCTCTCAGCACGTCCAGAAAGCTACCAGGCTCTCCAGATGCTAGAAATGAAAAGAGAGAACGCTCGTTTTGTGCAAGACGCCGGAATAGAGGGCCAACAATAAGCGATACCGCAGGGTGGAGCGGGAGCGCCTCGACCAGCCGTACCTCGACTAGGTCAGGGTCTAGTCGAACAGGGAGGGAAGCAGCCTTGACTACTGCCTTAGAAGCCCTTTTGCCTGAACGCTCGATACTGCTTCCGAGGTCGGCCTCGATAGCTTCGGCGAGTAATCGGAGGGTTTCGCCAACGGGTTCGAGGTAGGCAATATCCTCGAAGCGTCCCTGTACTTTACGCCAATCATCTCGCTGTTTTGAGCTCAGACCTACTGCGTAGCGTTCGAGCGCCTGGTGAAGAATCGTGACAACGAGAAACGGAGGCGAGTCTACCTGACCAGACCGCTCCGCAAGGGATTGGAGGATAAAAATGTCCCCCTCGTCTGGATGAAGCGCTGCGTACTCCAGGTGCTTGCCCAACTCATCGACAATGAGAAGCAGACCACCCTTTGAATGCTCGTAGTTGAGTTGAGCAGCTTGATCATAAACGGCAAGAACCTCCTCAGCGGTTGTAGCCAGTCTGGCTTCACCAGCAAGTGATTTTATCCGTTTTCGGAGAGTCGAAGATTTTCGACCTCTTTCGGCTATACGTGCCGAAAAGGCCTCCAGTGCTTGGGCTAGCCCCTGAGCTAGTGCTTGTACGACTGGACGGCGCGATCCTACAACTAGAACAGGGAGGAAACTGCCCGCGACATGTTCATCGAGTCGCGCGCAGGATTCAGAGCTAGCACGCTCTAGCAAGCTGTATGCATCATTGTTTCCGCGCAGCAAACGAGCTATGAAAAGGCCGAAGGAGCTCTTCCCGCCACCGTAAGGCCCTGAGATTGTCCAGGCTCTGGTACTCGCCTGTTCGAGTGACCCTACTATGCGATCAGTAGTCTCAAGTGCTTTCGCTGTGATTATGTAGCCGCTCAGCGCCTGTTCACCCCCGTAGAAATCACGCGTGAGCTGAACGCTTCGTTGAAACTGACCTCGAATGGATACTGGCATATCTAGTCGGTCACCAAGGAGCTTGTGCGATAGAGTTGCTGGATACCAGCGGTGCTGTCGAACCGAAAAGCCGGGGTATCTAGTCCGCTGATCTCGTCTACGAGCTCAAACGCCTGATCCTCGCTTAGCAGAAAGATGCGCCCTGGTGAGCCGTTGTGTTTCATGACTTCGTCTATTGAAATCGTCTCCCGCTCAGGCGCATACAGTTGCCAAAAGTCAGTGATTGCGTGCTCGAAGACCTCAGGGGTTAGACCTGTGCGTCGGCCCGTCCGGAAAAAGAGCGTGCGCCCGGAGCGAGTCACTAGGCCAAGTGAAGACAGTGGACAGGCCGCAGAGTCCTCAGGGTCGTCCTTCGCTGACCGAATAGGAGCGTAGCTCGATGCCAAGCAAAGGAAGTCGCGCTTGAGCGTCGAGCTAGACGGGATACTTCCACCAATCGTAGCGAGCCAAGGCTCGATCTCGTGCTGTAGCGATTCCGGATCTACGCTAGTCCCGCGCCAATGACCAAACAGGTAATGCCATAGCGTCGCCCGATCCGGTAGTCGGCATAGCTCCCAATGCAGCCGCCACGCGGTTTCTGGTCGTTCACAGTACGGATCGACTCCCTTTTCTCCAAAGGTGTTCAACCCAAAGGGAGTCGGTTCGACGTCGCCTCTGTTTCCTTCTACGTACTGAAGCGTGCCGGAGGCGAGCCCCCAGTGCTTCATGGCTCTAACCATATTCTTTCCCACTCCGAAGACAGCGATTGCTTCATCAGAGTTGAATATGGACGGGTCAATTGCTGCGGCTCGAACAGCCTTAGGAAGCCAGAGGAAGCGTAGGGTAAAAGTCTCGTGACCGGAGAAAGAGGTGCTTGGCACAGAAGAGAGAGTGAGAGGGATGGGGTGAGCGTGCCGTAAGGTAACTCAAGACCGAGCACGGGTCAGATCATACGTGGTATCATAAAGGACGTTATGCGCCCCCATAATGCTCAGCCGACGGAGGCCCCTGTGAACCGCGAGATCGTACCCACACCTAGCACAAGCAACCGACCTCGGCGCTCGCTCACGCTTCAGGCCGCCGACCAGGCGCGGCTTCCCATGCTCATCGATGCCGCAGGCGACGATGCACGGGCCGCGTTCCTAGAGTTTTTCTTCGCGACGATCAGAAATACGAACACGCGCGCCGCCTATGCACGAGCGGTCACACGCTTTTTCCGCTGGTGCGAGGAACGAGGCGTCAGGCTCCATGACATCGAGCCTGTTGTGGTGGCCGCTTACATCGAGGAGCATTCTGGCGCTCCGGCCACGGTGAAGCAGCACCTCGCTGCAATCCGGATGCTCTTCGACTACCTCGTCACCAAGCAGATCGTCCCGTCGAATCCTTCCTCGGTTGTGCGCGGGCCGAAGCACGTCGTCAAGAAAGGCAAGACGCCTGTGCTCTCGCGCGAAGACGCGAAAACGCTTATCGACTCAATTCCGACCGACAGCATCGTAGGCCTGCGTGACCGTGCTCTTATCACAACGATGCTCTACAGCTTCGCGCGGATTGGGGCCGTGACGCGAATGCAGGTACGCGACTACTACTCCGTAGGCAAGCGGAGCTGGCTTCGGCTTCGAGAGAAAGGCGGTAAGCACCATGAGGTACCCGCGCATCACCTCGTGCAGGAGTATCTGGACGCCTATATATGTGGTGCGTCGCTCGATTGCGATCAGAAAGCGCTCCTTTTCCAGTCAGTGGATCGGTTTCGGCGTCTGACTGGTCGAATGCTTGATCGCAACAAGGCACGCGCTATGCTCCGTCGTCGTGCCCGGCACGCCGGCCTATCTGAGCGAATAACAAACCACTCACTACGTGCTACCGGAATCACTGTCTATCTGGAGAACGGCGGAACCCTAGAGCATGCCCAAGCTATCGCAGCTCATGAATCACCCCGTACCACCAAGCTATACGATCGGACATCCGATGTTCTATCTCTTGATGAGATAGAAAGGATACGCCTTTAGATCATACAGTTACAGTGCGGTCTACGGCACTTGCAGACCCGCCTGGTCTACTAGTTTCGCTAAGGTATCCTGTAGTTCATTAAGTAGCTCTGGCCATCCAGAAGGAACCGCTCGGTCAGAGCTAATGCTGTAATGCGCCTGTCGGGTAGCCTCAAATAGTAGAGTGGCAATATATTCTATCTCGCTGAAGCTACGATTGCACGAAGACTCAAAAACACTCTTTAGGCTATAAATCCATCGAATCATTTCATATATTTTGCCAGATTCCTCTTCGTGTGCATGCTTATTGATTTCATTTAGGAACAATCGAATAACAGAAATAGAGTGTGAATTATTGGAATGAGACAAGCGAATAATACTGGATATTTGAATTCTGCAAATATCTACCATGGCAAAATCTCGTCCGATATCAAAGAAGTCAATTACTCTAAATGAATTCTCTGATATAAATATATTGCCAAGATGAAGATCCCTGTGGCAAGTGCTAACTAAGGCCTCGGCGGAGCGTAGAATAGCGAGAGCCCTGCGGTATAATTGAGATAGACGAACCTTCTCCCAGTTGCCGCCGATAGTGTTCTTTAGAAATAACTCATTAGTAATAGAGAGTTTATTAGCAGCAACCCTGCTCATTCTAACTTGTAATCCGGACTCTGGATAAGTCTCTGGTATCATATCTAGGGGAATAATAAATCCTGCTTTTGTTCCATACAAATTAGAGAAAGCCAAAGTATCTTTGCTTCCACTCCAACTACTAAGCGGAATTGTGAGATGCTTGGTAGTTGGAGCTACATCTTCTCTGAAAATAGGCTGATGACTACTTGGGTAGAGGGTTGGTGACTGATCTAGTATGCTTATGAGGTTGGTATCTCGTGTCCAAATACTCTTGCGTAGATCGACGACGACGTCGCAGGGCTCGAATCGTTCGTGCTTACCGTAAATGTCTAAAGTTTCGGCACGAGACGAACTGATTCGATCTTTAGTCAAGGTTTTGGCAACCGCAGATATGCACCTTGATATATTTACAGAATAATTTTGAAAATAAGTTCTGGATTTTTCTGCCCGCGATAATGCTTCAAATCCAGATATAAAAGAACCTTCTGAGGCGTAGTTTACATGATAGAATCCGACACCTCCTTTTCCAAGAAGTCTTGGATTTTTGAGATGACGAGGAAAAAAATCGATAGCTAAAAGCGAATACTCTTCAAGTCGGTCAGTTTCGGTACGTGCGACTTCGAGGTCGCGGTAAAATTTGACAACGAAATGTGCAATTTTTAATCCGTTCAGTAGAAGTGTAATACTCGAAGTTACTGCACCACTTGCCCCTCCAAGACGACGGAGCTCTATAGCATCACAAGTACTATCTTTGGGAAGATTGTCAATTATAATAGTCAGAATTGAGTCCCTATCGTAAATATTAAACCAGGATGGGAGGGATCCTATATTTTCATAAATTCTAATATCTCTATTTAAGCGCCGGTCTCTTAGTACTGCTCCTCTGTCCGCAGATATGAGATCAGTCCCTTCTTCAGTTTCATAGACTTCAAGGCGCTTATACCAGAGGCTATTCAGTTCTTTTTGCTTTCTTACATATAGTCCTGAAGGTATAGGTGGAGCAGTTGCACTTGTGACACAGTAATCAGCAAAGGCAGCAAATAAGAATTCGCGATCGAAAGTTCCTCTATAAAGTATAGAATCTAACCTTCGGTCTATTTTCTCAAATGCCTTAATTGACCTATTGATTTGGAGAAAAGATTCCAGATCATCAATTGCAACAAGGGCAATAGAAGCAACAGCTACAATTATAATATACCTATCCGGATTGGGCCATATTGCAAGTAATATTATTGAAGATATTAATATTAATATATACGCTCCGATGTTTTCTTTTCCAAGTCGAGATAGTTCAAATTTTAAAAGACTGCGACTAAAGAAAATGCTTTCTGCTAGATTAATGAGTAGACGCTTGGGTCCGGTATCTACGTTTGTCGAATAGTATTTTTCAGGAACAGGTGCGCGTCTCCACTCTTCTTGGACGTCGGCAGCTTTTAGTATATCTACAATGTCGAATGGGAGTACCTCGCGTCCGAAACTATCAGACAAAAGTGCTAAGCGCTGTGCATCTCTTGATAGCAGATGAAGTCGTGAGGCGTCAATTTTTAGCCAAAGTGCAAGTAATTGGAGTGCAACAGCAACTAAAATCAAAAACCATCCAAAAATGGGTGGTATAAATACGGCAGTAATTGATAGGGCAACAACTGTATAGTGAAGATAGGTTCGAAGTCGAATTTTATCCTGGGCACGCTGTCTGCTTACAGCAGAGGCGTGAATAGAGCCAGGTGAATTGACCTGAAGTATCACAGCTATTAGGTTTTATGTTCATAAAAATGTGTGACTATCTACCTGTCTCTAGATTAATAATTTGGGCAAGGTCTTGTGCTAGCTTGTCTTTTCCAAAAACGTTAGAGATAACATAGTCTGCATTTAGGCAAAGATCTGCAAAACCGTGACGCATTAGTGTGTTGTCATGGTTGAGAAGGGCTTCCGTTCTGATACCTTTTGTGACGTCTCTGTCATGATATCGGCCATTCCTAACACTGAATGGGGCGTGTATGAACAAAACTCGTATATTTATATCAGGGAAAGTGTTTATTAGGAAGTCGCGGTCATGCTTCGTCTTTAGGCTATCGATAACTAGTAAGCCATTGGACTCCTCGATGGATAGCTTGAGGTGGTCGATTAAAAAATGAAAATACGTTTTGCCATCTCCATACCTATTTATGACCTCGTCAATCGATATTTGATCAGCATCTGAGTCGCCCGTTGGAACAGAGTTGGTGTCAAATACTTGAGTCGATAGTTCGTTCGTTAATATATGTCTCACGAAACTCTTCCCAGAGCACCGAAAGCCGCATAGTGCCAGAAGTGTCATGTTTGACCTTGGTTGGGTTGGCTAGAGACTTGAGTCTAAGAGTCGAGATTTTTGTTCAACGCACTGAGAAATGATGTTGGTTTTAACGTATAGTGGCCGTTCGTCGACTCCTGGATAAACATGGTCAGTTCTTTGCAGAGACGAATGGATTCGCTTAGGGGTTCATCTCCGATATATCTTGCATGATTAGTATAAAAATAAGACCCTCTAGACTTTAATGAGTTGTCAATAATAGACAAGAATAAATTAGCGGATGACACCAGTTCTTCGGCTTCTGAAGGGATTCCGCCAAACCATCTAAGGAAACCGAATATGCCAACTATTTCTAGGTTGTCGGCATCAAAAAGAATCTGCTTATTAATGTCGTCTAGCTGCTCGGTGGGTGCAGGGTGATGCGAGGCCGCCACCTGAGCAATTCTGTCAGCCTCCTGTGTACTGAAGCCACAGTCTAGCAGAATGAGAGGGGCAATTTTGGCTGTCTGTTGAACATGACCCATAAAGCTTGGATCTAAAACCATCCCAACGTCATGAACGAGAGCTGCGGCTATGACGGGTTCAGGAGCAACGCTCTCGGCATCTGCAATTCCTGCGGCGTACTGTGCGACCCTAAGCGTGTGATGGTGATAAGATTTGACAGCCGAGTTCCGGAAGAAATTCTCTACAGATGAGGCGACGCGCGACAGTCTGTCGGTAGTTAGGAATTGTTTCGTGTCCATGGGTTCCTCAGGAAGGCTGTGACCTAGTAGGTCGGTAATTATAGCAGACAGCAGTGTCAGCATCCAGCGATTGGCAGGCCTGCTCTCATGCTAGTCGTCGGCGATGGGAGTCCGAACTTGGTTGGTTCAGAAGGTAATATCTGTACTGATTGTTAGCTAGCTCTATTGCTCCAGTGTCTGTACAGATAGCCTGCGGTTAGTTGTGCCTAATCGTGCCGGTCGCGATTGACCTCCGACACGGGCCTGGCGATTGTGCTAGTATAGCGTCTGTCTAAGGCCCATCAAGTTATGAAGATCGCGATCGTAAACCAGAAAGGCGGCGTAGGCAAGACTACATCTACGATTAATCTGGCCTACGCCCTGTCGAAGCAAGGTCAGCGTGTTCTTGCCGTGGATCTAGATCCTCAGGCTAGCCTGACGATCTACGCTGGTCTCGATGTGCAGGAACTCGAAGCGCGCCGAAAGACCCTCTACTACGCGCTCGTCGAAGACGAGCCCATCGAGCATCTTGTCACGGCGACCGAGCATTTCGACGTCATCCCGAACTCAATTCGGCTCTCGACAGGTGAGGCCGAGCTGGTCGCTAGTCCACTCACGGGGCCTCATCTCCTTAAAGGGCTTCTCGCTCCTCTGATAGCGCGCTACGACTATATCCTCATAGACTGTCCCCCTACCCTCACGCTCCTCACGGTGAATGCGCTGGCAGCCGCTGACGAGGTCTTGATTCCGGTCAAGACAGACATTCTGTCGCTGATGGGAATCACGCTCCTTCTAGACTCCATCGAGAAGACGCGCCGCCGCGCAAACCCAGACCTCAAGATCCTCGGCATCCTCCCTACCATGCACAACGCACGATACACGCACGATCAGGAAGCGCTGGAGGAGCTCCACCACCTGGGCGAGCATGGCATCCGGGTATTCGAGCCAATCAGCCGCTCGACGGCGTTTGACCAGGCCCCTGCCGAGTTTCGCTCGACGCTGGAGCTCGATCCCTCGAATCCCGGCGCGCAGAGTTATTACAAGCTAGCCAAGGCCATCGTTGGTGGCCCCGTACGCATCCATGACCAATGAACCTTCCTCAGAATTAATAACCGATATTGCAAAAGAAGAACGAGATTCCGCCCAGGAGAGCACTACTGTAGTCAACGCCCCATCCTCTTCCGGATCGGAGCCTCACGATATGGCGAAACGCAAGGCCAAAGGATTTAGCCAGTTTAGAAAGAGCGTCGAACGCGATGTGCTCTTTGGTACCGCCTCCGACCTCCCCCGGATTGTTGAGCTCTCGGTTGCAGAGATCCGGCCGAACCCCGATCAGCCACGCAAGACCTTTGACCAGGAAAAGCTGGAGGAACTAGCCGCCTCGATCCGTGAGAATGGGCTCATCCAGCCCATCACGGTTGCGCGTGACAAGAATGCGGAGGACGGCACCGCTTACATCGTTGTAGCTGGCGAGCGCCGCTTGCGTGCCCATCAGATTCTTGAGCGCGAAACCATCGCGGCCATCATCACCGAGGGCGAGCGCGACGTGATCGCCCTTATCGAGAACATTCAACGTGAGGGCCTCGACCCGCTCGAAGAAGCCGATGCCTACCAGCAGATGATGGAGCGTCACGGCTACTCTCAAGCTGAACTCGGGCGCATTGTCGGCAAGAAGCAGAACACGATAAGCGAGGTACTCTCGCTTACGCGGCTTTCGGATGCTGTAATTGTGCAATATCGGACATCCGATATACCTCTCAGCAAGAACGTCCTCGTTGAGATCGCTAAGGCATCGAGCCCCGAAGATCAGCTCGCACTCATCGAAGAGGCCCAGGAGTTCAAGCTAGGCGTGCGAGCGGTACGCGCCAGGCGCAAAGACCCTTCCCCTACTAGAGACACGGACGATGTCCGTTCGAGCGAAACCGTCGCCGCCTCCCACCGCAAGAATCGCCTTATCCGCAGCCTTGCCGTTGCTGTGAAGCGCGCCCAGGAAGACGCGCGCATCGAGGACTTTCCAGCAGGCAGCGAGGCGCTGGAGCGACTACGCGAGCTGAAGCACACCCTCGATGAAACGCTCGATGCAATCACGAAGCAGCAGCGCATCGAACCAGACGAAGGCGGGAAGTAAGAGCTTCTCCCCTGCCCCTTCGTAGCTATCGGACGTCCGATACCAAGAGCCAAACCACTCCTGTGAGGAGTGTACTTCCGCGTCCAAAACGCCCCGTTCACGTTCGGTCTGCCGATTCCCTGAAGTGGTGAAATAGGCCTTTTCGGCGCGACACAACTCGCTTGGGAGGCCCAAGCTCGATTACGAATAGCACGGCCTCGCGCGAGTGTACTTCCGCGTCCAAAGTCTGCATACCTCTCTAAAAGCCTCAGACACCACGGGGACTACGCGGCGCAAACGAGGGATCACGTCCAAAGCTACAGCACACCCTCTTGCGGGTAAGAAGTGGCCATCAACACGCTCATCCCTGAGGTATCGAGGGATTGCGTACAAAACACCGAGGGATTGCGTCCAGAGATCCAACGCATCCATTCAGGCCCCACTCGACGTTATCCACACGTAACCTCTCTGTGATCTATCTTATCGAGGGATCTCGTACAAAATACCGAGGGATCTCGTACAAAATACCGAGGGATCTCGTACAAAATACCGAGGGATCACGTCCAAAAACTCGCGCTTATTCTCTCCAAAAACCCAGTGTTTACAAGGCTCTTTTCAAAAGCTTTCGCCGCGTCTAACGTATATCTAACAGTTCTTTAACTATAACGTTTACTGAAGTTATCCACATCTGATATAATCAGGGCACCATGGATACAGGCTCCAAAGCACCAGCCAGCGAAGATCTCACCACCGCTCTTGACCTCGTGAGGGTGGAGCACACCATTGACTCGCAACCGATCTGGGCACCATCGAAGTACGCCGATGAGGTCAAGCGAGTCTACCCGCTCAAGTGGCGAGGTAATGACGCGTCCGTGACCGTGCAGGCATCCGGCGAGTACGGAATGATGCGAGCCTTCGATAAGCTCGTGTTGACCGCACTTGTTCACTTCTGGAACGATCAAGGCCGACCCAAGACCGGACACGTGAGCTTCCAGATTATCGACGTCATCCGAGCACTCAACCGCAAGGACGACGGCAAGACCTACGAACTCATCAAGCGAAGCCTACATCGCTTGCGAGGTTGCCTGATCCAGTATCAGTTGTCCTTCTTCGACACTGACAAGAAGGAGTGGACATCGCTGAGAGACAAGAACATCCTGACAGATCTGTTGATCGTTGAACCTCGCAGAGAGGGTGACACGATCCAGTTGCCTCTGAGCGGGATGACCTACGCCGTGTTCGACTTCGAGGTGGTAAAGAACCTCCTCGGCAACTTCACTAGGCCCGTATCGCTAAGGCTACTTCAGACGCTCTCCGAGCGGGGAATGCTCTTCGAGAGCTACATCAACGCCGTCCTCTATCGCCACGCAACGGTCAAGAAGGACGTATTCGAGCTCTGGGCTGATCTAGGGCTACGTACCAAAGGGATCAACTACGGCTCGCAGCTCGCGAGCCGAATGCGAAAAGACCTCGACAAGATTGCAAGCGATGAAGCAAGCCTGCTTGGCAACTACGACTTCGAGAAATCCAGGACACGCGCCCGCAGTCAAAACCTCATCCTCGTACGGAAGCAGTCTGCAGACCTAAGCCTACCTAAGATCCCCAAACAGCAAGTCACCTCGAACCTAGAGCGATTCGACCAACAGAGCCGCTCCAACGGCGAAATCGATCAGATCGTCGAGTGGCTCAAGATGGAATTGCACGACGAGAGCGAGAGCGACACGAACCTTCGAGTCATCGCTCAGAGGATGCCAGAGAGTGAGGTCAAGAAATACGCCTACGAGGCATTTGCCGCGTACCGAGACGGTAAAACTGGCAACCCAGCAGCGTACTACGTCGGAATGATGAAAAACCGCGCTGCGGATCTGGGAATCGATCTAGGCTTCTCAGAAGCCAGCGGCGACCAGATCAAGCAACCGCCCAAACCCATCAACATGAGACGGGGTAAGGCTCAAACAACCGGCCCGCAGTCGATAGCGGATCTGGCAAGCCGCATCTCCATCGAGGACGGCGAGAGCTAGCCTTCCATCCGATACGCCAGACCTTCTCAGGACATCGAACTTCTACCAAAGTTGTCGAGGTGCTTGGGGTTGGTAACCAGATCGTCCGACCCCTCCCCTATTCCAACAAGATGCCGGATCGCATGGAACGTTACCGTGGACTCTGCTTCTGTGACCTCATCTGCATCTCGTCCTGCGGTATCCCCACCCATGTAGCTATCGAACCACGCTCGGAACTCACCAAGCTTGTCGGGCGGTAACGACGCCACGGCGTCTTTCAATTCGTCGAGACTCATGTCGGATCTACCATGCATCGTCCAAGAGAAGGGATTTCGAGCAATTGCAGACGAAGCGTAACCGTCTGGTTCCAACGAGGCTCCTCCCTGCCCTAGCCAGCAAAAATAAAACCCTGCTTCCTCAGTTCCGGCCTCGAACGGAGATATCGGAGAGTCGTCCTATCGGACGTCCGATACCTGCCTTCGAATTCGAACCTAGTAGAGGAAGCAGGGATGGTGCTAGAGGGCGCTCCAGCGTACATCCAGCGGTGTCGCTGAAGACGAGCCGGGTTCAGTACTCACTCGGCAAGAGCAGTGTCCAATGCGTGCCGTCGTCGATGGCCCACACGACGCGACTGCCTTTGTCCTTGAACACCTGGAGATAGTCAAGGCCATCATTCAACCGAACGCCCTCGTGGAGGTGGTGCGTGATCTCGATGATGTCAACTGGGTCGAGCGTGTCCCGAACGCCAGCGGTCATGAGGCTTCGTCCATCGAAGCGGTACGTGCCGGAGGTTTCTTGCGAACGCGTCCAGCGTGGAAAGCCAGGAGGCGGAGGGGTCATGGTGTTGTGCTATGGATAGCCCCGCGCGCTAAAGTCTGCCTCTTGCGAGGTCAGCCTCGCGAGTGGAGCGATGAGAGAGGACAAATCCGCACTTCACCGTAGCACAACCATCCCCAGAGGCAACACCGCTCCCCTTCCATTGCTACGAGACCTCGTACGAGGCCGTGAGCGGCTCGTAGCGACGTGTTAGGCCCAAACAGATCGCTCAGGCCGTTGAGAGACTCCGCGACGCTCTGAGAGCCTCTGAGGGGCTCCTTTGACCTTCGCAGTCGAGGATGAACTCATCCCGTCATAAACCCTGAAGTATCGGACGTCCGATACGGGGTGCCGACTCACCGGCATCTGCCGACGGAACAACATCCAGCGCTCCAGACGCTACACGCACCTCTACACGCCCGGTGTGTAGGGGACGGGAGTCTCAGACGTAGTGATTTCGTGGTGCCTAGCACCGCATTACGGGTTCCCCTGGCCGTCGGGCGTCGCGCCCGACTTCGAAGCGCACTCACGCCTGATATCAGCCAGACGTGTGAGCTACGGGTTCCGGCGCGTCATGTCCATGAGCCTCCACCTACACTCCGAAGTCGGCCACTCCGCTGACGCTCCGCTCCCGACGGCCAGGGGGAAGGGTTGCCTGCGGCGCGTTCTGGTTCGCAGCTCTGATGCCACCCACTCCCCTATTCCCCGCAGTACGGTCAACCCTCGCGCGGGCTCTCAGGCCAGGTACAATGACGAGAGGTTCGCCCATCCCCCACCCTCCTACCTGAACCAGAGATCCCAACCCGGAGAATTCCGATCCGGACATCCCGGCCCAGAATGACGCTGTGACTGCGTCTCGCGCACTACCTCGCTGGCACCCGGCCCACACGCACCGAGGCCGCGAAGAGCCCATTGCAAATCGGCCCTGCTACAGGCTCTGGTAGCCACCTGGAGCACGCCGATTCGCTCCATCTGGCTACAGGACTGCGTGGGGCGCAGTCACAACGCCATGACCACTCGACCAGAGAACATCCAAGAGCAGCCCATAGCCTTAAGCCTCGATCTCGGCATCGAGCACGCCTACGGTGGTGCCCGGCGCGCATTCGGCCTACCTGCCTCTTCCCTGCTGCGTCACGTCTTCGTGATCGGTCAGACGGGTGTAGGCAAGACCACCTTCCTGATGAACCTCATGACGCAGCTCATCGAGGCCGGACACGGGGTTGGCTTTCTCGATCCTCATGGCACGGCAGCCAGAGAGCTGCTCGACTACATCCCACCGCGCAGATCGCGCGGAGTGGTGTACTTCGATCCAGCCGATACCTCGGGTATCGGACGTCCGATTGGACTGAATCCGCTGGACGGCGTTCGACTTGAAGACCATCACCTCACCGCGAGCGCCATCGGCGAAGCCATTCGTGCGCTGCACGCTGATTCATGGGGTGACCGCCTCGACTGGATTCTCTACAACGCCCTACGCGCGCTCCTCTACACGCCTCGAACGACCGTGCTCGACGTGCCGCGCTTGCTCGTGGACGAGAGCTTTCGAGCGCGCATCGTCGCGCGCATCCAGGACACTGCCGTACGCTCGTTCTGGCTCGACGAGTTTGAGGCCTACGACCGCGCGTTTCGCACTATCGCCGTCGCCCCGGTGCAGAACAAAGTCGGTAAGCTGCGCGCCCATCCACCGCTCAGGGCGATTCTCGGCCAGGATCAAAGCCGCGTTGACCTGAGACACGTCCTCGACCGTGGGCAACTTCTCATTGCCAACTTGGCTGGGATAGGGGAGGGGTCAGCCAACCTGCTCGGCTCGCTCCTTCTGAGCAGTCTGCTCGGAGCAGCTATGCGCCGCGATCCGGCTAGCCGACACTCGGCTGGCGGCCCGCAAACTGGTGATGGGCAGGGGGCACTGCGACCGTTCACGCTTGTCCTCGACGAGGCCCACCGCTTCACCACCGAGTCCATCTCGTCGGTACTCTCCGAGGCGAGAAAGTATGGGCTAGGGCTGGTTCTCGCCGACCAGTTCCTCGATCAGTTGACCGAGCCCACGCGCCAGGCCGTGTTTGGCAATGCCGCCACGCTCGTCGTTTTCAGAGTCGGAGCAGGGGACACAAGCGCACTGGCCGTGCAACTCGGGAGCGATGTGACGCCGCGCTTGCTCGCGGATCTCGATCCGTTCCAAGCGGTCGTTCGCTCCGTGGCACGCCGCGAAGCCATCGGGCCGCTCAAGATCACCACCCTGCCGTTTGAGAGAAGACGCTACGGTAGGAGAGAGGTTATCGAACAGGAATCAGCAAGGCGGTTCGGAAGAAAGCCATCAAGCACCCAGATATCGGACGTCCGATACTCGGAAGGTGGGTACACGGGTGGGGGCTTCTAGAGGGTAGGGGAGAAGCAAGACGTAGTGAATGCGTCTTGAGCCGGACGTAAGGAATTTGCGCATGTAAATCGATATCAATGGTTTGTGCGACAGAATCCGTGTAATCCCATTACACACCCCAGACCACACGCTGTTACACGGGGGCTCAGATACTTTTTGGGCGCTGACGTCGGCCTATCGGATGAACATCCTCATCGAAAGACCGCCACCGTCGGAAGGCTAGCCTTGCCGGAGGCCAGTTGTATCGGACGTCCGATAGAGGCAGCTATCCGATAGGGCAGCTTCCCGACGGGACGGCTCTTCGCCAGCAAAAACCCGCACGCTCTCATGTGGCTTCTGGTGCTTATCGCCGCTGCGCTTGCGGCCTCTGCCTATCTGAGCCAGAGGCGAAAGGGGAGAGGCGTGCTGGTGGAGCAGCTCTGGATTGCGCTTCGGCTCCAGTATCCCTACCAGGAGCGCTCAACCGTCACGAGAGCCGGGCTAGACCGCTTGGTCAGCGCAAGGGGTATCCGGGGCGCTGTCCAGGAGATTCGCGCCCGACAGCAACAGCGCATCGAGAGCGAACAGCGTGTCTACCTCGGTGAGCGCAGCGCTGACACCATACCTGCTGAGGACATTCGCGCGCAGCTTGTGGGGCTTCCCGCCGGGGCTGACTCCACTCGTGAGTACCGACACCTCCAGCGCCAGTACCAACGAGGTCAAACCGCCCTGCAAGCATGGGACGCGGTAGCTGAGACGACCTGGCCGGTGTTCCTCCCAGACGACGCTCGCGCTCGCCATCTCTACGTTCTGGGCAAGACTGGCGCAGGCAAATCAACGCTCTTGAAGTGGCTCGCCTTTCAGGATGCTCATCACGGTCACGGGCTAGCGTTCCTCACCCCCGATGGCGAAACTATCGAGGAGCTCTTGCCCTACCTCCCGGACGAGCGCTCTGTCACGTACTTCAACCCCGCTGACCCGAAGAACGGCTGGCATCTGAATCCTTTCTGGGTAGGGGAGGGTGACGACTTCGACCAGCGCGCCGAGCGGGTCTTCTCGCTCCTTGCGCGGATGCTGGGCGATATATCTCCACGCGTGCAGCAGATCCTTCGGCATGCGGTGTATGCCCTCCTGGAGATCGGGCAGCAGCCGGGCGGGGCCACGCTTCTCGATCTCCCACCGCTTCTAGAGTCGCCGCAGGCTCGTGCCGGTATCGTGGCCCGCCTGCGCGATCCAGAAACCCGCGCGTTCTGGGAGCAGGGCTACGAGGCGCTCCCCACCAACGCTCACCTCCCGATCACGACACGCCTGGTGCCGTTCCTGCGCCCTCGTGTGGTGCGACGTGCGCTCTGTCGCCCTGGTCGTGGCCTCGACGTACGGAAGCTCCTCGACGACGGGGGGCTGCTCTTTGCTAACCTCTCAGACGGCGTGATCGGGGAGACCGCTTCTACGCTTCTGGGAGGAATGCTCGTCGCGGAGCTACAGCTTGCCTCGTTGTCGAGAGCGAATATGCCTGCAAGTACCCGCCGACCGTTCTACGTCTACCTCGATGAGTTTGGGACGTTCGTAGATGCCTCGAGCCGCTCAGGCGTGTCCTATGAGCGGCTGCTTTCGCGCTCGCGCAAGTACGGAATACCGCTCGTGCTTGCTCATCAGCAGTCCGGCCAGCTGGATGCAGGCCTCCTTCGAGAAATCCTGGGCAACCTTGGGGCGCTTGTGACCTTCGAGACGGGACGCGACGATGCGCTCAGAATGAGCCGCGAGCTTCTTGGCGTGAACGGCAAGCCGATTCCTCCGGAGGTGTTGCAGCGCCAGGCCCCCGGCGAAGCGTGGGCACGCATCGGCCGCCACGCGCTCTCGTTTCGCGTCACAACCCGGCTTGAAGACCAGCGAGCATACTTCGACGCGGGGCGAGCAGCACGGATCAAGGCCGCGAACAGAATCGAGGTGGCGAACGAGTTCGGATTCGAAGACAGGTATCGGACGTCCGATAGCCACGAAGGGGCAGGGGAGAGGGTGACGACTCATTCACCCACGACGCAGCCGAGCCCACTCGACGACATCGACCCGAGCGACTTCCTGTGAGCCCATGCGGTTTGACACCCTATCCGAGCGTGACTTTGGGATCGTAGGCGACGTGTATCGCTATCGCTACCTCTCGACGTCGCAGGTGCAGCGGCTCCGCTTTGCTGAGCGAGCCTCGCAGACACCGGGCTACCGGGCGCTCGCGCGCCTGACCCGTCTCAAGCTCATTGCGCCCTTCACCGTTCCGAATGTGCCGGAGCGTATCTATCGGCTCACCGACCGAGGCGCGGGCTTTCTCGCAGACGAGCGGGGCGTTGAAGTGTCCTCGCTTCGGCTGCATACGGCCCGCAGGAAGCCGCCTCGGTTCTACCACTTCATGCGGCATTTCCTTGGCGTGGGTGACGTGCGAATCGAGATTGAGCGAGCAGCCGAAAAGCGCGCTGATGTGAGTGTGCCGCTCTGGATTCCAGAGTATGCGTCAAGGCAAGACACGAGTGGGCGTCCTGTGAGCTTGCTTCAGACGACCGTACAGACCGCGCAGGGGCCACTCAGCCACACCCCTGACGCTGCCTTCATCCTTGAGACAAACCAGAGCTCTGAGAGCGGAGAAAGAGAAGAGAGAGGATCTGCTCTCTTCTTTCTCGAATACGACCGAGGCACCGAAAGCCTGACGAATCCCGATAAGGGAGTATTGCGCTTCGTTCGGTTCTACGAGGCAGCATTGCAGCTTACCGCGGAGGGGTATGGCCCCTACGATGCTCTCAGGAGCCACTCAGCGGCGCTCAGGCCGCTTTTCCGGGTGCTTGTGGTGTGTGAGTCGAAAAAGCGCCTTGCGTCCATGAGAGCGCGTCTTACGGCCTCACAGAGCAAAACTGACAGGCTCCGCTTTTTCTGGGTTATCTCATTACAAGATCTTGCGCAGGGCTATGCCAGGACATTAGATAAGAACAGTAATGATCGTATGTATTTGTTCTAGATATATCAAATTGATCTAGATTTAATAAAGTCTTTCATTTCTTGATCTTGTGTAGATAGTTGTGTTTCTAAATTAGTATCGCATCCGGAATATTTATTGTTAGATAACTGATTGGATCTTTCAGGCGTTCTGGATATAACAAATTTTATTCCAGATAGGAAAGAGAAAGAGAAAAAAGTATTCTTAACATTAAAAGATTGTGTTTCTAGAGATGTAAAATCAGAAGCATAAAAGTTACATTGATCAATATTCATTTTATTGATGACTGAATTCTGCATTTCAAAATTCTCACATCTAATTTTAATAAAATTTACATTATTGATATTAGAGTTATTAAATTTGACATTTGTCAGTGATATGTTTTCAAAAGTAGTATTTTCTATAACTGAATTTGTCATGTGACTACCTTCAATTATTAGATTATCCATACTAGCATTGCTGATAGTGCATCCTGACAAAAAGCAATTGCGAAGGTCAATCTGTGAACCCCTTTGATCATTCTTGGTGTTTCTTCTTAGGATAACACTGAGGGCTGATTGTATGGATGCTTCAATTTTGTTTTTTGAATAACTAGAAGGATTGGATAGTGGATCAAAAAAATCGCCTTGACTAGTGTTGGGGTTATTAGTTTCCAGACTTGAATTTTCTCGTATATATGAGGAGAGTATCTCCATAACCATCCAGTGGTCCTTAGGTGAGTCTTTTGCAATTCTCTCTAGTGCGTATATTCCTCCAATGCAAATAGATGGTTGTTTTGATCCTAAATGTTCAATAGCCTTGGTAAATCTTTCTGTTACTTGACCATCTTCTGTAACCTTAATTCGCTTATATGTTAGATAAAGGCCTATGGCAACCGCAGTTCCTGCAATTATCTGAAGTATAGTCTTTCTGTATTCATTTTCTAAGGAGGCTAGGTCTTTATTGCTGATCGTGGGGTCATTAATTTCTAGAATCTGTATCTCGGGAAAGATCATTACTGCATAGTAAAATATTATGAATATAATAATTACGAATGGTGCTGCTCTGTAGTATTTCTTTAGTAGTCCTATCATGCTTCAAGCGTGGTTTGGCACAAATCGCCGGCTCTCATGTTTGAGCATTGCTCGCATGCCTATCCCAACGAAACGGCTAGGGGAAGACAGGTGTCTCGCAATCTCGCCATTAGTATGCTGAGATCCAATAAGCTCCTCGTGAGAGAAACGCTTTGGTACAACACACTCCGCGCCGCCTTCTGCGGGCTAGTCTGGTCGCTCCTCACGCTCGGAATGCCTGAGGCCATCCCCCCGCACCTCGCGCCAGTAGCCTGGGTGGTCGGCTACCTCTTCTACGTCCCCATCGCGTACGCGTTTGCGACGTTCTTCGGGTTCCTGGGTCTCATCGTGACGGGCCTTGCGAGCCTATTCTTCGTCACGCTGGGTGATCCCTTTCTGTGGCTCCTGAGTCGAGTCGCCCCACGGTTCGTGCCCGTCGAGCGGCCGACGCTCTTCAGCTTGCGCGCGCTCATTCTCGTGACGGTGCCAGATAAGCAAAAGCCGCTCCCCGAGGTCGAGCTACCTGCGGCGGCCTGATAGAATCGGGACATGAATCGTCCCGAAAGACCACAGCGTCGAGGCTTTGAAGGGTTCGCTCCAACCGAGCGCGACGTTGAGATCTTACGCGCTGTCGAGCACCACCGGCTGCTTCGCTCGCGGTCACACCTCGTGCCACTCTTCGGCGGCTCGATGCACATCCTGAGACGCCTCCAGCGGCTCACAGCCGAACGCTATCTCTACCGACTGAGGGGACGACCGCACGAGGAGGCGATCTACGCAATAGGGGACAGAGGATCAGACCTGCTCCACCGGCGCTTCGGCACGCCTCGCCCGAAGGTCGAATGGGCCGCGCAGAACCGGACGCTCACCGAGCGTCACGTCGCCCACACACTGCTCATCGCCGACGTGCTCGTAGGCGTTGAACTCGCGTGCCGTCCCCGTGCTGACCTCCGCTTTGTGAGCGCGGACGAGGTGCTCGAGCGCCATGCAAGCAAGCGTGTCCGAGACAAGGCAAGGGAAGTCGGAGGACGACCGCTGCGCTGGCGTGTCTGCGTCCGTGACGGTGCGTGGAGTGGGGTAGGGGCTATTGAGCCTGATGGCCTCTTTGGGATCGAGTACGCCAGCGGTAAGACCGACTGGTTTTTTTTGGAGGCCGACCGAGGGACGATGAGCGTGATCCCCGAGCAACCTCGCTTCGACCGCAGCTCGCTCTTCAAGAAAATGCTCCAGTACCACGTTTCGGCTCAGAAAGGTCTTGGAGGTGAGAGTCTCACCGAGCGACTCTTTGGGTTGCCGAGCGTACGAACACTTTTCGTCGTGGCCACCGGCGCGAGCGGACAGAAGCGCTTGGAGCGCTGTCTCGAAGCCAACCGACATTTCCAGAATGGCCGAGGAACGGGGCTGTTTCTCTTTGCTGCGCGCGATGCGCTCCTGCGCGCCCCCGAGGTTGTCAAGGCTCCCATCGTTGCCGGAACCGGCAGGTTCGTGCGGCTTGACGCATCAGCTCTCAGCTAGCGCGTCCATACCTACCGCGGCTTGCGTCCCACCGCAAGCACGCTACAATAGCGGTATGGATCATGAAACTCGCGCCTTCCTCGAAGGGCTCACTGAGGCAATGGCCCGACTCGAAGGCAGGCTCACTGATACTCAGCACGAGATGCAGCAGGGCTTCGCATCGATTGCAGCCCGGTTCGAACAGATAGACCAGCGTTTTGCCGGTATTGATACTCGCCTCGAAAAGATGAATACTCGCTTCGATCAGGTAAATACACGCTTCGACGACCTCGAACGTATCACTGCTAAGAGTTTCCGTCGCGTTGAGGAGCGACTGACAAGACTCGAAGACGCACTCCACATCGAGACGCTAGAGCTGGTCGAGTAGACAAAGTCTGACCTGAGTAGACACCCGTTGAGGGGTATGGCAGCATAGCGAGAGACCTGTTCTCTCATCAGCATTTGTCACTGTGCGCCATGCCCTCCTTCATCGACTTCAAGGCGCTCAAGCGCCTTTTCTCTGTTACAGACGCCCTTCGGCACTACGGTTACCTCGACCGCATGGTCGAGATGCCCAGCGGCCAGCTCAAGGGGCCTTGCCTCATTCACAAATCCAAACCTGGTAGTACCTCTTTCAAGGTCACACCGTCTCACCTTGGCTTTCGATGTTTCGGCTGCGGAGCTAAAGGAAACGTCCTTGATCTCGTAGCCTCCGTTGAAGGTGTAAGCGTTCACGAAGCAGCCCTCCTCATCCAGGGATGGATCGATGTGGAGAGATGTGCGACCGCTACACAACCAGATGCCGAGCGGTTCGACGCGAAGGCGTCGGACGACGCCGAAGGAGAGGAGGTGTCGAGTGAAGGAAAGGAAGACTGCAGACCTCTTACCCCATACGAGGTGCACATCTTCTCTGGCATTCCGCTCTACTCTTCACGCCTTGTGCGGGAAACGACCGTGGAATTTGATGACCTCGCTGAGACGAGGTCACCTGCGGTGCTCTTCTCGTTTCTACGGCCTTATTTCGATCTGCGCGACCGTGAAGAGCTAGTCGTCGTCCTCTTGAACACAGCCTCGCGTGTAATCGGCCTCGTACCGGTCAGCACGGGGGGGTTGAGCTCAAGCATCCTTGAGCCCAGGTTTGTCTTCAAGCCTGCGATCCTCGCGAACGCAGCTAGCGTCGTCGTTGCTCACAATCATCCCTCTGGTAACCCTGAGCCGAGCGAGCATGACGTGTCTGTAACGAAAGTGCTCGTGCAAGCCGGTGAAGTCCTGGGCATCCCCGTGCACGACCACCTCATCGTAACCGAGAGCCAATTCACCAGCTTCGCTGAGCGTGGCCTGATGGGTTAAGTCCAAAGCCCTTGTAGTCTCTACTGAGCTATGAGGGCTTCTTTTATGCGCTCTTATTTCGTCTTGTGGATCTGGAGGCAAAATGTAGACTGTGGTATTTAGGTCTAATCTGGCACGTCGTTATCTGATAGGTCTATATCTTCTGAATCATCAAAGCCATCCAACATGACACGAAGGACATTCTTCTCGGGCGGAGACACGTGTCCAATATTGGTGAGGAAGGCGGAAAACTCACTATATGTCCTGTCAAAGATGAGATTAAGCTCGCCAGGTTCTAGTGTCTCTATACTCTTCGTTTGGTCGCGGCTATATTCTTTCCTCCGGTGGCGGTAGAGTGAGCGAAAAACCTGGTGCCGAGCCTTATCACGGGAAGCCGCGACATGATCGTGAAGAGCGCTATCATCGGCCGTAGATCCTGGTACCCAAATCTCAAGCAATAGATACTTGTAGGTAGGCCACAAGTCCGGCTTCATCTGGTTGCGTCGAAGGACTACCTCCCGGAAGGTCTCATTTGTCTGCGCCAGCTTGTAGCTCCCAGGTTCGCCTTCAATGAGACCAGTGAGCGCTCGGTGGAGTCGGCGAACATCCTCGAAGTTGGCTGGAAAGAAGAAGGAGTTGAGTTGGTTGAGGTACTCGGTAAACACTGCTTCTGTATCGACAGAGTCACCTGGGCAAAGACCATATGTCTGTTCTAGCTCATTGAAAAACCCGCAGACGAGGGCCGACTGAAAGGCTACCGTTGTGAAAGTGTTGCTGTACAAATCATTGAGCCACTTGACTAGGTAGGGAGCGACCTCTCCATTTTCTGTTCTTAGCGATGTCGGGTCCTTGATTTGGGAGAAGTAGTTTTCAGCCCGAGTCGTCTGGAGTTCGGTAACCGCCATGTCGAGTCGCGCTTTGGTCTGGTCAAGCTCCTCGACGATTTTCTGGATCTCCGGAACCTGACCTTCGAAATAGCCAACCTTGAGCTTTTCCTTAAGGTTTTTTCGGTGTTGATCGAATACGTTTCCAATGCCTTGGCCATCGAATAGAATTGGCTTCAGCTTCTGATCTTGATATCCGCTTACACTCTTCTCAAGAGCGAGGGCAGCATGGGCGTGGACATCGAAGGGCACGAAGCCGTCGAGCGCGCCCAGGATGTACGCGCCATAGCGTTCGTTGAATGAGATGGTGAGGAGTTCAGCAGTTTCATCAGTGTAGAGGTCTCGCGCGGTTCCTTTCGCCGTACTCTCACCGAGAAGGTTGAATGCGTCGAGTCGCTCGATGAGGTGATAAGTGTCAAGGTCTTTTCGGCGGCTAAAGTATCCAGACCGCTGACCTACGCCTTTAACATCTTGTTCGGGTCTATTGAGCAAGAGGTGCTCAATGATGTAGTAGACGTGGCTCACACCAGTAATGGCGATAGGGTCCGAAAGAACCATCTGATCTTCGAACTGGTCGAGCTCGACGTTGTGTATGCGCAGAGCGGAGCCGTGTCGGAGATCGCGCTCCTTGATCTGTCCGAGGATCGACCGCAAGAAGTGTGAGATGAGGTCGCTGTCGTCCAAGAGGCGGTTCCGCGATACGGTGACCTTTCGTGCCGTCTTGTTCAGCGTTAGAAAGATCGAGCGGGCAGCTTTCCCAAGGTCAAAGTCCCCCCGATAATTGACGTCAAGCTGGGGGAACGTGCAAAGCATCACCGGGAGGCTAATTCGATCTAGCTCGAACTGCTCGATGTACTTCCGAGTCCACTCTGCGTAATACTCCTTGAACGGAGATCGCTTTGCGTTATCCCACTGATCCGGGTGAAGGTTGCGAAACAACGCCAGCAAAGCCATCGCTCTATGCTGGCCGTCGACAATGACGAGTGCGGTTTTGTCAGTATTCAGGTGGAAGCGTACAAGGTCGTGGTTGCTGGGTTCATCACCCTCGACAAGGGGCCGCTCGATCATGAAGACCTCGCTCCCAACGTTTCCAGCTCGGATAACATTGTATGTGCCCACTATCGGATCGGCATCAGTAGAGTCTCGCTCAAGAACTGTGACCTCAGGGTAGTGACTCGCTGGCTTGATTCCTCCGCCTTCCGTCTTTGGCAAGACGACGACGATTATCGGAGGAAAGAGCTTGACAAGGTCCGTTGTGCGGCGGTCGAGGAGGTAGGGGATAAGCTCAGCAGAGATCCGTGCATCGTCTATATCGCGCTGCATGATCTGATCAAAGTCAAGCTCCTTAAAATCAAAGATCTCCCGTACGGGAGCGATCTTTCTAAGGAGCCCCTGGTTTGCCCCCGACCTGAAGTCGAGGCCCACATGGGTCAGGAAATAGAGGGTTTCTACCGAATGGCGTCCCACGTCCTCGCCAGCGTTCGGGGAGCCGATACTAAATGACCCTACAGAGCCTTTCAGCGTCAGGTTGAGGGCACTATTGCGGCGAAGTACTACTTTATCAGACATCTGAAATGGACGTGGTTACGAGAATACCTGGGCGCGTAGACGAACAGGTAGCTGGCGCGTTGGCTATCAACTACCGACATTAAGGTAGCTAACCGTTAGTTCTTCCCAAGTATCGGATAATTGATGCGGTTGAGAACGTTCTCAGCGTCTACGTACTCATCGTCGGATACATCAATCGGGCGTACCGCGACTCTGAGCCGGGACGGTGACAGCTCGCGTTCAACCACCCGCTGAGCAAACTCTTTGTCCCGACCAGATCCGGCGTTGATGCCATCCCGGTACTTCTGGATGAGTCGGGCATGGCCGCGCACTCGAGAGTGCAGGTTTCTGGCCATCCCTATGTAGATGGGGCTCGAGAACAACGGAACTACGGTTCTCAAGACTCCTTGGAGAGTGCGGATGCGGATTGGCTCTTCAACAATGCGCTCAACAAGAGATTCGGATAGAGTAGGCTGGTGCGAGACCTCGCCCTCATACCGTGGTTTGAGAGGGCCGAGGAGGGTAGCCTTGAACGGAGCCTCGGTGAAATACCTGAAGACGAAGCGGTCAAGAAACTCGGTGATAGTTGCCTTGGCGGCATCTAGATCGTCGCGTGCGATATGCTCCTCGACTTCAGATATAGTAGAGCGCACGTCACGATCCGTGATATCTATGCTATAGTACCAAGCATATATACCTGGCTGAGCAGGCACCTTCGCAAGCTCTGACCAGCTGTACAGCGTCCCTCCGACTTCCGGGATAGGCGGCATACCCTATAGGTGGCAGATGTTGCAGCCTGCCCCAGCATCCTCGAGATCGCGCGCTTCATCCAAGAGGGCACTATCAGGAAAGAGTCGTGCTAGCAGTGTTTTCCCTTGCCTGCTTTCTGACAGGCGAGCAAGTCTCTGGGCAGTCCTTCTCTTTATCTCGTCGATCCGATCAGGTGCCGCGAGCTCTTCAAGGCTTTCTGTATCTGACCAGGTGAAGTGCTCGCCTGTCTCTGAATTGAGCTTTTCGTACGCCTTCGCTGCTTCGAATTTCTCAGGATGATTCTCTAGGAGGCCCACCCATTCGCTCTTCCTCTGGAAGAAACAGAAGTAGCATCCACTTCGACTCCGCCAGCGGTAGTAGTCAGGTCGCCCAAGCCCCGAGTCGTCTAGAATTCGGTAAACATCATCTTTAACGATACCGTCTTCCTTGAACGGGTAAACAGTCTTGATTGTGGGCTTAGTGGAGATGTATCCGACTCTGTCACCTTCATCTGCACGGATACCAACGTAAGAGATTACTTCATCGTCCCTAATATGCCGTTCGTAAGGTTCTAGCTTCAGTTTGCGTGTACACCAACGCATCTGAGGGCTAGGTAGGAAACCTCTGTAAAGCCTCAGGTAGTGATCAAACGGAGTTTCACCTGGGGGCGCATCAGCACGTAGCTTTTCAATAGGTTTTTTCAGATATGCTTCTAGCCGGTTGAGGTAGTCGTAAGTCTCATCCAACTCGGTGCCTGTATCACAGAACACATACTCAGGGTTTTCGATAGGCGCTCGCGGAGGTAGTCCTGTTTTGCCGAGTGCGCGTCTCCATCGCTCTGGATCACTCAGGTAGACTGCTAGTGCAGAGGAGTCCTTACCGCCACTAAATGCGATGATGTGTCGAGGGCCTGGCATAAGTCGGGCTAGGAAGAGTGTGGGGGACGCAGCAATGCTTCTAGGATTACTTCTAGCGAATCCTCTCGACCTGCTCGACGCTCTAGAAGTGCTAGGGACAGTTGCCCAAGGACTGCAAGCTGAGAATCGATAGTGACACTACTGCTCTCCAACATTGCGAGCACGTCGAGGGCTATATCATGGATAGTCTCTCGGTCTTCAGGATGGACGGAGACAACCGTTTGGCGTTCCTCCTCATGAGTAGCGGTTACGCTGATGCGGAAGCGTGTCGAAACTCTAAAGACGCTACTTGATGTGTCGGAGAAATTGATCGCTTCCCGGTGGAGAAAGAGCCGGGCTACTTCACTCAACCCGTTCTCAAAAAGGGTGTAGTCACGGTCACTCCACTGAGACGGGGGTGTTCGGGCAAGTAAAGATGCTAGAGACTCAAGCCAGGCCCTGGTGTCCGCTAAATCATCGGATGCACGTACAACAAAAGAGCGCAGGTCAGCCTCAACGGCGTGATCGATAAGATCATGAGCACGAGCGGACAGTTCCGTACGCTGCTCATCAAGAGTTGAGCCTTTCAGAGCGAACTCCTCTTTGATCGCCTGGGCGATTTGCTCAATAAGATGGTCATAAGCCGTGCTGAGCTCGCGCAATGCTTCAGCCAGACGAGCGGAAAACTCCTCAGCATGTTCCTCAATAGTCGAGTCAGATCCCTCTGATCGGAAAGAGGGAAGCCCTAGAGCTGTAGGTAAGTCCTCGAAGAGGAGCGCCGAAGGTTCGGTTGCTTGGATGAGAGCTTCTCGTACCGCGGTGGCTCTATCTGATAGGGATGTGGTACGTCGCACATAGGTAGGTAGGCTGCTTATCGCCTCAAGCATTCGCCCAACAACAGGTAGTGGCTTGAGGGTTGCAGCACTCCGATCTTCTCCCGTCCGGATTCCTAGTCGAGGTGCCAGCGAACCCAATGCAGCACGCTGAGATTCAGAGGCTTTGACATACTTAACCGAGAACGAAGCGGGGTTGCGTAGTAGCCGCTCCGTGCTTTCGTAGGTGAGTGCCCACTGATAGACGTCATCTTCGAAGACAGCAACGTCGTCGCCAAGTCGTACCAGGACGGTAAAGAGATAAATAGGGAGGAGGCCTTCTCGGACACCGTACGGCGTGATACTGATCAGCTCGTAAAGCTTATCGATAGATACAGCCTTCTCGCGGGTGTCGA
>JBCBNU010000039.1:0-27221 GCA_039821645.1 Pseudomonadota bacterium
CAAAATACAAAGGCGCCAAGCCTGACGATATGAAAGCGTTATCGGATGAAATTCAAACTGCGTTTACAGATGCGCTCTCGACTGACTACCAGATTGTCGATGCGCCTGGACCGAACGTGCTGTATGTAAGGATCGCGGCCAGCAACCTGCACCTGAAAAAGAAGAGGAAGTTACTGGATTACACACCGGTTGGTGTAGTCACCAACGTGACGCCAGGAGTCAAACAGGCGAAGGAGGCGGTCAGGAGGAAACGGTTCGATTATTCCCAACGGGTATCCCTGATCGAGCTGACTGTTGAAGTAGAGCTGCTGGACAGCCTGACGGGTGACCGGGTCGCAGCGCTTGTGGAACAGCGTGGGCAGGCCAAAGACAAAGAAGCCCGACTAAAACAGGACGCGACTTCCTGGGAAGAGGTCAACGCCATGTTCAGCTCGTACGCTCAGAGCCTGGGTTGCCGATTAGGCAACGCACAGGTCCCCGAAAGCGAGCACAAAGACTGTCGCCGGATACTCCCTGAGTGAAATGGCCCTCGAACTGATCTGCGGCGAAGCTGCCTAAAGATGTCGTCACCGTTTGTGTCGTCATCCGGAGCCGCTGGTAGTGCCGTCAACTGCAAACTGTTGCTGGTCGGTCGACTTCATAAGTGATGCATTGATGTGCGGCCGCCGTTTCGGTACGTTCAACGTTGTCGATGACTTCAATCGGGAAGCGCGCTGGCCATCCAGATCGATCTGAACTTACCGGCACCGCGAGTGATCCGGGTACAGGAACGAGTCGCTCTGTTGCGAGGCTACCCGGAGAACCTGTTCAGAACACTCAGCGAGGTCAGGAAAATGACCGAACAATGGCGATCACGATACAACGACGAACGTCCCTACGACTCACTGAATGACATGACGCCTGTGGAATATCTGCAGACGAATAACCGACCGGAAACTCTACTCTAGCCTGGGACTAATCCGGGGAGGTTTACAATCCCATCAGGCCGAGCCCCAGAGTCGGCTCACAGCGCGGGTGTCAACGGTTCGGACATGTTCGCTTGCCAGCAGTGATGCCCCGGTCAGGTAAAACCAGACTAGGCCGCGGCAGTCGATGTGCGCCCGATCGTACCATTGACGCTCAAGGATTGATCCACAGTGAGATGCGGTAAGCCTGAGCTGAGTAACCACTCGTCGGCAGCCTCAGACTGCAGCATGGCTAGCGTCGAGAATGATCCTGCGACCAGACAGTTGTTAGCCAGGACCGACACACTGGCGAGACTGGATTGGAGACTGCGACCGGTACGCGGATCCAATAAGTGGCAATAGCGCTTGCCATCAACCACCATAAATCGCTCATAGTCGCCACTTGTCGCAACCGCACCCTGATCCAGCTCGACGACTGCAATAGTTTCATCCGATGATCTCGGATGTTGTATGCCTACTCTCCATGGCGAACCGTCGGGGTGGGGACCAACAACTCGGACATCGCCACCCAGATTGACAATACCGTGCTCTACACCCAAATCCAGACAACGCGTGGTCACAACGTCCACCGCGTATTCCTTTGCGAAGCCGCCGAAATCTACTTGCATGCCAGCGCGGGGCAGATAGATGTGGTCGGGACCACGCGCTACCTTGCGCCAACCGATCAATGGTAGCGTGTCATCAATCGCGGCATCGCTGGGTAATTGCCCACTACGAAAATCCCAGGCTTGCCGCAGTACTCCGGAGGTAATGTCAAACATGCCATCGCTCTGCACATACAGCGCGTCAGCGTAATCGAACAGCTGCGCCGTCTCGGCATCGATAATCGTCGGTGCTCCACGCCCTGCCGCCGCATTGATTGCCGAGATCACGCTGGTCTGCTTGTAGCGGGAGTACTTCTCTTCTAATCGGCTCACTTCGCCAATCAGTTCACGAAATATCGGCTCCGACTGCTTGCTATCGGGCAGGTAGAGTTGCAACTCACAACGACTACCCATAGCTCGGAATGTTCTGGTATGCAGCGTAGCCACACGTACTAGCCTTCGACGTTATGAGTGGTGGAAGTCACTTGATTGCGAAGTCAATGCCAAGAGACAACAACTGAAAGTCGGTCAGACCGGGGTTTGGCGTATCGCCATCGCCCGTACTATCGTAGCTCTCAAAGCTTAATTTCACAGCGCCAAACCCAAAGCTCTTCTTGATACCGACGCTGTAACTCATCGCTTGGAAATCCGACAACCGGTAGTCGCTGGAATAAAAGCCATCCGCACGCGTGACTTCGAAGAAATTACGATGGAAGTTTGCCGAGTCCTGAATGTACCACCGTGTAGTGGCGGACAACTGCCATTCCCCGAGATTCTTGAAGGCACCGAATTTGAGTGTATTGGACGCAACACCGAAGCTGTCTCCGTAGTACCGATAATCGACATGCAACGCGGTGTTCTGGTTCGGGAAGTACTTTCTTACTCTGGCATCGAACGCTGCCTGTCGTTTTTCGCTTGGGCGTGAATCGGCCAACAGATCGCCTGCTACATATGCAAGCTTATATGGGTCGGACAAGAAACCTTCGAACACTGAATAACTGCCCGTGATTCCGATGAGTAGCGTCTTGGTGAACGCATGAGAAATGCCAACCGAGCCATAGACATTGTTCTTGCCTTCGTTCTCGACTCGGATAATGCCCGGTTCTTGCGTTGGCGTAATACTGTCCACCGAGCCGCCAATCACAAAGTCAAGGGTGGAGTTCTTGTCATCAGAGTAAGACGAATGATTGAAGCGAACTCCGAGAGAGTCGTAATCGTTCTCAGTTGAATATGCGACCCCGATGCCGGTTCTAGCGTGATCACCATAGATGTCCGCGGCGATACTGATCTCATCCCTTTGTTCATCTATTGTCGCACCGCTTAGCGTCTGCACCGGCTCACCATCTGCGCCTGGCGTGATAAACCAGGGTGATGCTCCGGATAGTGTCTCCGAGATCAAGTCAACACTGAAGGCTGCGTTGCCGAGCATTGGCGTTTGCATTCTCAATTGATGGATGGCGATATCAAAGCGCTCCACTGCGCCATCCGATGAC
Organism: Pseudomonadota bacterium; assembly: GCA_039821645.1. Classification (GTDB taxonomy): domain Bacteria; phylum Pseudomonadota; class Gammaproteobacteria; order Steroidobacterales; family Woeseiaceae; genus CALBPI01. The sequence goes on from JBCBNU010000039.1 coordinate 3,043, forward strand.
AGCGATGCCGGTTGCTCGCTCTCCGAGTATTCCGAGTAGCGATAACTGGCCGAAAACTCTTCCGGCGGAGACTGCGCCCGCGCGTTGTTTGGCGCAATAGCAGGCAACCCCATTGAGGCGGCGGTCAACGCCAACAGTGCTCTGTTTCCGGACGTTTTCACGTCGACACCGCTACTCGCGCTACGCTAACGCACTCAGCACTGATCCTAATTGCAGCCACAACCACTACCTGATGAAGACGAGCCAGACGAAGAAGCCTCTTTCGAAAAGAAAACGTGATCACTAAGTGTCGCTGCAAGCGGGTCCGGCGTGAGCATCATTTCTTCGCGGGCGAGATAGCCCTTTTCCCAGGGTTCGACTGTCGTGCAGCCAGTGACGACGAATAGGCTAATGCTAAACAGCACGCATGCGTAACGAAATCGTTTCATGGCATTACTCCGGCAGGAACGCCTCAATCATTATTTTGAGTTCGGGGATATCGGATTTCTTGAAGCCAGTGTGGCGGTAAAGCACAACACCATCCGGCCCGATCAGATAGGAAGTCGGCATGGCAATGAGCGAGAAAGCACGCGGCAGTGTGCCTTTAGGATCCAGCAGAATTGGATACTCCACTGGCGTTTTGCGAAGGAATCTCAGCGCATCTGTCAGTTTCTCATCGACATTGACGGCGACAACCTCAAACTGCCGATCACCGAACTCTCTTCGCAAGTCCGCGAGTACTGGCATCGATTGCCTGCATGGTTGACACCAGGAGGCCCAGATATCCAGATAGATCAGCTTCCCACGAAACTCATTCATCGCTATTGGTTCGCCCGCGGTTCCGTCAATGAGCATTGGAAAACTCAGTGACGGGAGCGACTCCCCAACCTCCAAGGCGATGGCATTCTGCCCGGATGCGACGAGCAGCGTCAGCGAGACAAGCAGAAACCTGACACATCGTATTGGCTTTCCAGCGCGGTTAACTAGAGCGTTGATCGACATAGCAATGACCACCTCAGACCAAAGCCACTGAAGGGACATCCGGGACCCGAACATCGAGACGCGGACTCGGCACTCCGGCCGCCTGCAATACAGACTTGGCATAGCAAGCAAACGTGTCGTCTTCCGACACATTCGGATTGGCGGTGCCGCCGTCGTTGGCATTTATTGGCATGCAGAATCCGCGCGGTCGTGTCGCATCGATGCCGCCAACCACTTTGCGTGTCAAATGGCCACCAAACAGCAAGCCTGTCGACAAACTACCATTGTGGCCACGTCCATTGCCGGTCTCATTCATAGATCGACCAAATACACTGACGGTCGCATACAGGAGGTCGTTCCAGACACCGTTGCTGACAGCAAAGTCATAAAACTCGCGATAGTCAGCCATCATGTTCAGCGTGTGCTCTGCTTCGACCGTCATACCATTACCCACGTGGTTATCGCCGGAGAGTCGATAGTCAACGACTACGACCGGCGCCAATCGCAATTTGATGATGATCGCTGCCATCTTCATCTGACTGGCCATGCCGTCATCATCAATGGCATTCACCTCATCAAGCAGCCGTTCTGCAACTTCGGTTGCTTGATTCTGGCTGACAACATATTCATCAAGAAACCGCTGCTGATTCGGGTCGCCAGACTCACGCGTGCCCTGGTACACCTCATCAATCAGGTAATTGCGTGTTGCACTGAACATCTCCGCCGGTACTTCACTGCTGACAGCGCTCAAGACGAGTTCGCGGATTGACGTTGGCGAGTAGGAGCCTAACGGCGCGTCTTGGAATGTAGCATTCCCGCTCAGGACAATCGGTCTATCAGTCAGCGTACCCAGTGCCGTAGCATTCTCCTGTGCAATCGCCGCAGGCAACTCCTCTTGACCGCGTCCATCGTCGCCTTTTAGCCGCCCATCGATTTTCTGAGCGAGCTGAAATTGCGGATGAATACCGAAACCGGTGCGATGATGAAAGAAGGCCATGTTGTCCTGCATCGGCCCTAGCGCTTCAAAACAGCGTGATATCCGGACGGGGTTGGCACCGCCCAGATAGTCTGTTGTTGCACCAAGATCGGCTGCTGAAAACGTGCGACCGTCAATCACACGCGTCAAGTCCGTGGCAGAGTCTGACGGATGAATGAAATCAGGCGAATCAAACGAACCGGGACCCGCGCCATTCACTGATTCGCCGGCACCCGATTGCGCGATCACTGCAAACTTGCGACCAGCATCCTGGGCTCGCAGCTGGCCGGTCAGAAAGAACGCAGGAGGGAGTCCGGTCAGCAGTGAACGAACGGACAGGCCAACGAAGGAGGCTGTGGAACCGGTCAGGAATTTTCTTCTGTTCATTGCGCTACATTCCTATGGTGGTCAGCGATGGACTCTGGCATGCAAGCGAGACGATACTTTCCATCGATTGTTGTTCGGACAGCCCAAGCCCACATTGCGGGCCGTCACCGGTTAATGCATCCTGCAGCGCGTTGGCGCTGCTGCATTGCGGTGTTGATCGACGGTACAGGTCATAGACCGTCGTAAAACTATCGACCGCTTCGGTGTACTCCGCTGTCTGCTCCGGGAACCCGAGCAAACCGCTCACGATCAAGCTAATGGTTTGATCAGCACTCGAACTGTTTCGACTGAATGTTCTGGACCCGCCGCCAACCAGCCGCTCAAGATTGGTGCTGCACAGATTGCCAACGGAGATGCTGGAGAATGGTGTGTTGCTGACTGGCAGGTTGAAACCGGTTGCACCGCGTTGCACAGACTCTTCCGGAATGGCTTCAGAGAGCTTCTGATTGCTGCCGCAAATATTTGTGTTCTCGTTGACGTTCGTGCGCCCCTGAGCACGACGAGCTTCTCGCAGTCGGACTTGTATCGCCTGGCAGTAGTGATCACGCCGCGCGATGCTCACCTGTGCGCCGGGATACCGGTTCACATCGACACGATAGGTATGGGTGACCAGTTTCGATGTGAAGAATTCCTGAAATAGGCTATCCAGCTGGAATCCAGAGTTCGCAAACACCGTGGCGATTCTGGCGATTTCTGGATCCTGTCGATTACAGGTAACGCTGGTTGCCCAAGAGCAGACCTTGACCGCCCACGCCAGTGCGAAGTCCGGATGCTCGGCCATGGCACGAGTCACGGAGTACAGATCGCTGCCGGCCTGGTTAACTCCATCGTAGCTAAAGTAGGGCAGAGGGAAGGACTCGAACGGGAAGTAGTTTCGCCGTTGTAACGGATCGTAACCGTAATAGTCGCCGCTCAACTGTCGATAGAAGTCAGCGTTGGCTTGCGTATTTGGCCGATAGCGTTGGTGATCATGGTCAAAATGCGCTTCGAAGGCACTCACCATAGGGTCGAGATTCTTATGGCAGCCCATGCATTCTGATGCTTCCGGAATCTCTTGCGTATCAACCCCGGGAAACGGATGGATCTCTGGGGTTGTCGGATCGCCCGTGGCAAATGTCTCTCCCAGCGCCATGATCAGGCACTGATTGACCAGCGCTCGAAAACGATTGTCGCGGTTGGTTTGCCACATCTGGAAGAATGCGGGCGTGCTGCAAAGGACCCGAGGTGTTCGAAGTGTAGCGACACCGTTATCGCCGATGGCCCGCAAGATCGCGAGGTTCGATCCGTCTTCAAATCCGTCCGGATGCTGCATGTCTTCCGATGTCGGCACATAGCGCAGATCCACTGTGCGCCAGTCCGACAGGTCAGCTTGAAATTGAGGATCATCGCGTCCGGAATAGCTGCTAGGGATCGAGTCTCGCAGGTTGTTCACTGGATTGGATTTGTCAAAATTCCCCAGTCGAGATCGCATCACCGGATTGTCGAGCATTTTCAGCGTAAATAGTGTCGCCGTCGTCACTTCATGCCGCGACGTCCAGAACAGCGACCGAAAATCCTGATCGTCCGAGTAGATCCGCTCTGCCGTCCGGATCATGCTGGCCTCGAGGTTATTCACAACATCACTCGTCATTGCAATACGGGTGTTGCGAAGTTGCTGGACGTAGTCTTTGATCGCCGGGTTTTGTTGCAGGGCGAGCCGGAAGAAACTCTGACGTTTCGTCGTGAAGTCAGTGCTGGCAAGCCATGTCTGAACCAGGGTTTCAAATGCACCCATGTTGAGCGCACCCGAGTCGTTGATCACAGTATCTAGCTCGTCACGGGTTACCGCACCACCAGTCACGAGGTATTTGACTTTCATTACCACCTCGAGTGGGTCCGCCGCTACGGCAACAGCTGAGCTGATCGCAGTTGCAGAGTCATCGCCGCTTGACCCGACGCCGAAATCTCCGTCGTCTTGCTCGCGGTAGGTAGCGATCAGGTTATTCACCCAGGTAACCATGACGTCAAAGTCCGCCTCCGATATACCGTTGCTGCCCAACGGCATTTTTGCAATGCACTCAGTCGTCTCGACATGCGGTGAGATCAGGGTCAGGAATAGCGAGTCTTCGGGCTCATTTGGATCAATCAGCAACTCATCTGTGCAGTTGTCCGAAGCGGATCGACGCCCGACAAGGCGCGCGGCCAACTCCTCCAACGTACCGGTCTCAAGATTGAGATCACCTCGCTGGCCATCGGATGCGCTGTGACAGTTGGCGCAGCCCAGATCAGACGAGGCCATTAGGTTCATCGACTGCTCATGTTGGGCGACCCGATCGACCGGCGGCGGGTCTGTTTGGTCGTCATTGTTATCGCCCGAGTCACCGCCGGGGGGTCCTGCGACATCAGGCACGTCGGCTACGCCACCACCGTCCTCTGCGGGAGCACCGCCGCAACCGACCAGGATCGCTAATACCGTGAAGACACATAAGAATCGGAACCAAGCTGTCAAAACTGAGGTCATCAAACCGAAATCCCCTTGTCAAAGCGATACACGACCTGCGCGTGCGCACGCCCCGTGATCTGTGCTACCCCACCGGGTTGCGCCGTTGTTTGAGGGACCCCAGCCTACGGATCTGGCATGCGGAGCTGAAGGACTTAGATCACTCTTTCCGTACCCTCCATGCACAGATTTGCACCGTTGACGCATTCGGCAACATTTCGTTGACTCAAGATGTCACCCACTCGGAAAGAGGTGGCGTATGCACGGCAGTTTTCATGACCATGAAATGACGAGAATGCTGACATTATGGAAAGTGATGACGTTGATTCAGTTCACAGTTGTGTAGCTCGAAAGCACACACCGCGCGTCACTACGTAAGCTTCCCTATCTGAGCGACAGCGATTAACTTAAGCTTTCGGGCGGTCTCGGCCGACGAGTACTCGGTTGCGGAAGCTCGCGTGAGTATTGGAGCCGCGTTTCTCTTTGCCATAAAGACAGATCAAGAAAAATGCCACTTGGCGGCTCTCGTTCTTGCCCAATTTTGCCGTGTGATCGACGAAAACGGTGCAAAACGTTCTCAAGTGGCGCTGCGGAGAAATTCAACAAAGCATATGTAAAACAATTAGTAACGATCAATACCCATTGATATACGCTAGAGAGCTTAAGACAGACCTGCCCTCCGAAGGCAGGGGTCGCAGGTTCGAATCCTGCCGGGCGCGCCATTCTTTTCAGGTGGTTAAGCAGAATCCACTGATTCGCCAGACGAAATCCTCAATAATGATTGCGCCATGGCCATCATTCTGCTCATCGCCATCCTTCTCGCCGCCTTGTTCCTTCCCGGCTTTTGGGTACGTCGGGTCATGGCGCGGTATAGCGAACCTGCCGACCGGTACAGCGTCACCGGAGGCGATGCTGCCCGACGTCTACTCGACTTGAATGGCCTTAAGGACGTTGGCGTCGAAGCAACAGAGGCAGGAGATCATTACTCGCCTATGGAAAAGGTGGTGCGCCTCAGTGGCGCCAACTTCTCCGGCAGATCCCTGACTGCCGTCACCATTGCCGCTCACGAGGTCGGGCACGCCGTGCAGGATGCGAGTGGGTATCCCGCCCTGCGCTTGCGAACCCAGCTGGTGCGCTGGGTAGGCCCGATCCAGAAAGTCGGCGCTGTCCTGCTGATGGGCGCACCCGTGATTGTCGCCGTGACGCGAATCCCTTCGGCAGGTGTGTTGATGATATTAGGTGGATTCCTGACGCTGGGCACCGGCGTCTTGGTCCACATGGTGACACTGCCGACCGAGTTTGATGCGAGCTTCGGCAAGGCGCTGCCTATGCTCAGAGAGCATGATGTGTTGATTGCAGGCGACGAACACCACGCTCGTCGCTTACTGCGCGCCGCCGCGATGACTTATGTCTCGGCGTCGCTAATGAGCCTGCTGAACATTGCGCGTTGGTGGGCGATCCTGCGCCGTTAACCCTTGCCCCAAAGCTCCTCCAGCCTGGCATCACGCCCGCACCCGCGGCGGTAGAATTTGTAGCGAATCGGATTCTTGAGGTAGTAATCCTGATGGTATTCCTCAGCTGCGTAGAACTCGGAGGCGGGTTTGATTTCCGTCGCGATTGGCTTGTCGAATTGCGCTGCAACGCGCGCCGCACTTGCCTCGGCAAGTGCCTTTTCCTGCTCGCTAGCGTAGTAGATGCCGCTGCGATATTGCGAGCCGCGATCGCAGAACTGGCGGTCGACGGCAAGCGGGTCGATGTTCTTCCAGAACACAGCGAGCAGTTCCTCATAACTCACTTTCGTCGGGTCATAGCGAATTTCGACGGCCTCGGTGTGACCGGTCCGCCCGGCAGAGACCTGTTTGTACGTGGGGTTTTCGACCTCGCCATCTGTATATCCGGAGGTCGTTTCCAGAACGCCCGGCAACTTGTCAAACGGTGGCTCCATGCACCAGAAGCAACCGCCTGCAAAAATTGCAACGGCGACATCGCCGGGCTCACTGGTCGCGCGATCTGATTGTGACGCCGCATCGCTTTGCGCTCCGGTGTTCAAGAGCAGTGCAGCTAGAGCAACGGCCGCGATGGCGAGCGTCGACAGAAAGCGATTCATAACGTGTTCTCCGGCGAGTGTGCAGGTGGGTTGTGGTCAATAGACCGCCTTAAAAGCAGAAAGATTCCAGGGTGTGGGTCGACCAAGCCTCTAAAGTAACTGATCCACGGGCCGCTATCTGAACTGGGAGAGTGCTGTTGTTGGATTTCGTGTTGGATACTGCCCTAAAAGAAGCCATTCAAAAATGCAGGTCACTGCCTTCGTTGCCTGTTGTGGCTGCTCAGTTGATCGAAGTGATCAACCAGGACGATTTCGGACTCAATGATGTGGCAGACGTCGTTAAGAACGATCTGGCGATTTCAACCAAGTTGATAGCGACAGCAAACTCCAGTGCGTTCCTTCGTGGCTCAGCCTGCACGACAGTAGAGCAAGCTACCAATCGACTGGGCGTGGATGCCACCGTTGTTACTGCATTGAGTTTCTCGTTGTCGGGCCCAATGCGAGGCACTGGAGTCAAAGGTATCAACACTGAGCGCCTGTGGAAACGATCAATCGCCAGCGCGTCGATAGCAAGGCTTCTCGCAATACACCTTGGCTCTCAATCCGCTGACCGCTGTTTCCTGGCCGCTTTGATTCAGGACTTGGGAATCATGGTCTTGAGCAGGACGCATCCGTCACTCTACGAATCGTTTTTAAACGGGAGTCACTACGACGCAATTCTTGCTGAGTACGCGGCTCTCGAATGTGACCATGCCGAGGTCGGCGCCTGGTTGCTGGAGCAATGGCATTTCCCGTCTGTGATTTCTGCTCTCGTTGCGAGAAGCCATGAAGTCCCAGAAGCGATGCAGTCAATAGCAGACGAGCCAGAGGCATGGTGCGTCGCCGTTTCTGGTGTGCTGGCTGATGCGCTGGTGGACGAGGAGAAGCACGACATCGCGCGCATTCTATCCTCACTCCATCAGGTGTGTAGCGAAGCTGATGACGCCCGCGAGCAGATGCTCGAAACCGACATTGCGAACGCGCTGGCGGATGCCGAATCGCTATTCGAAACCAAACTGATCACGGAGCCATTCACGTTAATGGAGGCATCGAAGGAGTTGCTGTTTGAGCAGTCCGCGAGCTTCCTTGCCCCAAGTCATAATCAACAAATTGAACGACTCGAGGCGCGCGTTGCTTCGTTAGAAAAAGACAGCAGAGTGGATGCGCTTACTGGCACGTTTAATCGAGCGCACTTCGAGCGTGAGCTTGATCGGTGTTTTTCGGTCGCATCGAGTGAGCGCAGAGCGCTGAGCCTCATGTTTATCGATGCGGATCACTTCAAATCCATCAACGATACCTACGGCCATCTCGCTGGGGACGAGGTTTTGAAATGGATGGCAGGTTCGCTCAAGGAAACCGTGCGCACTAGCGATGTTGTCGCGCGCTACGGAGGGGAGGAATTCGTGGTTATTCTCCCTGGGCTCGAGGAATGCGACGCAGCGGCGCTAGCCGAACGCATACGTGTTGCCATGGGTTCCGGCGTCGTTGAGGTCTCCAACGCGACCATAAGGTTCACGGTATCAATTGGGATTGCCTGCTTTGAACCAAACGGCAGGATCAACACGAAGCGCCAACTGATTCTCGCTGCGGATCAGGCGATGTACGTAGCCAAAGACAGCGGACGCGATATGTGTGTCAGTGCGTCCGAGATGCAGAGCAGTCTCAAGTCAGCCTGAGTCGTGGTTGTGGCTATGCCGCCGCCGCTTCGTGTCGCTCCACGGGGATTCTGACGATAACTGCCAGCCCGTACTCGCTATCGTTCCAAACTGCGAGATAGCCGCCGGCACTTCGCGCCGTGAAATTGATGAGTCTTAGGCCCTCGCCAAACCACTGAGGGTCATCATCTGCAAAAAACTTCTCCGTCACTTGGTCGAGCATTTGCTCGCTGATCCCAGGACCGTTGTCCAGCGCTGTCAAAGTGGCGAAGCCGCCATTGGCGACAGTTTCACCCTCCAAGTAGGGCTCTACCTGCAGTTCAAATGTGAGGCGCTTCGCACCAGCGTTCTTTGCGTTGTCGACGAGGTTGATCAGGATTTGCTCGAAGGCGACGGGGGAGAGCATTGCAACCGCCGGCAGCTGGGTGATCGTCCTGATTGCTCGATTCGAGGCAACCTACAAAATCTGCCGCACAACGACTGAGTTCGGCAATCTCTTTGGCGTGGACATTGACGTGCTCCCAGGACACAGCCACCGGCAGTAGCTCAGCTTTGCTCTGCACTTTTTTCAAAAGACGTATCGCATCTCGTTGAAACCAACGTGTATCTCGGCCCACTGTCGATCCCGCCGCCAATGATTGCGTATTTCCTTTCGACATGACGAACTCCCACTTCGATCCAGAATCAACTGCACCGAGAAAAAAATAATGACGAACGCGCACGCGGCCTCCGCGTTGGCTGTTGGGCCACGCGCTGCCGCGGTAGTCTGATGAGTCACAGCAGCCCCGCTTGCGCTGCAGGGAGGAAGATCGTCACGGCTCAAGCCTGAGTCGATCTAACATAATCAATTTTGTTGCACCGCAACATACCATGCGTGTTGTTTCGATCTATGTCGACCCCGAAAGCGCCGAAAAAAGGTCGAGTTTTCTATTCATCAAACCGCAGATATCAGGGTTACCCGATGGGTGACCCTAGCGAACATAATGGTCACTCGAACGATTCGGTATATTGCGGTGATTCGACACGCTCCTACGGACCCGATTCTATGAAACGACTGTTGCCGCTCCTTCTCATATTTCTGATTTCTGCCTGTTCAGGCGGGGACAATCCGGTCGCGGCTGCATCCGCGCCGGAGCCTGTTGAAGATGGTTGGGATCTTGGTGCTATGGCGACTGCCGCGAACCCGCATGCAGTTGCCGCTGCGGTAGAGATGCTGGAGCAGGGCGGGCATGCTGTTGACGCCGCAATTGCAGCGCACGCCGTACTCGGTCTGGTCGAGCCACAAAGCTCTGGCCTCGGCGGTGGCGGGTTCATGCTCGTCTATGAGCGTGGCGATGGCAGTCTGACGTTTCATGACGGGCGCGAGAGTGCGCCTGCCGGTGCCACCGTCGATATGTTCATGCGTGATGGTGAGGTGATGGGGTTCTACGACTCCTGGCAAAGCGGTATCGCCATCGGTGTGCCGGGCGCAGTCGCTATGTACAAACTCGCTCACGACACGCACGGCACACTCCCTTGGTCTAATGTGTTCCAGCCTGCGATTAGGCTCGCGACGGATGGCTTCGAGGTCTCGCCGCGGCTAGCTAACTATCTACCTAGAATGGCAGAAGTCAGTCGTCTCGATGAGGTACCCGGCACAGCCGAGTATTTCTATCCAGGCGGCGAGCCACTGCAGGTTGGCGACCTTTTGAAGAATCCGGAATACGCCGAGACGCTTTCCCGAATTGCCGAGGAAGGACCGAGTGCGTTCTACAGCGGTGAGATCGCAGAGGAAGTTGCAGCAGCTGCTCAGGCGCAGCCAAACCCAGGTACTCTGACAGTAGAAGACATTGGGAATTATCAGGCGATCACGCGAGAGGTGATCTGCGGGCAATTCCGCGACATGAGAATTTGCACGCCGTCGCCGCCCTCGTCGGGTGGCGCACAGATCATGATTGCGGCGCTTTACAGTCACTTATCGGCAGATGCCGAAAGTCGTTCGGACAAAATCGCGGCATGGGTCGACGCGCAGCGGCTCGCGTACGCAGATCGCGACCATTATTTTGGCGACCCTGACGAAGTGGATATCCCACTGCAGGATCTCCTGGATCCGGCATACCTTGAGTTCCGTGCGACCGAGCGATTCGCGCCCGATGCGACACCGACACCGGGAGACCCCGGCGAGGTGCTGCGTGGTGAATCGACAGCATCAACGTTTGGTGTTGATACAACTGAGGAAGCCGCGGGAACGACCCACCTGTCCATCATCGACAAAGACGGTAATGCTGTTTCTATGACAGCAACTGTTGAGGCACCCTTCGGTACGCAACGTTGGGCCGCCGGTTTTGTTCTGAATAACGAGATGACCGACTTCGCACGCGAGGTCCCGGAGGACGGAAGCCGACCGGCGAATGCGATTGCACCGAATCGACGGCCGCGCTCCTCTATGTCGCCGTCCATGATTTTCGATAACGATGGGAACCTCCTGATGGTGACGGGTTCACCAGGCGGAAACTCCATACCGGCATACGTCTCGAAGACGATTGTTGGCGTGCTCGATTGGGGTATGTCGGCGCAGGAAGCTGTCGATCACCCAAACCTCGTGGCGCGTGGCGAGAGAGTTCGTGTTGAGATTTCTATTGGTGCCGGTCAAGAGATTGCTGATGACTTAAGCGCTCGTGGATACGACGTACAAGAGCGTGAGGGTGAAAACTCGGGCCTGCATCTCATCGTAGTTGGGGAAGACGGTCTGGACGGTGCTGCCGATAAGCGCCGTGAGGGTACAGTCGAGGCTATCGCTCCGTAGCGCTGGGCAGTTGGCTGCCTCTGCCCGTCAGGTGGTGTCTGTGACACGATGATACAAAGCGCCGATATCGTTGTGGTTGGCGGTGGACTGTGCGGTCTCTCCATCGCCGAAGGTTTGCTCCGACAAGATCGTGATGCCGTAATTCTTGAGGCAAGATCCCGCTGGGGCGGCCGTATGTTGTCGCTCGAGGACGGAACCGGGAGCGGTGCTCGCTACGATATGGGTGCCGCGTGGATGTGGCCGCACAACCATCGGATGTTGTCGCTAGCGCAGTCGCATGGGCTGTCGCTGGAACCACAGTTTGCCACCGGAAATCTGGTGTTTCAGGATGCCGCGGGCAGCGTCCAACGCGATCTCGCATTTTCCACCATGGGCGGCAGTTTCAGAATGACAGGCGGAGTCGCGCAATTGTCCGAGACGATTGCTGCATCACTGCCACCGGAGCGCGCTTTGCTCGAACACCGAGCGGTAGCGATTGATGTAACAGCCGACCAAATGGTTGTGCGTTGCCATTCGGCTGACGGTGTCGTCACGTGGGCTGCTAATCAGGTGGTTCTAGCGATGCCGCCACGCGTGGTTGCCGAACGAATTCAATTTACGCCGGCGCTTGAACCCGCAGATCTGGAGCACCTTCTGAATGTACCGACGTGGATGGCAAGTCAGGCGAAAGTGGTTGCCGTCTACGAGGCGCCGTTCTGGCGTGACGCTGGTTTCTCAGGGGACGCAATCTCGCATATTGGTCCGCTGGCCGAGATTCATGATGTGACGGACTCGAGTGATTGGCGCGGCGCGTTGTTTGGGTTTGTGCATCCGCGAGCGCTTGCTGCAGGTATGACCGATGCCGAATTGTGTGACGCGTCGGTTGAGCAATTGGGCGTGCTGTTTGGGGAAAATGCGAGAACACCTGTAGCTGTGCTCAGCAAAATGTGGGGGCATGACCCGTTGACGGCAGTTTCCCGCGACCAAAACGGGTCCACGAGCCATCCGCAATATAGCCCCGTCGCGACCGAATCGGGTCCATTCGAGGGGCGCCTCCTCCTCAGTGGTTCGGAGACAGCGCCTGAGCATGGCGGTTATCTTGAAGGCGCGTTAGAAGCGGCGGAAGTAACGTTAGCGCAACTTAGGGAGTCGCATGTTGGTGCCGCTCGATTATAGGCGTGCTAATCGCTAGCCCCGCGAGATCACCGTCTCTGCTAGAAAATCTGACTCCATCAGATTGCTGTCATTCGAACGATGATCATCACCACGGAATCTCTCGCGCAGCATCGTCAGGTGTACGGCGTTGCCGATCAAGAACACACCAACAAACATCCAACCGTATGCAAGGCTGTCGTACAGCCCGTTATAGATAGTAGAGAAAATCACAAGAATCCCCGCCATCGCGTAGGCTTTCGGAAGCGCTTCGTAAACTCGTGTTGGTATCCACATGGGCTGCTGCTCAAATCAGTTGATGAGAAAACGGTACGGATCTATCGGGTCGCGTACGTTGATGGGGCTCACAGAAATGTCGCCATTTACAGACAGTAGGCCCGATAGCTTTACTTAATCGATGGGCTCACCCCAGCAACGCGGGGTTGTTCTGCCAGAGAACAAAGTTCAATGCTGATGCGAAACTGACCCAGGCCAAATAAGGGGTCAACAAAACGCCGGCTAGCGGTTTGATCCGCCAAAACAAGATCAGCGTCGTCAAAATCGCAGCCCATAGGAGCAGTACCTCGGCGAAGGCGGGTCCGCTAAGCTGCCAGCCAAAGAACAGCCAGCTCCACAAGACGTTCAACCCTAATTGCACGAGATAGGCGAGCAATGCGATTCGATTTGCCGCAAACCCACCACTGCGCCAGACGAGCCATACCGCGGTCGCCATCATGGCGAACAAGATCGACCAAACGGGCCCAAAAACCCAAGCCGGTGGCGCCCACACGGGTTGGGTGAGTTGCGCGTAGAACTCGCTGGCAGCGATCGATGCTCGTGCGCCGAGTGCAGACGCGGCGATGGTGATTGCAAACCATCCGATCAGTCCCAGGATGTCACGTTGTCGATTGGGTGCTGGCGTAGCGGTTGTCGTGCTCATTCCGCCATTGTGCCGCACTCGCCAGGTTATATGGGCTTGACACGGATGAAACAAAAGGTAACATTTTAGTTACATGTTATCAGGTCACCACATAGACGCTCTGTTCCAAGCGCTGGCGCACGAGAGCCGCCGACGCATGCTGGACATCGTCAAGGCATCTCCGGGCATCAGTGTCGGTGCCTTGGCGAGTGAGTTTGATGTCAGCAGGATCGCGGTGATGAAGCATCTGCGTGTGTTGGAGGACGCCGACCTGATTCAGTCGGTGAAAGAGGGGCGTTCGCGACGGCTGTATTTGAACGCTGTACCCATCCAGATGATTCACGAACGCTGGACGACGGAATTCAGTGCGTACTGGAGTGGTTCATTAACCTTGCTGAAATACGCCGCCGAAGCGCGAGCTAGAGACGAAAAGAAGAGAGGGGGATAAGTAATGAGTGAGACAAAGCACGCAGAGAAATCTATTTACAAGGTGTTGATCCACGCGCCCATCGAGACAGTGTGGTCTGAGCTTGTGAATACGACCTCCCCGCGACCATTCTTCTGGAACTCTGGCTGGGACACGGAGGCGCTGGCCGAGGGCAACACCTACCGCATGCTATCGGCCGATCAACGAACGGTCGGCGTGGTCGGGCGAATTGTCGAAATCGAGCCGCCGCGTCGGCTCGTGACCACGTTCAAGCTCACCAATCTCGACGATCCTCCAGCGCGGGTTACTTATGAACTAGATGAGGTAGAGGGCGGTACGGAGATGCGTCTGACCACTGAAGAAGTGATTGCCGGGTCCGCCAGCGAGAAGTCGATGGCGAACGGTTCTCAATTTATCGTTGATAACTTCAAGGTCTTCGTTGAGACAGGCAAGGTTCGATTTGGTGCGCGCATGATGCTTGGCATGATGAGTCTAATGGGCGCATTCGCGCCGAAGGCGATGCGGGCTGATCGGTGGCCGCACGTCGAAATCGAATAGACGATAGCCGCGTCGTACTCCGAATGCGTTTTGTTGTGGTCGACAGTGTTGAGGTATGTGCAGGATAACGGCAATGATCTTCGATAACTCCTATGCGGCGCTGCCAACTGCTTTTCATGCTGCCGTTGCCCCGGAGAAAGCCTCAAAACCGAAGCTTCTCGCATGGAATAGCGACCTCTCTCTCGAATTGGGTTTCGACAGACTCGGACTGGATCAGCAACAACTGGCACAGGTGTTCAGCGGTTCACGGGTGCTTGAGGGGAGTCAACCGATTTCCATGGCTTATGCGGGTCACCAATTCGGTCACTTCGTGCCACAGCTTGGAGACGGGCGTGCCGCGCTGTTGGGCGAAGTGGTCACAGATAGCGGTCAGCGGTACGACATCCAGCTGAAGGGCTCCGGGCGAACGCCCTTTTCGCGCCGGGGGGACGGCAAATCATGGTTGGGGCCCGTATTGCGCGAGTACCTCTTGAGCGAGGCAATGCACGGGCTGGGAGTACCCACCACGCGCGCATTAGCGGCGGTGGCCACAGGCGATACGGTTAGGCGTGAGGATTTGATGCCTGGCGGCGTGTTCACTCGTGTGGCAACGAGTCATCTGCGAGTGGGTAGCTTCCAGTATTTCGCAGCGCGCCAGGACGTCGAGTCCTTACGAACGTTGGTGGACTACGCGATCGACCGGCACTACCCGGAAGCCACTCAAGCCGAAGCCCCATACGTTGAGTTTTTCCGCAGGGTTGTACAGCGTCAGGCCGAGCTGGTTGCGCACTGGGTTTCCGTCGGGTTCATTCACGGTGTGATGAATACCGACAACACGTCGATTTCCGGCGAGACCATCGACTATGGGCCTGCCGCTTTCATGGACGAGTTCCGTTTCGACAAAGTCTTCAGCTCGATCGATACGCAGGGGCGCTATGCCTACGCGAATCAACCGAATATGGCGCACTGGAATCTCGCGCGGCTTGCGGAATCTCTGATGGTCCTTGGCGAGGAGCAAGAGGCGCTCGAGTCCGTCCTCGCGGATTTCACCGATTACTACGCGAAGCAATATCTGTCGTTAATGGCGCCGAAGCTTGGCCTGTTTGATGCGACTGAGGCAGACGGTGACCTGATCGTTAGCTGGCTGAACCATCTCAATGACAACGCGCTCGACTACACACTGAGTTTTCGCGAGCTTGTGAGCCGCATCGACATGGATAACGAGTCTGCGTTCGGTGAATTCGAATCTCAGTGGCGCGCCAGAGTTCGTGACCAGGGAAAGACCAACGATCAGATTGCTGAGTTGATGAATTCCGTGAATCCACTGTTCATTCCCCGCAACCATCGGGTCGAGCAGGCTATTGCGGCGGCGGTCACTAATGACTTGGGAGTGTTCAATGACTTGGATACCGCGCTGAAGAATCCCTTCGTGGAACAGCCGAATCTAAATATCTATGCCGAAGCACCCGAGGTCCAGGAGCGCGTAACTCGGACATTTTGCGGCACCTGAGAATTCAGGAACTGGACGTCAACCGCCCGTTCAGGCATATTCATTATTGGACAGCGCCAAGACAACGGCTGTTTTGATCTTCTGGGGACAGAAGGTCGCATTCTCCGCGGCGCTGTTTTGGGGACGTCGGCGCGGTTGGCAACGCAGTACGTCGGGAATTCACCCGGTTTCGTGCTGTTTTCCCCCGTACGTGGAGATTGGCCAGCATGACCAAGAGCGCAGTACATATGCCAAACCCCGACCGGGTGTTCAGGCTCAGTTACGCCAGTCGTGCGACGTCGCCGCTCGATCACGCAGAGACTGTTCGTCTTGCCGAATCCGCGGCACTGAGTAATGCGCGCGATGAGATTACCGGTGTGCTTTTCGCTGATCACGGCATGTTTCTGCAGTGGTTGGAAGGGCCTGCGCAAAAAGTATGTGAGCTCATGTCGCGCATCGTCGCTGATACACGGCACACCGATGTGACTGTACTGAATGCGGGCTGGGTGCCAAATCGGCGTTACGCACGTTGGAGCATGCGACTCGCTAATGTGCCTTTGCCAAGAGCGGTGGAAAGCAAAACGAGCGATGCGGAGTTTGCAACGCTGTACAGCAACTCCAATGCTGTCGATGCGTTCGAGGCCGTTGCGACGACTTACCAACGCCAACGGATCAGCGCTCAGTCGATGATTTCAATGACCGATTTCGCCGATCAACTTATCCATCGATCTCCGGATCAGTCACCGGCAATGCCACGGGCAGCAGTTTCTGGTTTACGCGCCAGAGCCCAGTTCGTTGATGATGTTTGTCTTGAGCTGCAGCGCGGTTGGAGGGACGATCGCTGGAACTCGGTAGAGGTCGCCATTGCCATGGCGCATTTGTATTTGCTTTGGCAACGTGCTGGTCGGGTTCGTCAGCCTTCTGGCGCGCGTCGGTCCATCGCCATCGTCGTGCCGCCCGATAGCACTGAAATACTGGGTGCAATCGTTAAGACAGATCTTCTGCGCTCCGCGGGTTGCGCGGTGCGCTTGATTCGTGCACCGACGACAGATGCGACGATGGACGTGCTGACGTGGGTGAGTCCCGACGAAGTCGTGATCGCTGGATCGCGTATCGGATGGCAAGAGAACCAGCGACGGGCAGAGAGCCTTGCGGATGCGATGCACGGTCGCTTCGGCGATACCCCGGTCTTTGTCGGTGGCAGCGACACCGGACAGTTGGTCGGCTGGCCGGATCGGATGGCCTGCGAGCAAGATGATGCCGATGAAGTGTCGGCCGCGACCGTGGACTGGCATGCGCTGTCGCAGGTTGCGCAATTCGCCGAGGCGGCTCGCTAGCGACAATTGCCCTGCAGGGCTACCTTGATCTGCGATTATGCTGGAAGCAGAAAACAACCCAACGCCGGCTTACATCCGTGAGCCGTCAGCGCTAGCGCGATGGATTATCAGCAAACGTGTGCTCGGGCCGCATATGAACGGGCGGTTGATCGAAAAGCGTCGCCGTAAGGCCGAGAAGCTACGGCGTCGCAATCAAGCTCCGCATCGGGTTGATTACTATCACCAACTGGATGATCCCTACAGCCACCTGACGGCACAAATCCTCGCTCGGTTTGCTGAGCGCTACAACATCGAACTCAGCGTCTATCTGATTCGCGCCTCCGGCGGTGGATACCAGCCCGAGTTTGAAAAACTGGCGCACTTGGCGCGGCGGGACGCCGAGATAGTGGCGCCGTATCTCGGTTTGTCGTTTCCTCGTGATGCGGGGACTGTGCCGTTACCCGTACATCAGGTGCTTGCCGGGAAAGCACTCGCCACCGAGGACACGGGTCTTGCGATTTCTCGATTGGTCAATGTGTCGACGGCATTGTGGTCGGGGGATGAAACGACGCTGGCGCGACTGGCGCAAGACGGGGTCTCGAAAGCAGCGCTTTCCAGTCGCCTTGATGCCGGGTCGACACGCCTATCCGAATACGGTCACTATTCCGGCGCGACTTTCTTTTATGGCGGAGAGTGGTATTGGGGCGTCGATCGTCTCTTTCATCTGGAGCGACGGTTGAGAGCGCTCGGTGCCTGCAAGCAACCGGAGCTCGAGCTGCTGGTGCCTCGTCCCGATATCGATGTCATTGGCGTGGATGCGTCGCAGCTGAGGCTCGATTATTACCCTTCCTTGAACTCGCCCTATACCGCTATTGGTTTCGATCACACGATCGCACTCAAGAACGAATGTGGCATCGAGTTCCATCACAAGCCCGTGCTGCCCATGATTATGCGCGGCGTGCCGTCGCCAAGAAACAAATCCAATTACATCGTGTTTGATACCAAGCGTGAGGCGGATGCATTGGGTGTACCTTTCGGCAACGTAATTTTTCCCATCGGCATGCCAACCCGAAATGCGTACTCGTTGCTGCCCTGGGCGATGTCTCAAGGCAGGGATGAAGCGTTGATGAGCGCTTTGCTACGTCATGCGTTCGCGATGGGTGTTGGGTTGCACAAGCAGCGTGGTATGCGCCGAGCGGTGGAAGCTGCGGGCTTGAACTGGGACGAGGCTGCCAAGGTCATCGGTACTGATGACTGGAAACCCATGGTCGAGCGACATCAAGCTGAAATGGTGGAGGGTCTTGGACTATGGGGTGTTCCCAGCTATCGATTGTCCGGGCCGAATGGGGAACCTGATCTCGCCGTTTGGGGTCAGGATCGACTTTGGCTAATCGCTGCTGAAATTCGACGTCGAGCCTGCTTGCAGGAGTGACCGGTCGGTTTGCTCTCTGTAGCTTCTTGCAATCCCACTTCCTGGCGTGGCGGACCGGATTGCCGAGCTGGCTGATTCGAGATCTGCGCAAGACCGGTACTTCAATCGGCCAGCTCCAGAGTTTGGACGATTGCTGGCAATTGACCAACGCCGCAGGCGTGGTTGTGACCACCACCATGAACGGCGGACCGATTGCCCTAAAGCGGATTCGGCAACGGCTCGAGGGTCAACCGTTCGCCGCGTACTTGAATGATCTGGGTTTCGGCACTCGGCCTGATGCGGTCGCCATTATCGCTGGCACCGACCCTTACCATTACCTCGATATCGTGAGGACCAACAGCGCCGCTCGCGGCGTCAGCCCCGACGAGGTGGTCGCTCGCATTCGCGCCTGGGAGGCTCGCTATGGCTTCACGCTCGATGGCGCCGGCTTCGATTGGCTGCTTGGGACCTTTTCGAACTCCCCTGACGATTGGCGGCAACTTGCTGCAGAAGTGCGGGAGTTCGCCCCCGATGTTGTCGATCGAGGCGCGGGAGACCTTGACGCATTGGCTTCTGAGCTTGAGCAACTGAACGGAATCTATGCTTGGTGGGACTGATGATCGGTAACGACTCTCCGAGCGTAATGTAATAATATTGCGTTCCTTGATCGCCCAGGAGCCATACATGACCACACAAGTCGCCTTGGATAGAAAACTGCCCGTCACCGTGCTATCGGGCTTCCTGGGAGCCGGCAAGACCACGGTGCTTAGCCACGTTCTCAATAACCGTGAGGGCAAGAAGGTCGCCGTCATCGTGAATGACATGAGCGAAATCAATATTGATTCTGAGATTGTCCGCAACGAAGTGTCGCTGAATCGCAGTGAAGAGAAGCTCGTCGAGATGAGCAACGGCTGCATTTGCTGCACGCTGCGAGAGGACCTTCTTGAGGAAGTCACCAGTCTCGCCAAAGACGGGAGATTCGACTATCTGTTGGTCGAGTCGACAGGAATTTCCGAGCCGCTACCGGTCGCGGAGACCTTCACGTTTGCCGATGAAGACGGGATTTCGTTGTCCGATGTGGCGACGCTGGACACCATGGTTACGGTCGTCGATGCGATCAATTTTTTGAAGGACTACGAGCAAGCGAAAACCTTGTCGGAGGCAGGCGAATCCCTTGGCGAAGACGATGAACGCAGTGTTTCTGACCTGTTGGTCGAGCAGGTGGAATTCGCAGACGTCATCCTGATCAGCAAAACGGATCTCGCGAAAAAGGAAGACATTGAACGTCTGGTTGCGATCCTCCGCACCTTGAATACGGAGGCGGAGATAATCCCGATCTCGAAGGGCAACGTTGAGACCGATGCGATTCTCAACACCGGCCGCTTTAACTTCGAAAAGGCGCAACAGGCGCCGGGTTGGCTGAAAGAGATGCGAGGCGAGCATGTGCCCGAGACCGAGGAATACGGCATCGGCAGCTTCAGCTACGTCGCGCGTCGTCCGTTCCATCCTCAAAAATTCTATGACTTCCTTCACGGCACACGGAAATACGGAAAGTTGATTCGTTCGAAAGGCTATTTCTGGTTGGCGACGCGACCGGAATTTGCGGGGAATTGGAGCCAGGCGGGTGGTGTCGCAACCTACGGGTTCGCCGGTTTGTTCTGGAAAGCGGTGCCGCAATCGAACTGGCCAACCGACCCGGAGTATCTCGCCGCGATCAAAGAAAACTGGGTGGAGCCGTTTGGCGATATGCGCCAGGAACTGGTCTTTATCGGTCAAGGTTTGGATGAGGCGGGCATTCGTGCAGCGCTGGATGCTTGCCTGCTCAGTGAAGAAGAGGTACTGCGCGGCCGGACCCATTGGGAAACACTCAATGATCCTTTCCCGGCGTGGGATCGCGGTTGATGCGGACGCGTGGCTTGCAGGCGCGGGAAACTGCTGCGCCGCAGGTGCTCTCACGTGAGGTTGCGGTGGGCAACGATTTGGTCGTGCTCACCGAGATTTACAGACCCGATGTGAATGTCGCGATCTGGCAGCGCCCGCTGGCGTCGGAGGTCGAAAAGTCAGTGCAAGCGTTGCTCGAATCTGATTGTACGATTGAGTTCGGCAAGGTTGTTGCGCGCAAGGCGGTTGCGAGTGTGCTTTCTTATGATGTGCCTGAGCTTCCGAACACGCTGACTGCGGATGTCGCCGAGTTGTTTGATACCTTCTGTTGTCTATTCGATCTAAAAGAAGCAGGTCTTCGGTTGCGTACACTCGACCGCGCGATGTGCCCCAAATTCCACGTAGACCGTGTGCCTTGTCGGCTGGTTTCGACCTATTGTGGTGTGGGTACAGAGTGGTTGCGGCACGAGCATGTAGACCGCAGTCGTCTCGGCCCGTCAGGCCCTGCGACGGCGACAGGCCATCTGCCCGCTTATTTGGATGAGCGAGATATTCAGACGATCGATTGCGGGCACGTTGGATTGATGAAGGGAGAAGCCTGGCCTGAAAACGAGGGCGCAGGTTTGGTGCATCGATCGCCAACCGTCGAGTCTGGGTTTCGTCGGTTACTTCTGACAATAGATTTCTAAAAATTCACGAGGGAGAGTCCAGTGGGAGAACCGCTGCTCGTCGCCGACCAGTTGTCGGTATCACGCGGAGGTCGCCAGGTGCTCGACGCCGTTTCCTTTTCGGCGCAGCCGGGCGATGTTTTCGCTCTGCTCGGTGGGAATGGTGCGGGCAAATCGACGACGTTGTTGACGCTGTTGGGGCTGATAGCGCCAGAGTCCGGTGAAGCACGGATTGGCGGCAAGCGCGTGCACGACCATGTGGACGCGGTGCGTGCGATGACTGCCTATCTGCCTGAGTCGGCTAACTTGTATCCACATCTCAATGCGCTTGAGAACCTCGACTATTTTCTCGCGCTTGCGGGTGTTAGCCGGTCAAAAGAAGCCATCCACCAAACGCTGGACCGCGTTTCTTTGGCAACGGACGCAAGGCAGCGACGGCTTCAGAGCTACTCCAAGGGCATGCGCCAGAAAGTCGCTATTGCGTTGGCGATGCTGCGTAAGACGCCCTTGTTGCTTCTGGACGAGCCAACTTCTGGTCTCGATCCGGTCGCAGTCGACGAGTTCAATGCATTGATCAGCGACCTCTCCGCTCAGGGCGCCACCATCATGATGGTTACACATGATGTCTACGGTGCCTGCCAGGTGGCACGTAGTATCGGGCTACTGCGCCAAGGCAATCTGGTTAGCGTGTTTGATGCACCCCACGGGGAAAAACTTGACCCGGAAGCTGTGCATCAGGCGTTTGCCGCTGGAAGTTCGCAATGACGGGCTGGCCACGAATTCTTGTTGAGGAGTGGCGCTACTGGTCGCGTTCGCGACTGACGCTGAGCGCACTCGTGTTGTTGTTGCTCATTGCGATCGCAGCGGTGATCAATACGCAATCACGGGTGGACGCCGAAGCGAGTGCACGTGAGTCCATGCAGAGTGCTGCTGAGGAGGCGTTCCTTTCGCAACCGGATCGTCACCCGCACCGGATGGTGCATTACGGTCATTACGTGTTCCGCACGCCCTCGCCGCTGGCGATCATCGATCCTGGCGTCGATCCGTTGACCGGTACCGTGATGTTTCTTGAAGGCCACCGTCAGAACACGGCCACGTTTCCCGCCGCGTACACGGCGCCCAGAGTGACTGGTTTCGATCGTCTGACGCCTGCGTTCGCCTATCAGGTACTCGTCCCGCTGGTTTTGATTGTTGTTGGTTTTTCGTCCGTCTCGCGTGAGCGCGAGCTGCAGACCAATGTTCAGCTCATCGCGCAAGGCGTCGATCCTGGACGCGTTTGGTTGGGTAAGGCGCTCGCTTTGTTGGTGCTAAGTGGAATTGCGTTGTTGCCGCTACATGTCAGTGCGTTCGGTGCCATAGCCGCAGGAGAATCCGCACTAGCGGCGGGCGCGATGGTCATTGGCTACTTTCTTTATTTGGCGTTTTGGTCTTTCGCAATTGTTGGCATCTCGGCGCGTGCGCGATCCGGCGCGATGTCGCTGCTTTGGTGCTGCGTCGCATGGACGGTAATCGCCGTGTTGATGCCGCGTCTCGCGGGTGATGTCGCAGGCACGGTGTCGCCGGTGCGCGGGAAGATCGCATCAGATTTCGAATTGATCGCTGAGCTACGGGAACTGGGCGATGGCCACAACGCTGCAGGCCCGGCGTTCGATCAATTTCGAGCGCACGTGTTCGAGGAATACGGTGTTGACCGAGCGGAGGATCTGCCGGTGAACCTGCGTGGATTGATTGCCGAAGAATCAGAAGCGCGCTTGACGGAAGTGCTGAATAAGTTCGCTGAGCGGCGCATGGCCGAGGAGGTGACGCAGGCGCAGTTTGCTCGTAGCGGTGCGTTGTTGTCCCCGTCGTTGGCGATACGCAATGTGTCTATGCAGACCGCAGGCAGTGACCTTGAGAATCACCATCGATTCTTGCGTGAAGCGGAAGCGGCGCGGTTCGAGTTCGTCCAGGGTCTCAATCGGGCTCATGGCTACGAGCTTTCTTACATCGACGACATCAACCGCAACAAGGATGAAGACTCCTGGATGCGCGCGCGTGTTAGCAAGGAAAACTGGCGCGTGCTGCAGTCATTCGACTTCGAGCCTGCGCCCGCGGCAGATCGAGTGCAAGCCGCGAGTGGCGGGCTCTGCGTCCTGCTGGTTTGGTGTTTTTCGGCGGGTGGTTTCGGGTGGTTCGGTATCCGCGATCAGGGCCGTATGTATGAGAAGTAATTTCAATCGCGAGTGGTGGTTTTTCTTGCGCGACCGCCAGGGGCTTGCGACGGTCGCAGCGAGTGCGTTGCTGGCCGTTCTCACCGTTGCATTCGGATTGAATGATGTTGCGATGCAAAGAGCAGATATTGCGTCATTGAGTGCCGATACCGTCGCGGACCTTGAAGACGTCTTGCTCCAGCAGGGGGATGCTGGCAGCGCGGCCTACTATAGTTTTCGCTTGGTAGTCGATCCCCCGAGTGAGTTAGCGTTTGCCGCGCGCGGCGTCCGTGATCAATTGCCCTGGAAGCATCGCATCCGTCTATTGGCGCTGGAGGGGCAGGTGTATGAGCACGACGCCGGCAATCCCGAGCTCGGTCAAATCGGTCGTATCGACTACGCATTCTTGATCTCGGTTCTCGCTCCCCTTCTGGTCATTCTTTTGTTGCATGACATCGTTGATGTGGAGCGTCGCCACAAACGCCTCGATCTGTTGGTGGCGACTACCGGTCGCAGTGCTCGCTTTATCCTGTGGCGCGCTGGCTTGCGAGCGAGTGCATTGGTGCTCGCACTGATCGTTCCGTTTATTGCTGCAGGGTTATGGTCTGGTGCGGCGCCGGGTGCGGTGCTTGGGCTTGCGCTGCTCAGCGGTGTTTACGTGATCGGTTGGAGCGGCGCTGCCACGTGGGTCGCTGAGAAGACGCGCTCTGCGGCGACCAGCGCTTCGGTGATGTTGGGTTTTTGGGCCGTACTGGTGTTGGTCATCCCTCTCGCTGGCGGTGCGCTTGCGGAGCAACGTATTGAGGTTCCGCAGGGCGGCGAGATTCTGTTGCAGCAACGCGAGACTGTGAATCGGGCCTGGGATATTCCCAAGGTCGACACG
>JBCBNU010000040.1:0-27024 GCA_039821645.1 Pseudomonadota bacterium
CTGAATTGCCGCGATATATCGCGGCTGGTGCGCCCGCAGAGTGGCTCGCGCGACGCCCCGATGTTGCATCCGCGGAACGTCGGTTGGCCGAAATCAACGCATTGATCGGCTTTCGCAAAGCGGATCTTTATCCCAAGTTGACGCTGATCGGGTCGTTTGGATGGACGGGCCGATCAAGCAGCATCGTCGGCGATACTGCCGGTGAACGTTGGGGCGCCGCGCCGACACTCAGCTGGCGCTTTCTCGATTTCGGACGTGTGCTGCGCGAGGTAAAGGAAGCCGAAGCGCAAACCGCTGGAGCGCTCGCAAACTACGAGGGCACATGGCGCCGTGCGCTCGAGGAAACCGAGAACGCGTTGGCGAACTACCGGGCGACCGGAGAGACTGTGTTGGCGTTACGCGAAGCGGTCGATCAGGCCGAAGTCGCGGTTGATCTTTCGACACTTCGATATCAAAACGGCGCGGACAGCTTCTTTGTAGTGCTGGATGCCGAGCGGGCCTATCTCGATCTTCAAGATCGATACGCTTTGGCTGAGATCGATCAAGCGACTGCCTTGGCGGCATTGTACAAAGCGCTGGGTGGCGATTTCGCACAAATCCAGTAGCGATTTCACGCTCACTTCATGGTGCCTTCATCTGATAGCGGCAGTGTAAGGTCTCCAAAACCTAAACAGGAGTGCGCAGGATGCGGTGGTATCAGGTATTCGGAGCCTTGGCTTTAGTGCTAGTCAGTGGTGTGGCCAGTGCGAATATGGTCATTCCGGGCCAGTATTTTCTGAGTGATCATCCCAACGGCGCGCTTTCTGACGATTACGGTCTGCGACTTGATATTCTCGATCCGCCGTCTGGTGTGGGTCCAACCTTTAGTGTTGAGCTCGGCGGCGCTCGTGTGACTCTGACCTGGGATGGATCCGGAACGGCAATCATCTCTGGATCGATCTTTAACAATGAAACCGGCAGCTTGTGGACAATCAGGCACGTACTGACCGGCGTCTCAGCGAGCGAATCCGGTTTTGTCGCGACCGGCGGTACGTTGACCGTGAACGTCGCTGAAGCGGATCAGGATTTGTACGGTGCCACGGTCTACACATTCTT
The DNA here is from genome assembly GCA_039821645.1 of Pseudomonadota bacterium. Classification (GTDB taxonomy): domain Bacteria; phylum Pseudomonadota; class Gammaproteobacteria; order Steroidobacterales; family Woeseiaceae; genus CALBPI01. The sequence goes on from JBCBNU010000040.1 coordinate 1,096, forward strand.
TTCGGTGCCTGCAGGTGGGGATTCGTTCGTGGCAAAAGGTGATAGCCACCGATGCGGCTCAAGCTCGGACTGTGGTCCTTTGGTTGCCCGAGGTTGGCTGAACATTGCAGGCAACGGCGTTGATGTCAACGACGGCAGCATCGACGATTGGCTCGTACAACTGACGCCCGTACCACTTCCCGCTGCGTTCTGGATGTTATTGGGTGCGCTCGGCGTCTTCCGCGTCGCGGTTAAACGCTCTGTATAAAAATTTTTTTAGTCTGACGACGCATCAGTTGGTGCGGCATACCGTCGCGACTGGCGGCTCGCTAGCTGTGAGAGGCGACGATTTTTAATGAAGAAACCTTCGCCACACTGGAATTCGTCGGCGGACAGGTAGCCGCCGAATAGCAAATCAGTTTCGTGAAGTGCGGTCAGGCGTACACGATCGCCGAGTCGTTGCACTAGTGCTTCATCAACGGATGCCCATACCTCCGCGGCATCAGACATTGCGAGTGGATTGTTCTCGCAAGACGTCAGCGTTACTGGCTTACGCAACCAGAACGCATCAGAAATAGCTATTTTGCCACTCGTACCGATAGCATCCGCGAGATCATTCCAGGCGGCCACAAATTCCTCGACATCAAGCGATTTGTAGTCAAGGGTAGAGATGCTGACCGTCTTGATCGTCGGGTGTGACAAGACCCACTGGCGGTACTTCGGGTGCTCCACGAGGTCTACGCCTACAGCAACTCGGTTCAGATTCTCCGCTCCAATCTGCTCGAGCGTGGTCTCGGTCAAAGCGATCGCACGTGTGGCGTCGGCCCAGGCCTCACAGCCAGGCGTGATCGCCAGCGCGGATGGCCTTAGGTCAAGGACGAGTGTCTGCGCACTCGATGCTTCACCAACCGTGTCAACAAACCGTGCAAACGCGGTCGCTGTTTGCTCCACATCCTGGCATTGCTCGGTGAGAGTCACTCCTCGAAAGTAGTTGTCGTCGCGATACTGAAGGCTCAGTTTTACCAGCGACTGCATACCGTAGTTTCGAATCTGTTCGTCCAGCCACGCGTAAAAGCGCGAATACTCGGCGGCTCGAGGATCTCTGTCCGTCATGCTTGGATAGGCAATCCGGTAGATGACGTTTTCGTAGCCACGCTCTCGGAGTCGCGACAAATAGAGCCTGTTCTGGAGGTCGCCCCCCGACAACAGCCAAGGACCGAGTCGACTGTCTGCGGTCGTTAGCCGTGCAGCCAGCTCCATAGCACTCGAAGTCGATGGCGAAAGAGTCTCGATTGATTGCTGTGTTGAAGCAGCGACTGCGGAGATTGACGGGTCGAAAGTAGGCGACGCCGTTTGTGCGGCGCAACCGCCGAGGCCGACGCATGCAAGCGCTACGGCACCTGCGAGGCTCCTAACGCGTTGGTTGCTGTGCATTGGAGAGTAGATCCTCTTTGGAGCTGGAGACTTGTGCCAGTGTGTATGTCTCCAGCGCTCGAGGCGAGAAGCGATAGCCCAACCCTCGAACCGTTTCTATGCAACCGCCGAATGTTCCACGTCCGAGCGCCAAGCGAATGCGCATGATGTGTACATCAATCGTGCGCTCTTCAATATGTCCGCCCGATTGCCATACTTGATCAAGCAGCTGACACCGACTGAAAACACGGTCTGGGCTCATCATCAGGAATCTCAGAAGGCGGAACTCCATGCGCCCCAAATTAAGGTCTTTACCGTCTATCACCGCACGATGGCTGGTCGAGTCGAGTGACAGCGGACCGAAATCCAGTTTGCCAGCCTCAACGACACGGTTACACCGTCGCAGGATTGCTTCGATTCGGAGCATCAACTCTTCGCGTGAAAACGGCTTCGTTACATAGTCATCGGCACCGCTCTTCAGCGCACTGATTCTGTCGTGCTCCTCCGACCTGGACGTCAACATCACTACTGGGAGTTCACGAGTTCTTGGATTGCGACGCACTTCGCGCAGCAGTTCGATCCCAGGTGAGTCGGGCAGCATCCAGTCCAGCAAAACCAAATCCGGGAGGCGACGCTCAATGGCATAACGTGCGGACGCGCAATCATTCGCCTCTTCGATGATGTGACCGGTACGGGAAAGCGTGAAGGCGAGAAGTCCTCGAATGGCATCCTCGTCTTCCACTATCAATATTGACGATGAGTCTGCTGTATCCAGCATGTTATTACCCTCTCCCCAGAGTGGGAACGACACGCTAGCCAGCAAATATGAACTTTCCGTTGCGGTTTTAAGACACAACACCGTCAGAGCGAATCAGTTGCATCGAAGGTACGAAAACTGCGATGCCGCACCGGCGTCTTTTGGTGCTGCGGTCAGTGAAACAAACGCTTTGTTTACAGGCATTTGAATACAGGTCTCGCGTATCGGGCTGCTGCGTCACCTACATATCGGTTGAGTGGTCACCGCAGCGAGCTACAGACCGCACTTGCCGACCCTGCCATAAGGAATTCCAGTCACATGCGCTTCATATTTCATTCATATTTTTTTCATCAAAGTGACTGACGCCACGCCCGACCTGTGACCTGAATCACACTTTATTCATGAATGGGTCAAGGCTGGATCACATTCGATCCGTAGCTTGCACGGTGCGGGCAGTTGGCGTGGCGCAGTGTGTTGCGAGAACTGATTGCCCCCAGGGAAGAAATCAAAGACTCACACTACACAAATTTTTAAAGGGCTTAACTGATGAAACATCTGATCCAGTTTGCGGCCGTCCTCGTCTTGGCGTTGACGTTCTCGCAAGAAGCTAACGCTCAGACGACTTACCCGGATCCTGCAACAGGTAACGGTGGCGCACTGATCGTCTCTATTTGGGATCCAACCACTGGCGTCTCGCTGGTCTACGCAATCCCGAACGTCTTTTACCAAGACCTTTCTAACGGCACTTTCGGCGCTTCGAACTTTACAACCGCTGTTCCGCAGTTCTCAACCATCTTCTCCGATAGTGAAACGTCCAACCTGCTGTATCAGGTGACGGCGACAGGTCCGGATGCGACTCGCGCTCGTGGTGCTCTGTACACAACAGGCGGCTCGACACTGCCTAGAGTGACCAGCGGCAACGTTGCGGGTACCTTCCAGAACTCTCAGGCGTTTTACTTCCAGTTGGATTCTTTCTGCGGTGCGGATCCGGTTTGCCCGGCTGCGACAGCGAACGACGGCACGTACGCTGGCCAGGCAAGTTGGGGTGACTTGACAATTCAGCTTCCGTTTTCAGCGGCAGGATCCATCGGTCAATCGCTGAGCTTCTACAGCATCACGCAGAACACCGCTAGCCGGATTCGTCCGTCTGACGATGCAGTTGTTTCTATCGCGGCTCCGGGCGCGACCTGGCTGCTCGACGCTGACGGCAACCTGAACTACTCGGTAGTACCGGTACCTGCGGCGATCTGGATGCTCATCAGCGGCCTGCTCGGCTTCGGCGTAATTTCGCGTCGCAAGCAAGCAGCCTAAGTCTCTCTATTCCATCAAGGAGTTTTTCGAATGAAAGCTATCTTTAAAGCACTTGCCGTAACGACTGCTCTTGCAAGCGTTCCGGCCATGGCCATCGACTCATCGACCGTACCGGCCGATAACCAGTTGTTCATTTCTGGCGCGACAGCGACCAACCAGGCGCTCTATCAAATCACCATTCTTGCAACGAATGGCATCTGCGAGCCTGGCACCGCTGACGTCTATATCGATACGACCGGTTCAGAAGCGACCGACGCAAACGATCAGTTCATGGTCGCTTGCACCGGCCGCACGGGCTCTTCGGTTTCAGGCCAGTCAATCCTGATCGCTAAGGAATCCAACGGTGGCTCTAACAACGGTACGCGTAACGTTGCACGTAGCCTCGGTCTTGACTTCCTCGATCCGGCAGCACCGACGTGTGCGAACACGGGTATCGCGGTACCGGCAGGCGGCGCACTCGCCGCTTACACGCTGAACAACGGTTGCACAGGCGTCGTCAGCACGGTGCCAGACGCAGGCGTAGCGGACGTTGAAGCTGCACTGTTCACCACCACCACACCGGGCGACATTGCGGCGTTGAACGCAAACCCGCTGTTCCAGATCATCTTCTCACCGGCAGTTACGCTGAACCTGTATCGCGCTTTGCAGGCTGCACAAGGTCTGCCGCAGGACGACGATCCAGCGAACGTACCGAACCTGACCCGCGGTCAGCTCTCGCGTGTCTTCAACGGTGAAGCGTTCACCTGGGACGAGTTCTTCGCGCAAGACGGCACTGCTTTCCTACCGGGCGAAGACGTATACGTTTGCCGTCGCGGAAACGACTCTGGTACGCAGGCATCGTTCGCGGCATTCGTGTTGAACGAGCGTTGCAACGGATCAGTCACCACGTTCGTGGCGCCTGACACCATCGGCTGCCTTGCTGGCGGTTGCGACTACACGAACGCTGCGTTCGGCGGTGACTTCATCTTCGCGGGTGACGGATCAGGCGACGTACGTGATTGCTTGCAAGATCGGTTCGACAACGACTTTTACGCGATCGGCGTGTTGTCTACCAACACCGGCATCAACCCCGTTGGTGCAACGTCACGTCAGTTCCGCTTCATCGGTATCGACGGTGCTGCTCCGACCCTGCAGGAGACTGCAAACGGTGGTTACCACTTCGTGACCGAAAACGTACTTAACGTACGCAGCTCTGGCGGCCCGACCGGCGTCGCAGGCAGCATCGTGAGCGAAATCGTTTCCACTATCGGCACGCCAAGCATCATCGCTGACCTTAACGTTGGTTCGCAGAACCTCGGCGGTGATCACGGCATCCTTGGTCGCGCTAACGGTACGTCGATTGTTGAAAACGCAGCTCCGGTTAGCATCGCAGACATGCGCTCTAACCCGGTCAGCTCGTTCTCGCGTTCGTTCAGCGGTAGCTCAAACAACTGCGAGCCAGTTGTTGCTACGCCGTTCAGCCAGATCATCGGTGGTGGACAGTAGGTCCCCAACCGACATGACCTGAATTGCGAGCGCCAGTCGTTCGCAATGGCAAAATGGGGGCACGGCGTCTCGGATGAGGCGCCGTGTCTTTGTCGCTTTAAGAAGACAAATAAAGAACGATCCTTGGGGCATACAGTGAAGTTTCGAATCCTCCTTTGCGGCATGATGGCTGGCCTTGTTGTCGCGCCTGCGCTCGCACAAGACCAGGATGAAGCGGCGCCCGCATTTGATGTTTGGGAGATCAGAGTAGGCGGCAACACGGCACTGGATACCCGAACGATCGAGCGGGCGGTTTATCCCTATCTGGGACCCGCCAGAACAGTCGACGATATGCAAGACGCACGTGCTGCAGTTGCCAACGCGTATCGCACCGCTGGCTTCAACACGGCACTGGTGACGCTGCCCGAGCAAACCGTCGAGCAGGGTATCGTGCGAATCGAGGTTGTCGAAGGTGTTCTTGGTCGGACTCGAGTCTACGATGCCGAGTATGTTTCGGGACGCGATGTCCTGAATGAGATGGATTCATTGGAACCCGGCAAACCCATTCATTTTGGGGATTTGCAAGACGATCTCGCGGCGGTCAACCAAAGATCTGCGGATCGATCCGTCACTCCGGTGATACGCGCGGGTCGCAACGCAGGCGAAATTGACCTCGATTTGCGAGTCGAGGACCAGCTCCCGGTTCATGCGGGTATCGATGTCAACGACCGGTTCACAGTAGACACAGCGGAGCTTCGCGCCAGCGCAACACTGTCTTACGACAACCTGTTTCAGCAGTTTCATTCGCTTTCCCTCCAATACACGACGGCGCCTGAACGCCAGGAAGACAGCGAGGTCTGGGCGCTGACCTACCTCTGGCGGTTTGAGGAAAGCCCTGCCGTGCTCGCGTTATACGCTGTCGACACCAGTAGCGATGTGTTCACGGCCGGGGACCTGAACGTGCTGGGCGACGCGCGTATCTATGGGTTTCGGTATGTGCGGCCGATGGAAAGCAATACCTCCCTGTTCCATAGTTTTACGCTCGGTGCAGACAACAAGGACTTCAATGAAGTCATCGGTGAGACCCTTGAAACACCGATTCGCTATACGCACATGACGGCAAATTACAATTTCGGATGGAATTTCGAGAATTACCGCTCCAGTTACGATTTTGGTTTGGGCTTTGGTATTCGTGCCTTAGGTAATGACGTCCAAGAGTTCGAAGACAAACGCTTTAACGCCAAACCCAATTATTACTATTTGCGCGTCGGTACTGAGCAACTACTGCGTGGTTGGGGCGGTACGGGATTCTACGGGCGCATCGCAGGACAGCTATCACCTGAGCCACTGATCGCAAACGAACAGATTGCAATCGGTGGTGCGACATCGGTACGCGGTTATCTGGAGGCCGAGCGATTGGCCGACTACGGTGGGTTCGTCAATTTCGAACTGCGGTCGCCGAACATTGGCGGCGGTCTCGGCCCGTGGGTCGACAATCTGTATTTTCTCGCCTTCTATGATGCCGCCACCATGGGTATCAATCAGGCATTACCCGGACAGCCCGCACGATTCGATCTCAGCAGTACAGGCATCGGATTTCGATTGGTGTCCGACAACGGCCTACTCGCTGCAGTGGACTACGCACATCCTTTAGAGGACAGCACAAACGTCCAGGCCGGTGACGAAAGGTTTCATTTCCAATTGCGGTGGAATTTCTGATGAAGCTTCATATCCGCCCCACACTGCTGTCTGCATCAGTTGCGGCAATCCTTGCCGCTGGTCCCTCCGCTCGCGCGCAGGAACTCCCAGTGCCGTGCAGTGCAGGGGCTTGCGGTGCCAACGGCCCCGCCACATGGGTCACCGAAGGGAGTGTTACGGGCTCAAGCAGCGAGGGAACGTTCAACATCCTTCAGAGTACCGACTTTGCCACTCTGAACTGGGCGAGCTTCAACATCGGCGACGGAGGGCGCGTCCAATTTGTGCAGCCTGACGAGTCTTCAATCGCCCTTAATCGTATTTTCCAGAACGATCCTTCACGAATTTTTGGTGCACTCGAAGCGAACGGCCAAGTCTATCTGCTCAACCAGAACGGTTTTCTGTTCGGTGAGAACTCGACCGTTAATGTGGCCACATTGATTGCTTCCAGCCTGGACTTGACGCCTGAGGCACTTGAGAACGGCATTCTCGGAGCGGGTCGCGCGAACGAGGCTGCATTTGAGGCATTTACCGACGTGAACGGCGATCCGGTGCTCACGGGGTCGGTCGCTATTGAACAGGGCGCCTTTTTGGGTGCCGACGGTGGTCGCATTCTGATTTTCGCACCTGACATCACTAACCGCGGGACCATCGAGACACCAGAAGGCCAGACAATACTGGCGGCCGGAAGTCGCATCTTCCTCGCTGCAAGCGACGATGACGCGCTGCGTGGACTCATTGTTGAAGTCGACGGCGAAGGCGTAGTTACCAACGGCGACGGAACGCTCGATGCGGGTGAGCTGGTTGGTCGAATCGCTGCCGACCGGGGGAACATTACCCTCGCCGGTCTAGCTGTGAACCAGTTAGGCAGACTCTCCGCAACCACCAGTGTCCGGCAGAACGGATCGATCCGGCTGGTTGCTCGAAATGACGTCGCCATCACGGGCAACGCAGCCGGTGTCGACTTGCAAGCCCAACAAGGTGGCACGCTGACGCTCGGCGAGGGTTCGATCGCTGAAGTTCTCCTCGAACTTGATGACCCAGAAACAACAGTCGACGTTAACGCACAGCCTAGATCGAGAATTGAGCTTGCGGGGCAGACGGTGACCATCGAGGCCAATGCCTTGCTTAGCGCGAAGGCGGGTGTCGTTGAGGTATTTGCCGCAGAGGCTCAGCAAGTGAACCCGGCAAACTTCTCCGACGTTGCTGATGGCAGTTCGATTTTGATCGATGGTGGCGCGCTGATCGATGTTTCCGGTGCCAGCGCGAATCGTTCGGCCTCCGACAATATCATCGAGGTGGAACTTCGGGGCAATCAGCTCGCCGATAGCCCACTACAGCGTGACGGAGCGCTGCGCTCGGAGACTGTGCGGGTCGATATTCGCCAGCGCGGTCTCCGCGCGGACGGCAGTGCGTGGCAGGGTACGCCGCTGGCCGACGCGTCCGGCGAGATATCCAATATTGAGCGCAGTGTTGCGGAACGCAATCTCACTGGCGGTACGATTTCATTGCAGTCGCAAGGAGTCGTGAAAGTTGCTGAAAACGCCACGCTGAATATTTCGGGCGGTGTCGTCAACTACGCGGGAGGGGATGTTTCAACAACCCAAGTGCTCGGTCGGGACGGACAAATCTACGATATCGCGGAGGCCGATCGCGGCCGCGAGTATGTCGGCATCGTCGACAGCTTTGTCGTCGAGCATCCGCGCTGGGGTGTCACCGAGGTGTTCCCAGGGTTTCGCTCTGGCGATGGCGGAACATTCGAGCCCGCCTACTCCGAAGGGTACGACGCCGGTACGGTTTCGATTAATGCACCAAACTTCGTGCTTGACGGCAACATCGATGCAACCACGGTGGTCGGGCGCTATCAGCGCCGAGTAGCTGGCGAGATTCCCGCCGACTCGCTATACCGTGCATTCGACGAACTCCCGCTCGGCGGTGAGCTTCTGCTCGGCAATACCAGCGCCAATCAGACGCTTGCACAGTTTGTCACCGGAAATATCCGGTTCGCTAGTGAACTGACACTCGATGATTTCAATGGGCGCTCCGATGTCGATGACTATGTGAGCGTGCTCCGTCCGGAGCTATTCGGGAGCAATGGAATTACCCGCGCTACGATGGCTGCCAACGGTGTCATTTCACTAGGCGAGGGTGTTGCTCTCAATCTCGGGCCGGGGGGGCGCTTCGACGCAGCCGCCTCTCAAATCAACTTCGCTGGCTCGATCGACGCTGCAGGTGGCGATGTTGCACTGCGTGCACGGCTGACACGTGCGCTGGCGCCCGACGGCGTGCGACTGGATGTGGCCGCTGGTGCAGAGATTGATGTATCGGGCGTTTGGGTCAATGACAATCGTGAACTCAGCAGTGGTTTCGATCCTTTGCCCATTGATGGTGGCAACGTCACGCTCACGTCTGCATCTGGCCCGTTGGTACTCGCGAGCGGCGCGTTGATCGATGTTTCGGGTGGTGCTCAGCGAACTGTTGACGGGCAGATCGTCGCCGGTGATGCCGGTGCCATCGCGATTAGTGCCTCGTCCAACCCGGATGATGGTGCACCTGTAGACATCACGCTGGACGCAACGCTGCGAGCACTTGCCCTCGCGAATGGCGGGCAACTCAGCATCGCAGCCAATGGAATCTGCGTCTCTGAAATCGACTGTGCTCAAGACGCCGGGACGCTTTGGCTCACGCCAGACCTGTTTGCGGGTTCTGGATTCGGCAGTCTGGATCTCACCGCTAACCTGACGGGGTTACTGGTTGTCGAAGGCACTGATATTCAGTTGCAGCAACAAAACTTTGAGCTGCCCGAGGCCACGAGATTCTTAGGTAGCGAGCGCAGTCTCGGCGATATCGCTGGAATCGCTGTTCTACCTGATCTGTTTCGCCAACCCATCGATCTTTCGCTCAATGCATTCGTTACTGACTTGGCAGATTTCGATTTCTCGGCGGTCAGTCTTGAGCCGGGCGTTCGCATTGGTGCAAACAGCAATATTGTTCTCGACCCAGGCGCACAGTTCCGCGTTGAATCGAACGCGATCGTCGCAATTGATGGCCGTATCCGAGCGCCAGGCGGTCTTGTCGATGTTGTTGCGAACAACGACTTGCAAGGCAATCTGATTCGTCCACCCGGAGGCGTCTGGGTCAACGCAGGAGCCGCGATTGATGTCGGTGGTACTTCACTGGTGTTTGTTGATGATCTGGGGCGCCGCACGGGGCGCGTGCTGAACGGCGGGATCATCGCATTGACCGCCGAGCGTGGCGGTGTCGTTGTCGCCACTGGCTCTGATCTGGAACTTAGCGGTGCGACTGAGTCACTCGATATTCTTGACGGTCCGCTCACCAATCTCAGTTTCACGCGTCAACAGATCGCTTCCAATGGTGGATTGCTCAGCCTCCGCGGAGCCGAATATGTCCTGATCGACGCCAATGTGAACGCCAGCGCAGCAACAGAGCTCGGCGGCGAAGGTGGCACTGTCGCAATAACCATCGACGGCAATCTGCGCGGTAATCAACTGCCAACGGACGGCGTTGGTAATCCGCTGGTTTCGCTAAACACGCGGAGAATTCAGGTCGAACGAAACCGGAGAGCGATTGCCTTACCGGTCGGCGAGAATGTGCCCGATTCCATCATTGGATTGGCTCGTGTGAGCGAGGAGTGGCTGGAGGCAGCCGCCTTTGCCAACGTATTCCTATCTGCCGAATCCTTATTCAGTACTGATCTGGGCGGAAACTTTCTCGCGTCGGTTGGTGAGATTCGATTCGATGGAGGTGTCGATTTAGCCCTCGATGGGACGCTCTCATTGAATGCGGCAAACATCGCCGGTGGTGCTGGTGATGTCGCTTTAAGTGCGCATTACCTTTCTATCGGTCACGTAAACCCTCGCGCACAGAATATCGGCGACGCGGCCAATGCCCGCACCGGCAATTTCTCGGCAGTAGCCGATCTCATCGACGTTACAGGGTTCTCTCGCATCTCAGGGTTCGAGACTGTGACACTCGACAGTGCCGGAGATATTCGACTCGTGGGTTTCCAGCCCCAGACTGCAGGGGGACGTGGAGCGCTCACTGGCAGCAACCGGACGGTCATCGGATCTCTCACAACATCTGCCGATCTGAGTATGACAGCGCAGCAGGTTTATCCCACGACGTTGACAGACTTTAGCCTGAATGTGGATCGCCTTGATGGCAGATTCTCTTTAGCGGGTCGGTCCGGAACGGCATCAGATGTGCTCTCGGCGGGTGGTCGACTTACGATCAATGCATCCGACATCACCAGCACCGGAGTGTTGCGGGCACCGTTCGGAGAGATCGAATTGAATGCGGACTCGGTGACCCTGGCCGATGGCAGCGTGACCTCGACGAGTCTTAACGGTCAAATTGTGCCCTTCGGCTCGCTGCAGGCCGGTTTCGACTGGACTTATTCATTGGCTGCCAATCAGACCCTGGTATTCGATGGCGAGGTGAATACCCTGCCGTCTCCGTCGGTGCGTATCTCCGCTGACGACATCGATCTGGCTGGCGGCGCAGAGATCGATATTTCATCCGGCGGTGATCTTCTCGCGTCGGAGTTCGTTACGGGAATAGGCGGTACTGACGACTATCTATCGCCAGAGGTCACCCCCGGATTGTTCGCGATACTCCCCGGCTTGAATCTGCCCTATGCCCCGATCGATCCGCAGATTGCCAACGAGGGTGAGACAGGCTTATCCGTCGGGGACACGGTATCTCTCAGCGGTATCGGTAACCTTCCTGCGGGGACCTACACGCTGCTGCCTGCGCGCTACGCGCTGGTGCCTGGTGCCGTCCTTGTGCGACCCGTGGATGGCTACACGGACATCCTGCCCGAACAGCAATTTGTCAGTACGGAAGGTGGCGTAATCATTGCTGGGCGCAGCGGAAACCGAGCAGGTCGCCTCGATAGTCGCTCTAGCGGTTTCGAGATTCTTCCGCAATCACAAGCATTCGCCGAAGCAAGCTACACACTCGGTGCGGCGACGGAGTTTTTCGCTGAGACCAATTTCAGAACCCCATCTGATGCCGGTGCGGTGGTGTTTGCGGCAGGTGAGTCGCTGTCTTTGGTCGGTTCGCTTGTTGCGGATGCTGCGGGGCGTGGTGCGTCGGTTGATATCGCTGGCGCATCGCTCAGTGTCGTCAACCAGTTGAACGATGCAGCGGATGGCGTAGTGCAGTTGTTGGCGGAGGATCTGGTGGACCTTGGCGCCGAGAGCATTCTCCTCGGCGGCGAGCGAACTGCGCAGACAGATGGAGAAGCGATTGAGGTCATCGCGAACACAGTGACCATCGGTGAGGGTGTGACACTTTCGGCACCCGATATCATCCTTGTGGGCGAGGACTCGGTAACGGTGGAAGCCGGCGCGCGGGTTGTTGCAGAGGACGAAGCGGATGACGCACCACCGCTGCTCTTGAGCGGTGATTCGGCCCTGATTCGTGTTCGCAGCGGCCAGCAAACAGATTTGGTTCGGACCGATGCCATGGGCCTGACAGGCGAGTTGCTTATTGCCGAAGGGGCAACACTTTCCTCGACGGGTGCTATTGCGCTGGATGCGACATCCGATGTGACCGTCGACGGCGTCCTGGATGTGGACGGTGGCGCACTGCGTCTTGGCGCGAACGAAGTAACGATTGGCGACAGTGATGCGGATACTGGCGGGCTTCGTTTGACGGCAGACTTGCTTTCAGGAATCTCGGCCAGTGAACTCTTCATCAGTGCGAACACGGCGATCGCTGTCGTCGGTGATGCGCAGGTATCCGTATCCGATCGGTTGGTGTTGCAGACCGAGGGCATCACTGCAGAAACGGGTGCGAGACTCTCATTGTCAGCCGCCGATATCGAACTCTCTGGCAAAGACACCGGAAACCCGGTTTCAAGTGACATCGTCTTGGGCACAGAGCTCAGCGCCAGCGCCGAGCGCGTTACGCTCGGTGACGGACAAATATCGCTGGAAGGTTTTGAGCGGGTTACTCTCAGCAGCGGGGAGGCGCTTATCGCGGCCGGTGAAGGGCGTATTGAGACAGCGGGCGATCTCAAATTGCAGACGCCAGCCATTCGTGTCGACAGCTCCGGCGAATACACGATCGCTGCATCTGGCGCCCTGACTGCGATCGGTGGGACCGGCGTCAGGGACAACTCAGCGACCCCGGGTGGGTTGTTGCGACTCGAAGGTGACACAGTTTCGCTCGACACGACCGTGCGGGCTGAATCAGGCGCGGTTGATATCGCAGCAGACAACGGTATTGAGTTGGGTGAGAACGCCTTGATCGATACCAGTGGTACCACGCGGGTCTTCTCCGATGTCAGCCGTGCAACACCTGGTGGACAAGTTCGCTTGTCGACAACTGAGGGTGATGTCACTCTAAATGGAGGCAGCGTTATCGATGTCAGCGCGCCCGGGGACGCGAGCGCGGGTCGTATCGAATTGCTGGCCGATACCGGTTCTGTGATGACCGCCGGTGTGTTGCAGGGAAGCGGAGCGGAGCGAAGCGGTGATTTGACGGTGCTAGCGGAAACACTGCCCGGCTTTGCAACGCTGCTCAACGCGACGGAGCAAGGCGGATTTGAGGGCGTGATCCGCTTTGACCAGCGCGATGGCGATTTGACGCTATCGAGTACCGATAGCCTGCGTGCCCGACAAATCAGTTTGGCTACCGGCGGCAATTTACGTATCGACGGTGATATCACCCTGTTGGGTGGTGATGCTTTGTTTGCTGCTGGTACTGACTTCCGTTTGACCGGGGCGCTCGTTAGTGAAGCTGACACCGCCGATAGCGATTCCCGGATTGAGATACTAAGCCAGACAGGAGGCCTCGAACTCGCGAGCGGATCCATGATTCGATTGGGCAGTGAGGACACACTCACGTTGACCCTGGGGCGCGATGCACTGGTATCTGGAGCACTCCAGGTTGATGGCGACATCGATGGAGGTCGCGCGGTCTATGTCGATGGGCTTGCGACCTATGGCGACAGCGTTATCACCGCTAGCGATACCGTCGCCGACAGCAGTAACCCACTGTTTGGGGATGCTGAGACCTTCGCAGCAAGTTTTGATCAGATCGCCGCCGACGTTGGCTTTGCAAACGACGAGCGCTTCATACTCCGCCCGGCAATCGCCATTGAGTCGACGGGTGACCTGACGGTCGACAGTGAATTCAATCTGTTCGAGTGGCGTTTCGGTGACGATGCCCCCGGCGTCTTGACACTGCGGGCTGGCGGAAATCTGCTATTCAACGAGTCGCTGAACGATGGATTCACCAACGCAAGTACACACACGTTAGAGCGCACAAGCGAGAGCTGGTCATACAAGCTCGTTGCAGGCGCTGATCTTGACGCGGTTGATCCGTTGGCGACGAACGCGTCGTCAGAGTCCGGTGACATTGTCCTGGCGCCGGGCACCCCTGGCGCGGGTCGTCGAGGCGCAACCTACACGCTCATCCGAACCGGCACAGGCAACATCGACCTTGCGGCAGCACGCGATGTGGTCTTCGGAAATCAGGCCTCTGTAATCTATACGAGTGGGATCGCGACTGACGGGGTCGCGCTGTCGAGTCGAGGCGATCTAGGTAACCGGACCTACCCGGACCTTGGCGGCGACATCACGCTCAGTGCGGGTCGTGATGTGATCGGTGCACCATCAAACCAATTGTTCACGAGTTGGCTCTGGCGTACTGGTCGCGAACTTAACGCCACGCGACAGGTAGCCACGGGTTGGACCGTTGCCTTCGGTTCATTCGAGCAAAATCTGGCGGCCCTGGGGGGCGGAGATGTGCAAGTAAGGGCCGGCAGGGACGTTGTCGATTTCTCTGCAAGCATTCCGTCGATTGGTCGCCAGGTGGGGGGCACAACGCCTGAAGAGAGTGTCGTCGAGTTAGCGGGCGGCGGTGATTTGCTGGTGTCTGCGGGCCGCGATTTGCTTGGTGGATCGTTCTTGGTCGGGCTTGGCGATGCGACGATCGTCGCCGGTGGCACCATCGACGCCGGCACCGATTTCGCACCGATTTTCGGTGTCGGCACTGGCAGCGTCGATGTGCAGGCGAGAAAAGACCTTTCGATAGCATCCGTGTTGAATCCGACGCTTTTGCCGCAGGGTACTCAACAAGGCTCGACCAGTCTGACGCGATCCTTTTTCTCGACCTATGCCGACACAACGCGGATCGATCTGCGTTCCATTTCGGGAGATGTGGTGACCGAGGACGTCACTTTCGACACAGACCCCATTACATCGACATTCACTGGTCTAGACGACTTCGTTGGGTTCGAGAGCGCGTTCACTTTCGCGCCACCGACGGTGACCATGACGTCGTTTGGCGGCGACGTTAATGTTCGCGGCCCACTCAGTCTGTTCCCGTCAAGCGATGGTGATCTGCAAATCTTTGCAGAAAACAACATCACGTTCGGTACGGACCGTCGAGGCATCGCAATCGTTCAGTCTGATGCGCCCGCATCGCTGATCGGTACGGTCGAAACGCCTCGGGGCGTTTCCTTTGATCCCATTCGGTTGTTGTTGACCTTGTCCGGAGATCCAAACTTCAACTCCGCCATTCCTGTATTCCGCGATGTGCCGGGATTCAATCGAGTCATCGCTAGAACCGGTGATGTTTCGATGGTGACGCAGTCGTTGCAGAGTCAGGCGGTCCTGTACTCGGCGCGGCCAATACAGATTTCTGCAGGTCGAGATATTGCGAACCTCGGACTGTTTATTCAGCACCCGGATGCAGCGGCTGTCTCTACTCTTGAGGCGGGAAGGGACATCATTTACCCGAACGCACGAACCAATGAGGGACAATTGCAAGGGAACGCGCGAGAAATCGAAGTTGCAGGCGCTGGCAACTTGATTTTGATTGCAGGGCGAGACATCGATTTCCAGACTGCGGCTGGGGTCACGACCAGTGGTGACATCGAGAATCCGGCGTTGGCGGAGACCGGTGCTTCGGTCAGTCTTCTGGCCGGGCTCAACGGCAACACACCAGACTACGATGCGTTCATCGATGCCTATCTCCTCGAAAGCGACTTATATGATGAGGCGCTGCTCGCCTTCGTTGCGACATTTGATGGTGCACCGGCCTCTAGTAAGGATGCGGCGCTCGATACATTCCGTGGATTTGATCGTCAGACGCAATTGGTATTGCTAGAGCGCGTACTGTTCGACGAGCTGAGAGCCTCTGGCAGGGAGGCCGCTAACCCCGGCGACCTAAATGGTGACTTCACACGTGGATTCGACGCGCTCGTCACGTTGTTCCCGGGTGCGAACCCGGATATTGAGTCAGGTGAGGTCAATGCGTTTGAGGGTGATATCCGCCTATTCTTCTCGCGTATCTACACGCTGGATGGTGGTGATATCCAACTCATCGCGCCGGGTGGCGAAGTCAATGCCGGGCTTGCCAGCCCACCGACCGCGTTCGGGATCGTGAAGGGCCCTGAGGATCTCGGAATCGTTGCGCAAGGCGTCGGCGACATTAACTCAGTGTCTTTTGGTGATTTTGCGGTGAATGAATCGCGTGTGTTTGCTGCCGATGGCGGCAACATCCTGGTGTGGTCGACGCGCGGCGATATCGACGCAGGGCGTGGTGCGAAGACCGCAATCTCGGCACCGCCACCGCAGGTAACGATCGACCCCACCGACGGTTCTCTTCAAATTGTATTCCCGGCGGCGCTTACTGGTAGTGGCATCCAGACGATCGCGACCTCCGAGGGCACTGAGCCCGGTGATGTCGACTTGTTTGCGCCGCGTGGTGTCGTTAACGCAGGCGACGCAGGCATTGTCGCGGGCAACCTGACAGTAGCCGCAGTTGCGGTCCTGGGTGCTGACAACATTGACGTCAGTGGCGTCTCGATTGGGGTGCCGGTCGATACTGCGGTTGCACCGGGACTGGCCAATGTCAGTGCGGTCGCCAGCGGCGCGCAACAAGCAGCACAGGATGTCGTTGAGCCTACCGGCGGAGAAGACGACTCGGATACCCCGCTCGCGGACGCCGCCTTGGGATTCCTTGACGTGTTTATTGTGAGTTTCGGCGATTGTGATCCGGAAACTGGCGAAAACTGCGAAGCCGAGTGATGAATTGAAACATTGCTGCGGCACGCTGTGCGGCAGTGCAAAGGGAGAGACTGGTGTATTCGAGCGGATCTATTTGGCAATGGGTGGTTGGCAGCGTTCTGCTGATCGTGTGCGGCGCGACGCTGGCGCAGGACAACACCTGGTGGAATGACGAATGGGATTACCGCAAGGAAGTGCTGTTCGACATGTCACCCAGCGGCGCTGGCACAGAGACGGATGTTGACGATGCTGCGGTTTTGTTGCGGCTTAGCAGCGCCAATTTCGGCTACTTTGGAAATACGCTCGAGACTGGCGATGACCTCCGGTTCGTCGCGGCGGACGACATCACACCGCTGTCGTTTTATATCGAGAAATATGACTCGGTGAACGAAATCGCTTTGATCTGGGTGCGCGTACCAAAACTCGCGGTGAGCGGCCAGATCCAATCGATATTCATGTACTACGGCAATGAGGATGCAGTCGCAGCCTCAGATCCAAAGTCAGTATTCGACGCCTCGACTCGCCTTGTGCTCGACTTTAGCGCAGCGGGAGCGCCGGCAGACCGGACTGCTTATAACAATTCGCCCCTCTCAAGCACCGTCGCACCGCTTGCGGAGGGACTGATTGCGGGCGCAGCACGATTTGAGGGCGCAGGTAGCGAAATTGTCCTGCCGCCATCTCCGGGCCTCGCTGTTGAATCAGAAGGAGGATTCACCACGAGTTTCTGGCTGCGTATGCCAGATCCTGCGATTGGTGAGGCGGCAGTGTTGAGCATGCGCGGCGTCGAGGGTGAGGACTTGATCCGTCTGGGTATTCGAGGCGGTTTTGTGTTTGCAACATTCAATCAACCGGAGAGCGCCATCGAAGCGGTCGCTGTCACTCAGCCGCTGGTGCCGAATACGTGGGCACACATCGCAATGACGGTCGGTATCGATGAGATCCAGTTGTATGTCAATGGCGATGTCGTTGCCCGGACCAACACGATTGCTCGGACTTTCGAGGGCAACTGGGTCATTGGCGATCAAGTCGGTTTGTTCGCTGGCGACATCGATCAGTTCATGTTGTTTGCAACTGAGCAGTCTCCTGCTCGGGTGCGATTTGCCGCGCGCAATGAAGCACCGTTCGGCACTGTTTCGATTTACGGTGACGATGCACGAAACGAGGGCGCAGGCGGACATCCCAACTACTTTGCAACCACGATGCGAAACGTCACAACCGATGGTTGGGTTGTGATCGTCATCCTGGCAGTGATGTTTGTCATTTCGGTTTGGGTTATGTGGATCAAGGCCCGGTTACTCTCCAAGATTTCGAAAGCGAACCAGCGTTTCATGAGTCAGTATCAAAACCTTGGTGCCGATCCGATGGGTCTGGATCGGATCGCGAATACCGCTGCGAACGCGAGCGGCGACTTTGATCCGTCGACGCTATTTCCGTTGTATTCCGCTGGTGCGGTTGAGGTGCGAAAGCGACTTGATCAGCGCGGCGCTGCCGTTGGCGCAGCCAGTGCTGGTTTTACCGGTGAGACAATTGCCGCGGTTCGCGCATCTATTGATGCTGCGGTAATCCGTCAACGCCAGAAGCTCAACAGTCTGATGGTGTTGCTGACCATCGCCATCTCAGGTGGTCCTTTTCTTGGACTTCTGGGGACGGTCGTTGGGGTAATGATCACGTTCGCTGCGATCGCCGAAAGCGGCGACGTCAACGTCAACTCGATCGCCCCTGGAATTGCTGCTGCGCTTGTTGCGACCGTGGCCGGTCTGGCTGTCGCGATCCCGGCCTTGTTTGGCTACAACTACCTCGGTTCCAAGATAAAGGACATCGATGCCAATACTCAGGTGTTCGCTGATGAGTACTTAACGCGAATCGCCGAACACTATTCCTGATTGGAGCGCATGTAGTGAAAGTCCAGGACGAAAACGAACCCTACGACGACATTAACATTACGCCCATGCTCGATCTGGCGTATGTGTTGCTAGTAATTTTCATCATCTTGACGACGGCAACGGTGCAAGGCATCAAGGTCAATTTGCCGAAAGCGAGCGCGCAGCCGAGCCTTGCCGAATCGACCACAAAAGCCATCACGATAACGGCGGAGGGCACCATATATCTCGATACGTTCCCGGTCGGGATGGAAGATCTCGAACGATTGCTCCGCGAGTACAAGGCGGTTACGCCAGACCTTCCGGTTATCGTCAAAGGTGATGCGACGATCCAGTACGAGAAGGTGATCGACGTACTCGATCTGCTCGGGCGATTGGAGATAACCCAGGTCGGGCTCGTTACACAGCGGATCACCAAGTAGTCGTTGCGTCATGGCCGAGCGTGAGCACGATCCACAAACAGCAAAACCGTCGCGAAAGGCGTGGTTTGCGAGCTTCTGGGCGGCGAACAACACTACCGTCTTGGGCGGCATTGCCACTCTGGTTGTCTTCGGTGGTGGCGTCTGGCTCGTGCAGTCGTGGTTGGATGCACCTGCGCCGAAGGCTCAAAAAGTGGTACAGGAGATCGCACTGGTTCGACCACCGCCACCGCCAAAAAAAGAAGAGCCACCACCGCCGCCGCCCGAGATTGAGGAAGAAGTCGACCTCCCCGAGCCTGAGCCCGCACCGGAGCCATTACAGTCGGATGAGGCGCCGCCGCCGGACCTGTTAGGCCTTGACGCCGAAGGTGTCGCTGGCGCGGATGGCTTTGGTTTGATCGCCAATCGTGGCGGTCGCGGCATCACCGATGGCGGAGGTGGTGATCGGTTTCGTTGGTATGCCGGCGTGCTCCGGCAGGCCTTGTCCGCGCACCTTGCCCAATACGATGAGTTGCGCACTAGAAATTACGCCATCACGGTCCGGCTTTGGCTGAATCGTGCAGGTGAGGTTCAGCGTGTCTTGCTTGACGAGAGTACCGGTGAGCCAGAGTTGGACCTTGTCATTGAACAAGCATTGGCAAATCTGACGGAGCTTGGTGGGCAACAGCCTGCCGGTATTCCGCAACCCGTGACGCTCAGACTGGTGTCGCGACTATGAGAACGTATCGGAGGGGAAAATGAACTGCGTCAAGAGCTCACTGTTGGCTGGTCTGACGGCACTCCTGCTGGCGACACCAGCGGTGGCCAACGAAAAGGAGGATTTACTGGAACTGAAGTTGACGGTCGTCAATCTTTTGCAGTCACTCGTCGAACGCGGGGTGTTAACCGAAGCCGAGGCGGCAGCCATGGTGGCGGACGCACAACAATCGGCTGCTGCGACGGCCGCTGCGGAGGCTGAACAGGCGCCGGAGCTCAACGAAGGTGATGTCCGGGTCACGTATGTTCCAGAAATCGTACGCGAACAGCTCAGAGAAGAAATTCGTGAGGAAATTGCGGCAGGCGTTGTTGCCGATGTCAAAGAAGATGCTCGTGCAGAAGGTTGGGGCGTACCCGCCAGTCTTCCCGACTGGGTGAACCGTATTTCTCTGGGCGGCGATTTTCGTGTCCGCGCCGAGGGTCTGCTGTTCGGTGCTGACAACGCTCAGAATACTTACCTCGACTTCACTGCAGTCAATGATGCAGGCGGCATCGACCGCGCAGGCATTGACGCGATCCTGAACACCACGGAAGACCGCGTCCGACTGCGTGGTGCCGCTCGATTCACGATCGAATCCGTCCTTTCGGATAACTGGTATGCGTACGCACGGATAGCGACGGGCAGCATTCCCAACCCGCTCTCGCGAAATCAGACGCTCGGTAGGTTCGGACAAACGTGGCAAACCAATATTGATCGTGCCTATCTTGAATGGGCACCCGAGCCGGAAAATACATTCGGTCAGTCGGTGCAGTTCGGTCGGATTTTCAAGCCCTGGCCAGGCACCGACCTCGTCTGGGATAACGACGTTGGGTTTGAAGGTGTTTACTACGACATGACCGCTGCGTTTGATGATGCCAGACGCGATAGCTTGCGGGTTGGCCTCGGGTATTTCGCCATCAATGAAGTCGATTTCACTGCCGACGATGGATTTCTTGCGACGTTTGATATTCTAGGTCGGATTGGTTGGGGCGATGACAGCAATCTGTTTGTGAATGCAGCGTACTATCACTACGAGAACATCACCGGTATCCGCAATGCGCCGGATTCAGATCTGACAGACTTCACCGCACCTCGACGTTTCCAGCGCGGCAACACCCTATTCGACATTCGCAATGATCTGGACCCGACCACGAACCTGTTTGGTCTGGCGGCGGAGTATCGTCTCGTGAATTTGTCGACCGGGTTTGAGACCACGCTCGCAAGTGGCATGCCATTGCGTTTCACCGCAGACTATGTCCGTAACATCGGATTTGAAGAAGACGATGTGCTCGCGCGCACCGGTCTGAACGTGCGAGAGCGCACCGACGGATATGCCGCCTATCTGCTGCTCGGTCCGGAAGAGCTGTATGCGCGGGGTGAATGGTCTGTCCAGGCTGGCTATCGCTATCTCGAGCGTGATGCGGTGGTCGACGCCTTCACCGATTCCAACTTCGGCGGTGGCGCCACCGACACACAGGGCTACGCACTCCGTGGGCGCTACGCTTTTGCTGACGATGTCTGGCTTGATGTGCGATGGCTGTCTTCTAGCGAAATTGATGGCCCGCCGCTCACGATCGATAGTTTCCTGATCGATCTGAATAGCAGGTTCTGAGTCATGGAATTGGCAATCCGTTTCGGTGTCGCACTCGCAATTTGTTTTACTTGTGTTGGGGAAGTCGGCGCTCAACAACCGCAAGGTGATTCAAGTGCAAGACTAAGACTTCAGGTCAACCAGCTTTCTGCAGACAATGGTCGACTTAATCGCGAGAACTCGGAGCTTCAGCAACAGATCGCTGCATTGACGAAGCAGTTGGAGGCAGCCGAAGAGAAGATCGAACGCACCGAAAGCCGACTTGGACGCGCCGAGAACACGGCACAGCGATTCCGTGAAGTCACCCAGCAGAATTCGGAGACGCTGGATTTGATGCGCGAGCGCGAGCGGGAGTTGGTCGGTAAATTCCGAGAGACGATCAACCAACTCCGTGACACTGAGCGTGCCAGGGCAGAGCTCGAAACTCGAGCAGCGGATCTCGACATCTCTTTTCAGAATTGTGCGGCCAAAAATCGAGAAATGTTTGAAGTCGGCAATGAGGTTCTGGATGTTCTCGATGGAAGAGGTCTGTTGAAGCGTATGGGTGAGCGAGAACCATTCACTCAGCTGTCTCGTGTACGACTTGAAAATCTCGTCGATGAATATCGTTATGCGTTGGAGGACGAGCTGATTGACACGCCGGAGACGCCATGATGTCGGCGCTGGCGAAGGTAATACATGGGCAGGAGTCAGGGGATAGTGACCCGCACACACCCATTAGTCGCGAACAAACCGGATCTCGAGTCGTGTTGTTCTCGAATACGAGTTGGTATCTGTACAATTTTCGTCTCCAGCTCCTTGAGACTCTTCGGTCCGAAGGGTACGACGTCGTCCTGGTGAGTCCGCGCGATACCTATACCGACCGGCTGATCGAGGCGGGCTTCGAGTGGCGGGACATCGAACTCGATCGGCGCAGTGTGAATCCGCTTGCCCAAGTTGGTGTCCTGTTTCATCTGTGGAAACTCTGGCGACAACTACGGCCACACACACTGCATTTATTTACCATTAAGTGTGTCATTCTCGGCGGACTCAGTGCGCGTCTGGCCCGGGTGCCACGGCGGGTACACGCGATCGCAGGACTCGGAAGCGTGTACTCGGATCGCAGTAAAAGGTGGTTGAGGATCGCGGTGACGGCGGCACTAAGGCTCGCCACGGCCGGTGCGCGCAGCGATGTCATCGTGCAGAATCCGGACGACGCGGCGTTGCTTGTACGCCAGCAGATCGTCAGCCGGAACCGCGTGCACCTGATTCGTGGTTCGGGTGTGGATGGCGAGCGGTTTCGAGTTGATCGCAATCCTGCAGCAGAGACTCGGATTCGATTTCTATTTGCAGCGCGCCTGCTTTGGGCCAAGGGTATTCGGGATTTCGTAAAGTTGGCGGAGCAGTCGACGACTCCGAACGTCGAGTTCATGATTGCGGGCGAACCCGACCCTGGAAATCCAGACTCGGTGGACAACGATTTCTTGCAACGATGTCAGCAGGTAGACAATCTCATCATGTTGGGACACGTCGATGATATGGCTGCGTTGCTACGAAAAGTCTCCGTCATGGTGCTGCCATCATCTTACGGAGAAGGTGTACCGCGGACACTGGTTGAGTCCGCGGCCGCAAGCTTACCGTTGATTGCTTACGATGTTCCGGGTAGTCGAGAAATTGTGCTCAACGGACGCAACGGGTTCCTTTGCCAACCTGGCGATTTCGATGAACTGCAGAGTGCTGCCAATCGATTGGCGCAAGACCCGGCACTCCGACAGCAGTTTGGTGAAGCCAGTCGCATGCACTTTGAAACGGAATATGATCAACGTACGGTTAATCGCAAAACGCTCGATGTATACAGGGGTGTTGCTGTGCGGGGCGGCTAGCGCAGAGCCATCGAACACCGATACAGACTGCATCCGCAAGGTGCTGCCAACCTTGGCTGCACAAGTTGCCGCAGATACATCCTGCGTGCTCTCGCTGGTAGACGCCAAATCCTTGATCGTACCCGAGATTCGCAGGCAGGCCGCCACACCACCGTCTCGCTTGCCGGGAATTGGCAAGCCTGTTCCACCTTTCCGTGAATTGCAGCGCAACAATGGTCAATGGTCGGGTAGTGCAGGCTCGATCACGTTGGGCCGATTTGCGCTGCCAGAGCGTTTCTCGTCGGTCGTCGGTGATTTGCTGTCTGCGCCGATGGTTCTCGATCTTTCACAGACGCCACTCGCCGACGCGTCATTCTCGCCATCGAAACTAATCCAGAACGAAGCGGGCGGGATTCGTTGGCAAAGCGATATCGAGCGATTGGCAATGCGATTGCAGATCGAGGGTACGTATCACTTCGATGGTTTATTCACTATGCGGCTGGATTGGAATGCCTCCGTGCCTGGCGGCGTTGTCACCCTCCAGCTACCCCTTCAATCGAGCCTGCTCCGCCATGTTGCGAGGCGTGGTCCGCACGCGTCTGATAGCGCCTTGCCGCGGGTCATTGACATCGACCCAGCAACGCCTTACCAATTCGAGTATACGCCGTGGTTGCAACTGTCAGACGATCGACATGGATTCGTGCTGTTAAGCGCAAGTCAGGAATCATGGGGCGATGTGAGGCACCCCATTTCCATACAGTACTCGTCGGGCCGGCCGATACTTGTTGTAGCATTTTCCTTGGATGCGCCGAAGCGGAGTGTGGAAATCGCACTGCAACCGCTTCCGTTACGTGACGAGCGCGTCAATCCACATGACACAAAATGGCTTGCCGGACAGGTTCCCGATGCAAAACCGCTGCATGCCCGAGTCAGTCGTTCAGTGGCGAGCGCGACCGGCGTGACAGACTTTCCATCGCATGTCGTTGTGCACCAGGGTTGGACGGACATTCAGGGATACCCCGGTACCCACGACGCCCGATTGTTTGCCTCACTTCAAAGTTTCATCGAATCCGTTCATGACGCTGATGCAAAAGCGTTGCTATATCTTGGCGCAGAGGCTTCCGTTGCGATGCCGGACTTCGCACGGTGGCTAAGGCAGATTGTTGCCATACCGTTAAGGCGAGGTCGTAGTCGAGGTGAGACGCCAGCGCTGCGGCCACACGGAGGGAGCATGGAGTGGGCAGCACACCATGCCTCACTTGTTGAGGCGTTGATGCAGGACAGTGGGGCGGATGGCGTATTTCTGGATATGCTCGGGGATGTCCGACCCAGTATCAATAGGTGGGCAGGACTTGGGTATATGGCAAATGACAAGACGCTACGGGCGGAATTTCCGTGGTTTGCTAATCGGTACTGGTTGCATAGGCTTTCGGAGGCTGTGCATCGAGGTGGACGCGACGCTGTAATCGCCTGTCACGTGTCTGGCCCCGCAACCCCCGGGCAAGGTGTATGTGACTACCTGCTCGTTGGTGAGCAGGAGTTGGCCGAAGGGCGTCGGCGCGGCAACGCGCGCTATCTCGACCTGATCGAACCCGAAAGGCTCCGTGCACTCTACAATCCCTACCGTCGCGGGCTTCCTATCCAATGGCTGGTTAAGCCGAGTCGCGGTGGTGCCGGGATGGATCGCGTGTCCGCATCGACATTGACGCTGGATATTCCTGTGCGTACCCAGTGGCCACAGTTCATCGCTGCATCTGCACAAACCAGTATGCTGAATCCGGTCGCCGACGTTCGCCGGCACTGGGCGTTATGGCGATCGCGTACGGCGCAAGGTTTATGGATCGCACCTTGGGAACCTCAACCGATTCGATGGCACGGTACTGGGGCTCCTTCGTTGAGCACTCGCACGCTAATGCATCGCTCAAGGTTGGAGGTAACGGTCAGCAATTTCACTCTGACAGATCACTGCGGCATGTTGCAGCTTTCAACAGCAGACCTGGCTTTATCTGGACTTTCGATCACACAGGCACACCATCTGAGCGAAGGCGCGGCCCTCGAGATTCAGGTCGAGGGCGTGCCGGTATGTGTATCCGCAAAGGACTTTGTTGTCGTCGAATTGACACTAGACTCGAGCAGTCCGTAACCGAGGGTCGCTCTCAGGCGCTGGTCGTCAACCGAAAAAATCTCACTCAGTTCGGTCCGTGCAAGGGTCGATAGACCAGCCCGAGCAGCAGGCTTGTAGAGCACCTTCTTGATGCCGGTCTTAATCCATTGACTTGTGCCTGGTCCCAACATGGCCAACGCCCGGTTCAGTAGCGGTCTTACTCTTGGGCTTCGTATGAGATGACTCAGCGTTGCACTGCGGTTACGGTGTGCCACGTTCGTCGCAGCAAACTCGCTCGTACCGTCATCTGGCAAATTCAAAAACTCAAGTATCGACAGATATACACTGCGCGGGTTCTGCTTCAGCGAACTTAGTCGCATGACATGGACTTGGTCGCGGCTGACAACTTCAAAAAGTCGCTGCATTTGCGACCCGACCGACGCAATAGCCTCGTAGTCGAGCAGGCGTGGTTCAGGGCATCGGTTTGGAATGTCACTACCCGAACGCCTGGCGGTCCTAAGATTCCAGGCCGCAAGGAAGTCGGATTCGGTCTCGTATCCTGCGTTGAACATCTGCATATGCCAGGCCTGGGCAATTTCTGGTTGCGGCCTGAGGCACACAATAAAGCGTGCGTTGGGCACGACCTCAATGATTCGCTGTATCGCAACCTCGCTGTAGAGGTAGTGCGTTGAT
>JBCBNU010000041.1:0-26587 GCA_039821645.1 Pseudomonadota bacterium
CATCCTTAAAGCAAATAATGGCGGTTTGGTGAAGCAGGTCGCCGGCAGCCTGAACCTGAACGAAGGCCAGGCGGGCGCAGCGATCGCGCACTTGCTGCCGGCGCTCACAGAGGGTATGAAGAAAAACGTTGAGAAGCCGAATGGTTTGGAGGCGTTGCTCGGTGCCATTCAGACAGGCGGTCATGACCGCTACGTCGAGCAGCCGGAGAAAGTCACGGCAGACGATGCGATTTCGGACGGAAACGGCATCCTCGCTCATCTGCTGGGCAGTAAGGATGTCAGTCGGAAAGTCGCATCCGAGGCGGCCGCGAGCACTGGGCTGGACACCACGGTTTTGAAAAAGATGCTGCCGATGGTCGCCACCATGGCGATGGGCACGCTCAGCAAGGAAAGCA
Source organism: Pseudomonadota bacterium (assembly GCA_039821645.1). GTDB lineage: Bacteria > Pseudomonadota > Gammaproteobacteria > Steroidobacterales > Woeseiaceae > CALBPI01. The sequence continues at coordinate 396 of JBCBNU010000041.1, forward strand.
AGGGCGGTGCGCTGAGCGCGCTGCTAGGCGGTGGTCAACAGCAGTCACCTGCTGCGGGGTTGCTCGGCGCGTTTCTTGACAAAGACAAGGATAAATCCGCCGTTGATGGTCTCCTTGGATTGGCGAAGCGTTTCCTCTGAGGTCGACTATTTCGTTGCGAAACGCGAGCGACACGAACGACCGCACTCTGTGAGCCGCGTACTGATATGAGCTCGAATAGGCCTGCCGGAGCGCGCAAGACGTTGCCCGTCACGACCGCGCTGGGATTTCATCGCGGCGGCACGCTACGGCAGGCCGAGTTAGCCTACGAGACATGGGGTCAGCTCAACGAGCGAGCCAGCAACTGCGTGGTGGTGTTCACCGGTCTATCGCCATCAGCGCACGCGGCCTCATCGCCTGCGGACCCCTCGCCAGGGTGGTGGGAGCCCATGATTGGACCCGCACGACCGATTGATACCGATCGATTCTTCGTAGTGTGCGTCAACTCGCTAGGCAGTTGTTTCGGTTCCACGGGTCCGGCGAGTATAGATCCAGTTAAGAAAAGCCCGTATCAGATTGATTTTCCTGTTCTCTCGCTTGAGGATCTTGCAATAGGCAGCGCGTTGGTGCTCGACGTCTTGGGGGTTCGGCGCGTTCACACGGCGGTTGGGTGTTCGATGGGCGGCATGACGGCACTTGCCTTCGCAATGCGATACCCGGAGCGTGTGGAGCGCCTCGTCTCGGTTTCTTCGGCAGCGCGTGCAGCGCCGTTTGCAATTGCGCTTCGGTCTTTGCAGCGCGAGATGGTGCGCCGCGACCCTGATTGGGAAGAGGGCAGATATCGTGGCGTTGGGCCTGTTTCCGGCATGAAGATGGCGCGCAAGCTCGGCATGATTTCTTATCGGTCAGCACAGGAATGGCTGACGCGCTTCGGCAGAGAGCGTGTATCTGCGGAGCGGCGTAGCAACGATGCGTTTTGTATCGACTTCGAAGTGGAGAGTTACCTTCAGGCACATGCGGAGAAATTCACTGGCGATTTCGATCCAAACTGCTACCTCTACCTCTCGCGCGCCATGGACTTATTTGATGCAGCCGACTACGGCGGCTCGGTTGCCACGGGCGTCGCCCGTACCGACTTGTCCAAGGCACTTGTCATCGGCGTGACCACCGACATCCTGTTTCCCGTATTCCAGCAGCAGGAGCTGGCCGACGCATTGCGGGGCGCTGGTAGCGAGGTCGAATTCGAAGTACTGCCCTCTCTGCAGGGCCACGACTCGTTCCTGGTTGATATGGACCGCTTCCGCCCCGTCATCGGAGAATGGTTCGCTACCCAGTGATCAGCACGAAAAAGTCGAAAGTTTTTGCCTCGGTGATCAGGTGGTGTTTGCTATGATCCTCGTATGGTTGCTGCAACCGACAAACTCCTGCATCCAGGACTTCAGCCGCTCGTCGCCTTGATCGACGAAGCGGTCATGTTGGATGGCGAGTCCGCAATCACAGATGCCATCAAGAACGAGCTGTGCCGGATGATCAGGACCAATGCGTTCGAACTTCCCGTTGGTGTCATGAGCCCACTGGCCGATCGTTATGCGCGTCGTCTCTTGCACCGCGATCCGGAGCGCGGCTACTCGATCGTGGCAATGACCTGGGGTGCCTGCCAGTCCACGCCGATCCACGACCACGCTGGCATGTGGTGTGTGGAGGGTGTCTGCGCGGGCACCATCGACGTACAACAGTTTGAGCTCATGGAGCACGTCGAGGACGAAGGTCGATATCGTTTTGAACCGCGAAACAGCTACATGGCGGGCATTGGCAGTGCGGGCTGCCTTATCCCGCCTTACGAATACCACCTGATTGCCAATCCGTGCGATCGATCGCCCGCCGTCTCGTTACACATTTACGGTGGCGATATGGATCACTGCCATGTGTTCGTTCGAGAGGGCGAGACCGAATGGTACCGGCGCGTGATGCGCGAACTCTCGTTTGACGATTAATCGTCCGTCTCGCTCGACACAACTCGGCTCACTGTAGCCTCAAAGCGCCCCCCGGACATCAACACCTCAGCCTTTGACCCTGTGCGGACTTGTTCGGCTCTGTGCAGCGCTGTGCCGTGTTCGTCTCGCACGATCGCGTATCCGCGTTCCAGTGTTGCCAGGGGGCTGATGGCGTTCAGATGCGTCGCGACGACGCTTAGCCGGGTGCGTAACCGCTCCAGACGCTGAGACTGGGCCGTTCGCAAGAGGACTGATGTGTGCTCGAGGCGTCGACGCTGCGCGCGAACGCGAACACCTGGTTGCTGCGCGATCAGTTGCGCGACCAATACTGCGACGCGCTGACGGCGTTGAGAGACGAGTTGTCTCAAGCTCTGTGGCAAACGTTGTCGTGCGACGTTCAGGCGCTCAGTTTGCATCTTTAGACGAGCGCTGGGCCCAGCAAGTCCCAGTCTTCTTGCGAGGAAATCCAGGCGTTGTGCATCGGCGTGGTGTCTGCGCTGTTGTGCGTTGGTTAGCCTTCGCTGCAACGTGCTGAGTTGCCTGCGCAGCGCGGCGCCATCCGGTGCTGCGATTTCAGCTGCCGCGCTTGGCGTTGGCGCTGCTTTGTCCGCCACAAAATCAACAATGGTCGTATCGGTCTCATGACCTACGCCTGTGATCACCGGGATTTTGCAGTCAACAATCAGGCGCGCCAGTGCCTCATCGTTGAATGCGGCAAGATCCTCAATCGAGCCGCCACCGCGAACCAGAAGCAGCACATCACAGGCGTCTTGTGCACTGGCCCGTTGCAACGCGTCGCGCAGGGCCGCTGGTGCCTCGGCGCCCTGTACGCTGGCAGGATAAATTCTCACGGGAATCGACGGCATTCTGCGGCGCAGTACCTTGAGCACGTCCTGCACGGCTGCACCGGACGGCGATGTGATGACACCGATGCGCGATGGCAGGGTCGGCAACGCCTGCTTGAGCGAATCAGCGAACAAACCCTCGTCGGCGAGTTTGCGCTTAAGTAGCTCGAATGCACGACGCAGTGCACCTTCACCGGCCGGCTCAAGATGCTCGACGATCAGCTGATAGTCCCCACGTGGTTCATACAAGCTAAGGCGCCCACGCACCAATACCTGATCGCCGTTGGCGAGCCCGCGAACGCTGCCGCGTTGGCGTTGTCGGAAAAACGCAGCACGCAGTTGTGCGCTCGGGTCTTTCAGACTGAAGTAGAGATGGCCGGAGGCTGGGCGTGCGAGGTTGGATATTTCCGCCTCTACCCACACCGTGCCGAATCCGCTCTCGAGCAGACTGCGAACCTCACGATTGAGGTCACTAACCCGCCAGACTTGGCCCGCCGCCTGTGTGAAATCCATACGCATGACCGAAGGGTATCTGCTCAACGCAAGATGCGAAACGCGGTGACTTCAATAGACTATTCGCGGTATTATGGCGGGTTAACCCCAAGTTTTGGAGAGTGTCATGAGAATCGCCAAGGAAGCGCTGACCTTCGACGACGTTCTGTTGCAACCGGCATACTCCGAGGTGCTACCAAGAGAGGTTTCGCTCGCAACCCGACTGACTCGCTCAATTAGCCTTAACGTCCCGTTGCTGTCGGCAGCGATGGACACAGTGACCGAGTCGAGACTCGCGATCACCCTCGCACAAGAAGGCGGCATGGGCATCATCCACAAAAACATGACGCCCGCAGAGCAGGCTCGCCAAGTCCGCATCGTAAAGAAATACGAGAGCGGCATCATCAGCGATCCGATCACCGTTGGGCCGACGATGACTATTAGGGAAGTGCTGGCCCTCACCCGAGCGAAAAATATCTCCGGTGTACCGGTTGTCGATGGCAACGAAACGGTCGGCATCGTAACCAACCGAGACCTGCGCTACGAGACGCAACTGGAGGCACCGGTGTCGACTGTGATGACGCCAAAAGCGCGACTTGTGACAGTCCGTGAAGGCGCGCCAGACGAGGAAGTGCTGTTGCTGCTGCACAAGCACAGAATCGAAAAGGTGCTTGTTGTCGATGACAGCTTTCAGCTCAAGGGCATGATCACGGCGAAAGATTTTCAGAAGGCAACCGATTTTCCGAGGGCTTGCAAAGACGTGCGTGGTGCGCTTCGAGTGGGCGCTGCCGTTGGTACAGGCGGCGATACCGAAGAGCGCGTCGCCCAATTGATGTCGGCAGGCGCGGATGTTCTGGTCGTGGATACCTCACACGGATATTCGAAAGGTGTTCTAGATCGAGTCGCCTGGATTCGTCAGCGCTATCCAGACGCACAGATTGTCGCCGGCAATATCGTAACGGCTGATGCAGCGCTGGCTCTGGTGGATGCTGGCGCCGACTGTGTGAAAGTCGGTATCGGCCCTGGCTCTATCTGTACCACACGAATAGTGGCTGGAGTCGGTGTGCCGCAGATCAGCGCGGTGGCTGAGGTGGCAGAGGCGCTGAAAGCAAGAGATGTACCTCTGATTGCTGACGGTGGTGTTCGCTACTCCGGCGACTTGGCGAAGGCGGTCGCAGCAGGTGCCTACGCCATCATGGTCGGCAGTCTGTTCGCAGGCACCGAGGAGTCCCCGGGCGAGGTCGAGCTCTTCAAAGGCCGGTCCTACAAATCCTATCGGGGGATGGGCTCGCTGGGCGCGATGGCGCAAGGATCTTCCGATCGGTATTTCCAGGACACGACGGACGAGCTTGAGAAGCTTGTGCCCGAAGGTATCGAAGGCCGAGTTCCCTACAAAGGTTCCATGGTGGGCATCGTGCATCAGCTGATGGGTGGATTGCGCGCAGCGATGGGGTACACCGGGTGCGCAGATATCGACGCTATGCGCACCAAGCCCGAGTTTGTCCGCATCACGGGTGCGGGCATGCGCGAGAGCCATGTGCATGACGTCACGATTACGAAGGAAGCACCCAACTACCGAACCGAGTGACGGTGCCATCGAGGAAGACTGTATTGAACGACATTCATGACGAACGCGTCCTCATTCTTGACTTCGGTGCGCAATACACACAGCTGATTGCGCGTCGCGTGCGCGAGGCTGGGGTGTATGCCGAGATCCTGCCATGGGATTTGTCTGCAGACCGGATTCGCGATTTTGGGGCAAAGGCGATCATCCTTTCCGGCGGTCCCGAGTCGGTCAATCTTGAGGCGCCGCCGCGCGCGGCGGACACTGTGTTTGAACTCGGCGTACCTGTGCTGGGGATCTGCTACGGCATGCAGACCATGGCTGCTCAGTTGGGTGGGGCCGTATCGGCGTCCGCCCACCGCGAATTTGGTTTTGCCGAAGTCGACACCACGCAGTCAGTTTTGTTGGACGGTCTCAGCGATAGCGAGACGCGAATTGACGGTGTAGAGGGACGACTACAGGTGTGGATGTCGCATGGCGATAAGGTCGATGCGCTCCCCGAGGGCTTTAGAGCAATCGGCCGTTCAGGCAACTCACCGCTGGCAGCGATGGAGGATCCGGACCGACGATTCTTCGCCGTGCAGTTCCATCCCGAGGTAACTCACACGGTTAGCGGTGCGGCGATTCTCAATCGTTTTGTTCGCGAGATCGCCGGTTGTCGCGGTGACTGGACAACGCCGAACATCGCGCGCGATGCGATTGCACGCGTGCGTGACAAGGTTGGGGATGAGCAAGTGCTGCTTGGATTGTCCGGTGGAGTCGATTCCTCTGTGGTTGCGGCGCTGCTGCACGAGGCCATTGGGGACCAGCTCACCTGCGTATTCGTCGATCATGGCTTACTGCGCGAGAACGAAGGTGATCAGGTGATGCAGACGTTTGCCCAAAACCTCGGCGTCAAAGTCACCCGAGTCGATGCCAGCGACCGATTTCTTGCGGCGCTGGAAGGGGTGAGCGACCCTGAAGACAAGCGCAAGATCATCGGGCGAGAATTTGTGGCGGTGTTTGAAGAGCAAGCGAATCTGCTCACAAACGTCGCATGGCTGGCACAGGGAACGATCTATCCGGACGTGATTGAGTCGGCGGGTGCAGAAACGGGCAAGGCACACGTAATCAAGTCCCACCACAACGTCGGCGGGCTGCCAGCGCATATGCGTCTGAAGTTGCTCGAACCACTGCGCGAATTATTCAAAGACGAAGTGCGAGAGTTGGGGGTGCAGTTAGGGTTGCCGCACGACATGGTCTATCGGCATCCGTTTCCGGGCCCAGGGCTCGGCGTGCGCATACTGGGTGCTGTGAATCGCGAGTTCGCGGACTATTTGCGAAAGGCGGATAAGATTTTCATTGATGAGCTCCGTGCGGCTGATCTGTACAACGAGACAAGTCAGGCATTCGCTGTATTCCTGCCCGTCAAGTCGGTGGGTGTCATGGGGGACGGACGCGCATACGACTACGTGATCGCGTTGCGCGCTGTGCAGACGATCGATTTTATGACCGCCCGATGGGCGCGCTTGCCGTATGAGTTTCTGGAGAAGGTCTCGCTCAGAATCTGTAATGAGGTTCAGGGTATCTCGCGAGTGACGTACGACATTTCAGGCAAACCGCCGGCGACGATTGAGTGGGAATGAGGTCATCGTCTGTACACGGACGACCTTCTGACGGTCGAGCTTTAATTCGCCCGGCTGATCATTTTTTCATGCTGCAGGCGCTAGAGCTGGCGGATGCTGCGGCCATGGAGAACGAGGTGCCGGTCGGGGCGTTAGTCGTGCGCGATGGAAGGGTGCTCGCGAGCGGGGAAAATCGTTCGATTCGAGACAATGACCCGACCGCGCACGCGGAGATTATCGCACTGCGTCGTGCTGGTGCGGTGCTCGGCAATTACCGAATCAATGATGCGACGCTCTACGTCACGCTCGAACCGTGCGCCATGTGCGCGACAGCGATGGTGCACGCTCGAGTACAGCGAGTGGTGTTCGGCGCTGGTGATCCGAAGACCGGTGCGCTCGGAGGGGCGATAGACCTGCTCGCATCGGATGCGATAAACCACCGCTACGAATGCACAGGCGGTGTGTTGGCAGGGGCATCAGCCGAGCTGTTGCGACGTTTTTTTCGAGCGAGAAGGCTATGACAGAGTCCACTGAGCAGCGCGCCACAATTCGTACCGCAAAAGCGACTGATGAGACGTCGGTACTGGCGCTGATGCCCGAGCTTGCGGATTTTGAGCTCCCGGCGTGGCGAGAGCCAAAAGATCTCTGGGCGGGCGACGCCGAATTGGTGCGCAACCATTTCGCCGGAACCACGGATGGCGTGACTCGCTTACTGGTGGCAGTCGATGGCTCTGATAATGTGCTGGGCCTCGCGTTGATGACGCTTGGTGAAGAGGCAATAAGCCATCGGCCGGGTGCACACCTGGAAGCGATTGTCGTTGCCAAATCCGGAAGAGGGTTAGGTCTTGGGCGGCGACTGATGGCGTCGATTGAGTTGCTTGCCAAAGAAGCGGGCGCCCAGACTCTGACACTAAATGCATTTCGTCAGAATCTGCGCGCCCGGTCGTTGTATGAATCCATCGGGTTCGATGGCGAGTTAATCCGCTACATCAAGCGTCTCGATCCGACCGCGCCGTCTAGCGAGTCCCAATAGACTCATTAGCAGCGCCAGCCCTGTGACGCCCGTCGCACCACCGCCTTCGTTGCTGATCACGACAACTGGCTCATTAGGGCCGTCGAGCGAGATGCTCTCCAGAGGCAGGTCAAAGAGCTCTGCTGACTCTGCGGGACCAAACTCAGCTACAAATCGACCATCGAAAGCATCGTAGATCTCGATAAGCACATCGTAGTAGCCGGTCGGAAAACCCGAGACCAGATCGGCATCGTAGAAATACTCGTCCCCGCCGCTCGTGCCGAAAATCCTGAAGTCCTCGGTGCTGCCATACTCCGTCCAGGGACCCCCTTCGAGCGATAAGTAAAGCACCGCGAACACATCCGCGCTGTTGTATATCGTATCCACATCGAACGTGAGTTCAACGCGCGTGAAGAACCCGTCAAAGTCGAAGTCATCGCGAATATTCACGAATGCATCGAAGACGTAGAAGTCCTGGTTGATCCGAGCACTCTCAACCGCGGCACGACGTGGCGTTCGAATCCCGTTGCCACGTTGGGGAGCCTCATTGCTTACTTCCTGCGGTAGGGCGGCGCCACGGGCTGAGCTTGATCCCTGCGATGCAAGGGTTTGGGCTTGCTCTGTCGCGGGTGCTTCAGCCATTGCCAGTGAGCAGGCGCTCAAAAGGGCCAAGGCGATCATCTTCGCTTTCATTTATCTGCTCCGTCTTTCCCAAGGTGCAGATGTATTAGGCGGGAGCGCGGCTGAACCGTTGCTGAACCTGCTTCTAGCGTTGCGCGACGATCTCTACGTCTTCGGTCTCGGAAGGCGTCTCTTCAGGCGCTTCGGGTCCTGTCGGCGCTGCATCTCGCCGCTCAAGCCACTTCAAAATGGATCGATAGTTGCGAATATTTTCGACATAAGTCACGGGTTCCCAGCCCCGTGCATATCCGTGCTCAACACGCTGGTACCAACGGCGTTGCGCCAATAGCGGGAGTGCCGCTCGGACATCGACCCAGCGGTCGGGATCACCCTGTTGCATCCGGACAATTTCGCGGGCGTCCTTAAGGTGAAAGAACCCAACATTGTAGGCCGCGAGCGCCATCCAGGTGCGATCCGGTTCGGGGATGTCGTCGTTGAGTCGTTCCTTGAGTCGTGCGAAGAACGCAGCGCCCCCGGCGATGCTCTGGGCCGGGTCCTCGCGATTGTCGATACCGAGATAGTCTGCTGTGGCGCGCGTCAACATCATGATGCCTCGCACCCCGGTTGGTGAGACCGCCGAACGTCGCCAGTGAGATTCCTGATAGCCAATGGCCGCTAGCAGCGTCCAGTCCAGTTCGTGCTGTGCCGCCGACTCCCTGAACAACGTTTTGTAGTTAGGCAGGCGCGACTCGTAGTGACGAATAAAGGCGCGCGTGCCGACATAGTCAAAATCGTCGTTATGGCTGTAGTAGCGATCCAGAATCCGCGTTAGCTCGCCGTTGCGACGAATCTTCTGCAGGTATTGGTTCGCGGCGTCGACCAGTGATCGATCTCTGCCTGAAGGAAAGGCCCAAGCGACAGAGTTGGCGACCTCGAGGTCCAACCCGATGCGAAGTTCGGGGTGGAACTGGCGATTGATATTGAAGTCGGTAGAGTCGGCGATCGTATACTCGATCGTGCCATCAGCGACGTCCTCAAGAAGGTCTGCGCTTTCTGCGCCTTCGTCAGATCGCCATTCAAGCAGCGGCAACTCGTCGTCCAGAACGTCGAGCGTTTCCGCATGGCTTGAACCCGCCATCACAACGATCTCTTGCTCTTGAATATCGGCCAAAGACTGCGGTTTTCCGGTGCCTCTGCGGTAGATTAGGTGCTGTTCGACCTGCTGATAGGGTTGGCTGAAATTGACTTGCTGAAGTCGTTCTTCGGTGATCGACAGACCTGCGGCGACCATGTGTGCATTGCCGGCTCGCACGGCAGGAATCAGGTCGGCAACCGCGCGTAGTGGTCGCATGGTCAGCTGAACCCCGAGCTCCTCCGCGAAGCCGAGGACCAAATCGTACTCTGGTCCGGTCGGGGCGTCTGCACCGATATAGTAGGCGGTGGGCGCATTGCGCGTGACAACTCGCAACACGCCGGTCTCGAGCACTTGCTCAAGCAGCGGCGGGGGTTGTTGGACTGTGGTGAGCCCAAGCACGGATGCGAGCGCGATGACTAGCCGCATCCGCATCCCTCTGTATTGATGGTCCCATCAACCATATCGATATTATACCTCCCTCCAGCGGGTATTCGCGGTCACAAGGGGGGTGAAAGCGCCGCCTTCGCCTGAGATACTATCGGCTGGTCCGTGCCGGCTACCCCGCGACGGTCAGCCGTGAACCCCGTCAGGCCCGGAAGGGAGCAGCGGCAGCGGTCATACCGGGTGCCGGGGAGCAGCTGGTGCGGGCCTTTCTTTTTCGCGGTGTTGGATTGCATCCGGTCAGAGTTGTTCATGAGTTATCTCGTCCTTGCAAGGAAATACAGGCCGACCGGCTTCGCCGATGTTGTCGGTCAGGAGCACGTTTTACGCGCGCTGTCGCATGCGCTGGACAACGAAAGACTCCATCACGCCTATCTGTTTTCCGGAACACGTGGTGTTGGAAAGACCACTTTGGCTCGAATTCTCGCCAAAGCACTTAATTGTGAAGTCGGTGTTTCGTCCACGCCATGCGGTAAGTGTGCCGCGTGTCTTGAGATTGACTCAGGCAGGTTCGTCGATTTGATCGAGGTGGATGCTGCCTCTCGAACCAAGGTCGACGACACGCGGGAATTGCTCGACAACGTGCAGTATGCGGCCACGCGCGGCCGTTATAAGGTCTACCTTATCGATGAAGTTCATATGCTCTCGACGCACTCGTTCAATGCGTTGTTGAAGACCCTAGAGGAGCCTCCGGACCATGTGAAATTCCTGCTGGCGACGACCGATCCGCAAAAATTGCCTGTGACCGTATTGTCCCGATGCCTGCAGTTCAATTTGAAGCGAATTGCTCCACCTATGATCGCCGATCGATTGGCCCAAATCGCGACGACGGAAGGTGTCGATGCGGAGCCCGGTGCGCTCAGAATGCTGGCGAAAGCGGCTGATGGCAGTCTGCGTGATGCGTTGAGTCTCATGGATCAGGCAATTGCGTTCGGCGGTGGTGCACTGCCGGAGCGAGAAGTCGGGAATATGCTGGGTGCGTTGGACGACTCGTTCGTCACCGCTCTATTGGATGCACTGATCGCCGACGATGGCGCCGAGTTGATCAATGTCATCCGATCTGCAGATGAGCGCGCCCCCAACTACGGCGCCTTACTCGACGAGTTGGCGCGCGCGCTTACCGATATCGCGCTTCAACAAGCGAAGGCGGTGGACGCGCCTCAAGACGGTGATTTCCCCGCGCACGAATATGCGGATCGATTGGCACCGGAGGTGGTGCAGTTGTATTACGAAATTGCGGTCCATGGCCGCCGAGACTTGTCTCTGGCACCAGATATGCGCACCGGCGTGGAAATGACGCTGCTACGGATGCTCGCATTTCGCCCTGAGTATGGTGACGCCGAGGCTATGACAGAGACCACCACTGGGCATGTGCCGAGCGCGCCGGTGCGCAAAACAAAATCGAAAGCGACCGCTAGCGCTGCACCGACTGCTCCTGACAATGTTGCGAATAAGGCCGTCGCCTCGACGGATAATGCGGGTGTGTCCGGTGATGACGACCCGTCACGCCAGTGGTACCGACTGGTCGGTGCCTTGGAGCTGGATGGCGTGGCTCGGATGCTGGCCGCCAACTGCGCGTGGCGAGAAGAGCGCGACGACACGATGTTCCTCTCGCTGGACAAACGTAGTGCAGCGATGCTCACAGATGCGAGAGTGAAAGTGCTCGAGCAGTCTCTGACGCAGCATCTCGGTCGAGATATTCGCGTCTCGATTGCAGTAGCCGGTGAAGCACCGGCAGATACTCCGGTGCGTCAACAGGCGCGCGATGCGCAGTCTCAGAAATCGGCTGCGGTCGACGAGCTGCGCAAGGACGCGGGGGTGGCCGCGCTGGAAGAATTGATGGACGCGACGCTCGACCCTGAGACCGTCAGGGCTGGCGATGCAGGATAGTTTTTGTCGGCGGTGCCGACAGGAGGAAGGGATATGAAGGGTGGTATCGGGCAGCTGATGAAGCAGGCCAAAGAGATGCAAAGCAACATGGAAAAGTTGCAGGCAGAGCTCGCCGATACCGAGGTGGTCGGTGAAGCAGGAGCCGGACTTGTATCAGTAACGATGACCTGTAAGCACGAAGTGCGACGAATCCAAATCGACGACTCACTGCTCGGCGATGACCGTGAAATGCTCGAGGATCTAATTGCCGCAGGATTTAACGACGCATTGCGCAAAGCCGAGGCAACAAGTGCCGAGAAAATGGCCGAGGTAACCGGTGGTCTGAATCTGCCTGCCGGAATGAAACTGCCGTTTTAGGCGATTCGCACACGCAATGGCTTTCACACCGCTCTTGACTGAGTTGATTGACTCGCTCCGATGCCTGCCCGGGGTAGGGCAAAAGTCGGCACAGCGTATGGCATTTTCATTGCTCGAGGGTGATCGCTCGGGGTCCGCAAGACTGGCAACCGCGCTAGCGCAATCAGCCACCGGTATTCGAAATTGCGATCGTTGCCGTATGTACACGGAGAACGAGATTTGTGAGTTCTGCAGCGATGCATCGCGGGATGCTTCATCGCTTTGTGTTGTGGAATCGCCAGCGGATGTGCTCGCGATTGACAGCGCGACAGGGTTTCGCGGTCGATATTTCGTCTTGCTCGGACACCTTTCACCCCTGGACGGCGTTGGGCCGTCGGAGTTAGGGCTCGACCTGTTGGCAGCACGCTTTCGCGAACCGGACCTAAAAGAGGTCATCATTGCGACCAACCCCACTGTCGAAGGCGATGCGACTGCGCACTATATCGCCGAACTTGCGGATGCGCAGGGTGCGAAGGCCAGCCGAATTGCGCACGGCGTTCCCGTGGGCGGCGAGCTCGAATTTGTTGATGGCGGCACTTTGTCACACGCATTTAGCGGCCGTCGTCGTCTTTTTTAGGGGGCGCGATATCGATGACTGAAATTGATCCGGATTGCTTGTTCTGCAAAATCGTAGCGGGTGAGATTCCAGCCGAACGTGTTTTCGAGGATGAACACGTGCTCGGATTCCGGGACATCAGTCCACAAGCGCCCGTGCATGTGTTGTTCATCCCGAAACCACATATCGCGACCGTCAACGATATTCGCGATGATCAGGCGACGTTGGTCGGCCGTTTATTCCTGGCCGCGCGCGATTTTGCGGCAGAACAGGGTATTGCAGAAAAAGGGTTCCGCCTGATTGTGAATTGCAATTCAGACGGCGGACAGACGGTGTTTCACTTGCATATGCATTTGCTCGCAGGCGCGAAAATGCCAATGGGTTTTGGTCACTCGGGCTAGTAGCGATCCGCGCCCAGTTGGCGATTGATCTGTGCCAATCGCAAGTAGCTCCTGTATCGACGGTCGCTGATTTCGCCGGAGCTAACTCGTGCTTTCACCTCGCAGTCAGGTTCTGCACGATGCATGCAGTCGGCGAACCTGCAACCAGCAGCGGCCGAGTGAATCTCGCGGAAGCCTTGCGCGACGGCACGCGGCTCAATCAGCCCTGGGGCGTAATCTCTCACGCCGGGTGAATCGATTACCTGAATGTCGGTGTCGAGCATGATCAGTCGAGCAGACACGGTGGTGTGCCGACCTTCAAGATTGGCGCCGGAGACGGATCCGGTTCGTTGAATGTCGCCTCCGGAGAGCGTGTTGACGATCGTTGATTTGCCGACGCCGGATTGACCGACAAGGATCGATAACTCGCCACGCATAATCTCTCTCAGGGCGTCAATACCGTCAGTGTTCTTCGTACTTACGTTGACCACGTCGTATCCGAGCGCGCGGTAGTCCTCCAGCTCTGCATCGGGTGGTGCAATATCGCTCTTGTTCCACACGATGGCAGCTTTGCATGGCATCAACTCGGCCGCGGCGAGATAGCGATCGGCGATGAAGAGGTCCGGTTGTGGCTGTGGTGCGAGCACGATCGCCATCATTGACACGTTGGCAGCCAGCAACTCGCGTCTTCCGCGAGTATCGGTCCGATCAAGCGCGCTGGCACGTTCAAGCACTTCCTCGATCTGCCAGTCTTTTTCGCCCCGAAGTGGGCGCGCCCTCACGAAGTCCCCGGCAACCGGTTTGAGTTTCTTGCCTTTCGGACGCGCAGGGATTGAGTCTGCACTGAGTGGGCCGTCCGGTGTGAGTTCGAAGCGGGCTCCGAAACTGGCCGCCACGCGCATCACTTGACCGATGTTTTCTGGGTCTTTGCTCATCGCCGCATTATGCCAGTGCAGACGCGTGATGCGGGTCTGCTACACTGACGCGATGACAAATTTGCCACATGACCGGTTGATATGGATCGATCTTGAGATGACCGGGCTCAGTCCATCACAAGATCGTATTATCGAGATCGCGACGATTGTCACCGATCATGATCTGAACGAAATCGCTGCTGGTCCTGTGCTTGCCGTCAGACAAAGCGAGGAACGCCTCGAAGGCATGGACGAGTGGAATACACGCCAACATGGTGGGTCGGGACTGACGGCGCGGGTGCGCAAGAGCGGCTACGACGAGGTCGCGGCTGAGCGCGAAACCATCGCCTTTCTGGAACAGCATGTCACTCGTGGTAGCTCGCCAATGTGCGGTAACAGCATCTGCCAGGATCGACGATTTCTTGCACGTTATATGCCGGACCTGGAAGCCTATTTTCATTACCGCAACCTTGACGTTAGCACGCTCAAAATTCTCGCTCAGAATTGGGGGCCGGAACTTTGTCGTGGGATTCGAAAGCAGGGCTTGCACCTTGCGCTCGAGGACATTCGGGACTCCATTGAAGAACTGCGACACTACCGAGAGCAGTGGCTTCAGCCCGGCATAGACGTTTTCATGGCGGCTATGGGAGCAGAATGATCTCGCGTGGATCCGACTCCGAACAAGGCGCGCTGCGCTCCTCGCCGTCGTGCGAGCGCAACCAGGAGGCTTTGGGGGCCGTGCTTGAGATGTGGCTGACTCCTGGGACGCTTCTGGAAGTGGGGAGCGGCACAGGGCAACACGCTGCATATTTGATTGATCGACTCGACGGGGTTCATTGGCAACCGAGCGATCGAGTTCCCGATCATGGCAGCATCAACGGTTGGGCAGCGACAGCTGTGTCATCCGCTCGGATTCATCCGGCACTCGCCCTCGATGCGACCTCGTCCGATCAATGGTGTCAGCTCCCGGATTTCGATTCTTTGCTGACGGTGAATACGCTCCACATCATGGATTGGGATGCCGTGAGCGCACTATTTTCGAATGCGGCGATGCAGTCTCGGGATGAGACTCGTCTTCTGGTGTATGGGCCATTCCATGTCGAGGGCAAGCCGACCAGCGAAGGCAACGCCGTCTTCGACGTGCAATTGCGGGCGGAACAGAGCGGTATGGGGATTCGAGATATTGGTGAGGTTAGGGCGCTCGCGTGTCGCACGGGCTGGGTAGAACTCGCGCACTATCACATGCCGGCCAACAATCAGATGCTGGTGTTTGAACGCAGACGCACGCCGAACGCTCCATGAGTGAATTGATCGATGTTGCTGGCAGTTGCCACTGTGGCGCAGTGCGCTATCGAGTGTCGGTGGCGAAACCTCTGCTGGCACATGCATGTAATTGTTCGATATGCGCGCAGTCCGGATTCGTCGGGGCCATCGTGCCAGAGTCAGATTTTGAACTCGTTTCCGGGGAAGACGCACTCTCGGAGTACCGGTTCAACACCGGCATCGCACGGCATTTGTTTTGCCGCGTTTGCGGCGTCAAATCATTCTATCGACCGAGGTCAAATCCTGACGGCGTCAGTGTCAATCTCGTCTGTCTCGAACTGCCGGACGGATTTCCGGTTGAAGTCGAACCGTTTGACGGCCAGCACTGGGAAGCGCATGCAGCAAGCCTTGCGCGTCTGTCCCGGAATTGATGTGTTGGCGTTCTACGACAGTGTACAAACGTTCGCACACCACTTAATCTCGCGCGCATGAAGACCGTACTCAAACCTATTCTCTTTGCGATATCGCTGTTGGCGGCGTCTGCCAATGTATATGCGCAGTCGAGCGAAGAGCGCCAATATGTCACCGACATTTTTGAAATCACAATGCGGCGGGGTCCGAGCACGCAAAATGCGATCGTCAGGATGCTCGAGTCAGGGACCCCGGTGGAGGTTTTAGAGCAAGACGCAGAGAGCGGCTACAGCCGAGTACGACTCGCGACCAGTCAAACCGAAGGATACGTGCTCACCCGATACCTGATGCCTAATCCGGCCGCCCGGAGCCAAATCTCGGCGCTACAGGGACGCGTAGACGCTTTGCGCAATGAGAGTGGCGACCAGGGCCGGGAACTCGACGATTTACGCACGTCATATGCCTCTGCGCAGCAACGTCTTCGCTCGCTGGAACAGGACAATGAGCGCCTGACCAGTGAGCTTGCCGACTTGCAACAGAAAGCGTCTAACGTGCTCGCGATTGATCGCGAGAATATGACGCTGAGAACGGATTTGCAGGAAACCGAAATTGAGCTTCAAGGGCTCCAGCAGTCCAACGCTGACTTGCGCAGTCAAAGGGCCTTGTACGGCTTCGTCGTGGGCGCGGGCGTATTGTTGCTGGGTATTGTGCTCGGTTTGATTCTGCCGGGACTGAAACGCCGCAAACGCGGCGGCTACGGATCCGGCGATTTACTCTAGCTGCCTTGGGTAGATCAAACTCGCTCGCCGGCGAGATACAGCCATGTCTCGATGACAGTATCCGGGTTGAGTGACATCGATTCTATGCCTCGATCAAGAAGCCACTTGGCGAGTTCGGGGTGATCTGACGGTCCCTGACCGCAAATGCCAACGTATTTGTTTTGCCGCTTGCACGCACTGATGGTGAGTTCGAGCAAAGCCTTGACCGCTTCGTCACGCTCATCAAACAGGTCTGCGATGAGCCCGGAGTCGCGATCAAGTCCAAGTGCGAGCTGAGTCATGTCATTCGATCCTATCGACATACCGTCGAAGTACTCGAGATATTGGTCAGCCAATAAGGCATTGGTCGGTAGCTCGGACATCATAATCAATCGCAGTCCGTTCTCGCCGCGCGACAGGCCTTCTTTAGCGAGTAACTCGGTGACCTGCCTGGCCTGATCCACCGTTCTGACGAACGGCACCATCACTTCAACGTTGGTAAGGCCCATGTCGTTGCGCACCCGGCGCAACGCCTCACACTCCATCTGGAAACAAGGCTGAAAGTTCTCATCGAGGTATCGTGCCGCGCCACGGAAACCCAACATCGGGTTTTCCTCGTTCGGTTCGTAGAGCTCGCCACCGATGAGGTTGGCGTATTCATTGGACTTGAAGTCCGACAAACGGACGATCACCGGGTGTGGTGCGAAAGCGGCAGCGATGGAGCTCACGCCCTCAGCCAGTTTGCTGACGAAAAATTCACGAGGCGACGTGTAGCCGGCCATTTGTTCGTCGATCATCTCGCGCGTATCAGCGTCGATATCGTCGTAGTCGAGCAGGGCCTGTGGATGCACACCGATCATTCGGTTGATGATGAACTCCAACCTTGCCAGACCAACCCCGCGATGCGGGATCGACGCAAAATCGAATGCTCGGTCAGGGTTGCCGACATTCATCATGATTTTTACGGGGACCTCGGGCAATGCATCGAGTTCAATCTGGTGTTTTTCGAACTCGAGCACACCGTCATAGATGAAGCCTTCGTCGCCTTCGGCGCATGAAACGGTGACCTCGGTACCGTCATGGATCAGGTCCGTGGCATCACCGCAGCCGACCACCGCGGGTATTCCCAACTCGCGGGCGATAATGGCGGCGTGACAGGTGCGTCCACCGCGATTGGTGACGATGGCAGCCGCCCGCTTCATGACAGGTTCCCAGTCCGGGTCGGTCATGTCGGCGACGAGGACATCGCCGCTTTGTACGCGCGCCATTTCACTGACGTCGCGAATCACTTTGGCCTTACCGGCACCGATCTTCTGTCCGATACTGCGACCGCTGGCGATCACCGTAGAGCGCTTCTTCAGGGTGAATCGCTGTAGCGTGCGCCCGGATCGAGACTGAACCGTTTCGGGCCGCGCTTGCAGGATGTAGATCTTGCCGTCCTCGCCGTCCTTCCCCCACTCGATATCCATTGGTCGCCCGTAGTGCGCTTCGATGGTCAGTGCATGGCGGGAGAGCTCCAGCACGTCTTCGTCGGTGATGGAGAATTGGCGACGGGCATCGCTATCCACGTCAATCGTCTCCACGCTCTTGCCGGCGCGCGCGTCATCCGAGAACACCATCTTGATCGCCTTGCTACCGAGGTTGCGTCGCATGATCGGCATGTTCCCGGCCCTAAGCGCAGGCTTGTAGACATAGAATTCGTCTGGATTGACCGCACCCTGAACGACGGTCTCGCCGAGGCCCCATGATGCTGTGATGAACACCAGATCGCGGAAGCCGGACTCGGTGTCCAAAGTGAACATCACACCGCTCGAACCGCGGTCACTGCGCACCATGTGCTGGATGCCGGCGGACAATGCGACTTGCTCGTGGGAATAACCCTGGTGCGTGCGATACGCGATGGCACGGTCATTGAAAAGCGAGGCGAACACGTCCCGCATGGCTGCGATGACGTTGTCCAGTCCGCGAATATTCAGGAAGGTTTCTTGTTGGCCCGCAAATGATGCGTCGGGGAGATCCTCTGCGGTTGCTGAGGATCGAACCGCCACCGCGATATCGCGACCATCCGCCATTTCCGCCCAGGCTTCGGCCATATCGACCTCCAGTTGGGTTGGCAGTGGCGCCTCACGAATCCAGCGCCGGATGTCGTCCCCCGCGGCCGTCAATGCCCCGATATCGTCAACGTCGAGGTCTTGCAGGCGCTCGGCAATCTGCGTATCCAAGCCATTGTCGCGCAGGAAGACCCGGTAGGCCTCAGCGGTGGTGGCAAAGCCGCCTGGAACGGTGACGCCGAGTCCGTGCAGGTTGCTGATCATTTCGCCAAGCGAGGCATTCTTGCCGCCAACTCGCTCAACATCGCCCATGCCGAGCTCAGAAAAAGGAATAACAAACCGGTTCACGCTGATCCCTCGTTACCGTGGATACATAAAGCCCGCCATTATACCGCGCCGTGACCATGTGCGCTTTGTGACATCGGTCGCGAGCCTAAACACGGCAGTTGGGTTATGGTAAGCGCCGGTTACGGGAGCGGTGATGGCCACGCGGACAGTCTTTTTCATCTCAGATCAAACGGGTGTGACCGCCGAGACCCTGGGTCACAGTTTGATGACCCAGTTTGTTGGCGAGACTTTCCGGCAGGTGACTGTCCCATTCGTCGATTCTGAGGCGAGAGCGTTGGAATTGAAGGATCGGATCGATCGTGCAGCCGCTCAAGATCAACATCGTCCCATCGTTTTCAGTTCGCTGGTACATGATGCACTGCGCGAAATCATTCGCGAAGCAAACGGCCTATACCTCGATATCTTCGACGCTTTTGTCGATCAGCTCGAATCTGAGCTCGAAATCAAGGCGTCACACGCCGCTGGCAGGGCCCATGGAATGTCCGACGCGGATACCTATATGAAGCGGATCGAGGCGACCAACTATGCGCTTGCGAACGATGATGGCGGTGTCACCCGCAACTACGATCAGGCCGACGTGATTCTGGTGGGAGTATCTCGCTCCGGAAAAACGCCTACGTGCTTGTATTTGGCGCTGCAGTACGGGGTCTATGCGGCGAATTACCCAATCACCGATGATGAATTCGAGGGCGGCACCCTGCCTGCGCGTCTTCTTGAACACCGCAACAAGCTTTTTGGTCTGACGATCAATGCCCGACGATTGCAGCAAATTCGCAAGGAGCGGCGTTCGGCGGGACGTTATGCATCGGCGCAGCAGGTCAATTTTGAGCTGCGTGCTGCGGCAGCGCTGTTCTCCAAGTATCGCATTCCACATGTTGATACGACCGGGTTCTCGATCGAGGAAATCTCCAGTCGAATCCTTGAAGCGACTGGTGTTGAACGCCGCGTTCGTCCGTAGAGGTATCGTCTAATTTCACGTTTCGCGGCAATTTGCGACACCCTGTCAACAGGGCAAGCTGTGCTAAGCTTGACCAATGCAAACCGACAGCAGAATTGTCCCGCAGACTCAGGTGAAGCCTCGCAGCTTCGCGGGTCTGATGAGTGTCTACGAGAGCAACTACCTGCGCCTCTGGATGCTGGTTCCGGGGCTGGATCGACTGGACGGCACGGTAGTCTCGACAGGGGCGGCAGATGATCTGCCACTGCACTGCACTGTCGAGGAGCGCACGCGATACACACTGACGCTGCGTTTGACCTATCTTTTCGATACGCCAGGAAGTGACGGGGAGATGGCCTCCATCGCCGATCCGGATTTGCGCCTGCGCATATATTTTGACGGCAAGTTGGCCGAAGTGATGAGCATGAGTGCCCAACACCGCCATCACATCCTCCGGGACATCGCGGCGTCGCATCGCGAGACGCTAGACTCACGATGGCGCCGTAACGTGCTGCTCAACAAGTGGCTTGAATACTTGCTAGACGCAGGACATCGAATAGCCCCCTGATCGGAAAACTGTGCGGCAGGTCAAGCCGGTTAAAACGGGTTATGTGTAATCTCTCGATTGGTGCTAGCAAGGGCATAACGAGAGATTCCGTTCAGCGATGGTCGCTGTCAGTCAAAACATTTCAGCCGACACCGCATCCTCTGCGATCGATGAACACGAGCGCTTGTTGCGACTGTTTTCCAATCGGGTTGCGCTCAAGAAAGCCTATAGCGATCTGCGCCAGCGCGAGCGTCAGCTAAACCAATCGTTGGCCGGGGCCGAGCAGCATGGCGAGCGGCTCGAACGCAAGCTTGCCTATCTGGAGGAGTTGCTGACCGGTGAGAATACCGCGCTGGGCACGATGCTGTTCTATCACCTGCGTGGGTTGTGGCGACGTTGTCATCATCACCTTGTTTCTGCTGCACATCAAATGGCCACGCGGACCAGCGGCAAACGCCGAGTCGAGCGGATCGAGGAGTGGCGTGCCCAGCATGCCGAGCGTGTCGCAGCTGTCGAGCAGCAACTCGTTTCAGAGAAGGCGTCAATTTTGTCGTTGCGTCAGTTGTTGCGGGATCTGGAAGCTCAGTATCTGCGAGCTCGCTATCCGTGGCACTGGTGGCGCCGACGACGTCTGACTCAGGAAAAACGTGTCGTGACTGAAGACCTGAGAGCTCATGTTGCTGCGCATGATGAGACGCTCGCTACCGCACGCGAGGTGCGGGTCGAGCGTCCACCTGCAGATCGGGCCTTGCCGATTGCCGATCAGCGCGTCATCAATCTCCACTTGCTGGCGATGGCCCAATTCATGACCCGGTTCTTCGAATCAGCAGGGGATCTTGCAGCAAAGTCACGATTGGCCTATCACCGTGAGGTGGGCGCGGTAGATTATGGCGACGATGCACAGTGCCGGCGCTTGATGAATATCGTCGATCAGTCGTTTACTCGATTTCGTGATTTCACCGCCACCGAAAACTTCATGGCACTGTTGCGTACCCAGGTTCAGTGGCTCGCCAAGCGTGCGCAGTATGCGGCCGACAACGCGGTCATACCCGACCCGTTTGATGCCGACCCGCTCAAGATGGTGGATGAAGAACGGCAAGCGCGTTTCACCCCGATTGTTGAGGTGCTGCGCGACGATCAGTGGTCGGTTTCGAGAGCACTGATCACCGACGGTTGACCGTCACGCACAACGCGGTGCCTAGCCCGCGCTCGCCGGTTCGGGCTTTGCTGTGCGGCGAGTCGCATGGCGCCAGATACCCAAACTCCAGTTCTTGAACTTATCCAGACCGATGTACGCCATGGGTACTGCAACCAGTGACACGATGGTCGAGAAGGCAAGGCCGCCAATGATGGTGCGTGCCATCGGGTAGTACGCAGGGCCGCCAGAGCCAACTACCGTATTACCGACGGCCAGCGGCACAAGACCGAGGATCGTCGTTGCCGCGGTCATCAGAATCGGACGGAACCGGTCTCTTGCGCCTTGTACCACCGCCTCATCGCGAGGCAATCCTTCCCGCCGTAGGTTGTTGATGTGATCGACCAGCACAATGCCGTTGTTCACGACGACACCAATCAGGATCATCATGCCGACCATACCCATAAAAGTGAAAGGCGTGCCCGTGAGTGCCAGGAACCACACAACGCCAACCATCGAGTAAAACAGCGACATGATGATCGACAGCGGGTAGAGCATCGACTCGAACATAGCGGCCATAACAATGATGATCAGAAGCACCCCTAGCAGGATGTTCTCGGCCATCATGTTCTTGGTGTCCTCGCTGCGTTCGAACCCTCTGCCAAAGCCCCATTGATATCCGGCAGGTAGTTGCAACTCATTCATGACGGCCTCTACCTTGGGTCGTAACTCATCCATGTTGGTTTTTGGGTCAACGGCTGCATTGATCGAAACGGACGTCTTGCGATTCGTGCGTTGAATCGTGCGTGCACCGCGCGTTTGTTCGAGATCGGCGATCTGATAGAGCGGTACAGAACCGGGGGTGCCATCGGGTGACAGGACTGGCACCATCAGGTTGCCAAGTTGGTCTACGGTCTGTCGATCGTTATCGCGAAGCGCGAGTCGCATCAAAACCTCACCGTCTTCGCTTCGGTATTCGCGAAGTCGCTCGCCACGCAGCGCGATGCCGACAGCATCACCCACCGTTTGTGCGCTAGCACCTATTGCCGCCGCCTTTTCCCGGTCCAGGCGAATCTGTACTTCGCGCGCACCCGCTGTCAGATCCGTACTGAAGTCGAACAGTCCATCGATGTTCTCGAGGACATCCCAGGCATCGTAGGTCAATTCACGAAGCCGCTCGGTCGACTCACCAGAGAGCGTGACGCTGAAGCCTTCTCCTACACCATTGTTGCTGCGCTCAAACGCAGGATCGCCGATCGCAATATCCGGCTTCTCGGCGAGAATCATCTCCATGATCTGACGCGAGTCGAGCGTTGCATTAGCACCCTGAGTTAAAAGGATCGTTGTTTCCGCTCGGCCTTGTTCCCAATAGGAATACACGGAACGAATCTCGAAGCGCTCCTTGTTGTCGAACAGGAACTGCTCGATCTCGTTCACGCTTTCTTCGACCTTATCCAGCGAATAGTAATCGTTCATGTTGTAGGGCAGGAACAATCGCCGCGTGGGCTCCTCGGGGAAGGGATCCATCTTGAACATTTCTGTCTGGATCGGAATGATCGGAGAGAGAAGAATGAGGAATGCAATCGCGGGTGCAATGATGCGTTTCCAACCGCGTGCATTGGTGATCCAGCTAAGCAGCGCACCGTAGCGGCGAGCGATGGCGGGGATCAGCTTGCCGGTGTGCTCGCGTGGAATCTTCTTCAGCTTGCTCGTGAGTAGCGGAATGAGCGTCTGAGCGATGACGAGCGAGCACAGGATTGCGACGGAGATTGTGATCGCAACATGGCGCAGAAAGACGCCTTCCTCGGATTCCTGACTGAAGATCAGCGGCGCGAAAACGCAGATTGACGTGACGGTGCTCGCAATCACGGCGAGTCCAACCTCGCGGACACCTTTCATTGTCGCGCCGGACGGATCGGCGTCGTCTTCCTGACGATAACGGAAGATGCTCTCGGTCACGACAACCGAGTTATCAACGAGCATCCCGATTGCCAGCATCAGGCCCATCAGCGTAAGCACGTTCAACGTCAAGCCGCTGAAGTACATAGCGCCCAGAGTGATGATCAGCGACAGTGGCACCGAAAGTGTGACGATCAGAGTGGTTGCCATGTGACGGAGGAAGAAATACAGCACAACAACTGCGAGCAGGGCACCGATCAGCCCCGAGCTGACAAGATCACGCAGGGACTGGCGCACGGAGTCTGCCTGGTTATCAAGACTGAAAATCTCGATGCCCGTCATGGCCGGTGTCTTGCCTATTGCCTCGATCTCCTCGATCACGCGATCAGCAACCTCGACCATGTTGTAACCGCTTGCGCGACTCACTGAGATACCAATCGCGTAGTTCCCGTCGAGGTGACGGCCGTAGTCGCGTTCCTGTGAAGTCATGCTGACGTTGGCAACATCGCGCAGGCGTAGGTTCCGATCGTCGATAACAAGATTGCGGATGTCGTCCAGACTCTTGAACTCGCCATTGGGTCGCAACGTCCAGCGTTCGTTGCCTGCGGTGATCTGCCCGGCGCTGACAGCGAAGTTACCCCGTCGCAGCAGGTTTGCCAGCTCATTGATGTCCACACCGTGCGCCGCCACTCGGCTAGCATCGAGTCTCAATCGCACCTCCGGCGGCTCTACGCCTTGAATCTCCACCTGTGAGACACCGGGGAGTCGCTCGAGTCGACGTTTTACCTGCGTGTTCAGAAGGTCCCATGCATTGGAAAGGTCACGATCACTCGAAACCCGCAGTTGCATGATAGGGCGGTCGTTAATCGAGCCACTGAAGACCTGGATGCGTTCAAGGTCGGTAGGTAGCTGATCCCGGATCGCGTCCAGTTTGACCCGCGCCTCCACTGCGGCGGTGCGCGCGTTAGAGTTGAATCCGTACTGCATCCAGATCTCAGCACCCGACTCTCGTGAGCCGGAATACATGTCGCGAACACCGGGTAATGTCGCCAGAGCCTCTTCGGCCGGTCGCGTGATCTGTCGCTCGGTTTCCTTGGGTGTTGACCCGTCGTAAGGAATGTTGACGAAGAACCCGGGTATATCGATGTCTGGCGTCTCTTCGAGCGGCAACAAACGCGAGGAGATCAAACCAACGGCGAGTAAGGCCGCAAACACCATGCATACGGTCACCGGCCTGCGTAGTGAAAACTCTGTGTGCTTCATGCGGGTTGTCCGTCCGTTGACATCATGGGTGCACGCGATGCGCCCGGGGTATTCTCGCGCACGTCGGCCTCAGTTTTCTTGCGGTCAAGCAGACTGTACACCACGGGAATCACGATCAGCGTGAGCAGCGTTGAAGTAAGCAGACCGCCGATCACCGTAATCGCCATCGGGGTACGAACCTCGGCGCCCTGGCCGAGTCCGATTGCCATCGGCAGCAAACCTAGTGCGGTCGTCAGTGTCGTCATCAGGATGGGTCTGAGACGTGTTCGGGCACCTTCGAAGATCGCGGCTTCACGAGGCATGCCGCCATTGCGTAGCTGATTGATGGTGTCGATCATCACAATGGCATTGTTCACCACAATGCCTGCTAGCATGATCATGCCGATGAACGCCACGACGTTCACCGTTGTGCCGGTAACCCAGAGTGCGAGCACCGCGCCGACCATGGCGAGCGGAATCGTAAACAAGATGACAAACGGATGGGTCAGTGATTCGAACTGCGATGCCATGACGAGGTAGACCAGGAAGATTGCCAATGCGAGCGTGAACTGCATTGATGTCAGCGAGCGTTCCATCTCCTCGCTCTGTCCGAGCACTTCAACCGTCATGCCCTCCGGTAGTGAGATTTCATTCAGACGCGCTTCCAGAGCTTTGGATACCGTTCCAAGGTCGCCGCTCGTCAGTGAGGCCGAAACGACCGCCACGCGTTCCTGATCGAAGCGGCGAATCTCCGAAGGACCCGTTGCCAAACGGATGTCGGCGACATCCGTCAATTTGACAGGACGCGCGCTACCCGGATTGACGATCAACTGTCGGACGTCATCAATAGAGGCGTTCTGCGACTCGACACTCTTGACGGTCACGTCAATCTTGCGGTCTCTCCAGCTGTACCGCGTCGCCACGTTGCCGCGGACGCTAGTGACCACGCTGTCGGCGATATCACGCACCACTAGACCCAACGAAGCGGCACGTTCCTGATCGAATGTGATTTGAATCTCCGGGTTTCCGCCCTCGACGTTGGTGCGCACGTCCGCGAACTGCGGATTTGCGGAGAGCTCATTCGCGAGTGCTGTCGCACGTTCACGAAGTTGATCGAGGTTGTAACCACGATAGACGACCTCGAGCGGTGTACTCAGCGCCAGCAGGGCAGGGCGCTCGAAGTCATAGGCGAGTCCCGGAATCGTGTCGAGTGAACGGCGCAGCCTCTGGATAACGGCGTCTTCGGCAGCACGATTGCTCCCAGGCGCCATCGTGATGTTAAGGACGGCGGTATGTTCGCCAGCATCCACCGGATTCGCATCCAGCCGATTGCCAGTCCCTGTGACAGAGAACGTCCGATCAATATCACTGATGCTCTTGGTTGCTGAAAACGCAGATGCAACGACATCGTCGGTCTCATCCAATGGCGTGCCTGGTGCAAGTCTGAGGTTAACTGCGAACTCTCCTTGAGAGAGCTGCGGTATCAGCTCACTACCGAGTCGCGGTACCAGACTCATGGTGGCAATAAACAACGCAACGGATGCACCACAGACTATGAGGCGGTAGCGCATGGCCCAACGCAGCGCGGGACCGTACGCGGATGCAAACACATGGTTGATCGCACCAAAAACGAACGTGAATACTTTGCCCACAAAGCCAAGAACGAAAGAGACCCCCCGGACCACCAAAACGAACATGCGAATCGGGAAAGCGATCAGGCGGGCGAACCAGCCGGCTTTGCCTATGTCCTCTGATTCGGCGTAGCCCTTGCGTGCGCC
>JBCBNU010000042.1:0-25951 GCA_039821645.1 Pseudomonadota bacterium
TGGGTGGTGGGCGTCCGACGGAGGTCGGGCGCTACGCGCGTCAAGGTCTGTGGTTGGCCCTAGGTTTGGCGGCGCTGATTTTCGTGAGCGTTCGCTTTGGCGCGCGTCCCTTCGTCTACACAATTGGTATTGATCCGGAATTTCGCGACCTCACGATTGAGTACCTGCAGGCGGTTTGTCTCGGTGCGCCCGCCATATGCCTTTATCTGGTGCTGCGCTACACCACAGAGGCGGTTGGACGCACCCTCCCGATCATGGTGGTCTCGATCATCGGGCTGGTTGTGAACGTGGTCGGCAACTATGCCTTCATGTTTGGCAATCTCGGTGCGCCGGCTCTGGGTGCCAAAGGTGCGGGAATCGCGAGTGCGATCATGATGTGGTCGATGTTGATTTTCCTGCTCTTGCACATGGCGACAAGTCGGCACTACCTGCCCTATCGCCTGTTCGCTTTTGGCGGTGGACCGCGGGGCGGTTATTTGCGCGAGATCATCGGGCTTGGTGTTCCGATTATGGTGAGCGTGCTTGCCGAGGCCGGTTTGTTCGCGGCTGTATCGCTGATTATGGGGAAGCTTTCGGCAAGCATTGCCGCGGCACACCAGGTGGCGCTGAACTACGCGTCCACCATGTTCATGATTCCCATGGGACTGAATTCGGCGATTACCGTGCTCGTGAGCAACGCGATCGGCCGCAACGAGATCGCGTTGGCGCGCATGCGCGGGTATCTCGGAATCGGTGTGTGCGGTGCCTTCATGGCTGTGTCTGCCACCTTCATGCTGGTATTTAGCGACTCGATCGTGAATCTCTATTCGCGCGACGGTGAAGTGCAAGCGATTGCACTCTCGTTGCTGTTCGTCGCTGCGGTGTTCCAGATTTCTGACGGCATTCAGGTCGGCGCTGCGGGCGCACTGCGTGGCCTGCAGGACACCAAGGTTCCGATGTTCCTGACGACCCTGTCGTATTGGGTCATCGCTTTTCCGTTAGCCTACTCAGCCGCTCTGACGATGCGTTTGTCACCCGCCATGATCTGGAGTGGCTTTGTTGTGGGACTCACCGTTTCTGCGGTGCTGCTTGTTAGCCGCTATCGCTGGGTATCACAGCAGACCGATCGGCTGACAGCGCTGGCGGACAAGGCCTAGTCGGGCGCCGACTGACCGAAGTCTGGCGCGTCTTGCAGATACTCGCGCTCGAGCTCCGTGCTCTCCCGGCCGAGAATCGCGTTGCGATGCGGGAAGCGCCCGAATTGAGCGATGATGTCGCGGTGCAGCTCCGCAAAGTCTGCGAACGTCTCAAACGTGTCGAGTTCGGTACCACTGACGGATTCGGCAAGACTGCGAAACACCGCCACCGATTTTTCCTGAACTTTACGTGACTCAACATGCTGCATCGGCATGTAAAAAAACGCGCGTTTGAGTGGCGGCAGTTCTTTGTCATGACCGGCGATAGCGCCTTCGACGCATAATTTTAGTGCCTCCCGGTCAAGCGCAAACGCTTCGGGCTTGCCGCGATAAATGTTGCGCCGAAACTGATCGATTAAAAGAATCAGCGCCAGGCGACCCTCGGCGGTTTCACCCCATCGGTTCAACTTGCCCTCGGAGGCATCGCTGATCAGCTTGCCGAATTTGTGACGGATCTGGATATCGAGCTCCGGATCCTCTCCGAACCAAAATTCCATCCGTGCATCGATGCCCGGCGCGTCGTGCTCTCTCGCGCTGAACCATAACGCCAGCACATCTTCCGTGATCGATTGGTCGTCATCGGTGTCCATTCGGTTATTCTGACAGAAAGCGCATGGGATAAGGAGCACTGTAGATGCCAAAAATTTTGGTAGCTGTATTGACGATATGGCTGGTTGGCTGCGGTGGCGGCGAGACGCCAGAGCAACTGATCCGGGAGCGAATCAATCAGATGGCCGAAGCAGTCGAGGAACGGGATGTTGGAGATTTTGCTGGCGGAATCGCGGAGGACTATCGCGATCTCAATGGAAACAGCCGGGACGATGTCGTGCGTCAGATGCGCCAGATTTTTCTGATCACAAACTCTCTGTCGGTGACGACATTTGTAGAGTCGCTGGAAATCGTTTCCAATGAGTTCGCGCTAGCGACGGTTAAAGTCCTCGTGACCGATGTCGATATCCGACGTTTCCAGATCGACGGTGAGGGTCTGACTTTCGAGTTAGAGTTCGTGTTGGACGGCGACGATTGGTTGGTTTCAAGCGCGAATTTGCCAACCCAATTCTTGAGGTTGTGATCCGCGTGCTTGCTTTTGCCAGCGTTCGACAGTACTTAATCAACCTCTCGTAATCATCACTATTCGAGGGTGTCGCGATGAGAGGTCTATTGGTGCTTGGTCTGGCGGTCGGTCTTGCAGCCTGTGGTGGTGGCGAGGCACCCGTTGCCGAATCAGCCGAGGTCGACGACGCAGCACCCACCGCTGTGGTCGAGACCCAGGCGCCGGAGCCTGAATACACGATTGATCAGGTCGGTCGCATCGGGCGAGAGCAACAGGTCATGGAGGCGCCGGTGACAACCGAAGCGGCACCTGACCAACCTGAGGACCCGGCATCCGTCATTCAAGCGACGCCGGCTGGCGACGAGTCCTGACTCAGTGCGCACAGTGGTTGCGTTCGTAACCGTTGGCGCACTGCACCATTTAATGGCATAACTGTGTAAGAACCCGCGCCCGCACACTCGTGCGCTGACGCTGCCCACGCAGCAGCGGGTCTATCCAAGGGCCGATCAGCACGCGATGATCGAGAAGCGTGCACGGCCCCCGCGTCCGTCGGTTTTTTTGAAGGAGCGTATGCCAGCACCTGACGCCAGCAGTCTCTACCGTCCGTCGTTTGAGCGAGCCAGTTGTGGTTTCGGTCTTATTGCGAATGTGGACGACGAGCCCAGCCATTGGTTGGTGAAGACCGCCATCGAGGCGCTAACCCGGCTGACCCATCGCGGTGCCGTCGCAGCTGATGGGAAGACGGGTGATGGCTGTGGGTTGCTCATGAGCGCGCCCGAGACGTTTCTTCGAGCAGTGGCCGCAGCGGCCGGTATCGAGCTGCAGGATCGCTTTGCGGCGGGTGTCGTGTTCCTGAATCAACACGACACCGTGGCACAACGCGCGCGTACCGAGTTGGAATCGCAGCTGACCGAAGTCGGACTAGCCGTTGCCGGTTGGCGAGAGGTGCCTATTGATCCGTCGGTCTGCGGGGAAGAAGCGCTCAGGACGTTGCCTCGCATCGAGCAAGTGTTTGTGACAGCACCAGCAGGGATGGCTCGCGCGCTATTCAATCGATTGTTGTTCATCGCGCGTCGACGCACAGAGCTGGCCCTCGCCGACGTTGATGAATCCTTCTATGTCACTAGCCTGTGCGCCAATACGCTTTCCTATAAGGGCATGGTAATGCCGGCGGCGTTGCCCGAGTTCTACAAGGACTTGCGTGACCCGCGCCTCGAGAGCTCGGTGTGCGTTTTCCATCAAAGGTTTTCAACAAACACGTGGCCGCAGTGGCGACTGGCTCAGCCTTTCCGGCTGATCGCACACAATGGCGAGATCAACACGATTCGTGCAAACCGGAATTGGGCGCTGGCCCGGGCACGCAACTTCCAGTCGGACAAACTGCCGGATGTGTCGTCGTTGGAACCGCTTGTCTCGATGGATGGGTCGGACTCCTCGAGCCTCGACAACATGCTTGAAGTTATGCTCGCAGGTGGCATGGATATCTTGCAGGCGCTTCGTATCGTCGTTCCCCCTGCCTGGCAGGCGGATGAGCGACTCGATGCTGATATCCGCGCGTTCTACGAGTTTTTCGGCTGCCATATCGAACCGTGGGATGGCCCGGCGGGTATTGTGATGACCGATGGTCGCTACGCCGCCTGCACGCTCGACCGCAACGGTCTTCGGCCGGCCCGTTATGTGCTGACCGAGGACCGACACCTGACCATCGCGTCCGAAACCGGCGTTTACGACTATGATCCGCAGAGCGTCATCGCCAAAGGGCGCTTGGGTCCCGGTCAAATGCTCGCAGTGGATCTCGAAAACGGTGAGCTGTTGCATACCGACGACATCCACGAGCGCATCAAGGCACGTGCGCCTTACCGCAAGTGGCTGAAAAAAGGTATTCGCTACCTTGAGACTGATCTCGTAGACGTTCAGATGGCCGCAGAGCCGATGGATCGAGACACGCTCGCGCGTTACCAGAAGATGTTCAACCTGTCCGCGGAAGAACGCAACGAGGTTTTGCGTGTACTTGCGGAAGCCTCACAGGAGGCTGTCGGTTCGATGGGTGACGACACACCCATGGCGGTCTTGTCTAAACAGGTACGCTCGTTGTTCGATTGCTTCCGGCAACAGTTTGCACAGGTAACCAACCCGCCAATCGACTCGCTGCGAGAACGCATCGTGATGTCTTTGCAGACGAATATCGGTAAGGAAGCCAACCTCTTCGAGCTGTCCGCGAGCGATGCAGAGCATGTCATCGTGAACTCGCCTGTGCTTTCGCAACGCAAATGGCGCCAGCTCATTAGCCCCGAGTTGTTTGCCGATCGACATGTTCAGATCGATTTGAACTACCGGGAAGCGGTTGATCTTCAAACCGCGCTGGATGATATCTGTGAAAAGGCGGAGACAGCGGTCCGTGGAGGCGCCATGCTGGTCTGCCTGTCAGACCGCTATATCGAATCCGGCAAATTGCCCGTGCACACGTTGCTCGCCACCGGCGCAGTGCATCATCACCTGGTGCGCGAAGGCCTGCGCTGCGAGTGCAACATTCTTGTCGAGACCGGATACGCGCGGGACCCGCACCACATTGCCTGCTTGATCGGTTACGGCGCGACAGCTGTCTATCCTTACCTTGCTTATCAAGTCCTCGCGGACCTTGCGCGCCAGGGGAAGGTGTCGAGCAGTATCGATGGTGCCCAACAATACGGACGTGCGTACCGTCGCGGAATTCGTAAAGGGCTGTTCAAGATCATGTCGAAAATGGGTATTTCGACGATTGCCAGTTATCGCGGCTCACAGTTGTTCGAAATCGTCGGTCTCGACGATACCGTCGTTGCTCGGTGTTTCCACGGGACGGTTAGCCGGGTCGGTGGTGCGAACTTCAACGCGTTGTTTGAGGATCAGCAGACGCTGGCGCGACTCGCATTTGCACCCGGGGTTCCGGTGAATCAGGGCGGGTTGCTTCGCTTCGTACATGGTGGCGAGTATCACTGTTACAACCCGGATGTCATCGCGACACTGCAAGCGGCGGTGCGTGCTGGCGATTATGAAATCTATAAGCAATACGCATCACTGGTGAACGATCGTCCGGTCGCGACCTTACGTGACCTTCTGGATGTGCAGTGGTCCGAAGACCCTGTGCCGCTCGAAGAGGTGGAACCGGTGGCCGACATCGTGCGTCGTTTCGATAGCGCGGGTATGTCGCTAGGTGCCTTGTCGCCGGAAGCACACGAAGCGTTGGCTATCGCGATGAACCGGTTGGGCGCGCGGTCCAATTCGGGCGAAGGTGGTGAAGATCCAGCGCGCTATGGCACAGAGCGCATGTCACGCATCAAACAAGTAGCGAGCGGACGTTTTGGCGTCACCGCTGAATATCTGGTGCATGCTGATGTTCTGCAGATCAAAATCGCACAAGGCGCCAAGCCGGGCGAGGGCGGCCAGTTACCGGGCCACAAAGTGGATACGACGATCGCACGATTGCGTTACGCAAGTCCCGGCGTTGGGCTGATTTCGCCCCCACCGCATCACGATATCTATTCCATCGAAGATCTCGCGCAGCTGATTTTCGATTTGAAGCAAGTCAATCCGAAGGCGCTTGTGAGCGTCAAGCTGGTGGCCGAACCGGGTGTCGGCACGATCGCTGCCGGCGTCGCCAAGGCTTATGCAGATCTGATCACGATTTCCGGTTACGACGGGGGTACGGGCGCAAGTCCGCTGACGTCGGTCAAGTACGCCGGCAGCCCCTGGGAGCTCGGTTTGTCAGAAACGCATCAGGTGTTGCGTGGCAATCAGCTGCGTCACAAGGTGCGCTTGCAGACCGATGGTGGTCTGAAGACCGGTCTGGACGTCATCAAAGCCGCTATGCTCGGCGCTGAAAGCTTCGGGTTTGGCACCGCACCGATGGTCGCGCTCGGCTGTAAATACCTGCGTATCTGCCATTTGAACAACTGCGCGACCGGTGTTGCTACGCAGAACGCGACGCTGCGCGACAAGCACTTTGTCGGTTTGCCCGAGATGGTCATGAACCTGTTCCGGTTCATCGCAGAGGAGACACGCGAACACATGGCCGCGCTCGGCGTTCGCAAGCTCGAGGAGCTCGTCGGCCGGACTGATTTGCTGGAACAGATCGACGGTGACACCGATCGACAGCGGGCACTCGATTTGAAACCCGTGCTGTCTCAGGGTGGCCTCGCCGAGGACGTCCCGCGATTCTGCACCGACCCAAGAAATACGCCGTTTGACAAGGGCGAGCTCGCGGAGCAGATGGTGGCCGACATGCAGAGCCACATCGAGCGCCGTGAGTCTGGTCGGTTCGGTTACGAGGTGCGCAACTTCAACCGATCGATTGGCGCACGAGTGGCGGGTGAGATCGCGCGCCAACATGGCAACCATGGCATGGGCGATGCGGTTCTGGATATCAAGCTACGCGGCACTGCAGGGCAGTCATTTGGTGCTTGGAACGTCAAAGGCCTGAATCTCACGCTTGAGGGCGACGCCAACGATTATGTTGGAAAGGGCATGACGGCCGGGCGTATCGTGATTCGACACCCCGAGCGCGCGCGTTATGTGGCGCGCGACACAGCCATTATCGGTAACACTTGCTTATACGGGGCAACCGGCGGCGAGTTGTTCGCTGCAGGGCGCGCTGGCGAGCGATTCGGTGTTCGCAACTCTGGCGCGACGGCGGTCATTGAAGGTGCTGGCGATCATTGCTGCGAGTACATGACTGGGGGCGTGGTTGCGGTACTCGGTGATGTGGGCGTCAATTTTGGTGCCGGGATGACCGGCGGATTCGCTTATGTACTCGATATCGAGCGCGATTTCGTGGATCGCTACAACCATGAGCTGATCGATATTCACCGCATATCGCCCGAAACCATGGAGTCGCACTTGCATCATCTGCGGCGGCTTTTGACCGAGCATCAAGAACTGACCGGTAGCGTTTGGACCAAAGAAATTCTCTATGACTACCGTGAGATGCTGCCCAGATTCTGGCTGGTTAAACCCAAAGCGACAGAGCTCGGTTCCCTGATCACTTCACTGAGGCAGGCAGCGTAATGGCAGAATTTCCGCTTCAGTTTCTCGAGATTCCACGTCGTGACCCGGACAAGGAGCCGGCCGAGTCTCGCGTGCACCACTACAACGAAATTTACGGTCAGTTCGACGCTAAAGAGGCAGCTGACCAGGCCGGACGATGCCTGAACTGCGGCAATCCCTACTGCGAATGGAAGTGCCCGGTCCACAACTACATTCCTAACTGGTTGAACCTGATCAACGAAGGCAACATTCTCGAGGCTGCGGAACTTTCACACCAGACCAACTCACTGCCCGAGGTGTGCGGTCGGGTTTGTCCGCAAGACCGCTTGTGTGAGGGCGCCTGTACGCTGAACGATGGCCTTGGCGCTGTCAGTATTGGCAATATCGAGAAGTACATCACCGACGAGGCATTGAAGCTTGGCTGGAAACCCGATCTTTCGCATGTCATTGCGACAGGGCGTCGTGTGGCGGTGGTCGGCGCAGGGCCGGCAGGCTTAGCCGCGGCCGACATCCTTGCGCGTCATGGCGTGGCGGCGACGGTGTTCGACGCCTACCCGGAAATCGGTGGTCTGCTGACCTACGGTATTCCGCCTTTCAAGCTCGAGAAGGAGATCGTGCGCAAGCGTCGTGAGCTCTTGGAAGGCATGGGCATCAAGTTCGTGCTGAACACGCGGATCGGCGAGGACATTCCGTTCGAAAAACTCGAGTCGGACTACGACGCTGTGTTCCTCGGTATGGGCACCTACACCTATGTGCGTGGCGGTTTCCCTGGCGAGGACATGCCGGGTGTTTTCGATGCGCTGCCGTTCCTGGTATCGAATGTCTATCGCACTATGGAGCAGCATGAACGTGTCATTCCGGGTATGAACCTCGCAGGCAAGCGTGTGGTCGTGCTGGGCGGTGGTGACACCGGCATGGACTGTAATCGCACAGCGCTGCGGCAAGGCGCCGCTTCAGTCACCTGTGCGTATCGACGCGACGAACAAAACATGCCGGGCTCACGTCGCGAGGTCCGCAACGCCCGCGAGGAAGGAGTCAATTTCCTGTTCAATCGTCAGCCGGTGGAAATCATCGGCA
Organism: Pseudomonadota bacterium; assembly: GCA_039821645.1. Classification (GTDB taxonomy): domain Bacteria; phylum Pseudomonadota; class Gammaproteobacteria; order Steroidobacterales; family Woeseiaceae; genus CALBPI01. The sequence continues at coordinate 8,326 of JBCBNU010000042.1, forward strand.
CCGACCATGTCACGGGAGTGAAGGTCGTGACGACTCAGCTTGGTGCACCCGACGCCGGCGGTCGGCGGCGACCGGAGCCCGTGCCGGGCAGTGAAGAAGTGCTTCCCGCGGATGCCGTCATTATCGCGTTTGGTTTCCGGCCAAATCCTGCCGAGTGGTTCGGTCCGCATTCGGTGCTTACCTCAGAGGACGGTCGTGTTCAGGTATCCAAAGACTCGATCATGCCGTTCCAGACCAGCAATCCTAAAGTGTTTGCCGGCGGCGATATGGTGCGCGGGTCGGATCTGGTTGTGACGGCGGTGTTCGAAGGTCGCGAGGCCGCGAAAGGCATCGTCAACTATCTGGCAACGCTTCAAGATTCACAAACCGTGCATCAGGCAGCAGGTTGAAGCGCGTTCGGGTGGCGGCGGTATAGGCCCCCATTTCATGTCCGATAACAAGATCGCCATTGTCGAGAAGCGGCAACTCGATCGACTCGGCCACAATGTCGATTGAGTCGCAAGTCGGACCTGCGAGCACCGAAGGGAAGCCTGGCCCACTCTTGAGTACCTGTAACGGATAGCTGGCGTGGTCGTAGATTTGCCCGGAGAACGAACCGTAAACGCCGTCATCGAGGTAGTACCAACGCACGCCTTCTCGTACCGACTGTCCGACCACAGACGTGATGCTCCTGACAGCAGGCGCTACCAATACCCGACCGGGCTCGGCGAGTATCTGCCAGTCATCAGGCAGCTCTTTGAGAGCCGCTCGGATAGGAGCACAAAACACCTGCAGATCGACACCGGTGCCGTCGTAATCGGCGGGAAAGCCACCACCGATATCCAGCATGCTCATCGGAGCGCGATCACCCGTATCGCGCGAGCGCATTAGCGCGCTGCAGCGCTCGATAGCTTCGACATGTTTGAAGGCATCCGCACACTGTGAACCGACGTGGAAACTCAGGCCCTTGACGTGGACGCCCATGGCGTTCGCCTCGTCCAGCAAGGTCTCGATTTCTTCGAAATCGCAACCGAATTTGCGAGACAGATCCACCGTGGCCCCCGGGTTTCGGAAACTCACCCGAAGCAGGATGCCCACGCGCGATCGGTAGGGCTCAAACTTTTTGAGCTCGTGCAGGTTGTCCACGACAAAAGTGGTTGCACCGTAGCGCAGCGCATCACGGATTTCTGAGTCCTTCTTGATCGGATGGGTATGAATCGTGCGCCGACCAAACACGTCCTCTCGCAAAAGTAATTCAGTCTCACCGGCGCTGGCGATATCGAAACCGCCCCCTAACTTGGCAATCTCGCGTATGACGTCTTCGCTGGGTAATGCCTTGACGGCGTAGAAGAGCGCCACGCCCGGCAGGGCCTTCCGCAGGCTTTGAAATTGTGATCGCAAAACCGCCGGATCAAACACGAGTAGTGGCGAGCCAAGGCGCGCCACCAAATCCTGGTATTGCTCTGCGATAGACGCGTCGGGCGGTGGTAGCAGAACCCGCGGATTCGATGACTCAGCGTTAGTCAAAACAGTTGCTGATGTAGCGCGGCAACGCGAAGCTGCCAAGGTGAAGCTCGGGTGTGTAGTAGCGCGTTGCAATACCTGAGTCGGCGAATCGCCCATGTAGCGTCGACAGCGGTTGGGTCCTGAGCGTCGCGTCGTCGCTCGCCCAACCGAAAGTCATCAGTCCGCCGTAGTACGTTGGGATCGCACCGGTGTAAAACGTCACGTCGTCAAAGTGGCGTCGCAGTCGCCGGTGGGTGTGCGTGACCTCGTCGGGTTGGAAAAACGGGACGCCGTTCTGAGTCACGATCACGCCGCCCGGCTTCAGGCAGCGCTTCGCTTGCGCATAAAAATCCTCGGAGAACAGGACCTCGCCAGGACCGATCGGGTCGGTGCTGTCGACAATGATCACGTCGAAACGTTGATCCGTATCTCGTACGAACGCCATGCCGTCAGCAATCTCCAGCGTGAGTCGAGGGTCGTCGTAGGCACCGGCGGCATGGTTCGGCAGATAGGCCTTTGCCATTTCCACGACGCTTTGGTCGATCTCCACTTGTGTTACCCGCTCAATGCTATGTTTTGTGACCTCGCGCAGCATGCCACCGTCGCCGCCGCCGATGATCAGGACGTCGGTCGCTTTGCCATGCGCAAAGAGCGGCACATGCGCCATCATTTCGTGGTAGACAAATTCATCTGCCTCGGTCGTCTGCACAACACCGTCGAGCGTCATCACACGACCCAGCATGGCGTTATGAAAGATCATCAAGTGTTGATGCTCGGTTTTGTCTTCGAAGTATAGTTTGTCGATGCGAAACTTCTGCGCAACGCTGTCGTACAAGGTTTCCTCAAAACCCGCCATGACTAGCTCGTCGGTTCCACGATGCCGCGGCGCAATTCATTCACCGTGATGCGTTCAGGTCGGAAGTATTTAGCCAGTACGCCACCGGCGAGTTCTGGTTTCGCGTCACCGCACATAAAGACATCGAATGCGGCGAAGCGGCGCTCGGGCCAGGTGTGCACACTGATATGCGACTCCGCGAGCACCGCGACGCCGGAGATACCGTAGTTTGGCGTGAAGTGATGCAAGTGGATGTGCAGCAGCGTGGCACCGCAGGTCTCGATGACATCGCGGAAGGCAGTTTCCATCAGCGTGAGATCATCCAGGTACTCGGCACCCCATAGATCTATGATCACATGAGCGCCGGCATACTCGACACCGTCGCGAACGATGAAATGATCTTGGGTGGTTCCGGTCTGGGATTCGGGTTGGTTGCCCGACTGATCGTGGGTTGGCCACAGACCCTGGGGGCGAACGACAACAGCATCACCGGCCATCGATAAGTACCTCGCGAGAGAATCAGGTTGTTACAGAGTGGTGCGCTGTAACCCTACTCGGAGGTGTGTAGCGCCCCGTTAGCTGGAAGACATAAAAGCCTTGGCGTCCAGAAAAGGTGACGCGATTGTAGGCACTTTTTCTGTGAGCACAAGAGGTCGGGAGAGAATCTTGAACTTCGCGAAGGTAGGCAGGTCGTACCAACGTGCGACGCCGCACTTGGTGAACAAGGAGTTCGTATGATGCAACATCTCATTCAGGTCAGAGTCGGACTCGCGTTGCTTGCGACCGTCGCGTGTGTCACGCAGCCTGCGTGGTCACAATCCAGTGACTCGCGCCCCTCGAAAGAGGCCCAAACCGAGCAGCGGAGACAACCGACTGAACCGTTGAGTGGAGTTCTTGAGTCGCTGAGTCGCAAGTTTGATACAGAGTTTGTCGTCCACGCGCGAGTACCCGATGAGATTGCCATCGGTACGCTCGATGTGAAGTTCATGACCATAGATCACCTGCGTCTTGTCCTGAGAGCAAACGGGCTCTACCTGCAGGCGCGGGAAGATATTTATTACGTCACACCGGATGCGTATGTCAGAACACTGGGTACGCGATATCTGGCACCTGGAGAGACCGTATCCACGTCAGCCGATGAGGTGGTAACGACGATCATTCCCGTCGCCAATGGCTCGGCTTCCGCCTTCGTGCCAATTCTTCGGCCGGTCATGCGAACCTCGGGGCACTTGGCAGCTTCGCAGTATGCGAACGCGCTAATTGCATCTGACACGTATGCCAGCATTCAACGACTTCGAGCGTTAGTGGATGAACTGGACAAGCTTGCCGCCCTCCGTCCTGAAGGGAACTAGCTGACAATTAGCGCATCTGGCGATTCTGGCGCATCTAGTGCAGTTTGACGCTGGCGCGTGTCGCCTTATAGATGCGATCACCGAGCATGATCAGCAGCGTCGAGAAGCGGCCATGGACGGCCGCCTGATGCATGCGATACAGGGATAGATAAGCCATCCGTGCGACCCAGCCCTCGACGAAGATGGTGCCACGAACCAAGTTGCCCATCAGATTGCCGACGGTCGTGTATTTGCTGAGGCTCACCAGGCTGCCAAAGTCGCGGTACTTGAATGAACGCGAGGATCGGCCTTTTCGTGCGGCTAGAACATTGCGCGCCGCCGTGCTCGCCATTTGGTGAGCGGCCTGCGCGCGGGGCGGGATTTCCTGGCCGTCCTGGTCTTTGCAGGCGCAGCAATCGCCGATTGCGAAGATTCCGGGCATACCGACCACCGACAGGTCTTCGTTGACGTCAATACGGCCGAGGCGATCGGTTGGCAGTCCGCATTCCGACAGCCACTCGGGGGCTCTCACCCCGGCTGCCCAAACACTGATGTCCGCATTTATTCGCTCGTCTTCACTCGTGATTACCGCGTCCTTCTCGACCTTGGCGACGCGCGTGCCGACGTAAACCTTCACACCGATGCGTTCTAGCTCGCGCTTCACAGAAACCCCGATTCGCTCAGGTAGACGCGGCAGAAGACCGGGTGCTGCCTCGACGATGCTGACCGACAGGCGTTCCTTTGAGAAGTGTTCGAAACCGTATTCGCGCAATCGAGCAACGACGTTGTGCATGTCAGCGGCAAGCTCCACGCCGGTCGCACCGCCCCCAACGATAGCGACCGACAGAACGGCGCTCGTGGACGACAGGTTCGTTCGCTGCAGTTGTGTAGTGAAATTCTTGTGGAACTTCTCCGCCTGCTCCCGCGAATCCAGTTGGCGGCTGAATTCCCGAACACCCTGGATGCCGAAGTCGTTGCTGAGTGCGCCGACCGCCACGATCAGTGTGTCGTACCGGAATTCACGCGCTGAGACCATCTCCAGACCTTCATCGTCCTGCAGCGCCTCGAGGCGCACACATTGCTCGCCCGTATCGATATCAACAACACGTCCGAGGACGAAGTTGAACTTGTGCTTGCGCGCGAGCATCAGGTAGCTCGCTTCATCGTGGTAGCTGTTCATCGACCCGGTCGCCACTTCATGAAACAACGGTTTCCAGATGTGGGTCGGGTTCTTGTCGATCAGCATGACCTCGACGTCTTTCTGGCGACGCAGTTTTCGCCCCAATTTGACAGCCAATTCGAGGCCGCCGGCGCCGCCGCCGATGACGATGATTCGTTCTTGCATTTGGGTTAGAACTCGTAAATATGTTCTTCGGGAACTACGGGGCTCAGGTCGAGCGCCAGCCGTTCCTCATTCACGCGCTCAAAATGGCGCGCGACCAGTGTCTGGTACTGCGTATTATCGCCCAGTCTGTGCCGGAATAAACCATTAACTGTTCGGAAACCGAGTAACCCATCACGTTTATCGGCAGCGCGCGTCAGGAATTCAATGGATCGTTCGAAATTTCCCTGCATTGCGAACCACATCGACTCGTTGACGTTGAAGTCAATACTGTCTGCGCCGCCGCGCCGGCCGTAGTCAATCGCGCGCCGCCAGGCGGTCATCACCACCTGCAAATCGTCCCGGCGCTCAAGGCGGTCGAGCGCATCGGCGATAATCCCGTAGGGCGGCAAACCGCCATTGATCGGGTTGTAGAGTTCTCGCTCCATCGCGTCGATCGTGCCGAATTCCGTATCGAAGTACTCCAGTAGCTTTTCGCGCTTCCCAGCGTTCGAGAGCATCACCATATAGTCGATCTGTGCCGGTGCCGATTCCGGACTGCGGTCCAGAAGTGATTTGGCCTCAGTCAGCGCGTCGTCGAACCGCCCTTGGACCGATAGCAAATACGGAGTCACATAGGGAGGTGCAATTTTCCCCGCTCCCTCAAAATCAAGAATGTTCATCCGCGCAAACGCAGCCCCGGAGGCGCGGTTGGCATCCGGGATTTCCGCAAGCGACTCCTCGGCAGACTCGATGCACTCGGCGACCTGCCCGATCGCGCATTCCAGATTCGCACGCGCCCACAAATACATGCGCTCACTCGTCTCCAGCGTGCGCATCCGCGTCAGGATTTTCTCGGCACGCTCCTGATCACCGATCTGCAGAAGGCGGATGATGACGTTGCCGGCAACGGGTGGATACAGCGGATCGGTTTCAAACAAGTCGACCATTTCGTCGGCCGCCCCTAAGTAGTTGCCGGAGCCGGCGAGTGCGAGCGAAAGCCAATTGCGGGCGTCGATGTGGTTGGGGTTCAGTGTGACCGCATAACGAAGTGCGCTGATGCCCCGCAGCGAATCCTTGGAGTCGAGGTACAGCAGTCCGCGTACCGCATGTCCGTCGGCGAGTTCCGAATCGAGCTCGAGGGCTTTATCGGCGAATTCAATCGCTTTCGGCAGCGCCTGGCTGAGCGGAATATCGCCGTAGGCGCCCTCGGCATCAGACAAGAGGGATTCCACCAGCGCGCGCTGTGCATAAGGTGGCGCATAATTCGGGTCGATCATGATGGCGGTGTCGAGCAGATCTGAGGCACGCAGAAGATTGTCCTTCTGGCGACTGCGAATCAGGTCCCGAGCTTCCAGGAACAGGTTGTAGGCCCGGAAATCACCCTTGTCCGAAGGGACGATATCGACGGCGGCCGGGAGCGCACGCTCGCCAATGATTTTCTCGGTGAGCGCGACGAGAATTTTTTCCGCGATCTCATCCTGTACTTCAAAAATGTCCGCGAGATTGCCGTCGAAGGTCTCCGACCAAAGGTGATAGCCATCCTCTGCAGCGATCAGCTGTGCGGTGACGCGCACCTTATCGTTCTGTTTACGTACCGACCCTTCGAGGATGTGAGCGACGTTCAGTGTCTGCGCCATCTCTTTCAGATCAGACTCACGGCCCCGGAACGCGAAGGAAGAAGTGCGCCCGGCGACTTTAAGTTTTGCCACGCCTGCGAGCTTATTGAGGATTTCTTCGGAAATACCGTCCGCGAAATATTCCTGGTCGCCATCCGGGGACATATCCGCAAACGGTAGAACCGCGACGGAGTTGGCGGGCACGCCGACAAGCGCAGTGCTCGATTCGGTATCACGACCTTCGGCCTCAGCGACGGTGTCGGCCGCGTCCTTCGGTGCGAACTGCTGCCAGATCATGAGGCCGACTACCAGGACCAGACTGGTGGCGATAACGATGTTCAGTCGTTGACCGGTATGAGGTGCGATGCTCGCCTCGGGGTCGACTTCCTTGCTCGGTTTTAGCCCTTCAGGGGTAACCTCGAACGCCCAGGCAAACGCGATGACGATCGGCAATCCGACCAGCAGTAAGAGCATCACCGATCGGGTCAGCGCGCCAGGCAGGTCGAGAGCACCGCCGAGCAAGTCGATGACCTGTAACAGTGCCCAACCGGATACGGCGTAAGCGGCCGCGACCCGGAATACATTGCGGCGGCGAAGTTCGCTGACGAGACTCATCCGCCGATAGTAACGTTACTGAGACTCGAGCGCGCAAAAAAACCGGCCCCGGGGCACCCCGAGGCCGGCTCTTGTCGAACGAAGTTTGAGTTATTCCTGGACGACGTTGATCTGATAGATCGCTGTCGAACCCGAAACCTCATTGCCGATGGCGATGAGGTCATTGCCGTTCGGGCTCTCCGCAGCCGGGACGAACACGATGCTCTCCGGACCGATGTCGCCTGCGGCAGGGTTGGACTCATCCACACCGTCAGCGTCGTTGTCACCGAGGCTTGGTTCTTCGCTGAAGTCACGGTCGATCGTGTATTCGATGAAGCGTGGGCTTTGCGGGTTCGAGATGTTGTAGACCATTACACCGCTGACGCGCTCAAGACCGATGAATGCGAACGTGGCACCACCGATTTCACCAATCGCGAGCGCCTCCGGCTCAGGACCTTTGGCGTCACTGCGAGTATCCGCATCGTTTTCATCGTTGTCGGCGTTGAAGTTGTTGGGCAGACGCTGCGCGGTGATGCGCTCAAAATCGTTGCCACTGTCGAACAAAACAGTACCGCTGGTATCCCAGATCGTGAATGAGCGGGCACCGATCGAGAACAGCTCGTCGACATCGCCATCGTTGTCGGTATCACCATCGGCTGTCGTCGTCAGCAGTCGACCGAGGTTTTCGTCAGCCTGCAGTGTGGCGGCGTCCGGGAACGCAGTTGCATCCAAAGTGAGATCGCCCATGCGTTCTTCCTCGGAGAACCCGTCGTAGTCACGCGTGTCACCTTCGTTCGCCGTCACGATCAAGGTTTGACCCTGAAAGCTGTAGGTCGCGATGGTGTCGGGCATGTAAAAGCCCTTGATCGGCCAGTTGCGGATGTTAATGCCGCCGTCACGATCGCTCGCATCCAACTCGTTGCCGATGATGCTGTGGTCCTTGGTGCCCAAAGGCAGGATCGATGCAATCGTCGGACCTGCAAGATCAACAACCGCCAGCGCGTTGTTCTCCTGCATGCTCACGAACGCCAGAGAAGAGTCGGGCGCGAACGCGACAAACTCCGGCTCCAGATCCTGGGCTACCGTCGCGCCAGGGCCAAAGATGCGTACGGCCGGGTCCAGTTCCGCTGCTCGAGTACCACCCGCGTTGAAGTCGGTGAACGTCAATTCGGGAATCACTACCGCCGCACTAAACGGCGCGATGTTGATGACCGAGATCGAACCTTCGGGATCGACGGTGTAGTCATCTGACGGCTCGCCTTCGTTCGCGACGACCAGGAAGTTGCCATCCGGAGAAGCCGCTACAGAGTCAGGTAGTACACCTACTTCTTGTGCGCCGAGGAAGCTAAGGTCAGATGCCTGAAACGCCGCTACGAAACCGCGCTCGTCGACTGCATCCGCAGCGATGGCCGCGTAGACGTTGCCACCGCTGACCGCAACGCTGTTGACGGCACCCAAAACGGTGGTGAATGTGGTGTTCGCCGTGATTGCTGCTGCTACGTCAATGGAGCCTGCAAGTACAGGTGCGCTCGGCGCCGAGATGTCAATGACGTCGACAACGCCGGTGTTTGCGTTGACCTGGAACAACTGATTGGTCGTCGGCTCGTATGCAACGATCTCCGAAGCACCTTCGTCGAAAATACCACTCTGGTAGCGGCCGATCAGCTCGAGCGTGATCGAAGTAACGCCGTTTTCGCCGGCCGGTCCGATAGGCCCGGTGGGTCCAGTCAGCCCGGTTGTACCGTCATCTCCCTCACATCCGGCCAGCATCACGCTGGCAGCTAGTGCCGTGACGGCAATTCTTCTCATCGTTCTCATCGGGCGCTCCCGTTATGGTGAAAAGCGCGGAAGAATATGAAGGTTCTGCGAATGCCGGGTTACGAAGTTATGACAAACAGGTTACCGATCGTCGGTATTGCGCGGATTCACCCCAAGCGTCGCGTAGAGCGACAGGTAACGTGCTCCCATGGCTTGCGGCGAGTAGCGATCGATTCGGCGTCTGGCTTCGTCGATGCAGTCTTGGCGCAGAGCAGAATCGCTAAGCAAACGAGCAACGGATTGCTCCAGCTGATCGATACTCTCGCGCTCGATGAGCAGCCCCGTTTGCTCGTGTTCAATCAAGTCCGGAATGCCACCGACATTGGCGCCGATCACAGGAATGCCGAGATGCATGGCATCCAGGATGATCGAGCCTAAACCTTCAAAGCGCGACGGAAACGCAAAGATGTCGAATGCCGCCATATGGCTGGCGACGTCCGTCACCTGCCCGGTGAAGTGCACATTCGATAGCGCCGCCGCCTGGCGCTTGAGGTTGTCCTCGTCTTCGCCCGATCCGACAAGAACGACCTGCCACTCCGGATGGCGTTTGGCGATCTCGATCAGGTCCGGTTGTCCTTTCTGATAACCGATCAATGCACCGATATGCCCGATGATCGGTCCAGCGCCCCACGCAGCTCGCAGTTGTCGGACCCGATCCGGATCCGCCTCGCTCGGCGTGAACGCACTGGGAATGACAGGTGAGGTTTGGGTGTTGGTATAGGCGTTGAGGTCATTGGCGATTGCCGATGAAATCCCTACGCGGGCCGCGGCGTTTCGATACACATAGCGGGTTACAGGGTTGTTCTTTAGCGGTCGCACCACACGCCGAGTGATGACATAGGGGACACGAAATCGCCAACCGGCGAGCGCTGTGGCCTGAACGCAGCGTCCCTCGTGCGCGTGGGCAAGGCGAACATCCCGTAGCGCCGCAGCAGCCATAAGAATACCGCTGACGCCGACGGTCTCGATGCCTTGTTGTCCAGCCAATCGCTCGATCAGCGGCTCGCCCTTGCGCCCAACGATTCGCTGTCGGAATCCATGTCGTGCCAGTTCGAGGGCGAGCAGCTCGGTCTGCCGCTCCCCGCCTCGAAAGCCACGCGCGAGATTGACGTGTGCGATATCGATTTTTCTCATGTCGTGGCTCTGCTCTGATTCCAGCCAACATCAAATACGACGCCATGCTCTGTATTGTGTGCTTCGATTGTTGCACCGTGTGCATGAGCAATCAGTCTCGCGATGTAAAGACCGAACCCGAGATGTCCCTCGCCCGAGCGTTCGCCACGGTGCGACACCAGCGGCATAAACAGTCGCTGTAGATCGCCATCGGGCAACGATGACCCTTCGTTGGCGATGGAAATCGTGGGCGATGATCCTCGTGCTACTGATAACGTAATTTCGCTGCCTTCCGGTGCGAAGGTAACGGCGTTCTCAACCTGCTTGTCGATCATCTGCACGATCAACTCCGGGTTGCCGATGACACTAACCGCCGGGTCTATTCTCCCGCCGAATCGGTGGGTGGAGAACGTGTCGGCGTATGCGCGTTGCAACTGTCGTACGATGTCGCTCAAGTTGACTTCGAGGTATTCGGCGTCGCGCGTTGCCTGCTCGGCACGATTGGCCCGCGTCATGCCGAGCAGTGTTGCTCGCAAGCGCTCGACCCCACCACTGGCACGATCAAGCAACGCTTCAGCATCCTCCGATAGTTGAGTGTGGCGCAAGTTATCGAGCGATGACTGAACCACCGCGATCGGTGTGCGCAACTCATGCGAAAGGTTGTCGGCTAGCGATTGAAGCCATGTCTGCTGCTCATCCAATTTCTGCAGCAGCGATTCAAAGCCGCGTGCAACGTCGCCAACCTCGTCTTGTGCCGCACTGCCGGGCAGGGTGGTTGTGATCCGACCACGCGAATCCAGCGCGGTACTCGCCGCATGTGAAAGGCGCCGCACGCGTAACGAGAGCACCGTTGCGAACGCAAGCAATAGCGCTACGACGAGAAGGGTCACGCCGAGCACCGCCAACGTCATCCGAGTACGCACGGGGTTGGTCAACGAGAGAATCGCATCGGTGGGTTGCCGCAGCACGAGTCCCGCCACGATTGCACCTTCGTTTTGCAAAGGGATAACAACTTCACTGAGTAGTCGCTCGGAGCCCGCCTGTCGCGCACGACGACTGGCGGCATCACCGCGCGGCAACGCGCTTAGCCAGCGACTCCTCTGATCGAAATCACGATGCGCCGTCTCCTGTGTGGTGCGTCCGCCCTGAAATAGTCGTGCCAACCAAGGTGCCGCGGCTTCATCCGGTTGTGAGTCGAAATTTGGCATGTCTCCGATGAGCGGGGTCAGCCGCCAGCCTTCCGGGCTGATCGCAAACATCTCAGTCCCAGCGATGCGATGTTCCTGAAGCGCTCTGGACAGTTCGCTGCTAACGCTCAACATCGGACCAGGCGCGCTGCCCGAGTGCGTAGCAACGATGCTGTCTTCGAGCTTGACCCATAAGCCAAGCTGGCGTTCGCAAGGCGATGCCGGGATGCGCAATTCGAGTTGCGACCCATCAGCATCCGGAATCCAGGCGCCACGTAAAGGCGCTGCGCCTGCGCTAAGAGGCTCGGTCGTGAAAGTACCGCTGGCAACCGGCGCAAGCTTCGATAGCAACAAGCTGCCGTTTTCGGTGGTGCAGCTCACCGTGAATTCCGGTCGAACTTCGCTCTCGTGCACAACGTCTGCATGCAGGAACAGAGCACCGTTATAGCTGCCTGCAGCGGTACGCAGCGCAGCCCCGCCCTCCGGGGCCTCGGAAGGCGCGACCAATGCATTCCAGTCGGCCACAAAACCGTCAAGTAGCGGCTCGCGCGTCAGTGGCTCGACAAACCACGGCGCCTGTTCCGTTGGTTTCGCGAGCGTGGCTAGCGCGTCGTTGACCAGTGGTGCCACGCTGCGACCGGTGGTAACCAAAAAACCTGACTGCGTCTCTCGCAATGCCTGCTCGGTCGCGCGGATATAGCCGACACTGACCACGGGCAACGCGACTGTGATCAGTCCGATGGTGAGCAGTTGTCGTCGCAGTCCAAAACGCAAATTCTGTCTCGGTATCAGGCGGGTCGCCAGCGATAACCCATGCCGTAGACCGTCTCGATAGCATCGAAGTCCGGATCGATGGCTTGGAACTTACGGCGTATCCGCTTGATGTGGGACGTGACGGTATTGTCGTCAAGCACCGTATTGGCGGCGTCCATCAACTGTTGGCGGTTCTTGACGTGCCCGGGGAATCGGGCGAGTGCGACGACCAGCCAATATTCTGTGAGTGTCAGAGGCACTGGTGTGTCCGACCAGTACGCGGTGAAGCGTGACTCGTCGATGCGCAGTGAGCCGCAGACCAGTCCGGCGCCGCCGTCCGAGGTTTGCTCGCGCAACGCAGCCTGCCGGCGAAACAGCGCAGCGACGCGCGCCAACAAATGTGCGAGGCCGATGTCCTTGGTCAGATAATCATCCGCGCCGAGACGCAGGCCGGAGACTGCATCGAACTCGCTGTCTCTCGCGGTTAGGAAAACGACCGGCAACGTCGCGCTGCGCGCACGCAACGCACGGCATAGTTCAAATCCGCCCTCGACATCATCACCGAGATTGATGTCGATGATCACAAGGTCCGGAAGCGCCGCCTCGAAGCGCGCGAGTGCGGCCGCGCGGCTAGTGTCGAGCGTAGTGCGGTAACCCTCGCGTTCGAAAGCTTCGCAGTAGTTTTGTCCGAGCGCGGCATCGTCCTCGACGATAGCGACCCAGCGTGTCGGGTTATTCAGAGTGCTTGCCACAATTCGCCATATTCGGTGTCAGATTTGCCATTGACGCGCCACAGTGAGGCCACCGGCGTGCGCTGCAATGACGTCTCGTCACCAGGGAGACTCACGATGCAGCAGCCAGACGATCGACGCAAGCCAGCAGTGCGCACTATGCGTGTACTGCTATGGCCTATTTTCCTGATGCTTTGGTTTGCGGGCAAAGCGGATATCGCACAGTCACCGGGGATTGGGACACTCGAACTACGGGGTGTCAGCGAGGCTGCCATCCGACTCGCGACCGATGTCGATGTAAGAGTCACGGGCCATCTCGCTCGAACCCGAATGACGCAGCGGTTTCGCAACCCGACCGATCAATGGGTGTCTGCAACGTATCTGTTGCCACTGCCGGACGGCGCGGCCGTCGACACTCTGGAGTTGCTTATCGACGAGGCGCGTGTCATCGGTGAGATTCGAACAAAGAAGGTCGCCGAGCAAACCTTCCGTAACGCTGAGCAGCGCGGTCAGCGAGCGGCGCTTGTCAGCGGTGCCCGGCCGAATCTGTTCAACACTGCGGTCAGCAATATCCCGCCTGATGGGGAAGTCGTGGTGACCATCGAGTATCAAGAAACGGTGCAACGCAATCGGGATCGCTACTCGCTGCGTTTGCCATTGACGCTGACACCACGCTTCAATCCCGGCGAGGTCATCAACACCTCGGCGGACCGACTGGGCAATGGGTGGGCGCCAGCGACCGATCGTGTGCCGGACGCACCGAGGATCACGCCCGCGATGCTCTCGGGGACGCCGGAAGACACACACCGACTGACACTGCGGGTGCAATTGTCGATGGGTACGGCGCTCTCGGAGATCCTGAGTGACTATCATTGGATTGATGTGACCGAAGGCACTGCCGGTGACTACCTGGTTTCTCTCGCGAACGACAACGAACCGCTCGACCACGACTTCAGCTTGAGCTGGAGACCACAGACTGGTGATGCGGTCGCTTTGACGGCGTTCCAGCATCGCGGCGATGACTTGGCAAATTACCTGTCCATGCAGTTATTGCCGCCCTCGGGTGCGATTGGTGAAGCGCCGCCGCGTGAGCTCATCATGGTCATAGACACATCGGGCAGCATGCAGGGTGTGTCGATGGAGCAGGCACGCTCGGCTGTCCAGTATGCGATCAGCGAGCTGCGAGATGTCGATCGCTTCAATGTCATCGCATTCAGTGATCAGGCGAGTCCGCTTTTCCAGGTCGCGCAACCCGCAACGTTGGAAGCGCAACGCCGAGCGCTGCGGTGGGTGAACGCTTTGGAGGCGAACGGTGGCACTAACATGCAGCCGGCGCTCGAAGCAGCCCTGATTGATGGGCGCCAGGCGGCGTCGGAATTGCGTCAGGTTATTTTCGTCACCGATGGTGCGGTCGGAGACGAATCGCACTTGTTCAAGTTTATCCAGAAGGCACTCGGCAATTCGCGGCTGTTTACGGTGAGTATCGGTTCAGCGCCGAATGGCTGGTTTATGCGTAAAGCGGCGGAGCTCGGTCGCGGCGATGCCGTGACGATCAGTGCGCTCGGTGAAGTTGAGTTGCGGATGCGTGAATTGTTTGGTCGGTTGGGTGCGCCGACGTTGACTGACTTGCGCGCAGAGTGGCCAAATGATGGTGTTGAGCAAATCCCTGCGACGTTGCCCGACCTCTACGCAGGTGAACCGATCGATATCGTTGCGCGCAGCGCGCAGACACCTGCCTCGCTTCGGGTCAGCGGAACCCTGTGGCGTGACGGTGTCCCCGAGCCGTGGGAGTCACAGCTGTTGGTAAGCGATGCGGCGTCGGGTGGACGAGGCGTGGCGGTTGCGTGGGCGAATCAAAAGATTGATGCGCTAATCGACGAAGAGCGTCGCGGTCAACGCTCGCGCAGTGAGACCGACGCGATCATTACTAAGGTGGCGCTCGCGCATCATGTGGTGAGTCGCACCACCAGTCTGGTTGCCGTGGCAGCGGCACCGGTACGCCCGGCTAACCAATCGCTCAAACAGTCCGCCGTGCCGAACCTCATGCCGTACGGGCAGGGGCTCCCCGTCGGTCAGATTGTCGCCACAGCAACGCCGGCACCTCTACAGCGCCTCATCGGTTTTTGTGTCATCGCGCTGGCGCTGCTTGTGCTGTTCATCAGTCGCTGGCAAGCGCTTTATGCGCCGGCAAGACAATGAGCCGGGGGCGTTGGATTGTGGCCGTTTTACTCGCCGTCGGTACTCTGAACCTTGGGCATGGGCTGTACCTGCCGGCGAAAGCCGCATTTGCGCAATATCTGCTTCAGCGTGCGTGGCAGCGTGGTGAAGCTGCGCCGGAGGTGGTCGATGAATCGCTGCGACCCTGGCCGTGGGCCGACACGCATCCGGTAGCACGGCTCACCGGTGACACCCTGCCGGGAGAGCTGTTCATTCTGTCTGGTGGCAGCGGGCGTACCCTCGCGTTCGGACCCGGGCATCTCGAGAACACGCCCCTGCCGGGTGATCCCGGCAACAGCGTCATCGCCGGTCACCGGGATACGCATTTTCGTTTTCTCTCGGAAATCGGTTTCGGAGATCGACTGCGTGTTGATCGTCGTGACGGATCTCACGCGATCTTCGAAGTCGTCGCGGTGGATGTGGTCGACTCGCGCCGCGCAGCGATCACCCTCGACTACAACACGCCGACGCTGACGCTCGTCACCTGCTACCCCTTTGATGCTATCGAGCCGGGTGGCCCGATGCGCTTCATCGTGTCGCTTCAGCCACCGAGATGAAACGGTCCGCCACGCTCAATCGCGCGCTGATAGTTCTTGTCGTCGTGACAGCGCTTCAGGCAGGCGGCCATCTTGGGAAAATCAGATTCGAGGTCAGTGCTGACATTCAGGCCCTCCAGGATGAACGACATGTGGATGTCGGCAGCCGTCAGGTGATCGCCGGTAAACCAGGGTCGATCAGCCAGGGTGGACTCCATGAATTTCATGTTGGCGGCGAGGTTGCGATCGAGGTAGGCCTCCCGAAGCTTACCGGTGATGCCTCGAGCGATCGGCTTGACGAAGAAGGGAACCTTGGCCTCATCCACCCGACGCAGCAGCAGCGCAATGATCAAGAGCGGCATCATGGTGCCCTCGGCGTAGTGCAGCCAGTAGGTGTAGTCGCGCCGCGCTTCGGGAGTATCCGCAGGCTGTAGTTTGCCGCCGCTGTAATGTTCCATGAGGTACTCGACGATGGCGCCGGACTCGGCGACCGTGATATCACCATCGGTGATGACCGGGGATTTGCCGAGTGGGTGAACCGCCTTCAGTTCCGGCGGCGCAAGACTGGTCGCCGGGTCACGTGAGTAGCGTTTGATGTCATAGTCGACGCCGAGCGCTTCCAGCATCCAGAGGGTGCGTTGCGAGCGGGAATTCTCAAGGTGGTGCACGGTGATCATGAAGGTCTCCAGAAAAAGTTATGAGCCGTTCGCCGACAGACCGGCCTTTTGCAGTGCGACAAGCAGCATCGCGCCTGCCAGCAGAATAAACAAGACGGCGATGGCTTGTTCCATGCGTCGTTGGGAGAAGCGCCCTTGTAACATCGGGCCAATCTGGCCTCCGATCAGAACCCCGGGAATCGAGTAGCACACGAGATTCCAAGGCACCGCGCTCCATCCCCCTTCTGCGACCACCTGACCGATCAGCGTGAACGATGCGCACGCAACCGTCACGATCACGATAGTGACGGCAGCGGCGACGGCAATCGCGACCGGCACGCCTCGTTTGGTGAGTTGCGGGACAATCACTTCGCCGATACCCACCGAGAGCATACCGGTCATAAAGGAGCCGATGCCTGTCGCCAGCGAATCGCGGGCTGTCAGTTTCGGAATGACGTAACGATAGGTTTGACCTCTGGCATCTGTGAGGCTTGAGATCTCGCCAGTGCGTCCGTGTTCTGCATGGGGCGCGTCGGTCACAAAGACATGCACTGCGGCGATGATCAGCACTAACACCGCATAGCCGGCGATCAGAATCGCCTCCGGCACATAGCGCGCGAGGAACGCGCCGGCGACCGCAATCGGCACCGACACCTTGAGGAACCGCCGTACGAGCTTGAAGTCGATGAGCTGGCGCCGGTAATAGCCGATGAAGCCGGAGGTGAAGCCGAACGTTTCGGTGAGCAGCGCTGTACCGATGGCCGCGACCGTACTTTGTAGTGGGTATTCAGGGCCGAGTAGCGGGAACACCAGGATGAAAATCGGTGTAAACAGCGCGGCACCACCGATGCCGCTGAGCATGGCGGCAGTCGCAACACACACGGCGACAGGGAACATGAACCAGTACAGGGTGAAATCCATCGGCGGCATTATCCCGGCATCAAACGGCTAGACACCTGGTTATCCAGACAGTACTGTACAAAACCCCAAAAAAAGAGGATGTCCGATGGTCGCGGTGGTTTCAAACACGCCGAAATACCTCGAATCGCTGAATGCAGAGCAGCGCGAGGCTGCGGCATTTGGGTCGAGCAATGGGCGCGAATGGCAATCCTCACCACTTCTGATCATCGCTGGGGCGGGCACCGGTAAAACCATGACGCTCGCGCATCGTGTTGCGCACCTGGTGATGGCAGGGGTAGATCCCGAGCGTATTCTGCTGCTGACATTCTCACGACGCGCGGCTGCGGAGATGACCGGGCGCACCGAACGCATTGTGGCTGCCGCTGCGCAGCAAGGGCAGACCCGTCGACCCGTGCGGCTGAGATGGTCCGGCACCTTTCACTCCATCGCCAACCGTTTATTGCGTGAATACGCCCCTAACCTTGGCCTCGACCCCGCATTCAGTGTTCTGGATCGTGGTGATGCGGCTG
>JBCBNU010000043.1:0-25844 GCA_039821645.1 Pseudomonadota bacterium
CGCCGGTGCGTTCGAGAATGCCGGTGACCGCCGCATCCGGCAGGAACTTCAGAATCGGTGATTGCAAACCATCGCGACCTGCGTCCACGTCGTTGACCTTGATATAGGCAAGCCCCTTCGCCCCATAGCGACCGACGAAACTCGTATACTCATCGATATCCTTACGCGAAAGTTCGGCGCCCTGCGGCAAGCGCAGTGCGGTAACCCGACCTTCGGGATCCTGCGCGGGTCCAGCGAAGACTTTGAATTCGACGCCGTCCATGAGATCGGCAACCTCAACCAGCTCGAGGTCGATCCGAAGGTCGGGCTTGTCCGAACCATATCGGTGCATCGCCTCGGCGTAAGTCATACGCGGGAACTGCGCATCAAGATCGATATCCATGACGGTCTTGAACAGATGGCGCACCATCGCCTCCATCATGCCCATGACGTCCTCTTCGTCGACGAACGACATCTCGATATCGAGCTGCGTGAATTCCGGCTGTCGATCCGCCCGCAAGTCCTCGTCGCGGAAACATTTGACGATCTGGTAGTACCGATCGAGACCGGACATCATCAAAAGCTGCTTGAAGATTTGTGGAGACTGCGGAAGCGCGAAGAATTTGCCGGGATGCGTGCGACTCGGAACGATGTAGTCACGCGCGCCCTCTGGCGTTGCCCGCGTCAGCATTGGTGTCTCGACATCAACAAACCCCGCCTCGTCCAGATACGAGCGCATCGCGCGCGTCACAGCGTGGCGCAAACGCAGGTTACTGAGCATGTGCTCCCGACGCAGGTCGAGGTAGCGATAGCGTAAACGCAACTCTTCGTTGGTCTGCTCATCGTGGTGGAACGGTGGCGTCTCTGCGGCGTTGAGAATTTCGAGCTCGCTGCCGACCAGCTCGACCTTACCGCTGGTCATCGCCGGGTTGGCCATACCCTCCGGACGCAGTCGCACCGACCCGGTGACCTTCAGGACATATTCACTGCGCAGTCGCTCTGCGGCCTCGAAAAGCGCGTCGTCGCCGGGGTTGAACACGACCTGGAGCAAACCCTCTCGATCGCGAAGATCGACGAAGATGACGCCGCCGTGGTCGCGTCGCCTGTGTACCCACCCGGTAACGGTGATGGTTTGGTCGACCAGTTGCTCGTCAACTTGTCCGCAATAGTGTGTGCGCATGCTTGGGGCCTGCCAGGGAATAAAAGGATAGTGCTTCGTGAAAATCACGACGCAAAGCCGCGCGATTTTAGGGCTTGTCTATCTCACCCGCAAGCGCCGGTGGCAGCTGGTCCGGCTTCCAGGGCGGCACAACGACGCCCAGCGAGATAATCATCTTCAGGGCCGACTCAACGTCCATATCGAGCGGGATTGCCTCATCCCGAGCCACCATGATGATGAATCCAGAGGTCGGATTTGGCGTCGTCGGCACAAACGTGCAGATCATCTCTTTTCCGGTTCTCGACTGCACTTCGCCGAGATCAGAGGATGTCTGAAAGGCAAGGCTGTAGAGTCCTTTTCGCGGATATTCGATCAACAAAACCTGCTTGAAGGACTCGCCTGTTGGCGAGAACACGACCTCGGCAAAGTTCTTGACCGCCGAGTAGATGGTGCGAATCAACGGCACGCGATTCAAAAGCTGCTCGCTCGCCAGCACCAATCGCCGACCGACAATGTTTGCGGTGAAGAGTCCGGTCAGCAGGAGTATGAGCACAGATACGATCGCGCCCAGACCCGGAATATCGCCGAGGAACTCCTTCAACGGCGAGTCTGGAAGCCAGCGCAACAACCCATCGAGACTGCTGTCCGTCAGGTCGATCAGGATGCGCACCAGGAATACCGTGACGCCGATTGGCAGCCAGATCAGCAAGCCCGCGATAAGATAACGACGAAACCAACTCATAACCGATCAGGCAGCTTCGCCACTGCCGGATGATTTAGACGATTTTTCGGACTTCTTCTCGCTCTTCTCACCGGTGCCCTTGTCTGACTTCTTGTCGCCACCATCCGCGAGATTGCGTCGTTTGTCCTTGTCGCTCTTAAAGTCTGTCTCGTACCAGCCCTGGCCCTTCAGTCGAAAACTCGGCGCAGAGATTTTCTTCTTCAGCGACGGATTACCGCATTGCGGGCAATCCACGAGCGGTGCATCTGCAATCTTCTGCAGCGCATCCATTTCGTAGCCGCAGTCGCGGCAGGCGTACTCGTAAATGGGCATTGGGATGACCTCCAGTGCAGCGCGGCCTGGCGCACCGCCAGGCCGCATAGTGAAGTAATCTTTCGCGGCGTACAACGCCGCAACGCGTTCAGGCAGCCTCAAACTCGAGGTTTTGAGTGCCAGCCGAGCTATTCGACGGTCGGACCGTAATCATCTGCCCGCCGGAGAATTCGCCCGCAAGGATGCGCTCTGCGAGTGGATTTTCGATCTCGGTCTGGATAGCGCGTTTCAGTGGCCGCGCGCCATACACCGGGTCAAAACCAACCTCAGCGAGCTGATCCAAGGCATCCGCCTCGATCTGCAAGGTAAGATCTCGCTCCCCCAATCGCTGCTTGAGCCTTTCCAACTGAATCTCCACGATCTTGCGAATGTGGGATTTCGCCAACGCATGGAACACCACAACGTCATCCACGCGATTGATGAATTCCGGCCGGAAATGCGTGGAGACAACCTCCATCACTGCAGACTTCATCTCGTTGTAATCAGCTTCCTCGCCCATTCCCTGAATACGGTCGGAGCCGAGGTTCGAGGTCATGATCACGACCGTGTTGCGAAAGTCGACAGTTCGACCCTGACCATCGGTCAAGCGGCCGTCGTCCAGCACCTGAAGCAGCACGTTGAAGACGTCCGGATGGGCTTTCTCCACTTCATCAAGCAGGATCACGGAGTAGGGTCTTCGCCGCACTGCTTCGGTGAGATACCCGCCCGACTCGTAGCCTACATAGCCCGGCGGCGCGCCGATCAGTCGGGCGACCGAGTGCTTTTCCATAAATTCCGACATATCGATGCGCACCATGGCGTCGTCGCTGTCGAACATGAAATGCGCGAGGGACTTCGAGAGCTCTGTCTTGCCAACGCCGGTAGGCCCGAGAAACAAGAATGAGCCGATCGGTCTGCCGGGATCGCCAAGCCCCGCGCGCGAGCGTCGGATCGCGTTGGACACGGTGGTGACCGCTTCGGTTTGTCCGACAACGCGTTCCGCCAACGAAGACTCCATGCGCAACAACTTATCGCGCTCACCTTCCAGCATTCTCGAGACCGGGATACCCGTCCAACGCGACACGATCTCAGCAACCTCATCATCGGTTACCGAAGTGCGCACGAGCGACGGTGCTTCGGTCTCGTTGTTCAACGCCTCCTCAAGCTGCTTTTCAAGCTCCGGTAGTTGGCCGTATTGCAGTTCAGACATGCGCGCCAGATCGCCGGCGCGCCGCGCATTTTCGAGTTCGAGTCGCACGCGTTCGATCGACTCCTTGATGTGCGTTGCACCCTTCATTGCGGATTTCTCCGCCTTCCAGATCTCCTCGAGATCGGAGTACTCACGCTCCAGTCGGTCGAGCTCCGTTTGCAAGTCATCGAGCCGTTTACGTGAGGCCTCGTCCGATTCCTTGTTCAGCGCCTCGCGCTCGATCTTCAATTGGATGATGCGCCGGTCGAGGCGATCCATCGATTCCGGTTTCGAATCGATCTCTATACGAATGCGAGAAGCCGCTTCATCGATCAGGTCGATCGCCTTGTCGGGAAGCTGGCGGTCGGCGATGTAACGATGCGACAGAGTCGCCGCCGCCACGATCGCCGGGTCGCTGATCTCCACACCATGGTGAACCTCGTAGCGCTCCTTGAGTCCGCGCAATATCCCAACGGTGTCCTCTACGGTCGGCTCCTCGACTAAAACCTTCTGGAACCGGCGCTCCAACGCAGCGTCCTTTTCGAGATACTCTCGGTACTCGTCCAGCGTGGTCGCACCAACACAATGCAACTCGCCACGGGCCAACGCCGGTTTCAGCATGTTGCCCGCGTCCATGGCGCCATCCGCTTTTCCAGCGCCCACCATGGTATGCAGCTCATCGATGAACAAAATGACCTGCCCTTCCTGCTTGGCAAGATCGTTTAATACCGCCTTCAGGCGTTCCTCGAACTCACCGCGAAACTTCGCGCCGGCAATCAATGCGCCAAGATCGAGAGAAAGCAATCGCTTGTTGCGCATGCCCTCAGGCACTTCTCCGTTGACGATGCGTTGCGCCAGACCTTCGACAATCGCAGTCTTGCCAACGCCTGGCTCGCCGATCAAAACCGGATTGTTCTTCGTGCGTCGCTGCAGAATCTGGATCGTGCGACGAATTTCTTCATCCCGCCCGATAATCGGATCAATCTTGCCCTGCACCGCCCGTTCTGTGAGGTCGATCGTGTATTTGTCGAGCGCCTCACGTTGTTCCTCGGCGTTTGCATCATCGACGGTATCCCCGCCGCGGATTGCGTCGATCGCTTTGGCGATCGGCTCTCGGGTGAAGCCCGCCGCTGAAAGCGCACGCCCTGCTGCGCCGGTGTCGTCGGTGGCCGCCAATACAAACAACTCAGAGGACAGAAACTTATCGCCCCGCTTTTGCGCAAGCTTGTCGGTAACGTTGAGTAGGCGAGCGGTATCGTTGCCGAGGTGCACATCACCTGCTGCCCCTTCGACCTGCGGCAGCCGCTCAAGAGCCTCGCCGAGCCCTGCGCGAAGTTGGTTGAGGTTGCCGCCGGCCTGAGTGAGCAGTCCGCGCACGGTACCCCCGTCCTGATCCAGCATGGCGAGCAGAACATGAATAGGTTCGATGAATTGATGATCCCGGCCGACCGCTAGCGATTGTGCATCCGCTAGCGCAAGTTGGAACTTTGCAGTGAGCTTGTCCATTCGCATGCTGGACACCCCCAGGTCAAACTAAACTCCTGTTGATATGTGCACGTTTGACCGAGTTTTCAAGCGGCCAGGTTAGCCGGGCAATAGGCGGATAAGGCTCGCCATACGCCCGGTCGGGGCGCTACGTCGATGGGAAAAGAACCGATCATCCAGCGCGAAGCTGCAGAGACCTGCATCGGTGATTCGGCGTACACCGACCGATCGCAATGCGATGACCGCCAGCGACTTTAGGTCTGCCTGCCAGCGACCACGTTCGTTGGGCGCGAAGCAATTGGTTGCGAGGTGGTCTTCCGTGATGAAAGCCTCACGCACAGCGTCATCGACTTCGTAGTGTACTTGAGATATCCCGGGCCCGATCCAGACGACCAAAGCACTTGCAGGCGTGGACATCGCAGCGACCGTGTTCTGGATGATATTTCCCGCGAGTCCACGCCAACCCGCATGAATCGCCCCGATCTCATCGCCCTCCGTCGAGGCGAGAAGTACGGGTAGGCAATCGGCCGTTAGCACCGCCAGCGCCACGTCAGCCCGTTTCGAGATAATTGCGTCGGCCTCGATCCCCGGCAACCACTGGCTGTCATGGATAACATGGTTGCCGTGCACCTGATTAAGCCACAGGGGCGGCGCGGGCAGCTTGGCGTCGTGGACCAGTTGCTCTCGATTCTCGGTGACTGCGGCCGGGGCGTCGCCCACGTGATCACCGAGATTCATGCTTGCGTAAGGCCCTTCGCTAACCCCACCTGCGCGGGATGTCGTGAACGCTTGCACGCGCCTTGCCAAAAGCCCACCGGGCGCTGCCCAGCCCGGCTTGATCAATTGCATGGCTTCACGACTCCAGATCCTGTAACGCCTTTTCCAGTTGAACCATATCACTCGGTAACGGTGCGCTGACCGCGACGGGTTCACCGTTTCGGGGATGCGCAAAGCTGAGCGCCATCGCGTGCAGTGCCTGGCGCGGAAACTCAGTCAGCAGCTGATTCAGATTCTCGTTGCCTCCAGGCGGAATCCGCCGTCTCCCACCGTACAGTCCGTCGCCGACGAGCGGATGTCTCTGATGCGCGAAGTGCACTCGGATCTGATGCGTGCGTCCAGTCTCCAGGGTGACATCGATTGCTGTGACTGCGGCGAACCGCGCATGAATCCGATAATGCGTCACCGAGGGTCTACCATCGGGACGAACGGTCATCCTGAGACGATCCTTCGGATGACGTCCTGTAGGGGCGTCGATGGTGCCCCCACCGGTCAGGGCACCGTGGCATACCGCGCGATAGGTGCGACTAATCGTGCGCTCTGCCATGGCTCGGACCAGCTCGGTGTGGCTCTCCAGATTACGTGCCACCACAAGCAGGCCGCTCGTATCCTTATCGATCCGGTGAATCAATCCGGCGCGCGGTAGTAGATCCAGTTCAGGAAACTGGTGTAACAGGCCATTGACCAGCGTGCCATCCGGATTGCCCGCACCGGGATGAACCACCAGCCCGGCGGGTTTGTTCACGATGATCAGATCAGCATCCTGAAACAGGATATCGAGCCCGAGATCGGAAGGTTGATCCCGTTCGACTGGCGCGAGGTCTACCTCGATCTCGATCTGCTCGCCCCCCGCCACCCGAGTCCGTGGCTTCAACATCAAGCCATCGACGAGAACCTCGCCCGCCTTTAGCCAACCTGTCAATCGGGATCTCGAGTACTCGGGAAACAGTTCTGCGAGCGCTTGATCAAGGCGCAGCCCCTCCATCGCGTCGGGTACGGTGGCATTCAGCGCAATTCGTGGCATGGCGGGGGAACAATCCGGGTCTGTGTTGTCGGATACGGTATACTCGCGCGCGCAGTTACGCCATGCCGGGCGCAAGCTAGCTCAAAAAATTTTAATTAGAACAACGACTTTTCCATGCATCTCAAGACTTCCACAGCGCTGTTGATCACGCTTCTCGCCGTGTTGATAATCGGTTGCGCGTCTGACCCGGCAGCCCGCAACCAGGAATTCGGAGGTGCGACCGAGATTTATGAGCGCGCGCAACGCTCGATGAACAACGGTAACTTTCGCGAAGCGATATTCATTTTCGAACAGCTGGAGTCGCGTTACCCGTTCAGCGCCGTGGGCAAGCAGTCTCAGCTCGATCTGCTGTATTGCTACTACCGGAGCGGCAGCATGGAACAGGCTGTCGATGCAGCGGATCAGTTTGCTCGCGAAAATCCAACACATCCGCGGGTCGACTACGCGCTGTATATTAAAGGTCTATCGTTCTTCGACCCGGAGCCTGGACCGCTTTCTCGCCTTTCGGTGTTTCGTGTTGATCGCGCCGACCGACCGCCGAACGATGCCCGACGCGCCTTCCAGGCATTCCGACAGCTGGTAGAGCGCTACCCCGCTAGCGACTACTCAGAGGATGCGGTTTTGCGCATGCGCTACATCAAGGACAATCTTGCGAAGTACGAGAACAATGTTGCGGACTACTATCTTCGACGCGGCGCTTATGTGGCTGCATTGAAGCGCGCACGCGAGGCCTTGCTGACCTACAACGGTACCCCTGCGAACGAGCGCTCACTCGAGATCATGATCGACGCTTACACCGAGCTCGGTATGTCAGATCTTGCGAACGCAACCCAGGAAGTGCTCGACATCAACTTCCCCGCAGGCTGAGCAAGACAATTCACTAGTCGCCAGGAAATCCGTAGCCTGACGTAATCGGGTAGCGCCAATCCCGACCAAAAGCACGGTCCGTTATCCGCACACCCGGGGGAGCCTGACGACGCTTGTATTCGTTGCGGCGAACCATACTCAACACGCGCACAACAGTCTCTCTATCAAACCCGCGCGCTTCGAGCTCTCGAACAGATAGGTCGTGCTCGATAAACCCTTCCAGAATCGGATCGAGCACATCGTATGGCGGGAGTGAATCGGTATCCTCTTGATCAGGCCTCAACTCTGCCGAGGGCGGGCGATCGATCACACGCTGCGGAATCGGTTGCAAATCCGGCGATTGCGAGTTGCGCCAAGTCGCGAGCGCGAACACCTGAGTCTTGCTGCAGTCCTTGATGGGCGCGAAGCCGCCCGCCATGTCGCCGTAGAGTGTTGCATAGCCAACCGCCATTTCACTCTTGTTGCCAGTGGTCAGCAGCATGCGACCCGATTTGTTAGACAGTGCCATCAGGATCACGCAGCGCGCGCGCGACTGAATATTCTCCTCAGTAGCGTCTTCCTCGGTGCCTGCGAACGCTGTCCGCAGTTGCTGCATGCTTGCGGTCACGATCGGCTCAATCGAAATCACGTCGTAATCCACGCCGAGACGTCGGGCCTGTTCAGCAGCGTCGGTCCTGCTCATTTCCGAGGTGTAGCGATAAGGCATCATCACGGCGCGTACAGCCTCCGCACCGAGCGCGTCGACCGCGATCGCCAACGTCAGCGCAGAGTCAATGCCACCCGACAAGCCAAGGATGATTCCCGGGAAACCGTTCTTCCGGACGTAGTCACGTGTCCCCATGACAAGCGCTGCGTAGATGCTCGGCAAATCCTCGGCGATCGTGTGGTTATCCTCGACTTCAAGGACCGCCGCGTGCTGCTCCCGCCGAAGCAACACGGGAGTAAAGTCCTCCTCACACGCAGGAGCACGGCCGAGCGTATCGCCTGTTGCATTCATGGCGAACGAACCGCCATCGAAGACCAGTTCATCCTGACCACCAACCATGTTGACGTAGACGTGCGGTAACCCCGTCGAGCGAGCACGTGCAGCAACCACGTGCTCACGACGCTCTTGCGCGCCTATGGCATACGGTGATCCATTAATCGCGACGATGACCTCAGCGCCGGCAGCAGCTGCAGCTTCGCAAGGGCCCGCCTCCCAGACATCCTCACAAACGATGACACCGATGTTGAATCCATCGATGTCGACGACGCATGCATCGCTGCCGGCCTCAAAATAGCGCTCTTCGTCAAAAACTCGATAGTTCGGTAGCAGTGTCTTATGGTATCGCGCGATTTCACGGCCACCGTCATACACGTAGGCCGCGTTGAACAAACCGTGATCGGTGTAATCCGGTGCCCCGGCAATGATCGCTATCTCCGAGGATGCATCTGCGAATACTTTGAGCGCTCGGAGTACTCGGCGCTCAAGATCGCGGTGAAACAGCAGGTCTTCCGGCGGGTAGCCGCACAACACGAGCTCGGGCAGCACAACAACGCGTGCCCCAAACTCGTTCCTTGCGCGTTCCACCGCCGCGAGACAGCGCTCGAGGTTGCCGGGGACATCGCCCACAAGCGGATTGATCTGCGCCATGCACAGCGTCAGTGGTCCGCTCATGAGTGCCCGACCGTTTGCTGCACTAGCCGCCGAGTGCCGAAACCATCGCGTCACCAAGATCAGCCGGTGAGCGGACTGTGGTCACACCAGCAGCCTCAAGCGCCGCGAATTTTGCGTCGGCAGTGCCCTTGCCACCCGCAACGATGGCGCCGGCATGACCCATGCGTTTTCCTGGCGGCGCGGTTACGCCGGCGATGTATGAGACCACTGGCTTGCTGACATGATCGGCAATGTAAGCCGCTGCAGCCTCCTCATCGGAACCGCCGATCTCACCCACCATGATGATGCCGGCAGTGTCCGGGTCGGCTTCGAACAACTCGAGGCAATCGATGAAGTTCATGCCGCGAATCGGGTCGCCGCCGATACCGACACAGGTGCTCTGGCCGAGCTTTGCCTGGGTGGTCTGGAATACTGCCTCGTAGGTCAAAGTACCGGAGCGCGAGACCACACCGATTTTGCCTGGCAGGTGGATGAAGCCCGGCATGATGCCAATCTTTGCCTCACCCGGGGTGATGATCCCTGGGCAGTTCGGGCCGATCAGGCGACAGTCGTAGTCTGCCAGTGCAGCGCGTACCTTGACCATGTCCAGCACGGGAATACCTTCGGTGATGCAGACGATCGTTTCGATACCACCAGCAGCCGCTTCCAGAATGGCGTCTGCTGCGAACGGTGGCGGCACGTAGATCATGCTGACATCGGCGCCCGTCTCTCCGACCGCATCTGCGACCGTGTTGAACACGGGCACGCCGAGATGTTGCTCACCACCACGCCCGGGCGTGACGCCGCCGACGACCTGCGTGCCGTAATCGATGCACTGCTCGGTGTGGAAAGAACCTTGCTTGCCGGTGATGCCCTGACAAATTACACGGCTCGCTTTATTAACCAGAATACTCATTGTCTCTTCCTGTCACGCGGCGACCGCGGCGACGGCCTTCTTGGCAGCGTCGGTCAGGTCTTCGGCAGTAATGATGGTCAGTCCGCTGTCTGCGAGTTTCTGACGCCCCTGTTCCACGTTGGTACCTTCCAATCTGACAACGACCGGTACCTCTACGCCTACTTCCTTGACAGCGGTGATGATGCCCTCTGCGATCAGATCGCAGCGCACGATGCCACCGAAGATATTCACAAGGATGGCACGCACTCGATCGTTCGAGAGGATCAGTTTGAAGGCCTCGGAGACCCGCTCGGCAGTCGCGCCGCCACCGACGTCGAGGAAGTTGGCTGGCTCACCGCCGTGCACGTTGATCACGTCCATCGTCGCCATCGCAAGTCCCGCGCCATTCACCATGCACGCGATATCGCCGTCCAGCGAGACATAGTTGAGATCGTGCTCAGCTGCCCGCGCTTCTTTTTCGTCTTCCTGACTCGGGTCCCGAAGCTCAGCGATCGTCGACTGCCTGTAGAGTGCGTTTTCTTCAATATTAATTTTTGCGTCGAGCGCAACGATCTCGCCCTCGCCGGTCGTGATCAGCGGGTTGATCTCAACCTGGCTCGCATCGATGTCGATGAACATCTTGTAGAGTGCGCGAGCGACTGTCGCGAACGCTTTCATCTGTGGCTTCGTCAGCTCGAGACCGTACGCCATGTCGCGAATCTGATATTCCGCCAGACCGACCTCGGGCGCGATGTTCACTGTAGTGATGCGCTCGGGCGTTTTCTCGGCGACCTCTTCAATGTCCATGCCGCCATCGGCAGACACGATGAAAGCCACTTTGCGAGCGTCCCGGTTGACGACCATCGAGAGGTAGAGTTCGCGATCGATGTCAGAACCCGACTCTACATAAACCTTCTCAATCGGCAGACCCTCTGCATCGGTCTGTGGCGTGACCAGCTTTTGGCCGAGCATACCCGCCGCGTACTCGCGAACCTCATCGAGCGTTTTAGCGAGTTTTACGCCGCCGGCTTTGCCACGCCCGCCAGCGTGCACCTGCGCTTTGACCACCCACAGCGCACCGCCGAGTGCCTGTGCCGCAGCAACGGCCTCCTCGGGTGTCCCGGCGACCTGTCCTCTGGGTACCTGAATGCCGTAGTCCGAGAAGATCTTCTTGGACTGATACTCATGCAAATTCATGCTTGTCCCTATCTGTTGATGAATGCGGCAGGGCGCCGCATCTGTCCCGGCGCGTATTGTGGAGCAAAGCCACTTTGGGCGCAAAACCGTGAAGAAGTCCTCGTACTGCTGACGACGGTCTGTACACTGGCTTGCCATGTCCGACGACACCATACGCAAACTGGTCTCGGCGCCGCTCGTGCGCGCCCCGGATCTGGAATCGCTCCCAATAGCGCCCGAGCAGGACATCCGGTGGCGCGCGCTGGCTGCTATCGCCGTATTTCGACTCCTGATCGCGGTCTTGCTGACCGGGGTATTTTTGTCGAGCGACTCGCCGCGCTTTTTTGGCGATCTGTTCCCCCAGGCGTTCATCGTGACTGTGCTGATGTGGTTCGTTGCTGGCGTGATCGGCGCCTACGCTTGCGTCAGCCGCTCGATAACCGTCGATTCCCAGACCGAGATGCTACTGCTGATCGATATTGTTGCCATCGCCATATTGTCGCTGGCCAGCGGCGGTGCCAGCAGCGGCGTCGCGGGACTGTTGATTATTTTCATGGCAGGCGGTGCATTCATACTCACCTCGCTGACCGCGCTGTTCTACGCGGCGCTGGCAACGCTCGGTGTACTCGGTGTGCAGGCATACCTCAATGTGATTGGTGCAGCCGAACTCGTGCAATATCCCGCGGCCGGACTGCTCTCCGCTGTGATGTTCGCTTCGGTCCTGGCCATCGGTCCGCTGGCACGGCGGTTGGCGGCCAGCGAAGCACTCGCGCGACAACAAACGGCCGATATCGCCAATCTCGCTGAGCTGAATCGGTACGTGGTCCAGCACTTGCGAGAGGCCATTATCGTGGTGGACGGCGATGACAACATCCGGTTGCTGAACGACGCGGCAGCGAGTCACCTCGGAGTGGGTCGAGCAGTGGCCGCCGGACCCTTGCGCGTGCAATCCGTTGCGTTGGCAGAACTGGTCGATCGATGGCGCAGCGGCGGCACAATCGCAGCCCCAGGGACCCAGACAAGCCTGCCTGGAGAAGACGGATCACGGCTGCAGGTGCACATCGCGCAGTTCGGTGATGCCGAGAAGACGTCGGCGCCGCTATTGATCTTTCTTGAGGACATCAGCGTTCTGGCAGAGCGAATCCAGCAAGGGAAGCTCGCATCGCTCGGACGCTTGTCGGCCAGCATCGCACACGAAATCCGGAATCCACTCGGCGCTGTCAGTCACGCTGCGCAATTACTTTCGGAGCAAAGCGATCTCGGACAAGCCGCAAAGCTCACCGACATCATCGCGCGCAACACTGGCCGTATCTCGAGCATCATTGAAGACATCATGCAGATGTCGCGTCGCGATACCGGAAGGCCGCAACGCTTGAAGCTTGGGGAGTGGCTGATTGACTTCTGCAACGACTACCTCGCCACAAGCGACGTCGAAGCGGGCACAGTGGTCATGGATGGCGAAGAGGCGATCATGGAGGTGATCTTCGATCCCGATCATCTTCGCCAGGTGCTGACGAACCTAATCGACAATGCGCGGTTGCATGCGGCGGCGAGCCCGCAATCCCCCGTCCGGCTGCAATGGGCGCGCGTCGCCGGGTCACGCCGCCCTTACCTCGATGTGATCGACAATGGCCCTGGCATCGCGGAGGAATACCGCGAGCAGGTCTTTGAGCCCTTTTTCACCAACCACGATCAAGGCACCGGACTCGGGTTGTTCCTTTGCCAGGAACTGTGCGAACTGAACCGCGCCACGATAAGCTATCGGGACGGGACGCATGACGGCAGCGTCCTCAGAATCGTGTTTGCCGACCCCAGTCGCTGGACCGGCATCAGCTAGTATCAAGGGAAGCCGTTTGAGCCAACGAAAAAAACAGGTGTTGATTGTCGACGATGAGCCGGACATCCGGGATCTGCTCGACATGACGGTGAGTAGCATGGGACTGCAGACCAGCACCGCTGGATCAATCGCCGACGCGCATTCCGCGTTGCAGCAGAAGCAGTTTGATCTATGCCTGACCGACATGCGGCTCCCTGATGGCGATGGACTCGATCTGGTACTACATATCTCTGACCGGCACACGGCGATGCCGGTCGCCGTGATCACAGCCCACGGCAGCGTCGAATCGGCGGTGACCGCGCTCAAACACGGCGCCTTTGATTTTTTGTCCAAACCCCTTGACCTTAATAACCTGCGCGCGGTTATCGCCACGGCGCTGGAGCTGCATGATGCGCCTGAGGGGACCGGCAGTTCTCTGCTCGGCGAAAGTGCCGCGATGGACTCGGTACGCGACATCATCGCCAAGGTCGCCCGAAGCCAGGCTCCGGTTCACATCCGTGGCGAGTCGGGCACCGGTAAGGAGTTGGTAGCTCGCATGATCCACGAGGCCAGCGGCCGGCGTGATCGCGAGTTCGTTCCGGTTAACTGCGGTGCGATTCCACCCGACCTCATGGAGAGCGAGTTCTTCGGCCACAAGCGCGGCAGCTTCACGGGTGCCGTCAGCGACAAGCAAGGGCTGTTTCAGTCGGCGGATGGCGGCACTTTGTTCCTCGATGAGATTGCCGAGTTACCGCTGGGCATGCAGGTGAAGTTACTGCGGGTGATTCAGGAAAAAACGGTGCGTCCAGTAGGGTCAGCAAAAGAGATTAGCGTCGATGTGCGCATCCTTAGTGCGACCCATCAGGATTTGGGCGCGCTAGCGAAAGCGCAGTCGTTTCGCGAAGATTTGTATTACAGGGTAAACGTGATCGAGTTACCTGTACCTCCACTACGGGCGCGAGACGAAGACGTGATCTTGCTGGCAGAGGCGTTTCTCAAACGCTTCTCGGGGCGGCGCGGCAGCGAAGCCAAGGTCTTGTCCGCTGACGCCAGAGAGGCGCTGCGCCACTATTCTTTCCCCGGTAACGTGCGCGAGCTCGAAAACGCGATCGAGCGTGCAGTGACACTCTGCCCTAACCATGTGATTGATCGCAGCGACCTACAGCTCGGCCCGGCGCACCCGACGCAGGGTGTCGATGCGAGTGCGCGTGATTCTCGTGAGATTTCAACCGGACCGCTAACGCCGCAGCTTGAAGATATGGAGAAGCAGGCCATTCTCGAGGCTTTGGAAAAGACGCGCTATAACAAGACTGCAGCGGCGAAGTTGCTGGGCTTGACCTTCCGGCAGCTGCGCTACCGCATCAAGAAGTTCGGCATCGACTGACACTTCGGCAATTTACGGCACTTTGTGACATTTCTTGTCACTTGGTGACACGCGATTCGGGGCACTGTCACATCCCGGAGACGCATCGGCAGTGTGATCCGCCGCACATTTTTTTCAATTTGTATATTATTTTCAGTCGCTTATACGACATTTGAAAAAACTGGCACGTCGCTTGCTCCTGTGTATCCGACAGGCGGCAACGCTTGATTGGAAACGACACTCCAACAATTTTGAATTTAAAAATGTCCAGGGAGACAGTAATGAAGAAAGTCCAACAGGGTTTCACCCTTATCGAACTCATGATCGTTGTTGCGATCATCGGCATCCTCGCAGCTATCGCGATCCCGGCTTACCAGGATTACACGATCCGCTCGCAGGTTTCTGAAGGCCTGGCCCTGGCAGCTGCTGCCAAGACCGCTATCGCTGAAACCGTGCTCGTCACGGGCGCTGCTCCGGTCGACCGTGAGGCTGCTGGCATGTCCGTTAACGCCGCTGACACGTCTGGTAAGTACGTGACCGAAGTACTCGTCACTAACGGCACCATCCAGATCACCTACGGTAACGACGCTAACGCGATCGTCAACGGGCAGACGCTGGGCATTCAGCCGTTCCAGACCGCTGACCAGTCTGTAACCTGGTTGTGCGGTAACGCGGCAGCGAACTTCAACGCGGGCGTAGTTGCTCTGGCTGGTTCTGGTGCAGCTGCTGGCGCGACGTCAGTTGAAAGCAAGTACCTGCCTTCATCTTGCCGTTAATCGGTAATGTAAGACACTGCGGTCGGGACTGAGTCTCGACCGCAGTGGTCTCACCAAAAAGAGCCCGCAAGGGCTTTTTTTGGATTCAGACGAAATGAACTTAATGCGGGAAACTCCCTAAACGGCTTTTGGTAAACTCATACCGTGAAATACAAAACGACAAGGCCAGCTCCGAGCCAACAATCGGGCTTTACGTTGATCGAGCTTATGATTGTTGTGGCAATCATCGGCATCCTCGCAGCACTCGCAATCACGTCCTACCAAACCTATACCGTTCGCGCTCAGGTCGCTGAGGGCATCCGCGTTGCGACTAGTGCAAAGGGCAGTATCGTCGAAGCTTTCGTAGATCGAGGCGAAGCGCCAGTGGACCGCGCCGAAGCCGGCATGAGCCCGAACGCAGTGGATACTAGCGGCAAGTATGTCAGCGCCGTTGAGGTAGAGAACGGCCGGGTGGGCGTCACCTTCGGAAATGATGCGAGCATCCAGATCGCCGGGCAGCTGATTTACCTGACGCCGTATGAGACCCCTGACGGCAGTGTTGTCTGGCGTTGTGGTTCTTCTGTAGCACCTCCGGGGTTGCAACCCATGGGCACCAACGGAGGCGGCAACGCGTCCGTCTACGCCGTCTCAACGGTTGAGGACCGCTTCCTTCCATCCAGCTGTCGCTAGCGAACTAGCGCACAGTTTCTTGATGTGTCGGGGCTTTTTGTGACCTGGCACACACTCTTCGGTTGATCCCCCTGTCGGGATCGGTGAGACTAGAGTTTGAACATATTCCTTTGAGTTCGAGCCTCACCTAAATGGCAGCAACCGCCTCTCAAAACGTGCTTTCCGGTCTGCCTCGGCGGCTGGTCCAGGACGGCATTATTGCTGAAAGTGCTATTCAGGAAGCACTTAGCGAATCGCGCTCGAAAAAGACCCCGCTCGTCGCTTATCTCGTTGAAAACGAACTGGCAGATCCGCGTGCAGTCGCGGTTGCTGCCGCGCACGAATTCGGCGTCCCGCTCATGGACCTCGACGCAATTGATCTCGATCTGGATGTCGTGCGGTCTGTTGACCAAAACCTGATCAACAAACACAAGGTGCTACCGCTCGCACTGCGAGGCAAACGACTCTTTCTAGCCGTTTCAGACCCAACCAATCTGCAGGCGATCGACGAAATCAAGTTCCAGTCGACTTACCGCGTAGACCCTGTAGTTGTCGAACAGGACAAACTCGAAGACCGTGTGTCGCGCACGCTCGAGGCTGTCGACACCAGCATGTCGAGCTTTGACGACGGCGATTTCGATCTTGAGAACCTGGATGTCTCTTCCGGGGAGGTCGAACAAGACGAAGTTACCAAAGACGACGTAGACGACGCACCGGTGGTGCGCTTCGTCAACAAAGTGCTACTCGATGCGATTCAGCGTGGCGCGTCAGACATCCACTTCGAACCGTACGAAAAGTATTTTCGCGTCCGAACACGTCTGGATGGCGTTTTGAACGAAATTGCACAGCCGCCGGCAGCGCTAGCTGGCAAAGTATCAGCGCGCCTCAAAGTGATGTCGCGGCTCGATATTGCGGAACGCAGAATCCCGCAAGATGGTCGGATCAAAATGCGACTGTCCAAAAATCGGGCGATCGATTTTCGTGTTAACACCTGCCCGACTCTGTTCGGCGAGAAGATCGTACTGCGTATTCTCGACCCCAGTAGTGCGAAGCTGGGCATCGACGCGCTGGGCTACGAAGAACAACAGAAAAACCTTTATCTAAAACATCTGTTGAAGCCCTACGGCATGATTCTGGTGACCGGACCGACCGGTAGCGGTAAGACCGTCTCGCTGTACACCGGGCTTAACATTCTGAACACCGCTGATCGCAATATTTCTACTGCGGAAGATCCGGCGGAGATCAATTTGCCGGGCATTAACCAGGTTAACGTAAACCCGAAAGTCGGACTCACTTTCGCATCTGCGCTGAAAGCGTTTCTTCGTCAGGATCCCGACATCATCATGGTGGGCGAGATTCGTGACCTTGAAACCGCGGAGATCGCGATCAAGGCCGCGCAAACCGGTCACCTTGTGCTTTCTACTCTGCACACGAACGACGCGCCCAAGACGCTCACTCGACTGGTTGACATGGGCGTCAAGCCCTATGCGATTGCTACCACGGTGAGTCTGATCATCGCCCAGCGACTGGCTCGTAAGCTCTGTTCGAAGTGTAAAGAAGAGCGAGACATTCCCAAAGAGGCCCTGCTCAAGGAAGGCTTCACTGAAGAGATGATCGACAACGGCCTCACCATCTATGGCCCTGTTGGCTGCAAGAGTTGCAACGAGGGCTACAAAGGACGTGTCGGGATTTTCCAGGTGATGGAAGTCAGCGAGGTGATGGGACGAATCATCATGGAAGGCGGCAATGCGATTCAGATTGCAGAGCAGTCTGTCAAAGAAGGCGTGTGGGACCTTCGACGCGCAGCACTCCAGAAAGTCATCGATGGACACACCAGTCTTGAAGAGATTAACCGTGTAACGATCGACTGATCGTCACGAGGACCTTAACAATGGCAACAGCAACTAAAGAAGCCCCGTATACCTGGGAAGGTGTCAACAGCCGCGGACAGCGCGTCAAAGGCAAGCAGACGGCGACCAGCGAGGCCGAAGTCAGAGCAGCACTTCGTCGACAGGGTGTCGTTCCGAACAAGATTCGCAAGCAATCACAGTTGTTCGCGGGGTCGCAAAAGATTACGACGGCGGATATCGCAATTTTCTCGCGTCAGCTAGCCACGATGATGGCCTCAGGCATCCCGATGGTTCAGGCGTTCGATATCGTCGGCAACGGTCATGACAACCAAGCGATGCAGAAGCTGATTCTGGAGATCAAGGGCGATGTTGAGGGCGGCAGCTCGCTGAAAGAAGCGCTCGCCAAGCATCCACTGTATTTCGATGACCTTTTCGTCAACCTGGTTGACGCAGGTGAGCAGGCCGGCGCGCTCGAGACGCTGCTGGACAAAATTGCTACCTATAAAGAGAAAACAGAGGCGATCAAGAAAAAGATCAAGAAGGCACTGACTTACCCTATCGCGGTACTCGTAGTTGCGGTCGTGGTCACGATCATTCTGCTGATCTTCGTCATCCCCGCATTCGAAGACCTCTTCAAGGGCTTCGGTGCTGACCTCCCCGCCTTCACACGCATGGTGGTAGATCTATCCAAGTTTGTACGAACCCAAGGCTGGATACTGCTCGTCGGTTTCGGCGGCGCCGCTTTTGCTTTCACGTACTTCAAGAAACGCTCGAAAAAAATGCGTGAAGGTCTCGACAGGCTTTCACTGAAGCTGCCCATCATTGGGCCGATCTTGCAAAAGTCTGCGATCGCACGCTACGCACGTACGTTGTCGACCATGTTCGCAGCGGGTGTACCGTTGGTCGAAGCACTCGAGTCAGTCGCTGGCGCAACCGGTAACATCGTGTACGAAACAGCGGTACTCGGCATCCGCGACGAAGTGGCAACCGGTCAGCGATTGCAGCAATCGATGGAAAACACCGATCTGTTCCCGAACATGGTCATTCAGATGATCGCCGTCGGTGAGGAATCGGGTCAATTAGACTCGATGTCTGCAAAGGTCGCCGACTTCTACGAAGAAGACGTAGATAACGCGGTGGACAACATGTCGAGTCTCATCGAGCCACTGATTATGGCGATTCTCGGCGTTCTCGTCGGTGGTCTCGTTATCGCGATGTACCTGCCGATCTTCAAAATGGGCTCGGTCGTCTGATCCAACGTTGTGACTGCACTGTTTGAAGCACCAGCTTGGTTGTTCACGCTGGGGGCCGGTGTCTTCGGTCTTGTTGTCGGCAGTTTCCTGAATGTCGTCATCTATCGTTTACCGATCATGCTGGAACGCGAGTGGGCGCGTGATCTGGCTGGCCTTGCAGAGTCGCGAGGCGTATCGATAGCACAAGCCGACGATGACAGGGTATTCAACCTGGCCACTCCCGGTTCTGCTTGCCCGAAGTGTGGTCGCGCCATCAAGGCGCTTGAGAATATTCCACTGGTCTCCTGGCTTGCCCTTCGCGGTAGGTGCCCAGGCTGTGGCACAGCCATCAGCATCCGATACCCGCTGGTCGAGCTGCTGACAGGGGTAGCGGCAGCGCTGGTGGCATGGCGCATGGGACCGGGATGGGAAGCGCTCGCCGGCATCGTACTGACCTGGTATCTGATCCCACTGGCCGCAATCGACATCGATCAACAGTTGCTACCCGACATACTTACCCTTCCATTGCTATGGATCGGCCTCACGTTGTCGCTGTTTCATCCGACCGAATACCAGACACTTTTTGTTTCTCCAACCGACGCGATCATTGGCGCACTGGCTGGCTATCTTTCGCTTTGGTCGATCTACCAGGGATTCAGAATCCTCACCGGCAAGGAAGGCATGGGCTACGGTGACTTCAAGTTACTCGCGGCACTCGGTGCCTGGCTCGGGTGGCAGTCATTGCCGCTGCTAGTGCTGCTGGCTGCGGGAACTGGCACCGTATTCGCGATACTGCAGTTGGCCATGCGCAGGCACGAACGCGGCGCAACAATGCCTTTCGGACAATGGCTTGCTGCGGCAGGCTGGCTGGTTATGATCGGCGGCACCCAGTTGCAACAAACCTACCAACAACTCATCGGCTTGTGAGATATTTGCCCGCATGTTGAAAGTGGGCGTAACCGGCGGTATCGCGAGCGGAAAGACGAAGGTCTCGGATGCACTCGGTGCCGCGGGCGCGTCCGTAGTCGATACCGACGTGATTGCACGCGAGGTAGTTGCTCCCGGTACTGACGGACTCAAAGACATCGAAACTCAGCTCGGATCAGAATTTATTTCCGAATCCGGCGCTTTGGATCGAGCCGGTCTGCGTGCGCATGTTTTTGAACACCCTGAAGCCAGACGAACGCTGGAGTCCATCACCCACCCTCGTATCGGCGCACAAGTAATGACGCAGTTGTCCGAGGCTTCTGGAGACTATGTCATTGTGGTGGTGCCTTTGTTGGCGAATTCACCGTTGCGAGCGATTCTTGACCGGATCCTGGTGATCGACTGTGACCCGGCATTACAGGTTCGTCGTCTGCTGGCTCGCGACGGCGGCAGTCCGGCGCTCGCGTTATCGATGATCGCTGCGCAAACCGATCGGGAATCCCGCCTGAGTCTCGCTGATGATGTACTTGATAACAGCGGCTCAATCGAATCGCTGCTTCAAAGATGCGCCACGTTGCATCACTTTTATTGTCAACTGTCGGTCGCTACCGACACCGGATGACCGCGATCAAGCCCCGTGAATTTGCGCTCTAGGCGCCGTGGGGCGCAGAATAGCCGGACTTCGGATCCTGGCACCGACGGATGGTAACTGCTGCGGAACAGACCGGCGCACATCGCGAAGCGGCGGTGGCGACCTATGAACAACCGCTCAATGAGCGGATGAGAACATTTTTGCGCCTTGAGTTCCTGTACCGCCAAACCGAATACCACGTCGCTGACAACACCGATATGGCTGCTCGTAAGGCGATAGACGGATTACTGGAGATCGTTGCGATCCTTGCACGCGGTGACGTGCGCAGTGAGGTCATGAAGGAGCTCGAACGCCAAATCGATCAATTGCGTTGCTTTGCCCGAAATCCAGGCGTCGATGGCGGGCGTTTGCAAGCGTCTATCGATGAAGTCTCTCGCATACGTGACAGCGTTAATGCCATCGGCACACATTACCTGCAACCGCTTAAGGACAACGAGTTCCTTAGTGCGATCAAACACAGAAGTGCCATTCCGGGTGGTACCTGTGAGTTCGACTTGCCGCTCTTCAGTCATTGGTTGCGGCGACCGTATGAGGCGCGCCGCGAAGACATCGATTCTTGGTTGCAGGATCTGCGTCCGCTTTGCGGCGCGGTCAAACACATCATGTGGTTGATCCGTCAAACGGCAACCGCATCGGATTGTGTGGCAGAGTCGGGAATGTATCAGCACGCCATCGCACGCGATTCGAACTGCCGGATGCTGCGCGTCCAGCTCGCGCATGCCGGAGCGTTGTTCCCCGAAGTCAGCGGCAGTCCACAACGCTTCACGATTCGCTTCATGGTCTGGCAGGGCATCGAACATCGCCCTTCTCAGACGCGCGAGGATGTCCCTTTCCGCCTGTATGTTTGCTAGGGACTGAGAAGCGCATCAATTACTGGCGTGTTTGCCGGTAAAAATTCATAAGACTGAAGCGTGTCCCGGCGCACCCATTTTATGGTCTGGCCTTCCATCGACGCAGGCTCGCCCTCCCAGCGAAAGACCATCAGAAAATGCAGTCGAACGCTGTGCTTTTCGTAGTCGTGGGCAATTTCCAGAAACGGCTGCGACCCTCGGATATCGATGCCAAGCTCCTCGACTAACTCACGCTGCAATGCCTGATCGGGCGACTCCCCGGATTCGATTTTTCCGCCCGGAAACTCCCAGAGTCCCGCACCGTGCTTTCCATCGGGTCGTTGTGCGATCAGCACTAAGTGCTGGCGCTCGAGGATACCGGCAACGACGCGGATGACCGGCGATGTGTCCAAGGTCAGGAAAGCTTGCCGTGACAGTGCTTATATTTCTTGCCCGACCCGCAAGGACAGGGTTGGTTACGCCCGACCTTAGGTTGGTCGCGCCGGAACGTCTCCTGAGCAGCTGCGGGCGTAACTGCACCCTGAGGCGGTTGATCCGAACCGAGTCCGGGCGCAGCGGCATGCTGAAACTTCAGAGCCTCGGCCTGGCGTCGCTCTTCTTCAAGCTTCTCGATTTCCTCTTCGCTGCGAATGCGCATTCGCGCCAACTTGGAAACTGCCTCGCGCTTCACGGTGTCGAGCATGTTTGCAAACATCTCAAACGCTTCGCGCTTGTATTCCTGTTTGGGGTTCTTCTGACCGTATCCGCGCAAGCCAATACCTTGGCGCAAATAATCCAAAGCTGCGAGATGCTCTTTCCAATCGAAATCGAGCTGCTGGAGCATCACGGCCTTTTCAAGCTGGCGCAACATCTCTGAGCCAATTTCTTTCTCGCGAGCCACAAAGGTTTCATCAATCGCTTTGTGCACCCGCTCGCGGATACCCTCGACATTCAGGGTCGAATCTTCGTTGAGCCACCTTTGCACATCGACAGGCGTGCCGAACTCAGCGCCAAGAACCTGCTGTAGACCGTTGGCATCCCACTGCTCCTCAATGCTGTTCGGTGGGAAGAATTCATCGAAGACATTATCGATGACCTCAGCACGAATCTCCGCAACCGAGTCGCCAATCTCTTCGGCTGCCATCAATTCGGAACGCTGGTGGTAGATCACCTTGCGCTGTTCGTTCGCAACGTCGTCGTATTCGAGCAAGTTCTTGCGGATATCGAAGTTGTGTCCTTCGACCTTGCGCTGCGCGCCCGCGATTTGACGAGTCAACATGCCACTTTCGATGGCCTCCCCTTCTCGCATTCCAACGCGTTGCAGCAACGCCTTGGTGCGGTCAGGATCACCGAAAATTCGCATAAGATTGTCTTCCATCGAGAGGAAGAATCGGCTCGACCCCGGGTCCCCTTGTCGGCCGGAACGACCGCGAAGCTGGTTGTCGATGCGACGAGACTCGTGACGTTCTGTACCGACGATATGCAGGCCACCTGCCTCCAGCACTTCGTCGTGGCGTTTTTGCCAGGCTTCCCGAACCGCTGTTTTTTCACGCTCGGTCGCGTCTTCACCCAGTGCCTCGAGCTCCACCTGAAGACTGCCACCAAGGACAATATCAGTCCCGCGGCCCGCCATATTCGTCGCGATTGTCACCGCACCCGGACGCCCTGCCTGAGCAACAATGCCTGCTTCCCGCTCATGCTGCTTGGCGTTCAACACCTCATGCTTGATGTTCTTTGTCTTGAGTGCACGGCTCAACAGCTCAGACATCTCGATTGAGGTGGTACCCACCAGCACGGGCTGCTTGCGTTCGCGGCATTCCTCGATGTCTTCCACGATCGCATCAAACTTGTCTTGTTGGGTAAGGAACACGAGGTCCTTCCGATCGTCGCGCACCATAGGGCGGTGGGTAGGGATGACCACAACCTCAAGCCCATAAATCTGTTGGAATTCGAACGCTTCAGTATCCGCCGTGCCAGTCATGCCTGACAGCTTGTTGTAGATGCGAAAGAAATTCTGGAAGGTGATCGATGCGACTGTCTGGTTCTCGGCCTTGATAGACAGGGCTTCTTTTGCCTCGACAGCCTGGTGCAGACCTTCTGACCAGCGGCGGCCGGGCATTGTTCGACCCGTAAACTCGTCGACAATCACGATCTCACCGTCCTGCACGATATATTCGACATCGCGCTGGTAAAGATGATGCGCACGGATCGCTGCGGTCAGGTGATGCACCAGCTTGATATTGCCCGCATCGTAAAGACTCTCGCCTTCACCGATGAGACCTGCTTCAGTCATCAGCTGTTCCGCCCGCTCGTGACCCTGCTCGGTCATGAACGCCTGACGCGATTTGCGATCGATGGTGAAGTCACCACGCGCCTCTTCGGTCAGCTCCTCAACAGGACCCTTAAGACCAAATTTGTCGGGTACCTCCTCCTCGATCTCCTGGAGTTTCAGTTTTGGCACCAACTTATTGATACGTTCGTAGAGATCCGTGCGCTGCTCCGACGGTCCGGAAATAATGAGCGGCGTTCTCGCCTCATCGATCAGGATTGAGTCAACCTCATCTACGATGGCGAAGTTGAGTTCACGCTGCACGCGATCCTCGAGACGGTAGGCAAGATTGTCGCGAAGGTAATCGAACCCGAGTTCGTTGTTGGTTGCATACGTGATGTCGGCTGCGTATGCCGCGCGTTTTTCTTCCGTCGCCATGCCGCTGCGCACGACGGCAACTGTTTGACCTAACAACTCGTACACCGGGCGCATCCACTCGGCGTCACGCGCTGCCAAATATTCGTTGACGGTGACGATGTGCACACCCTTTCCAGACAACGCATTAAGATATGCAGCCAGGGTCGCCATCAGCGTCTTACCCTCACCCGTGCGCATTTCGCTGATATCGCCGTTGTGCAGCACCATCGCACCGATCATCTGCACGTCGTAATGGCGCATACCCAGCGTGCGATGGGCCGCTTCGCGAACGAGTGCAAAAGCTTCAGGCAACAGATCGTCCAGTGACGTCCCTCCGGCGGCACGCGCCTGCAGATCGGTGCTACGGGCCTGCAGCTCAGTTTCGCTCAATGCTTTGAGCTCGTCCTCCATCGCATTAATGCGCTTGACGACTTTCTGATAGGACTTGACCAGTCGCTGGTTGCGACTTCCAAAGATGCGCGAAAACACAGCCTTACAGGCTCCTTGCGAAAAATTTGATCGCTATTCTAGGTGTTAGTGCGAGCAGCACCAATGACCTTTCCCCGTTACCCGGGTCAAGATTGGCACGATCGTGCGTTATTCAAGGTTTTGTGACCCAAAAAACCGGGTCAGGTTCAGGGGGCTCGACCCCGGATATACCCCACCGGGTTTTGATTCTTGCCGTCTTTCAGAACCTCAAAATGAAGGTTAGGCCCTGTTGCTCGGCCGGTAGAACCCATGAGACCAATAACCTGGCCTTTCTCAACTTCGTCACCGACGCTGACGTGGTTCTCTGCGTTGTGCGCGTAGCGCGTTACGTAGCCGTCCCCGTGATCGATCTCGACCATCATTCCATAGCCGTAGCGGTTCCCTGAGTACGTCACCACGCCGGAGGCGACAGAGCGAATCTCTGCGCCGGCCCGGGCCGCAATATCCACGCCTTTGTGGCGGGCCTGCTTCCCGGTGAACGGATCGGTTCGCGTGCCGTAATGCGAAGAAATCCAACCCCCGAGTACCGGCCGACCCTTCGGCATAATGCGCTCGCCAAGGTTACGGGTCAGCATCATGCTTTCCAACACTCCGAGTTGGCGAGCACGATCTTCCATCTGAACATCAAGCGATGCTAGCTGCCGCACCAGTGAGGCCTCGTCCATATCATCCAGTAGCTCAGTTTCCTCGGGACCACCAATCGGTGGCACGGACTCGAAGTCGAACTCCCCGTCTTCCAGACCTGCCATCTCTGTGAGACGCTGGCCGAGAGCGTCAAGCCGCACAACGTGCGCGTTCATCTGCCCTATTCGGATCGCCAACACATCCAAAGTGTCCTGAGCCTCGCGCTTGGCGAGCTGCAGCTCTTCGTTCTGCTGCAGGAGCTCGGCGCGCATTTGGAGTAATTCTTCCTGGTCGACCGCGCCTGTGTGCTTCAGCGCCAATGTATAGCCAGACGCGAAAACCACTAGCGCGGTGATACATAGGAGCGCGGAAGCCGCAGCAACGAATCCGAAGGAGGTCAGGCGGAACTGTTTTGGTCCGCGGGACCCGTTGCTAAAGATGACTACATTCATTGAACGATTCAGGCTACCGAGGCGTTGCCGCCAAATTCTCACAAAAACCCGCACAACGCCGGGGACTTATATCGATGTCGCACTATGCCGGGTTAACTTCAGTCAAACCACCGACCTAGTCTCAAAGTGCTACCATTCACGGCCGACTCTGCGAATCGCGTCACAAAACCGCTAGCAATGCCGACCCGAAAACTAAATGACGTTCTGACCTCCTTCGGATTCGTTGCTGCGGCTTCCGCGCTCCTATGTATCACCGCGCTAGTGGTTTTCGCGTCTGGC
>JBCBNU010000044.1:0-24316 GCA_039821645.1 Pseudomonadota bacterium
CGCGAGGTGGTTGCGGTTGACGGCGGATCAACGGACCTGACACCGGTGATGGCAGAAGCTGCCGGTTGCCGCGTCCTTGAGGCGCCTGTGGGCCGGGCCCGGCAATTGGCAGCGGGGGCTGCGAGCGCCTCACCGGGTGGCTTCGCGCAGCAGTTGGCTCCGCTTATGCCATGGTTGCCAATGGGACTGATTGGTCTCGCGTTGCTACTCCTTGTGCAATTGCTGATTTCGTCCGCACGCAATGCAGATCTTGGACGTGTGGCGTTGCAACAGTCCGACCAGAACGAACGTAATCAGCAGGCGATTCTCCGGCTGCTTGACGAGTTGGGGTCATTGGCTGATGGTGATCTGACCGTCGAGGCGACCGTCACCGAGGACATCACCGGTGCTATCGCCGACTCCATCAATTACGCGATCGAAGCGTTGCGCGAACTCGTGACCACGATCGACGGTACGGCAGCGATGGTGGATTCGGCTACCCGACAAACCGAAAGCACTGCCGTGCATATGAACAAAGCCGCGCAGAAGCAGGCGCTTGAAATCGCAGCGGCGACCGAGTCGATCGCTGCGATTGCTGCTTCGATCGAGGAGGTTTCGGGTAATGCGGAGCGCTCTGCTGACGTAGCCCGGCATTCCGTTGACGTCGCACACAAGGGTGGCGACGCAGTACGCCGGACTATTGAGGGTATGAATACGATCCGCGAGACGATTCAGGAAACCTCTAAACGAATTAAACGTCTTGGTGAGAGTTCGCAGGAGATCGGCAATATTGTCGAGCTGATCAATGACATTGCGGAACAGACCAACATCCTTGCTTTGAACGCTTCCATTCAGGCATCGATGGCCGGTGAGGCGGGGCGCGGATTTGCGGTTGTGGCGGATGAGGTTCAACGGTTGGCGGAGCGTTCTACCAACGCTACCAAGCAAATCGAGGTGCTGGTACGAACCATTCAGTCGGACACGAACGAAGCGGTAGTTTCGATGGAGCGCTCGACCACCGATGTGGTCGGCGGCGCCCTGCTCGCTGAGAACGCGGGTGCCGCGCTGGATGAAATTGAGCAGGTATCCAATCAGATCGCGAGTCTGGTGCAAAACATTTACAGCTCAGCGAGATCGCAGTCGCAGGTGGCGACTGACATCAATCGCCGCACGGTCTCCTTGAAGGAGATCACAGGTCAGACCGGTAAGGCGGCCAGCGCGACCACCTCGTCCATCTCCAAGTTGGCCCAGCTTGCAGGGGAGCTGAGAAAAAGCGTGTCAGGGTTCCGATTGCCCGAGTCAGGCAATGTCACCCGGATAACGCGACCGCCTGAGTCGGCTGGGGCTGCGGACGTATCGACACGGGAAGTGGGGTAGGCGGGGCCGGATTTCGTGACTAGTTCCAACACGACATCACCTGTTTCGGGTAAGACCGAGCAGGGCCGGGCGAGCAT
The DNA here is from genome assembly GCA_039821645.1 of Pseudomonadota bacterium. Lineage (GTDB taxonomy): Bacteria > Pseudomonadota > Gammaproteobacteria > Steroidobacterales > Woeseiaceae > CALBPI01. Next base: position 1,434 of record JBCBNU010000044.1, read on the forward strand.
GCAGCAGGCGTATCAGATCGTCAGCCAGGAATTGGCGAAAACGGTCAACCAGGCGCGCGTCACTCTGGAAGACGCGATCGAAGGTCGCGGTCCACGCCAGGCGCTGGCCGGCTGCGCGGATCATCTTCACGAGGTGTCCGGCGTTCTCAGAATGGTGGAGGTCTATGGCGGATCTCTGCTGGCAGAAGAGATGGAGCAAACCTGTCGCTACCTGGCGGGGTCGAAGCACGAGCAGAGCGTTCAGGAAGCAGCGCTCGATGCGCTGACGCGTGCCATGGTGCAACTGCCGGCTTACCTCGAGCGAGTACATGCCGGTGGGCGGGATATCGCGCTTGTATTGCTGCCGATCTTGAACGACCTGCGCGCAGCACGCGGCCAACCACTGTTGTCCGAGAGCACGATCTTGCTGCTGAACCGCACGCCTAGCGAGTCGGTTACGGTCAGCCACCGCGGCGCCGACCCCAGCGAAGACTTTGTGATGCTGTGTCGCAAGGTGAGGCCGGCCTTTCAATTGGCGCTGCTCGGCCTGCTCAAGGCAGATGGCGACAACGCCAAGCCCTATTTGGAAAAGCTACGCCGCATGGCAGTGGCGTTTGAACGCGCGGCCGCACGCGATGATGTCTATCGACTCTGGTGGGTAGTTTCAGGTGTCCTCGATGCGCTGATTGACGACGGGTTGCCCCTCAGCGTTTCTGTGAAGCGCCTTCTGGGACAAGCCGACCGCAGGATCAAGAAGACGATCGACCATGGGCTCGAGAGCTTTGACACGGATCCTGTATCCGATCTTTTGAACAGTCTGTTGTTCTATATCGCGCGTGCGGAGCGTCCCGGCGATCGAGTGCTGTCGATCCGTGATGCCTTTGGGCTGTCCGATCCGCTGCCAACGCAAGCTGAAGTTGATGATGTGCATGGTGCGATGGCCAAGCCGAGTATCGCGCTGATGCAGACCGTCGCCGCTGCGATTCGTGAGGACCTGTCTGCGGTCAAAGACGTACTCGACATTCACGTTCGCACCGGTGAGACCGAAGCACGCAAACTCGGTCCTCAGGTGGAGTTGCTCGGCAAGATCGGTGACACCCTGGGCGTGCTCGGACTTGGCGAGCAGCGAGGAAGCGTCCTGCAGGAGATCGACCGACTCCAGCAGCTGATCGACAATGACGTCGAGGATGCGGAGCAAGACGTGTTGCTGACGATTGCCGCGACCCTTCTGAAGGTGGAGTCGTCGCTCGAACGTCACCTAACCGAATTGGTGGCACCCGACGATACCGACGCGAAAGAAGCATCAAGCGAATCTGCGCAAACCGATGCGCCCGAGGATCTTGGTGAAGTTCGCAAGGTGTTGATGCGCGAATGCATCGTTAACCTCGCGCGCATCAAGGACACGCTGACACAGACGATGGAGGGGCGCGCCGACGCGGTTGCAATCGATGCGATGCCTTCTCTGACGGACGGAATCATTTCCGGATTCCAGATGTTGGAGTTGGATCGCGCTGCGGAGCTGTTCGGTCGATTGGCCCGATTCATTCGGGCGTATCTCGGGGCAGCGAACCAGACGCTGGCTACCGATCAGCAGGATCGCCTTGCAGATGCGCTGGTCAGCATCGAGTACTACATGGAAACGCTGGCGGCGAATCGCAAGGAACCTGGCTACATGCTGGACAACGCCGAGACCTGCCTGCTGGTGCTCGACGACGTTCGCAAACAACTGGAACAACCGGTTACGGACATCGGTGCAGCGACCCAGATCAGCAGTGCACCGGATTTCGCTGCGGCAGAGAACGCAACCATTGCAGATGGGACGGAGGTAATTCGATCGCCGGTCGTCACCGACGACACCAGCGGCATCGACCCCGAGCTTCTTGAGCTGTTCATCGAGGAAGCGAAGGAAGAGGTGCGCAGCATTCGACAATTGTTGCCGCGCTGGAAAGGCGACACGACCGATATGGACGCACTGATCACGGTGCGAAGGTCTTTCCATACGCTGAAAGGCAGCGGACGGATGGTTGGCGCTGAGCGAATTGGCGAGTTTTGCTGGCAGATCGAAAATCTGCTCAATCGGGTGATCAATCGCACGCTCACGCTGACGCCTGCCATCGCCGACTTCGTCGTCGAGGCCGCGGACGCGATACCCGCGCTGATCGAACAACTTGAAGTGGGTACACAGCCGACAATCGACGTCGACCTACTGAGCGCCAAAGCGCAAGCCTTCGCAGAAGGTGATCCTGACGCGGCGAACCTGACCCGTGCCTCGATGGTCGAGGATGCAGAGCCTCTGGAGATGGATCCGGTTCTGCATGAGATTTTTGCCAAGGAAGCGGAAGGTCACATGGGTGTGATCGATGCGTTTCTCGCCGACTCCAAAGTGCCTCCGGTACCGGTGTCGGAGCCACTCTATCGCGCCTGTCACACACTGCACGGCAGCATCAATACGGCGGGCTTGCAACGCGCGACGCCATTGAGCGGCGCGCTGAACCAGCTGGTGCGTCGGGTGCACGATGGCGAGGCGGAGCTCGATGCGAGGGCATTGCAATTGATCGATCGCGCGGTGGCGGAATTACGCGCGGTGATCAGTAGCGTCAATACAACGGCGACGCTGAACGATCTCGAGCCCTTGGTGGCTGAAATCGAAGCGCACACCGCGTTTCTTGCAAAAGAACAGACGCAGCGACTCCGATCTTCTGATCGGGTTCTGCCGCCGGGCTATGAACCGACAGAAGTTCTGGATCCGATAGAGGCACCTGTCGCCACGAGCGATTCAACCTCTCTGCACGATGTGCCGGACTACGATCCGGAGATCGGCGAGATCTTCACCGAAGAGGCCGGGGAGATTCTCGAACAGGTGGACCAGGCGCTCGAGCGCTGGCGCTCACGTGACCCCGCGGCGCTTGGCGAGCTTAAACGCTACCTTCACACGCTGAAGGGCAGCGCGAACATGGCGGGGATTGGCTCGTTCGGCAACCTGAGCCATGAACTGGAGACGTTGCTGATCGCACTCGACGACGAGCGCATTCGTGCGTCGGATCAGATCGACACGCTGTTGCGTCAGTGCATTGATAGCTTGCACGAGATGCGCGATACGGTACTCGATGGTCGTTTACCTGCGCCTCGTGAAGACCTCGGTGGCACCGTTCGACTGGTGGCCCTCGGTGAGCCGGTACCAGATCCCTTGCCGAGCGCTCAACCGCCCCAGCGCGGTTTCAGTGATGAAGAGATGGTGGATATCCCGCATGGTTCTGCGAGCACTGCAGGGCCGCCGATGGAGCTCGAGGAAACCGGGGTTATCGAAAGTGAATTGATCGATGTGGCGGCACTGTTCCCGAACGCATCCAGCGATGAGAGTGAATCTGAAACCCAGGTCACGGAGGACAATGCGGGTGAGACCATCGCCTCGGAAGATGGTGGTGTGGATCTGCACGAAGTCGTTGAAGAGGATGACCTCGGTCCGCACAACGAGACGCAGCAGTGGACCGATGACAAGCTTCAGGTGCCACAGGATGAGCCGGAGGTGTCGAACGTGGTTGTGCTGCACGAGCCGACAGAGGCCGACGCGAGCACCCAGACACAAGACGAAGACGCGGAGGATGGTGTTGATCCGACAGATAGTCTGATCGAGCGCTCACAGTTTCTCGAAGCGCTCATCGACGATGCTGCTGAGAAGTTCGCTCGCGCGGGCGCCGACAGCGATGATGAGATCACGATAGCAGCCGACGAAGCGGCGGCGGATGACGGCGCGCACATCGAGACCATTGTCGCTAGTGATGCGACTGAGTTCGAACCATTGCCAGACCCGCAGGTATCCGAGCCAACGCAAGCCGATGCGCAAGACACGGATGAACCACCGGAGCGTGCCGAGGTGGTTGACCTGCCAGGTACAGGACTCCCGACGCGAGAGGCGGCGCGTGAGCGAACGGAGTTTGCTCGCGTCGACTCGCGACTACTTGAGGACATGCTCAACGCCGCCGGCGAAATCAGCATTTATCACGGTCGCTTGAGTCAGCAGGTTAGCTCCATCGATTTTCATCTCGCCGAACTGACACAGACGGTTACCCGGTTACGTGATCAGCTGCGTCAACTGGAGATCGAAACCGAGGCGCAAATTCTCCACGGCCACGAGGGTGAACGAGGGCGAGACGATTTCGATCCGCTGGAACTGGATCGTTACTCCAAAATCCAGCAACTCTCGCGCGCTTTAGCGGAGTCCTCGAATGACGTCGACAGTCTTAAAGGCTTGCTCAGCACGGTGACGACTGAAGCTGACACGCTATTGACGCAGCAGGCACGAGTGACCGCAGAGCTGCAAAATGGATTGATGCGCACGCGCATGGTGCCGTTCGAGCGGCACGTCGCAAGACTGTCGCGATTGGTGCGCCAGACGGCACAGGAAACCGGCAAACAAGCGGAGCTGGCAGTCGAGGGTGCCTCCGGCGAGCTCGATCGCCAGGTTCTTGAGAAAATGCTACCGCCGCTCGAGCACATGATGCGAAATGCGGTGGTGCATGGAGTGGAGTGGCCGGATACGAGACAAGCAGGCGGCAAACCACCAGCAGGTCAAATCACGATTCGTCTCCACCGCGAAGGCTCGGAGATGGTCATGGATATCGCCGACGACGGCGCTGGATTGAATGTAGAGGCGATACGAAGAAAGGGCGTTGAGCGCGGTCTGATCGGAAAGGCTGATCGAATCAGCGACGAAGCGGTGATGGACCTCATTCTTGAACCCGGGTTTTCCACCGCGCAGTCACTGACGCAGGCAGCGGGTCGTGGTGTGGGAATGGATGTCGTAGCCAATGAGGTCAAACGTCTCGGCGGGTCGCTGCGTATAACCTCCATGCCGGGACAGGGGACGAACTTTACGATCCGATTGCCGTTCACGCTGGCGATCACACAGGCATTGATCGTACGGTCTGGCGAAGAGGTGTTCGCTTTGCCATTGCCGACGGTCGAAGGCGTCACACGAGTCCCCCGGATCGAGATCGAGCAGCGTCTTGCACAGGAGACACCTGCGTTCGACTACGGAGAGCACACCTACCGACTGCGCCATCTCGGACCCCTTGTGGGCGGTGCGCAGGGCCGGCTCGCAGAGGACGAGCAAGCGGCGATTCCTGTGATCCTGATCCGCGCAGGCCAGTATTCTACAGCGCTTCTTGTCGACGAAATGCTCACCAGCCGAGAGATCGTGGTGAAAGCGGTCGGACCACAGATTTCCGGGATCACCGGGGTTTCAGGTGCGACGATCCTCGGCGATGGTCGCGTGGTGCTGATTCTCGATCTTCCTTCTCTGGTTCGTCAGCAGCAGCCGGTTGTCGAGGTTCAAGCCGTCGAGCCGGAGCAAGCAGCCGATCCGCTGATCCTCGTCGTCGACGATTCCATCACGGTTCGTCGAGTCACCGAACGCTTCTTGAAACGTAACGGCTATGAAGTACTGACGGCGCGCGATGGACTCGATGCGGTGAGTGTCATTCAAGAACATCAGCCGGATGTCATCCTTCTGGACATCGAAATGCCGCGCATGGACGGATTCGAATTCGCAACCCACGTACGCAACGATGCACGTTTTGCGGAGACACCGATCATCATGATCACGTCGCGCAGTGGCGAGAAGCACCGAGCACGCGCCATCGAGATCGGCGTGAATGACTATCTCGGTAAGCCGTATCAGGATCATCAGTTACTCGATGCGATACGCCTGCAATTGGAGTCGTCCTGATCATGTCCGCTGTCAGCGAAGAACTCTACAGCCTGCTCGTCCCGTTAAATGAAGATCGACTGATCGTGCCGCGGGCGTGTGTCGCTGAAGTGGTCCGCCTGTCAACACCTGAACCGATTACCGACGCACCAAGCTGGTTGATTGGGTCGCTCGATTGGTCGGGCAGGGCAGTGCCGACGGTGTCTTTTGAATCGATGATGGGCAGGTCAATACCCGAGCTGGGGAGTCGTACCCGAGTGGTAATTTTTCACGACACCAGCGGAAAAATCCGCGGTGGATATTACGGACTGCTGACTCAAGGATTTCCGCAACTCGTGCGCGTCAATCGGGATGTATTGAAGGTCGACACGACTGAGCAGTTCGATGTGGACGACCCCGTCGTCACACGGGTGCGGATGATTAACGAGTATCCGCTGATTCCGGATTTGGATGTTATCGAGTCGCGGTTGGCCGAGATTGTGCTCTAGACAAGATCGCCCCAACGGTGCTGGATGATAGACAGCAGCGAGATCGCAGCCGTTTCTGTCCGCATCACTCGCCTGCCAGCGCTGACCCTCACCCAACCGGCAGCCACTGCCGCATCGATCTCGTCTCTGGAGAATCCACCTTCAGGGCCCACCAGAATTGCCGTATCTGCCGGCGCAGGTTGCTCGAGCTTGCTGGTCAAGGTGTGACTTGCGCCGGGAGTCGCAACAAGACGTTGCTCTGCACGAACCTTACGTAGCGCCGCGTCCAGCGACAGGGGGGTCGCAATCGTCGGCAGGAAGCGTCGACCGCACTGCTGGCAGGCTGCGATCGCGACCTTCATCCAGTGCGTTTGTTTCTGCGCACCGCCTGCCTCATCCAGACGCATGAGTGAACGCTCGCTGGTAATCGGAACAACACGGTCGACCCCGAGCTCTACCGCTTTTTGAACCACCAGATCAATTTTGTACGAGCGAGAAAGGCATTGAAGCAGTGTCATCGACACCGGTGATCGGTCATCGGCGAAAACTACGCCGGACGTCAGTACGGTTGCCTCGCGCTTGCCGAGTGTGAGTACTTCCGCTGTCGTTGAGTGCCCTTGTCCATCGAAAAGCTCAAGCGTGTCGCCGATTCGCGCACGTAGCACCCGGCCTATGTAGTGCGCTTGCTCCGGGCTCAGTGTGTGTTTCGCGTCCGGCGCAATCCCGGTGTCAATGTATATTCTCTTCGCGGCCATTGGATTGACGCTTGTTGTGCTGCTGTTCACCATAGTTGGATGCGTAGCGAGACACAAACCCCCATACTCCGCATTGACCCGGCGACCGGTTTACTTGATGCGGTTCGACAATCGCCGTCGCCGAATCAGGATGCGCGTCCTGCAGATAGCCAGCTGGACTTGATTGTTGTGCATAGCATTTCCTTACCACCCGGCGTTTATGGTGGCTTTGAGATTGATGCGCTGTTTCGCAATGAGCTCCATGCCGAGGCACATCCGTATTTTGCGGGCATCGCTCATCTGCGCGTCTCGGCGCACTGCCTGATTCGGAGGAGCGGCGAGATCACGCAGTATGTGCCATTCGAAAGGCGTGCGTGGCATGCCGGTGAGTCCAATTTCGAGGGTAGGACGCGTTGCAACGATTTTTCTGTTGGGATCGAATTAGAAGGCACCGACACCGACGAATTTACAAGCGCTCAGTATCGTATTTTGAATGCACTGATAGATGCGTTGCGGGCGAGTTATCCTTCCCTGGCAAACGCCGCGGTTGTCGGTCACAGTGACATCGCACCTGGTCGTAAAACCGATCCCGGAACAGGCTTTGATTGGTCACGGGTGCATGCAATCGGAGCGCGCGGCGGTTAAAGTCTACGCATGAAAATTCTCGCGCTATTTGTTGCATTGGTGCTGGAGCGGATGGCGACGCATCTGTTTCATTGGCGGGAACTTCGGTGGCTTGATCCTCTACTCGACGTGTTTCTCGTTCGAAGCAGGAGTTTGTCCGGGGTAACACCCTATTTGTGGGTGCTGCTGGCTCTGGGAGTGGCGGTGGCACCGGTGGTTATCGTTCGTTTGCTGCTGGATGAAGCCTGGCTCGGGCTACCCTATTTCGTGCTGTCTGCGGTGGTGCTCTTCTTGTGCCTTGGGCCTGAGGATATCGGTGAAGAGGTTGACCGGTGGTGCGCCGCAGTCCGATCGGGCGATGAGGAAGAGGAACGGCGTAACGCGAAGGCGCTACTGGAACGTCGTTTCACGGATCGCTTGGAGGCGCGCACGCAAGTCGCTGGTGCCGTGTTCGCGCAGGCCAACAATCGGATTTTCGCGGTCATCTTTTGGTTCATTTTGCTTGGGCCGATCGGCGCATGGTTATTCCGCGTTTCCGATCTCGCGAGGCGCCGCGCCTTGTTCCAGGCCCAGCGCATGGAAGAGCGCGAGGACGTGGCGGCAGATTGCGAGCAGCGCGCCGATGATGTTCATGCTGTGCTTGCCTGGATTCCAGCGAGGTTGTCCGCGCTCGGGTACCTGTTCGCCGGCAACTATGATGTCGGCCGCGCTGCATGGCACAACCTTGAAACGGGCGATAGTCTTGCCCGGCACAACGAGCGGCTGCTTTCCGAGGTGGGCTTCGCGGCATTGAATTTGACACGTTCAGACGATGAGCCGGAGGTCGATTGGGCGATTCGCGCTGCGCGATGCTCCAAGAATCTGGCCCTGCGAACGCTGTGGTTCTGGCTCGTGGGCGTTGCCGTACTTACCATCGCTGGCGTTGCGATCTGATGCATCGCTGGGTGCTGGCGATATGCATCGCGGCGATTATAGTTGCGTGCGGCGGGGATGAAGCAGGTTCTCCCGAACGTGCTGCGCCTGCCGACGTAAGAATCGTGACGCTGGCGCCACATCTCGCGGAGATCGTGTTTGCAGCCGGCGCGGGCCAGCATCTGGTTGGCGTCAGTGCCTACTCTGATTACCCCGAGACAGTAGAGGATCTGCCGATCGTCAGCGACGGATTTCAGCTGAACGCTGAAGCGTTACTTGCGGTCGAACCTACGGTGATTCTCGCATGGGGAGGTGGCGGTCAATCGCGCATGCGCGAGTTGGCCGCATCGTTGGACATTGCGCTGGTCGAGATTGCGGGTCGACGACTCCAAGATGTTGCGCCTGCCATCCGGCGTGTCGGTGAGCTCGCGGGAACATCGGCCGCGGCGAAGTCTGCAGCAGAGCGATTTGAGGCGTCACTCGAAGACCTTAAAGGCGCCGCCGAACCGCTCACCGTGTTCTACCAGATTGGTCAGCAGCCTCTGTATACCGTTGGCGGCCAACACTTCATCGCCGATTTGATCGCGCGCTGTGGCGGCGTCAACGCCTTCGCTGATCTTTCTGAAGCGGCACCAACCGTCGCGGTCGAGGCGGTCGTCGCCGCCGATCCTGACGTCATCCTGACCACTGAGGGGGCTGTGGACGACGCCACCAAGCTGTGGTCGAAGTGGCCTTCTCTGACCGCAGTGACCAAGCGCCAGATACTCGGCGTGCCCGGTGATCTCGTGAATCGTCCGGGGCCGCGGTTGGCCCAAGGGGCTGCTGCAGTTTGCGAGGCACTACAATCGGCGTCGAGTGAGGATTAGGCGTTATTGCCCATCGCCCGGATCGATTACTCAGCTGGTGCTTCTGCACCGCGGACACGATCGGAATGCCACAGGACTTCCTCTCCTCCGCCAGTGCGCGCCAGTACGCGTGCAATCACGAATAGGAGGTCTGACAAACGGTTCAGGTAACGTAGCGCTTCAGCATTGATTTCGGCATCTCGAGAGAGCGTCTGCACACGCCGTTCCGCACGACGGCAAATCGTGCGGGCCAGATGGCAGGCTGCCGCCTGCGGATTGCCGCCCGGCAAGATGAACTCCTTCAGCGGGGGTAGTTCATCATTGAACTTGTCGAGTTGACGCTCCAGTCGGCTGACATACTCGGCGGTGATGACCTTGTGACCAGGGATGCAGAGTTCAGCGCCGACATCGAACAGATCGTGCTGGACGTCGGTCAGGCAGTTCACGATGACGGTGTTGTCAATCTGGTAGGACAACACCATCCCGATCGCACTATTGGCCTCGTCTACCGTGCCATAAGCCTCGACACGGTCGTCGTCTTTGGCGACACGCGAGCCGTCACCGAGTCCGGTTTCTCCCGCATCGCCGGTACATGTGTAGATTTTGCTGAGTCGATTGCCCATGCCTGCTCCGCCTAGAACGTGTATCTCAATTGTACGGTAGTGGAACGACCGAGCTGGTTGAAACCTGCTGCCGTTTCGAACTGCTTGTCCGTCACATTATCCACTCGTGCGGTTAACGCAAGATCAGCGGTCAATGCGAAGCGACCCGAGATACTGGCGATGCCGTAGCCAGCCAATCGAACACCACCGAAATCGCGCCGTGCATCATCAGATCGCCACGAGAGATCGACACTGTGTTGGCCAAAGCGCCGGCTGATACGTGCGCTACTCGTCACGCGCGCACGACGCAGCAAGCGCGTGTCGGTTTCTGCGTTGCGCGCATCCTGGTGAGTGACACCGACCTCAACTTGCCAGCGGTCGTTGACCCATCGCAAGTCCGCGCCGACACCTTCAATCGTGGCTTGGGCAATGTTGAACAACTGGAATGTCGCAAAATCGAATTCGATCAGGTCGTCGATTTCGTTACGAAACGCCTCGACGCTGATGCGCAGTCCATTATCGAGGCTATAGATCCCGCGCAGCTGGTATTGGGTGGACGTTTCGGCATCAAGGCCCTGATTTCCACCGAAACCGAAGCGGTCGGTTGTGTCCGGCGCACGGAAAGCGCGACCCGCATCAAGCTGAACGGTGAATTGATCCGTGACGTCGTATCCCGCGCCTGCGTTCCACGTCAGTTCATTACCGAACGCCTCGTGGTCGGACAGGCGAACGCCAACCAGTGCCTGGAAGCGATCATTGCGGTATTGGTCCTGTACGTAGGCCGCCCGGATGTCGACGTCCTCATCGAACCCGAGTCCGAAAGAGAGTGCTTTGCCGGTTTCTTGCGCGAGGTAGGCGCCCGCCACGAGCTGGTGATTGGCGTTGACTTGAAAGGTGTTTTGCCAGTCGATGCTGAGTCGGGTGCTTTTCACGGAATCTGGGCTCTCCACCTGCTGCAGGTCGTCAACCAGTCGCCCGATAATCACTTCGGTTGTCCAATGATCGGAAATGGTCTTATTCCATCCCAGTGTTGTGACCTGATTTTCGAATTCCTGTGTCACAGGGTTCAGGAAAAAATCGCTGTACTCCGTATCACCACTAGCCTGCCAATGGGTCGCAATGAGTTGTCCGCCAGCAAGGGGCGTGGACAAAGAGAGCCTGGCGCTCAGGTTTTCAAAGCCGCGATCTGTGTCATCGGCGCTGCGTGTGGGGACACCGCCCGTGCGTAGTTGATCAATACCGGCGCGGAACACTGTGTCACCGCTACGCACACCCCACTGGGCACTCGCGCGCTCGGTGTTTTTTGTTCCCCCGCCGATGCTCACCGCCCGTTCGGGAGTCGCGGCGGTTGTAATGATGTTGATCACACCGCCGATGGCGTCGCTGCCATAAAGGGATGATCGTGGGCCAGTGACGATTTCGATCCTGTCGATCTGCTCAGGCGTGATGTTCTGGATCGCGGGTACGCCGATCGTCGCCGGGTTCGATCGTATGCCGTCAATCAACACCAGTGTGTGATTGCTTTCAGCGCCACGCATGAAAATCGATGTCTGTTGCCCAGGCCCGCCGGTACGGGCGATATCGATGCCCGCAAAGTAACGCAGCAGCTCGATGCTGTCAGTCGCACCGCTTCGCAGGATGTCGTCGCGCGTGACGACCCGCACGTTCGCCATCGCGTCATTCAGATCGGTTTCTGTGCGTGTAGCCGTAGTCACGACCAAATCGTCGAGTTGCAGTGGTGTGTCTTGCGCGACAGCGCTTCCCGCGGCAAGCACGCCGCAAATCAGAAAAGAAGTTCTCATCGTGTTTCCCCTCGGTACCCACCCGTACCAATCGATTGCAAAATCCGAAGAGCGAATTGAGGAAACGCGCAAGCAATAACGGACGATCGGTCCGTCACACCTGAGCTGATGCCCTCCGCATCCTCGGCATAGTGCTGTGGCCGGTCTCCGGACTGACGAGTGGCTGGGCCTGTTGTGATGCCTTCCCCCGACGCGGCCGGAGTGGCTGGTGCCTTGTGCACCTGATCACAACTTTTACTCGATCACCGTTGCGGGGGCAGTGTCGGACTCGCAGCAAAGCGCTCACCGACTTCCCGTTCATCCCGACGTCGTCGGGATTCACCATAGCGCCGGGAAGACTAGGTGCTCTGACTCATCACTGTCAAGAAACGCGACCGCCGTTCGGACATTTGCTGCGGTACACTGGCGTTTTGATGAAGGTGTGGGCACGTGGATCAGGAAGCCAGCGCGTTTCTTGCAACAGCACTAGAGGCGGCCAAGTCCGCGGCAGACGTTATTCGAGCGGGTTACCAGGGTCGATTCACCGTGGAGACCAAATCGGATCTGACGCCAGTCACTGACATTGACGTCGCTGCTGAACAAGCGATCGCCGCCGTCATTCAGTCGCGCTTTCCAGATCATGGCTTTCTGGGCGAGGAGACCGGAGAGAGCGCGAGTGACACCGAGTTCCTCTGGTTGGTTGATCCGATCGATGGCACCAAGGCGTTTGTCCGTGGCTACCCGTTTTTCTCCACCCAGATTGCACTGATGCGCGATGGCGAGCTCGTGCTTGGCGTCTCCAGTGCGCCGATACAGGGCGATCTCGCCTACGCCGAAATCGATGGTGGTGCGTGGCTCAATGGCGAGTCGCTGCAGGTTAGCGACATCTCACTTCTGGAGGAGGCCGCAATATCGCTTGGTAATGTGCACACGCTGGCGAGTGGGCCAGGTTGGGCAGCGCTCGGCGACGTCGTGGCACGATGCGGTCGGATCCGTGGTTACGGCGATTTTCTGCATTACCATCTGCTCGCACAGGGTTGCATCGACGCTGTCATTGAGTCAGATGTAAACATTCTCGATATTGCCGCATTGTCGGTGATCGTGACTGAGGCCGGCGGCGTGTTCACGGACATCGATGGTGGCCGAATCACGCGCGATACGCGCTCGGTGTTGGCGGCGAACCCGGCGCTCTACGAACGACTCACCGGTATGTTGCACCCGGTACTGGCGTCAAGTTGATAACACTGCAGGTACAAACCAGGGCTCACCACTGACTTCGGTCTGAACCACGTCCACGCCAAACAGCTGCGTTACCGTTTCGCAGCAGATCAGTTCGGATGCGTCCCCGAGTTTCCAGCCACCGTCGCCTTGAAGAATCAGCGCTATGTCCGCGTGCCGCCGCGCGATGTTCACATCATGCATGGCGCTGATCACACTCCCGCCGGATGCGCGATAGGCTTCGAGGGCACGAAGGATCTGCTGTGAACCTGCAGGGTCCTGATGGCTTAGAGGTTCATCGACCAAGAGCAATGGCGTCTCCTGCACCAGGGCTTGCGCGACAGCCACGCGCTGGCGCTCGCCACCCGAGAGTGTGGTCACATCGCGCTCGGCCAAGGCGTCTAGCCCGAGGCGTGAGAGCGCATCCGCCACGGAGTCTCTGTCGGATTGGTTCGGACTGCGCCAAGGGCCGTGGTGGGGGTAGCGCGCGAGCAGCAGGTGGTTGTAAACATCATTGCCGAACGCGTCGTCCTGGTGTTGCGTCACGATGGTCACAAGCTTTGCTCGGGATGCCGCGTCGACGGTGTCGGCGGGCTGACCACACCATCGGATAAGAGACGTGTCGGTCTGCTCGAGCCCACAAAGGGTGCGCAGCGTACGTGTTTTACCTGCGCCGTTGCGCCCTAGCACGACAAGCCATTGTGCTGGCTCGAGCGTGATTGATAACGCGGCAACGAGCACCCGGTCCGGCACCGTGATGTTGATGCCTTGGCTTTCGAGAACGGGAGTCGACAGCAGAGTTGTCATCCGCGCAGCTTAAGCGAAGCGGGACGTGTGAGGCACAAAAAATTAACCCCGGCAGAGCCGGGGTGAGAGCCGTTTTTTCTTATTGTTTTTGACAGTATCTCTGCTTGTACTCACCGACACGTTGGTCGTGTGTTTTTCTTATTCGCCGCTTTCTTATTGGCAGGCTTCCGGACGCGAACGTGGCGGTCCCCCTGATTGTCTGACGCGCAGCACTGTCTGTTGCTTGGGCATATAGATCTAAGCAAGCCATGTGCCATTTTCTTATTTGTACAAGAAAAACAGGAGGATATAGTGAGCGAACCAGCACAAAGCTGACAGCGTTACCATCAATTTGTAAGTTTCTCCGACAGTCTACGGATCCAATAGTCCGCCTACGCTCTTGAATACGCCCTCATCGACGATTGCGACCGGTGACAGCAGCACCGAAAGGTCTTCGAGCGGATTACCGTCGATCATCAGAAGATCAGCAATGTGCCCTTGTTCGACCAGTCCGCGATCGGTCAGGCCGAGTAATGATGCTGGTCTCCACGTCGCGCTGGCTAGCGTCTCGCCAGGCGATACGCCCAACGCATTTAACGCGATCAGATTCGAATGCAATCCCAGCGGTGCGCGCATGGCGCCGCCTTTCGAACCAGTGATGATCCTGGAGTGCAGGGATGGCGGTAGCGAGGTCCGATCCGCGGCGGGCGACTGCTGATTTGCGCCTGCATAAAGCCGGCTCGCACTGAGTTGCGCCCAGGCGTCGGTGCCGGGCTCCAAAATGCCGGCGGTCTTCACACGCAAATTGGTCGCAGAAGCCAATATCAATTCTTCGTGACGATTGGCGCTTTCGATATCCAGTTCAAGAACATGTACACCGCTCAAGAGGTCAGGTAATGCTCGGTCGCTGACAATCATTGCATTTGGCGACACTGACTTGATGAACGTCGTGCGAAGGTTGTGTTCAAGCGCGCCCGGCACGGCCACCCGTTCCGGTGACATTGAGCTCGAAACGATACCGCCGGCGAGTTGTCGGTGTGTGGGTTCCTCGATCAGGTCGATATCGATGAGGCGCGGCATTACTGTCGTGCCATCGAGATCAATGATCGTCTCATCGGGCCAGGGTCGGCGCGGAACAATCGCGGCGATTCGACCGGAGTCGATCAGCAGATCCTGTCTTTCGAGGCGCCGATTGTTGATGAGGTCGAGCACATACCCTACGCGCAACACGAACCTTGGACCGGTAGTGTCCACTTTCGGCTGCAACGGTAGTGGCTTTGCCCTGGCGACCGATAGCCAGCCGGTCAGCGGTACTGTGGTCTTATCTGGTGTTGCAAAAGTCTGCAGTGAAAGGCGACCACCTTTTGCCAGGAAATAGTGATCCCGATCTTTCCAGATCAGGGGCTGCGGCGACGACTTCGGCGTGTCAGGCACGGCCTTGATGATTGGCGACTCGGTTTGCAGCAGCATCTCGAGACGCGCTTGTCCGTCTTGCTCCATCACCCAGTAGGTCAGCAAAGCGCCCTGCGGCCGGGCACTGGGATAGCGGATGGGGGAGCGACTCTGCAGCAGAGTGAACGGTCTGCCTCGACCATACCGTTGACGCAATTCATAACGATCGGGAAGCGTTTGGACGTAGAGAAGCGCTTGACCGTCAACGCTGAAGGTTGGATCCCGCGCATAACCGGGTTCCACGGTCAGGCGTTGTACCAATCCATCGAGGACCGATATTTTCCAGAGCTGCCAGCTGCCCGATCGATCGGAGGCGAACACCACTGCAGCTTCCGTCGGATGCCACACCGGATCGTCGTCCCGCCAGCGGCCGTTGGTGATGCGCCGTGTTTCTCCGTCACGTGTGTCGATCAACCACAGGTTGTGCACGTTGCTGCCCGGACCACCGACAGCGACAACGAAACGCCCGTCTTTGGAAACCTTCGGTTTGCTGAGTGTCAGGCTGCTGTCGGTCAGCGGGGATGCGGTTCCGCCGTCCGCATCGACTGACCAAATCCGGCCCGCAAAGCCTGCGAACAGTGTGTTTTGCTTCTGGAAGAAGCTGACCGATAGGTCCGGACCGCCCGTCAGCATCAACTCGTCAGCAGAGGCTGTGCCAAGTGATGCGAACGCGAGCACAAGCCAACAGATCAGGCTAGTGCGACTGCTCTGCATGTAGCGACATCACTTCATCACCGTTGACGGTGACAGAGATTTGGATAGGGCGGCAGCACACGAAGCAATCCTCGATATACTGCTGGTCGCCGGCGGAGGTGTCGACGAACAGATCGATGACCTCGCCGCAGAAAGGGCAGCTGGCGGTGCATTCGGCGAGCAGTCCGCTCATGGCTGCAGTCGCTCGCCCGTCCAGAGGCCAGGTGCGCCGGTCCCTTGAGTCGCGCGTGTGTAGCGCGCCCGATCGTGTACTCGGCCGCTTCCCTCGACCCAAAGCTCGCAGCTACTCGCGAAAATCCGGTAGCCCCCCCAGTGTGGCGGGCGAGGAATCGTGTCTTGCTGTTCGTGTGTCGTGTTGCGGGCTTCGAACTGAGAGAGCAGCGCATCGCGACTTGCGATGGCCTGACTTTGGTCACTCGCCCACGCGCCCATCTGGCTGAGTCTTGGGCGCGTTGCGAAATAGCGATCGTTGCTTACGTCGTCGAGCGGCTCAGCGCGTCCCTCAATACGCACTTGCCGGCCCTGGTGATCCCAATGGAATACCACCGCTACGTTCGGATTCTCAGAGAGTGCGCGGCCTTTTCTCGAGGTGTAGTTGGTATAAAAGTCGAGCGTACCCGCAACTGAATCAAAGCCTTTGCACAGTACGATCCGCGCGGTCAGGGTGCCATCGGCGTCCTGCGTGGCGATGGTCATCGCGTTGGGGTTCGGCTGGTTCGCGGCTTGCGTCGCTTCGTCCATCCAGCGCGCTACAACGTCCATAGGGTTTTCGGGTAGCGAGTCTGGCAGAAAGTCTGCCGCCACCTGATCGGTCATCAATAATCTCCGGGTTATACGTCTGTATTGGGGCTCGCGATTGTGGTGCCCCCAACACGACGTGGATCGGCGACGGCAACCGCGCTCAGCGAGCGACTGTTGGTTTGAGCGGCACTCACCCCGCCGAAGTACATGCCGGCGGCTGAGTGAGTGTGCTCCAAAGCGCCCGAGGGTGCCGCTGCGCGGACCCCCGGCTCGGTGTGCAGTATAGCGGTATACCCTGTCGTGTCCGGTTCCAGTGTCATTTCGACGTGCCAGCGCGGCGCGGCGATCGCATCGACGAGAGAGGCGCCGCCCACCATAAATGCACTGAGTGTCTGCAGCATGGCGCTGGTGATGCGGTCGGCGCCGGGAGTCCCGATCGCCAGCGTGTCCTGTTCGAAGCGCGCAGCGGCGGGCGCCATATTGGTGGGTAACGTCGCCCCGGCCGGCCTCGCTCCAAAGCCGCGTCGATTGAGCTCGATTTCTCCGAGGCAATTGTTCAGCCACAGACCGGTCCCGTCGGGAATCTCACCGCAGCCATAGCCGGCTGATGCGGTAATCGCGCATGCCAGTCCATCCGTATCAGCAGCCGAGGTATGCACCGTGTTCGCGCTGGCGAAGCGCGCTAACTCGTGTTCCAAAGTGCTATCCAGAAGGGCCTCGGTCGCCGCGGGCAGGTCCTCGGCAAAGTCCATGTGCTCACGACGGTAGCGCAGGCAGCGGTACATGCTCTCGACCGGATCGATGCCTCTGGCGACCAGTTGCAACATAGCGCCGAGAACGCTGCCACCAATTGAGGGTGGCGGCGGCAGGGCCAGCGCCCACTCGCCGACTTGATATTCACTCGCTGGGTAGACGACGGGTGAGAAAGACTCGAGGTCTTGCGGTGTCATGTAGCCGCCGTGCGCCTGAACGTGTTGCACGATCGCCCGCCCTATGTCACCGCGATAAAAGCTGGCGACGCCCTCATCAGCGAGCGTCTCTAGGGTATTTGCAAGTCCTTCGACGACGATACGTTCGCCCGCCTGTGCAAGACGTTCGCCGTCGGGGTGCAAGGCTGAAAAGCCAATGTCGCTTCGACCGAAGACCGAGGTCCCGGAGTACTCAAGGTAATACCTGCACGCTTTGGGCAGTGGGAATCCCTCCCGGCAAATACGGATAGCCGGGTCAAGACAAGCCCGCCAGGGCAACTGACCGTAGCGCTCATGCACAAGTGACAGCGCCCCAGGTGTGCCTGGCACAGCGACGCTCCCCGCGCCGACGTAGGTAGTAACGCCGCCCCCGTAGTCCATGTGCACCGGCACTGGGATCGGGCGGGTGACCGAGGTTGCGCCAAGCCCCGGGATGCGTGCATAGCCGTCGATGCACACCGGGTCGGCATCGGGTGCCCAGAGTGTGATGTA
This sequence comes from Pseudomonadota bacterium, assembly GCA_039821645.1. Taxonomy (GTDB): domain Bacteria; phylum Pseudomonadota; class Gammaproteobacteria; order Steroidobacterales; family Woeseiaceae; genus CALBPI01. The sequence continues at coordinate 19,456 of JBCBNU010000044.1, forward strand.
TGCGCCACCAGCTAGTGCGCATACGCCAGGCTCGGTATTGATGCTGACAAACGCCGCGGCCACTGCGGCATCGACCGCATTACCGCCCAGCTCAATGATCTCAGTAGCCGCATCGGTCGCGACGGCTGAGCTGCTGGCGACGGCAACCTGCCTCGTCATGGTCTTCCTCGAATGCCCTGCGATCGCGGATGGTTGCACGCGGACTGAATGCTGTCACCTGTGTACGGCTGCGGTTCAGGTCGGGTTCATCGACGGTGGTCAACACTGGCTCCGTGTCTCAGGGAAACGACAGGAGGTTCCCATGTTCAAGCCGGTTGCCTTGTTGGCAGTAGCCCTGGTTGCGTTGGGTGCAGCAACACCCGCACATGCGCATGACCGCGGTCATTCCAGGGTCGATCGTCTATACATCGATCACGACGATCGTCGCTATTTGATCGATCGTCGACATCTGCGTCGTGGTGAGTTGCGCGCTCATCGCAGAGCACTTCGCCGCAACGCTCGCGCTCACCGATGGCACTACGAACATCGTAGATTCCTCAACGATCGACGCGCATTTCGTCATCGACACGACCGAGCAGGATGGCACTGGCATAGCGGACGTACGCTGACGCCGCTGTATTGCTACTGAGCGAATCGGGGGCGCGTCCATTTGTGGACGCGACCCCATGCGCGACAATCGGGGGGTTTTATGCGACTCTCCAGTTGTGGCTGCGGCAGACGACAATGCGCGTGACCTCAAGGCGCTGATCCGCGCGATGCAGGAGGAGGCTCGCAACAACGAGCAACTGCTTGTGCGTTCGCAAGAACGTGAACTTGCGATTCTGACAGCAGATAGTCTTTTCTCTTTGTTCTCAACGCTCACCGAAGGCTTGCGCGACAGTTTCGGTGTCGATCGAGTGACCCTCGTTCTGTGCGATCCAGACCACGAGATTCGCCATCTGCTGATTGCGGACGGTGGGCCTGAAGCAGTACCGGAGGGTGTGCGTTTTTTCGATTCGTTGAGCGGGATCGCACCGCAGTACGCAGCGCTGCACAAACCCTGGCTTGGGCCCTTTCAGACAGTAGATCACCAACTGATTGCAGGTAAGGGTAAGTATGCGAGCCTCGCGATTCTTGGCTTGCGACGACAGGGAAAACTGATCGGTAGTCTCAATCTTCTGAGCAGTGATCCGCATCGGTACAAGCGGGATCTCGGTAGCGACTTTCTAGCACACCTCGCAGTGATTGCGTCGTTTGCACTCGAGAACACAGTGAACCGCGCGCGACTGCTGCGCAGTGGGTTCACTGATGTATTGACCGGGTGGTTTAACCGTCGTTACTTGCAAGTACGCCTTAACGAGGAGATCGCTAGGGCGCGACGCCATCGCTTACCCCTTTGCTGCCTGTTCCTCGATATTGATCATTTCAAGCGGGTCAACGATCAGCACGGTCACCATGCGGGTGATTTAGTGCTCGCCGAGTGCGCGCATCGTATCGAATCGGAAGTGCGTTCGAGCGACGTGGCTGCACGATATGGTGGTGAGGAGTTTGTGATCTTGCTGCCGGAGACCGGTCTTGCGGACGCGATGGCACTGGCGGAGCGGACTCGTGAGGCAGTGGCAAGCAAACCATTCGTGCTAAGCGATACCGCGGCTTTGTCGATCACCGTCTCGGTGGGCGTTGCACAGTCAGTCCCTTACACGGCGAGTGGCGATTTGAAGACGTTGGGCGAACAACTGCTGAAACGAGCAGATCTTGCGATGTATGCCGCCAAGTCAGCGGGTAGGAATCAGGTCTGCGCTGCGCCTGAGGCCGGTCAAACCACTCAGGCCTGAGCGCGACCTGCACGGTAGCGATTGCGTAGCAGGTAGAGAAACAGCGGAACCCCAATCATTGCGGTGAGCGTGCCAACCGGCAACTGGCGGGGAGCGGCGACGGTCCTCGATAACACGTCCGCGGTACACAGCAGCGCACCCCCTGCAATGATTGCTGCAGGGACGAGCACGCTGTGTCTTGGCCCGGTGTAGTGACGAACCAGGTGGGGCACGACAAGCCCAATAAACCCAATCGAGCCGGCCACCGTTACCGAGTACGCCGTGAGTAGCGATGCAAGCGCCAGCACCGCAGCACGCGCCGACAGCAGTGGAAGACCGAGAATGCGCGCGCGGTCGGGCGACTCAGCTAGCAAGTCCAAAGGCCGGGCGCACACGGTGGTCGCGATTCCCGCCAGCGCGAGCAGCGCCAGTGGCATCGTCGGTGTGAGCGAGAGGCTGAAATCACCCATCAACCAGAACAGCATACCTCGCAATGAATTGTCAGGGCTGAGCGCCAATAGCAGGCTGACGATGGCGCCGAAGCCGCTCGCGAGCACAACGCCGGTCAGGAGCAGCGCCGTCGGCGAGAACTTGTGTCTGAAGCCCCCGAATCCGAAAACAATCACAGTCGACAACAACGCACCGGCGAATGCAGCCAAATTGGTGACCGCGACACTCAAACCCAAAGTCAGTGCCGTAAGCGCCCCGCAGGCAGCGCCACCAGAGGTGCCCAGAATGTAAGGATCCGCCAGAGGATTGCGCAGCAAAACCTGCATCAAGACTCCGGCTAGCGCCAGCATGCCGCCCACAGCAAACGCACTCAGCGCCCGTGGGAGTCGCAACGTCTCGATAATCAGCCGTGTTTGTGGGTCTGTGTCCCCAGTTAGCCAACGCATGAGCAGACCGGGTTGGAATCCATCGCTACCGGCCACGATCGCGAGGCCAATCGCGCTTGCAGCAAGCGTTGCGAGACCCGCCAACAGCGCGATCAGCGGTCGGCGCGTCGAGACTGGGTTGCTGTAGATGCTGGTGGAGGGCGTCAACACAAGGGCTTGGAGGCGAGTCAGAGGTTGTGGAACAATATAACGCAGGAGTGTTCACGCATGAGTTCTGATCTCATCGACGACGAAGGCTTTCGCGCTAACGTCGGCATTATCGTGGCAAACGATTCGGGCAAGTTATTGCTCGCAGGGCGGGCCGGTCGCAAGGGCTGGCAGTTTCCGCAGGGTGGTGTTGCGCCCGGAGAATCTGCTGAACAGGCCATGTATCGGGAGCTTGAAGAGGAGTTAGGGCTGCGCCCGGACGATGTGGCGCTGCTCGGGTTCACGCCGGACTGGATTCCCTACCGACTACCCGATCATTTTGTAAGACGGCACTCCAAACCACTATGTATCGGTCAGAAGCAGCGCTGGTTCATGTTGCGTCTGGTCACTGATGAGAGCGCGCTGCGTTTCGACCTGACCGATAAGCCCGAGTTTGATCGGTGGCGCTGGGTGGATTATTGGCGACCGGTGAACGAGGTTATCTACTTCAAACGCCGTGTGTATGCGCGAGCGCTGCACGAGCTAGCCACTCATGTTCACCCGGACGGACCGCCGCCGCAGCCGCGCTGGTGGCCGCATCGCTGGCGCTCTGTATTTCGCAAGGATTTGAAAAAAGCTGGCTTGCTGGAACCGACGCGCTAGAACGGCTTCAGGATCGCGAGTCCGATGATACCGAACAGGAACAACACAGGTGCCTCGTTGTAGAACCGAAGCCACTTGTCGCTGTGCGTGCAGGTATGAGCTGCCAATTCCCGCATGATTCGTTTGCAGTTGTAGTGATAGGCAAACAACCCAACGAGCAGGGTTATCTTCGCGTGGAACCACCCGGCGCGAAACAGTCCGGAGTTGATCCAGAGTAGCGCCAATCCCAGCAGCAGCGTTGCAGCAGCGCCAATCGTCATAATGGCGTAGAGCCGTCGCTCCATCACCACGAAGCGGTCAAGGGAAATCTGGTCGGTGGCCGCATTGTGATAGATAAACAGACGCGGCAGGTAGAACAGCCCTGCGAACCAGGTGACCATGGCCGCAATGTGCAGTGCTTTCAGCGTCAGGTACGTCATGCTGCTCCGATCATCGCACGGGCTCGCCTTTTTGTGATGCGTGCCACTTCAAAAGTCCCCGAGGCGGAGCGTACCATGGGATTATGTAGAGCCACCGTCGGCATACGATGAACAAACCGAAAATGGTTTTGAAGCCCGCCTCGCCCGGGCGCTCGAGGGCATTGCTCGCGATCGTTTTTGTTGCGGTCATGGGTGGGGGCTACTTGTTGTACGAAATGGGTCGCTTTCATGCCGGGTTCAATCGATTCGCCAGCGCCGAGGAAATTGAGGCGCTCGAGGCGAAGATAGTGCGTTTAGAGGCCGAGAACCGCGAGCTGAACGAGCAGCGAGTCCGGCTAGAGACCTTGTCCAAGACGGAGCAAGAGACCTACCGCGAGGTGGGCGGTACGCTGCGCGAATTGCAGGGCAAAATTCAGGAGCAGCGCGAAGCCATCGCGTTCTACCGTGGCATTATCTCGCCCGGTGAGAGCGAGAGTGGGTTGCGAATTCAGGATCTGCAGGTCGTCAGAGGTTCACAAGAAGCACGCTACAACCTGCGCATGGTCCTAGTGCAGGTGAAGCAGCACCATCGCCAGGTCTACGGCAAGGTTGAAATCACGGTGGATGGGGCGCGGGATGGCGAGCGTGTCTCCTTGCCGTTGGCATCGCTGCTGCCCGAAGGCAATAGCGCCAAATGGAATTACGGTTTTCGATACTTTCAGGACTTCGACCGGGAGCTTGAGTTGCCAGAGGGATTTCGCCCGGAGAAGATCAATGTTGAGCTTGCGCCGAGTGGCCGCGGAAATCAGGGTATCCGCCAGACTTTCGATTGGTCCACGGCAAGCGGCTAACGGTGCAACGACGATTGCGCACACCAATAACCCCACACTTAAGGAACATCCATGCTTGGCAGTAAGAAGCGCAAGAATCTCTCGATTGAGACCCTGGTCGGTGCGAGCACGCGTATCGAGGGAGACCTGAACTT
>JBCBNU010000045.1:0-24119 GCA_039821645.1 Pseudomonadota bacterium
CCACGCATCGGCATGCATGGCCAGTTCATAGATCAGCTCCTGGCTGCGTCCGATTGCGAAAGCCGGTATGAGTACGTTCCCACCATCGCGTTCCGCGGCCTTCAGGATCTCACCCAACTCATCGATCGTCTCATCTCGACTTCGATGTTTGCGCCCGCCGTAGGTGCTCTCCATCAACAGTGCATCGACGCCCTGGAGTGCTTCAGGGTCGCGCAGTATCGGCGTGTCGTATTGCCCGAGATCACCACTGAATAACAGCTTACGCTTCGTGTCGCCCTCGCGAATGGTGACTTCGACGATGCACGAGCCCATGATGTGGCCGGCATCAAAGAATCGCACGGTGACTTTCGGCGTCACTTCAAATGCTTTGTGGTAGCGGTGCCCCTGAATTTGTCGAACAGCGGCTTCGGCATCGCTGCTGCCGTATAACGGTTCAATCAGCGGTTTCCTATTGCGGCGTCTGCGCCTGTTCTCGCGCTCGGCGTCTCGCTCGCCGAGGGCCGCCGCATCCCCCAAGAGCACCCGAGCAAGGTCTCGGGTCGCGAAGTGCGCGTGGATTGGACCTTTGAAGCCGCGCTTGACCAAAAGTGGCAGTCTGCCACTGTGGTCGAGGTGCGCATGACTTAAGACGACCGCATCAACCTCGGCTGCATCAAAGGGAAATGCGTCACGGTTTCGCAATTCATTCTTGTGACTGCCCTGGATCAGCCCGCAATCCAGCAGGATTGTTTGGCCACCGACCCGCAGAACGTGACAGGAACCGGTTACCTCTCCAGCCGCACCAAAAAACTCAAGTTGCATCAGAGAGATAACCTATTTGGATTGATGTCGCGAGGCGGTCGAACATGCTGCTTCTGGTCCGGACATGTCAACTTGAGGTTTCGTAGGGGCCGATTTGGGCAGGAAAGCCGACGTTCGCGACTGTTTTTTACAAAATCTTTTTGATTTCATGTGATAACCGTCACGGACGACCTGTCGCCATTCACATACGGTGGCTGCCGTGGAGTCCAGATAATCGTCAGAAGCCCAAGCCAATGCTGAAAAAAATCCTCATTGCAATGATCGCGATGTTGATGGTGGTTTTGCTCACCGTGCTGGTGCGCGAGTCGCGCGCCGTAGATGCGCAATTCTACCTCGACTACAGCAATTACGTGTCAGCGCTGCGCCAGAGCCAGCGGGATCACGAAACACTGGTCAGCACCCTTAGTGTATACGCGGGTGAGGCTCAGGCGTTGCCCGAGACTGTCGATTCGCTGACGGAGCGACTTGGCAGCGGCGTCGACGTTCTGCGAGCACCACCGCTGTCGATACGTGATGATTCGGTTGCTCAGGCAGCAGCGGTCTACACCCGCAGTGTCGAAAAGTTACTGTCGGCAGTAAGCGGCTTCAGCGAAGTTCAGGCGCGCCTGGCTAGTGCCGCGGGTGTGTTGCGTGATGATGGACCCGGCATGGTACGAGTACTACGCCAGCGCGGCCAGGATGCGGCCTCCCAATCCCTTTTTGCATTGACGGTTGACGTCCTCGATTACGCAACCGGCAAATCCACGTTTGATCCTGAGTTGTTGAGCGCGCGTCTCGACGCCGTTGTCGAGGCAGCCAATCAATCCGGGCGTGCACCAGCGGGGCTCGGCGCTTTTGCAGATGCTGCGCGCACAGTACTGAACACTCGCTGGGAGGCGATGACGATCCTCGGCGACGTTGACGCTGCCGCGTTCCCTGCGGCGGCTCAGCAGCTCTACGGATCGGTGTCGGCGAATAATGCGCGCGTCACCTCGCGCGCTGATCGTGCCCGCCTGCTGCTAGGCGGCGTTGCCGGACTGATGCTGTTTCTGACCGGCTTTGCACTGATTCGATTGCGCCAAAGTAACGAACAGCTCAACGACACTAATGCCGAGCTTGAGCAGTTCAATATTTCTCTGGAAGAGCGTGTTGCCGAGCGCACACGCGAGCTGTCTTCTGCCTATTCCGAACTCAAGGAATCGCAGATGCAGCTGGTGCAAGCAGAGAAAATGTCCTCACTCGGTGAGTTGGTTGCGGGCATCAGTCATGAGATCAACACACCGCTTTGGTATTTGCTCAGCAACACCACGCTGATCAAGGAACGACTCTCAAGCTTCAATCAATTTGTCGCGATTACCGACGACATGCTCGCCTTGCTGCGCGCAGGGGGTGCGGACAAGGATGCATTCGTCAAACAGCTGCGCCGCCTGGACCAGGCGTTGAATAACGAGGGGCTGAGAGATGACCTCGAGGAATGCAACGACTTGCTGGATGACTCTTCCGAGGGTCTGGAACAGTTGTCGGAAATGGCCCAGTCACTGAAAGACTTCAGCCGCCTGGATCGCGCCGCTACGGATAAGGTGAACCTCAATGACGGTGTCGACCGCACGCTGGTCATCGCCAAGAACGTGCTAAAAGGCGGCATAGAAGTTCGCAAGAACCTGGGCGATTTGCCGCCGGTAACCTGTTCGCCTAGCCAGATCAACCAGGTCTTGCTCAATCTGATCAAGAACGCCGCCGATGCCATGGGTCGGGACGGTATCCTCACGATCACGACTTGGGCAGAGGCCGAGTCTGCCTACATCAGTGTCAAGGACACGGGTGAGGGTATGGACGAAGAAACGCTGTCCAAGGTGCGCGATCCCTTCTTCACAACTAAGGAAGTCGGCAAGGGAACTGGCCTCGGTCTCTCGATCAGTCAGAAAATCATTGACGCGCACGACGGATCGTTGGACATTCAGTCAGAACTCGGGAAGGGATCTACATTCACGATATGCCTGCCGGTCGGAGGCGACGCCGGCATGAGCGATATGGCTCGTGAACTCGAGGAACTGGAAGCATTCACTGAAGCGCTGGAATCCGGTCAACTGACTGGAGAAGAGGGTGACCTCGATTATCCGGCCGAGCAGACAGCATAAGGCGTACGGCAAACGATGGCTCTGACGCAAGCAAGTGAACAATTGAGCGGAGAGACGCGACAGCGCGATCCTTCGCAGAAACCTCGAGTCGTTTTCGTCGACGACGAGAAGCGGGTGCTTAACGCAATGAAAGCGTTGTTCCGCCGCGATTATGAGTTATTCCTGACCACATCTGGTAACGAAGCGATTCGTATGTGCGTTGAGCACGATGCGGACGTGATCGTGGCTGACCAGCGTATGCCAGAGATGGAAGGTGTCGAAGTGCTGGGCGCTGTGCGCGAGCAGGCGCCTCGGACAATGCGAATTCTCCTGACGGGTTATGCGGATCTCGATGCTATTGAGGGATCCATCAACGTTGGTGAGGTGTTCCGGTTTTTGTCGAAGCCGTGTCCGCCGGAGCACCTGCGCGCGACGATTGAATTAGCGGTTGAGGCGTCGGATGCGCCGATTCTTGCGCCGACACCGACAGATTTTGCGCAAGCGCCAGCAGCGCCGGAGCTCGAAACCGATAAAGTCGAGGCGACTGACACAACGCCGGATGCTTCGATTGGCACGCAAAGCAAGCCGTTGGGGCGCCGAAAAGGGCCGTCGCTCATCCCGGCGATGTTGGCAGCACGCGGCAAGAATGCTGAAACGGCGCCCGAACCCGAACCCGAACCTGAACCCGTTGAGGATGAGACGGCCGCGCAGAGTACCGCATCTACCGGCGAGCAGGTCATATTATCCGGCGATAGCGTACAGCACGGTCCACGGAGCGACGCATTCCGCGACATGGAAGGCGTCGGCGTTGTCGTATTCACGCTCAGTGACGATTTCTTCGCCGAGGTTAAGCAGACGCTCGGTAGCCGCTACAAACTCTACCACGCCAATCGCCTGATCAAGGTGCTTGAGCTGATTATGCAGCGCAAGGCGGGCGTGCTGATTTCAGAAGTGAGTAGCGAAGGCTCGGTGCTTCGCAAAGTACTCAACAAGTTCAAACAACACCTGCCGGAGTTAATCGCAATTGTGATCAGTGATGATCGTGACGCGGCCGAGATGATTTCTCTGATCAACCACGGACAGGTTTTCCGCTACATGTCCAAGCCGGTCGCGCATGATCGACTGCTACAGAACGTGAATGGCGGTGCGCTTCGACACCTTCAGATGCGAGCCGAGCCGAGTCTGATTCCGCGTATGCAGGTGGAGACGAGCGACGAGTTGGATCGCGTCAAGGCGGGTGCCTTTGATACCGTTATCGATCGGATCAAGTCGCTCGGTAAATTCTGGCGTAAGAAATAGCGATACAGTCCGATGTCAGTCACCGGTGAACAAATGGAAGATCTTGAACAGTTCGACGTAGATCAGCCCAAGCGGTCATTCGATACACCGCTTTTGATTGCTGCGTTGGTTGTTGCCGGTGCCATGTTGGCCTATTTCTTCCTCGGCAAGGATTCCGCTGTGATCGAGTCCGCGCCACCGGCGATCGTGGAGGCTACCCCGGAGGAGGAGCAGATTCAGGCTGTGATTGCGTCTGAGTCTGTGGCGGATGAGCTGCTAACTCGAGCGCGCCTCGCCGTCGAGTCCGGCATGCTGGCTGAACCATCCAGCAGCAACGCACTCTACTACTATTCGCTGTATCTGGAACAGAACCCCGAAGATGCCGAAGCTGCGCAGGAGCTGAGCTCAGCTGCGGACGCCGTAGGGCAACAAGTTGCAGCTGCGGTCGGCAGTCGCGACTGGGATCGCGCTACCTTCCTGGTCGAGCAGATTCGCAACGCAGGAGCCGACTCAAGTGCTGTTGAGGCCTTTCGATCGGATCTCGAAGCGTATCGGGTAGAGCAGGCCGATGTTGCAATGGCCGCCGCACGGCGTGGCGATGAGGCTGGTGCCAATGCGGCGCTGGATGAGCTCGCGGGTCTGCCGCGTGCTGAAGCCACCGCGTTGCTCGAAACCCGCTCAGCAGTTCGCGACGCTTTGGTCGCTTATCGCGTCGAACAACAAGCAGCTGCAGAGGCAGCCGCTGCCGCCCGTCGGGCCGAGCAGCAACGTGCTGCAGCGGCACGCACACGAACCACGTCGCAATCCGCAGCGGCGCAGGTGCAGACCGACCTGCTGGCTGAGGTTCGCAGTGCGATCCAGTCCGGACAGCTAACGGGTGAGGCTGGCGCCATCGCTTTGTTCGAGGCTGTTCCAGCGAGCGTTGATGGTCGCGCTGAAGTTCAGAGCGATTTGGCTGGCGCAATCGCCGATCTCGCTCGAAATGCCGCGGCCGCCGGCGACCTGCGCGAGGCGGAACGTCTACAAGGGCAGGTTGCCAATTTCGACTCGGCAGAAGCGAGCGCGCTCCAAGAAACGATCGACCGGGCTTACATCGAGCTTGCCGTTGCTGAAACGGTATCTGCGGCGACGTTGCGCAGAACGCGGGCCGTTGCGCCGGTTTACCCGCAGCGCGCAGTGCGTCGTGGCACTACCGGGCGCGTAAAGGTCGAATTTACGGTGGCCGTTGATGGCAGTACCCGGGATATCGAGGTCGTTGAATCTTCATCCGGCGGAGTTTTCGATCGTGCTTCGATACGAGCCATTTCCGAGTGGCGCTATGAGCCTCGTGAGGTGCGAGGTCAAGCGGTAGCCCAGCGGGTGTATGCTTATCTGGACTACAATTTGGAATAAGCGGTGACCGCTGGTGGCTGGACTCGACCAGGCACAACTCAACTTCAACCCCGATGCGCTAGCAGTTCTCAACGCTTTGCTCGGCCTCATCATGTTCGGCGTCGGACTTGATCTGCGTCTCGGCGATGTTCGCACCTTGATGAACCGCTGGCCGGTGCTGCTTGTCGGGCTGATTGGGCAATGGATTTTGTTGCCCCTCCTGACTGTGCTCTTGATTGTTTGGTTGGAGCCAAGCCCTTCGTTGGCGTTGGGCATGATCATCATTGCTGCTTGCCCGGGTGGTAGTGTCAGTAACTATTTTTCACATGTTGCGCGGGGTGATATCGCACTCAGCGTTTCGCTATCGGCGTTGACGAGCGCCAGCTGCTTTATCACTACACCGCTGACCATCGCCCTTTGGGGTGGGTTGCTCCCCGAGGTTTCTGCGTTGCTGGCAACAGTGAGTATCGCTTGGCACGAGATGTTGTTGTTGGTTTTGGCCGTCTTGCTCGTGCCGGCACTGGCGGGGGCGACGCTTGCGGCGTTGCGACCCCAGCGTGCTGATCAACTGCGAAAACCTTTGCAGCGATTCTCGATGGTGGCTTTTGCAGGGTTTGTGATTGCGGCGTTCGCGGCGAATGGCCGCTTGTTTTTCGAAGCTGCAGAGCAGATTGTCGGTTTGGTTGCAGTGCATAACGCCGCAGCGCTATTGGCGGGGTATCTTCTTGCGCGCGTGCCTCGACTGCGTGCGCCAGAATGCCGATCGATCTGTATCGAAGTGGGTATCCAGAACACGGCGCTGGGATTGAGCGTCATATTTACCTTCTTCGATGCGTTGGGTGGGACCGCACTCATCACCGCATGGTGGGGCGTTTGGCATCTGATCACCGGCGCATTGGTTGCGGTAGGGTTCAGACGCAGCGGTCTTGCCCGTATACCCACGACGATGACCAATGTGTAGTAGCGTCGGGAGCTGGGTATGCTTGTTAAGCCGTTTTTGATTCGGAGTTCACTATGAAAGCGCTGTGCGTCGCGTTCACGGCTTTGGTCGTCGGTTTATCTGTGTCATCAACCGCGCGCAGCGAAGTGCTGCATGCCGAAGCCTCCGGATTCGTTGTGCGACATCAGCTTGAGATCCTCGCGCCGCGATCAACGGTCTGGAGAATGCTGCTGGGCCATGTAGCCGAGTGGTGGGATAGTGACCATACCTACTCCGGGGATGCCTCGAACCTGTACATCGAATCACGCGCGCTTGGCTGCTTTTGCGAGGATCTGGGTGCTGCAGATGCGGTTGTCCATCTTACCGTGACTGCGATCCGTAGAGATTCGTTGCTCCGACTCACTGGTGGGTTGGGTCCTTTGGGGCTTATGGGCGTCGATGGCAACATGACATTCAGTCTTGCAGACACCGACACAGGCACGGCACTCGCAATGGAATACCGCGTAGGCGGTTATGACCCCGAAGGTCTTGACTCGATCGCGCCCGCGGTCGACGAAACGTTGGGCTTGCAGCTAGGTAGATTGGTGAGACTCATCGAAACAGGGTCTGCCGAGACTCCCGTCGAGGATTTGCTCGACGACACGCCAACCGCACCGCTGCTTGAGGAGCAATAAGCACCCAAGCTGCCCGCTTTCGTCTACGGCTGAATACAGCGCACAACACTAGCCTCATCGGGGTACCTAAAAGAAAGGAGCCTCGATGTGATGATCAAATTTTCTGGTGTCCTGTTCCTGTGTTTCTTGGCGACCACCGCGGTCGCTAGCGAGCACTGGGCGTATTGCGAAGACTGTTCGACCAGCGCTGCGGCGCAGATCGCCCGAGCCGTGCCGCCCGACCGATTCGGGTTCGCTACGGTGAATGTGCTTGATGGCGAGTTGGCGCGTTTGCACAGTTTTCGGGTTCAAGTGTTTTATGACTATGAATTCGGCGCTTGGCTGCGCCTTGCCAATCCAGTGGCTGCTACGGCCGCCGCACAGGCCAGCCTTTCAGCATGGCGGGAACTGACGGACGTGTTGCGGGCGTTAGGCGCTGCACAACAGGGGGTTGATATACCGAGTGCCGCGCAGTGGCTGGTTAGTGACCAGCGGCAGGCCCTGCAACCTGTTCTGTCTCGAGCGCAGATTGCCGGTCTCGTACAGCGCGCGGGTCAGCTCGCCGCGGAAGCCATGCGTGTGGCCAGCCCCTTCACTATTCAATTCCGAGATGGCAGCTCAGTGCGTGCCAAGCTTGCGCTGGATGCCAGCGGATCGCCCAGACTTGCGGTTGTGGACGGCTCTCTCATTGGGCCTGACGGGCTTCCGCTGCCGGAGAACGAGCAACAACTCGAGGGGCTGAATGAAGTTGGCGATTCGGTGCGCATCGATTACCTTCGCCAGCATATTGTCCACGCATTTGGTCTTGGTATGTGGTTACGCGACGCTTTGAGTTTTGGCGAGCGCTACCGGCTGCGTTGCCAGGGGTTCGAAGAGCCGGGTTGCACAGTGTCGCGTATCTAGAAAAAGAAAGGCCGGCACCTTGCGGCGCCGGCCTTCCTGCTCTGCAGACGGAAACGACACTGTCTGCCTGGTTACGATGCCGCAAGGACACCGCCGTCTATCCTGTAGTGATCAGAGGATCGGATCGAATGCTGTCAAGCTATCCCGAAGCGCGGCGTTACCCAAACCGTGGCTGGGGAACAGCGTTTCAAAGGTGGCCTGCTCGCCATGTGCAGCGAGGTAGTTCAACACAACTGCCTCGACAAGCAGGTTCACGTTGTTAGCAATTGGAGTACTGCCACGCTCACCTGACCCATCAGGTCGGAAGTAACCAATCTGCTGGTGGTTCTCAGCTGGAATGTTGTCACCGGAGAACAGCTGCGGACGACCGTTGGGGTTGTAGACCAGAATCATCGCGGCTGCGGTGCTCTGGTTATCACTTACCCACTCGTACTTACCGCGTCCATCCTCAGTATCGTCAATCACACCGTTACTGGAAACGGATCCGTCACTAAACACGTACATGAACAATGGCACGTTGCGTCGCGCTGCGTACTCAAGCGCTGCACCCATACAGCGGCCTGCACGCAAGTCGCGAATCTCGCCGCGCGCACGTCGTCCACCGTGATAGTCGTAGCCGCCCATGGTGATGGTGCCCGCGCCGGCATAGCCGTTCGCAACCAACTTCATGATCGATGCGGTTTTACGGAACTCTCGGTCGTCGTCGTATTCGGCTTGCGAGAAGATGCCGGTTGGACCGACAAGATCCGCGTCCAGAGACGGGTTCAACTGAGACGGATCACCGAAGCGGTCCGCAAGGTCAGCAGACTTGAGGTAACCGCAACGCACGAGGTCTTTTACAACCGCGTCAGCGGAAATCTGCGTGTTGACGTTGTCCATCTTACGGTCGCTGAGTCGATACACAGATTCCAGAACCGCTACTGCGTCTTCCTGAGACAACAGACCCACGAGCTTACCGGTATCAACGAGACCAGTTACGTCACTCGGGCGGTCGACCTTGGTCGGACGCAATGCCGGATCGATCATCGCAGCCGGTGCCAACGAATTGCCACCGGATTCGCTGGTACGCGAGCCGATCAGATCGAGCAGCTCACCGCGAGCCCCGGTGCGCGCGATCGCATACATCGGATTATGCGGGTTGTTGCCCGTGTCGTTCTCGGAACGGTTCACCAGGATCGCGCCATTGGTGTTCGCAATCGTTGCCGGAGAGCAACGCTCGAGGATGCCTCGAAGGAACGCGCTATCCGAGTGGAATGCCAAACCGAGGTCAGTACGAATGAAGTCATTCGTACCGGTGTCCGGGTTCACCGCGTCAGGCGTCATGTCACCTGGCAAACCTAATTTGTTGTAGCCAGCGGTCGTCAGGAAATCGAACTGTCCGCCGGGGCCGCCTACAAGGGCGTTGGATCCGGCAATGTTCGCGCCACCTGCAAGGTCAAAACAGACGAACGGAATCCGTCCGGCGCCGACCAACTCGAGGCCGCAGCCCGCTCGCAGCGGTTGCAGGTCCGATGAGAGCGCCGCCGCCGCTTCCCGTGGGTTTGCGAACAGGCTGAACAAGCCGCCTGTCATTGCCGTTGTTGTTCCAGCCATGAAACCTTGTGCGATGAACTCGCGTCGGGTGACCGGGCGTTTGTGGTCCGGGTGCAGCAAAGGCGCGTCCGGATGAAGATTCAGCTTTTTCTTACGCATGATATTTCTGCCTTTGATTCCTTACTGCACCAGCATGGCTGCGCTGCCCAGAGCAGCTGAGCATGCAGCAATGCCAACGGTTTCGGTACGATCTGCTTCACACCCTGAACCACAACTGGTGAGGCGGCCGATCAGATCATTGAGTTCGCCTTCCACGGTCGCGCGTGCCGGTTGGCTCGCGAGTCCTGTGCCGACAACCGCATCAACGATCGGGTTGATCACCAGATCGCGGCCAGCCTGCGTCCCGTAGGCCGCATTCGCCGGAGCGTTGAAGTTCATGCCCGGGAAGAAGTTGGCACGCAGTGTCGTGTCAGACACCAATGCATTGCAGTACTCAACCGCGAGCTGTGAGATACCCACCTGGTGCGATGACAGGAAGCCCTGCAGCGAATCGGAGTTCGGCATCTGCTGACGAACAAGCTCATACGTCGCCCGAACATCCGGCTGGGTGCGCGGCACGCCAGTGATAATCGACATCGTTGCGTCGATTTCCTCGAACGTACGAACACCGATGTCAGCGACGGGGTCGCCATCGACGGGCGGAGGCGGTGCCAGCGGGACCGGATCCAGACGGACATTCACGTTGTCGCCAAGCACGTCGAAGGACAGGAAGAACTCATCGGCTTCCGGGCCTTGCTCGGCTGCGAATACAGCGCCCAGGTCGGTCAGCGGCTGACCCAGCTCCTGGAGCTGGGTGCTATCCAACATGACATCAAGCGTGCGATAGGTCTGGCCGATTTCGATTTCGCGACCGTTGATGCCTACCCGCATGCCTTGCAGCGGAATGCCGGTCCACACGGCGTTCTGATCGAGACTGATGAAGTGTGGCTCGCTGAACAGATAACCGAAGTTATCGAACTGAGCGACTTCGAACAGCACGTACGCTTCGGGTACGTCAATCAGATGCGATATGCCAAACAGCAAGTAGAACTTCTCGCCGACGCCTGCATCGAAATTCTGCAGGATTTGCGCTTCAGTAAGCACGCGGTTGTGAACCGAAACGAAGCGGAACGTGCCGGCGAACTGGCCGTCACCACTCACTTCATTACCGAGAACGAAGGCGTAGGTGTCATCCCACTCAGAGATGTTACCGCCGCCGACATCATCGTTGCCCTGGACGAGCACGCCGTTCACGTAGAGCGAGCGTCCGTTGACCGGATCGAAATTCGCGACAACATGCTGCAGCGTCGACTGCAGGATCTCGTCAGCCATCGGCGTGCGAATCATCGGCATGCCGTTAGCGTCGGTAACACTGCTGCGGTTCTGGAACGTGTAGTCGTACAGCGTCTGGCCCAGCGTGAAGTTACGCGACGTGGCGCCTGCGGAGTAGCTAACAATGCGCGACTCTTCCTGCACCACGTTGGCAGGGACTACCCAAGCCTCGATCGAGTATTCCCCTGTCTGCTGGATCATGTCGAACAACTTGCGCGAGTCTGCGGTGCGCGCTTGAGCGCGTCCCTCGCGGATGGTGACACCAAAGCCACCGACCCAGTCATAGTCGCCGGAGAGCGTCAGATCCATTGCGGGAGATACACCGCTGGTATCAAACGCCGTCGTACCTTGGCCTGACTTGAACTCGTAGGTCGCGATGGCGTTGGCTTCGTAACGGTTACCACCGCTGGCAGCAACCCCGTCAAAGATGGTCAACGCGCGACTGATGGTCAGCGTCGGATCAACTTGAGTCGGGTTAATGCCATTCGCCATATCCTGAATGGCTGCCTGCATAGCCGCAGCATCCGATTGGCAATCACCCCAGCAGTTATGGAATTCGCTGCCAAGGCGCAGCACCAAGCGAGAGTTCGATGGGTCATCCAGAGCGATCTTAGGCTTGGCGGCATCGTAGGCGGTGCCGAGATCGGCTTCCGCGAAGTACGGAGACTGCGCGTTCGCCGAGCTTGAGGTGTGACAGCCGGCGCAGTATTGCGTCAGGATCGGATGGACCGTTGTTGCGAACAATGTCGGGTCTACCGGGAAGTTGCGGCTAGAACCTGGCTCACGCGGCACAGGCGGCGCGAGATCGATCGTGCGACCACCGCCAGCGACCAGTTCCCCAGCCCAGCCAGTTACCCATGTTTCCATGAGGTCGGCGCAGACTGCGTCGTTCGACAGCCAGCAGTTGTGACCGCCGCCGACTTTGGTCACGAGACGCGAGTCACCCGGCGTCGAGAGACTCGCTAGTGGGTTCGAATCTTCGTACGCGAGGTTGATGTCGTCGGTCCGAGCGAAGGTCGGTACCTGACCGTTCGTGCCGTGGCAGTCGCCGCATCCTGCTTCCGCCTGGACGTTATCCCAGACATTCAATTTGAACGCCTGTACGTCGGCAGTCGCGGGCGCAGGGCCGTTGTAGTTCGTCGCATCGGGCACGCTTGTGACCGGATTGACCGTTGTTTCAGCGCCGCCGGAGCATGCAGATATCAACACTGCAGTAGCTACCAGTGCGAACAGGTTTCTTGTGCGAGACAGGGTCTGCGCAACGATATTCAACGATTGCTGTTTCATTATCATCGCCCCCTTAGTCGCCGATGCAGTAGCTAGCCGCTTCAGCAAACGATTGCTTCAGTCGGTAACCACCCGTTGTCAGAGAAGTGACCATGCTGTCCACCTGAGCGCGGTCTGATGCATCTACCGGCTCACGCAGGCAGACGTTACGGAATACTTTGCGAGCCTGGCATTGCGCGAACTCGGCGCTAGCTGCCAGCTCCTGCCCCATCGACTTTGCACCACTGCCTGTTCCAGGAAGTGTGTCGTCCCAGCCGAGCAGCGCATTGCGACCCTGGCGCATCCGGTTTTCCCATGAGTCATCAGGCGTGCGATAACCAAACGGGAAGTTCGCGTCATTGTTGAAATACTTCGGATGAACCTGACCTTCGGTGTACTCGATACGACCGGTCTCATCGTTGAAGTTGTAGTAGGCGAACGCCTGTGTCATCGGGTCCATCACGCTGTGGCAGCCGATGCAGTTGTTCAAGAACAACCGGCTGTCACCACCAGGAGAGCGGGTCACGTCCTGGCGAATACGATCCGGCGGACGGGTCACGTCTTTCACTTGCTCGAGGTCATCGCACAGGTGGTTCAAGAGCGTCCAGCGAAACATTGCGCGATTTGTGCCGGCAATGAAGAAGGCCTCAGCAGCGGCGCGGCTTGTCATGACCCCTGCAGTCGCGTTCGGCGGTAAATCGGTCACAGCCGACTGCGTTGTGCGGACCAAAGCGCTTTGCAAATTAATCGCGCGCGATTCCAGCTCTTCATAAAGCCGGTTGTCCGTCATCGAATAGGCAGGCAACCCGAGACTCGAGTCGGCGACGTACACGATGTCGCCGGACAACACTTCGGTGAACGGAACGTCATCCCGGATCATGCCGATAACGGTCGCCGTGTAGTCGTTCAGCGGTGCGAACACGTCTCCGTCGCGGTTGGTCCACGGGGTCACGAAGTTCTTAAGCGTCACGTTGTAGAACTCGTCGTTCTGCATCGCGATTTCTGCTGCGCCCGTCCGGTTGCCATTTGCGATCTCCGCTTCCATGGCGTCCAGCACGGCTTCCGTTGGCGGTACGCCAGCCAACCGGTCGTGCATCCGCTTGGCTTGCTCTCTTGGGCCTGCCTCCGCACTGGCAGACGCCAGTACAGCGGTAAGGCCTATTGCAGCCAGCAGAGCCGATTTGCATCTCTGAATTGTGTTCATGTGCCCCTGCTCTCGTAAATCGCCGGAACCCCGGCGGGTAAACCGATATCTCTTAGCCGGTCCCGTTGGCGTGGTGGCACATGTCCTTGTGCGGGTCGCCAATGTGAAGGAAGTCGACAGTGTTTGCAGTGATGACGCTCACAAACCGCTGTCGTCTGCCTCACTCGTCCGTGTTTGTGGGATCGACTTCAACAAGGAGGGGGCTGCAAGGGGTATGCCAGTCTCTGTTCTGTCGAGATGATTTTCGATGAAATTCAATAAACTCAGGGAGTTAGTGAAGTGGTACCGATATGGGGTGACAGTGACTATGTAAAACCCTTGTCGGAGAGTATCGACAGAGCCTTAGACAGAGGCATTCAACTTACTGAAATTATTGATAAAAAAATTTGTCGCTGGACACAGACAGAGGTGCCGCGCGTTGGCACAGCGGATCTCACTCTGTCCGCTGCGTTCAGTTCACAGTTTCGAGGTCTTCGGTTCCGCATTGGCGAACGGTGTCGTCGATCCCTCGGATCTCGTCAACCCTCTGAAATATCAGAGGGTTTGGACCATGCTCGACTCGACTCTCGTACTTATCATATGTGCTGTCTCGCTTTTGAGACATTACAAGCCACGAAACCACGTTCCTATACTCCGGCATCGGTCGAGCAGGGGCCTTCGTCATCGAGATTGAAGCCGACGCAGTGCACGGTTTCCAAGTTCGCGACGCTGGTCCCGATCGAACTGTGATGTTGTTAACAGAATGCCCGGCGGGCGATCGTCAACATGCCCATTACGTTCAATTGTGGGTCTGACGACTACGAAAGAGATCGGATACCGATCTTGCCGCCAGAGCAAGATGCCGAGGTGGCCTCTGATGAAAACGATGAATAACGCATTACGTGGAAACTGGTTCTCACGGGCGGTGACGGTAGTCGCGGCCTCTGCAGTCGTTGCTGGCTGCAACGCTGGTGGGGACGAGGGTGACCAGGTCGGATTTGGAGGTGGGCAAACCCCCGACCCGGTAGCGCTCGAGTTTCCGATTTTTTATGTAAAACGACCGCTTCCCGTAGACGATGACGGTGAGCCGATCATCGAGGATATCCGGGTCGTGCTGGAATTTAATCCGGGTGCTGATCTGTTTTTCCGTGATCGGGCATCACCGAGCACACCAGACACGGATCTGACGGGCGGGTTTACTGAGGGGCTTGCCGACATACGCGATGTGACCGTGTCTTTTGACGCGAGCAAAGTCGCGTTCGCGATGCGCTATCCGTTCGATCCTGACGCAGAGCCTGAGGAGCAGGTGACTTGGAATATCTGGGAGTACGATATTCCTTCGGCTACGCTGCGACGTGTGATCGCGTCGGACATTACTGCCGAAGCGGGCCATGATATTTCGCCGCGCTATCTTCCGGATGGCCGGTTACTGTTCAGTTCTACGAGACAACGCCAGTCGGTGGCGATTTTGTTGGACGAAGGTAAGCCTCAGTTCCCGGCGCTCGATGGCGATCGCAACGAACCGGCCTTCGTGTTGCACACGATGACGTCGGACGGCACGAACATCGAACAAATCGGCTTTAACCAGAGCCACGAGCTGAACCCGATCGTGCTCGACGACGGGAAAGTTGTGTTCAGTCGTTGGGACAACATCGGCAACACTAACGAAATCAATCTCTACCGCGTGAATCCGGACGGTTCCGCGCTCGAGTTGCTCTATGGGGCCAACAGTCACGACGTCGACGGTGATGGCCAGGAAGAGCAGTTCGTACAACCCGAAATTCTGCCCGACGGGACACTGATCGCGCTCTTGAAACCGTTCACCGGCGACACTACCGGTGGTGCGTTGGTCGATATCGACGTCGATACCTACGTTGAGAACACGCAGGCACTTGCCATCAACACCGGCATGAACGGGCCGGCGCAAACTGCGGCAACAGTAAACAATGTCGTGCCGGGCGCAGATGCAGTGTCACCGGGCGGCCGGTACCGCTCGGCTTATCCGCTGCGAGACGGCACTGATCGCATGCTCGTCAGCTGGAGTCAGTGCCGACTGCAGAATGTCGAGCTGCAAATTCTGCCTTGCACAGAAACCAACCTCGTTGATCCCAATCTCGCAGCCGCGCCTGCTTTGTACGGCATCTGGCTTTATGACCGCACTGATGAAACGCAGCTACCCGTGGTGCCACCAGAAGAGGGTGTCATCTTCTCCGATATCGTTGCGGCGGAGCCGCGCACGAACGTACCGGTGATTTTGCCCGGCGCCAACGTATTTGGTCTCGACCCGACCATCGCGGACGAGGGTGTCGGTGTGATCAATATTCGAAGCGTCTATGACGTCATGGGCTCGGACCTTGCGCCGGGTGGCATCGATGTATTGGCAGACCCCTCACAAACCACCGCCGCAGATCGGCCAGCGCGTTTCCTGCGTCTGGAAAAAGCGGTGTCGATTCCCGACGAAGAAATTCTGGAAATCCCTAACTTTGCGTTCGGCCAGGCAGGCTTTATGCGAGAGATCGTCGGCTACACACCGATCGCGCCCGACGGTTCCGTGGTGGTCAAAGCGCCCGCAGATGTCGCGCTGACGTTCAGTATCGTTGACGGCAACGCGCGACGGGTATTCGGACCGAGCCACAATAACTGGTTGCAGGTGCGTCCGGGCGAAGAACTCCGTTGCACCGGGTGTCATGATGGCGGTAGCGGCCTGTCGCATGGTCGGATTGGTGCGTTTGATAGCGCGCACGATGGTGCCCAGCAGACTGGCCTACCGTATCCGAACACTAACCCGGCCTATTTCGCCGACGTGGGTGAATCCATGGCAGAGGTCCGGGCACGTATCAGTTGCGGCACCGACAACTGCGCTGCGATCGAACCCTCCATGGACGTCGTGTTCGTGGATGACTGGACAGACCCGGTCGCTGCAGGGCGTGCCGTTGACGAGCCGTTCACCTATGAGTACCGAACACTGCTGACGCCGGTTCCCACGAGTGCCGACTGCGTGCAGTCGTGGAATGCGAGCTGTCGTTCGGTCATCGACTATGAAGAAATCATCCATCCGCTGTGGTCGTTGCCGCGCGTAACGCTGAATGCGCTGGGAGAGCCCGTCAGCGACTTCACCTGCACGAGTTGCCACTCGCCGCGAGACGCTGCGAACCAGCTGCGTGTGCCCATCGCGCAACTCGATCTCAGCGATGGCTTGTCGGATCAGGATCAGGATGTGTTTACGTCGTATCGTGAATTGCTATTCAACGATAACGCGCAGGAGCTCAACATGGGCGCACTGCAGGATATTTTGAATCAGGTGATCGACCCTGATACCGGTTTGCCGGTTGGTCAGACCGTCAATGTGCCATCGAGTATGTCATCGGCGGGCGCAAATAACTCACAACGCTTCTTCTCGCGTTTCGCGGCGGGCGGTACACATGCTGGCTACCTGAGCGATGACGAGTTGCGCTTGTTGAGTGAGTGGCTGGATATCGGTGGTCAATACTACAACAACCCATTTGCGGTTCCAGTGGATTAGGAACAAATGAAGCCAGCCTTGCGATCTATACTCATAATCTTGTCGCTGTTTGCGGCGAGTGCATTGCACGCGAAAGAGTATCGCGAGGTTTCGGTTGCCGATCCTTATATTGAAATGCGCACAGGGCCGGGTAAGGGCTATCCGATTACCTACGTTGCTGAGCGCGGTGAAAACGTTGAGATCATCCGTCGTAAAACCGATTGGTTCAAAGTGCGAAACGATCGTGGTCGAGAGGGCTGGGTCAACATTGTCCAGATGGAGCAGACGTTGGATGCTGCTGGTGAAACGACAGAGTTCGAGCGCGTTGGACGCGACGAGTTTTTGCAGCGTCGCTGGGAAACCGGAATTCTGACTGGTGACTTCTCCGGGGCCGATACCGTCTCGATTTACGGTGGGTATTCGATCTCGCGGAATCTCTCGGTCGAAGTCTGGGGCTCGCAGCTGATCGGTAACTTCTCTACAGGCTGGCTTGGCACGGTCGCCGTGGTCCATGAGACTTGGCCTGAATGGCGTATCTCGCCCTATTTCACCTTGGGTACAGGGATCGTAGAAACCAGTCCGAAAAGTACCCTAGTCAGCACGCCTGACCGGTCGGATCAGTTTGCCATGGTAGGTGCCGGTGCAAGGGTTTACGTGACACGCCGGTTCGTGTTGCGCGGTGAGTACAAGAGTTACGTGGTGATTACGAGCCGCGACGATAATGAGGAAGTGGAAGAATGGAAACTCGGGTTCGGATTCTTTTTCTGACACTGGTTGCAGGCATGATGCTCGCCACCAGTGGCTGCTCTTCTTTGCCGTTCTTCGGCAAGAAGCAGGATACCGGCACCGCCGAGGCGCCGGAGCAGGTGATCGAGCCTGAAGTTGAACGACGCGATATTGTGAAGCCGAAGATCGATACCGAAGATTTCGAGATCGGTGGTTTCGCCGGCATCATGAGCGTTGAGGACTTCGGCGCTAGTCCGGTTGTAGGTGCGACGTTGGCCTATCACTTCTCCGAGGCGCTTTTTGCCGAAGCGGCGATCGGTCGTACCGATACCGAAGAAACCAGTTTTGAGCGCCTCAGTGGAGCAGCGCAGCTGCTGACAGACGATGAGCGCCAATTCACGTATTACAACGCATCGGTCGGGTGGAATCTGTTTCCCGGTGAAGCGTTCTTTGGTCGGGATCGAGCGTTCAATCAGTCGTTGTATCTGATCGGTGGACTTGGCAGCACACGCTTCGGTGGGGACGACTTGTTCACCATCAATTTCGGTGCAGGCTATCGATTGCTGTTCAACGATGTCTTCGCCTTGCGGGTCGATTTTCGAGATCACGTCTTCGATAGTGACCTGTTGGGTGAGAGCGAGACCGTTCACAACCTGACCGGCCATATCGGGTTTTCGTTTTTCTTCTGAGGGGTTAGAGGAGCACTACTATGAAACTACAAGCATCTTCCAACGCAGCGCGCATGCTGAAATTCGGTCTTGCCGCAGGTGTTCTGGTTGCAACGAGCGCATGTTCGAATGTTGAGCCATGGGTGAAGCCGTATGAGCGCGACCGTTTGGCAGACCCCATCATGTTCCTCGAGCATGATCCGGTTTCCGCGTCATACATGCACCACGTCTACGAGTCTCGAGAAGGCGCACGCGGCGCCATGGGTAGTGTCGGCGGAGGCTGCGGCTGTAACTGATCGCAGGGTGGATTGAAGGCATGAATAACTCACGCTTCACTTTCGGATTGTTGTTGGTGTTGTCTGCCATGTTGTTGGCGGATATGGCACGAGCGGCGGTGCTTCCGGAGGATCGCACAGACGTGATGTATCACCGCTATGAGGGTGACAACATCGCGATTGAAGGTCCGTCCGTGCTCATTCGCAAAAAGCTCGGAAAGAGTGTTTCGGTGACGGGTAACTACTACGTTGACATGATCACCAGTGCGTCGATCGACGTTGTGACCACTGCTAGTCCGTATACCGAAGAGCGTACCCAGTATTCGGTGGGTGTGGATTACCTTCGTGGCGGAACGATGATGTCGCTAGGCGTTACCCAAAGCGACGAGAACGACTTCGAAGCGCGGACCTACAGCTTGGCGATTAGCCAAAACCTGTTCGGTGACCTTACGACGGTCACGTTGGCCTACGGTCTTGGTGACGATGTTGTTGGGCAGGTCACTGACCCGACCTTTGCCGAGGATGTATCGCGCCAGCAATATGGCGTCGGTATCTCCCAAATCCTGACCAGAAACCTCATCATGATGATGAACTTCGAGGGCATCACCGATGAAGGGTTTTTGAACAATCCGTACCGGCAGGTTCGCTACCTTGACGACACCGGCTCGAGCTACAGCTTCCAGTTTGAGCGATACCCGAATACGCGTACGAGCGGTGCCGCGTCGATCGGCGCACGCTATTACCTGCCCTACAGAGCCGCGGTTCACGGGGAGTATCGCTATTTCTCCGACACCTGGGGAATCGTCGCGAATAGCTACGAGCTAGGCTACACACATCCGTGGAGGGACTCGCTAACCTTCAGTGCACGTTTTCGATACTACACACAGGAACAAGCTGACTTTTATGCCGATTTGTTCCCGCGCTTTGATTTCCAGAACTTCCTCGCGCGAGATAAAGAACTTAGCACCTTTACCAGCAGTACGCTGCGTGCGGGTGTGGCATGGGACTTCGGTAAAGAAGGCATGGGCTTCGTCGATCGCGGGCGACTGTCTCTGTTCTGGGATCGAATGCTGATCGATTACGAGAACTTCAGGGATCTCAGGGATACGGCAGCCCTGCCCGGCGAGGAGCGTTTGTTCAGTCTCGAGGCTGACGTCGTGCAGCTATTCATCTCGTTCTGGTACTGAAAACCTCGTATCGGTTCCGGGGAGCCAGCCTCCCCGGAATCGAGTTGGTCTTCTGGCAACAAAATGCATTGCTGCCGTGGCGGTGGCGACCGGGTTCCGTCCGACGATGAAATAGAGCTCCGCGTGCGTACTGCGCTGGAACGAATAGACTGCTGCGCCCGTATCGCGGGCTCTGTCCGCTAACTGTTCAAGAATGGCCGGTGGTGCGAGTGCGGTGAGTTCGTCGATTCGATTCGCATCGCTAAGCACGATCCCCGTTAGCCCGGTGAACTGCGCAATGCCGGTTTCCGATCCGTTGGACGACGCTACCGTGTCGATGATTGCCGTTTTGAATGTCAAACGATCACGCATCACGCTGTAGGTTTCATCGTAGTCCGCGCCATGCTGGATGAAACCGATCATGCTCATGCGGGTGTTCAGATCAAGGCATGTCCGGCCGAGGGTGTCATCAGCAATTGCGATATACCCGGTAACGAACGTCGCGTCGATTCGACTGCCGCCCTTTATCGATGCAATCACCAGATCGGAAGCCGCCTTCGCGAGTCTGTCGATTCGTACATCGGCGTAGTAGCTCTCCGTGGTGTTGCGGTAGCGCGGGTCTTGGGGCCTACGATCGAGTTGACTCGCAATCAGCTCGTCACTGATCACCGTCGCAAGGACCTCATCCATCAGAAGGTATGCGGGTGCCGCACAGACCGAAGACGCTGCTTCAAACTGCCTGGTGATCTCTCTCGATAATGCCAGAGGCATTTGCTCGAACAGTTGGTGCGCCCACTCATGAGCGACAACGGGCAGGCGATCCCGGCCGCTGTCCCCAAGCGTCGATTCGACGTACATCCGATTTCCATCGCGTGTCGCGATACTGCCTGACTTGGGCGTGCCTGAGGCGATCAACACCACATCGGGGGTGGGTCCCGTACGAGTCCCATACCACCGCGCGATGTCTTGCATAGTGCGCGGCAGGTCAATTTGGCGAGAGGCCAATTCGAGCTCGAGCGCCATACGATCCAGTCGACGCTGTCGCTTCTGCCAATCCACGAGTAATACGTCCACCAAACCCGGCGCTAATGCGGCCAGCGCGGTTTCGAGATCGTCGTTCACTGGCACAGCGCCGCGCCCGTTGATGCCGTTCCAGTCGCTCGGCAATGGCAGCCACCGCGCTGCCCCCGGCGTCATGCGCTGCGTCGTTTTGCCTCGGCGCTTCCGCCACTCGATAGTATCGAATCCTGCGGCGAACGCTTTTTCCCGGTCGCCTTGCTGGGCGGTGCAGTAGATGAGGGCAGCCACACAATCGAGCCGATAGACGAGATTCTGGTCTCGACTCACCACTATGGCGGCGTTTATGTCAAAGCTCAGCAGCGCAAGACATAAAGCGACACAAGCCTGGATACGATGGGCCATCGCGCGCTCCAAAAAAAACCGGCTCGATCATGCCACGAATCGCATGCCTCGAGCCGGTTTCATGACCCGGAAGGATCAATCCGCTTTCAGATGCCTGCTACCGCTTGTGGCGATTCGGCAGGAAACCCTCCGCTTCTGCTAGCGTACCCAACGCCTCCTCCATGATCGCCCGTGCTTTGGCCGACATATGGTAGAGGTAATTATGCAGCTGCGCGTCCTGTTCGTTGCGGGACTCGCACTGCTGGCTATATTCCTCGAACGCGCAGAGGTTCTGCACAAGGTCGGCGGTATGCTTCGGGCATTCGCATTCCACCGTGGTGGAGGTTCGAGCGAGCTGTGCAAGTTCAACGTCATTGAACCTGCGACGCGGTACGCCGTCGGTTGCGTTGACTTCGAACTGGTTCGTCTTTGGCGGTGCCACGTCCTCAAGAACAGGACGATTCTCAGCACCTCGGCGCAATAGCTGATAGAGCGTTTGCGTCGTCACCGGCGAACGCAGTAGTTCGACACGGTCGGCGGCGAGTGCCTCAAGATCCTGAGTCGTACCGAAGTTAAACAACACGATCACTCGGCGTGTGCCGGCTAAACGACGTAATTTACCGACCGTGAATCGTGTCTCGGTGTCGATCACCGGAAACTCGAGCAACAGAACATCAGGCTCTGCTCGTTGTAGCTGGTCGGAAAAGTCGTCCAGATCCGTCGTGCACAACGACACCTCGAGTCTTCCCGGATTGTTGATTCTGTCGGGCAAGTTTTCGAGTGCAAAGCCGCCATACGCTGCGACTCGCACCAAACCAACGTTGGCGACCAGTTGCAAGCTGCTGCTTTGTTCAATCAGCTGATCTCGGCGTGCTTTGAGTTCCTCTGTCGACAAGTTCGCGATCTGACCGATCGATGACCCGTTGTCAGAAAGTGACTTGAGCAGAGCGAGCTTCTCTATGTCAGCTTTGGTGTAGATCCTGCGGCCGCTTTCGGTGCGATCCGCCACAATGGCGCTGTATCGGCGCTCCCAGATTCGTAAAGTGTGAGTCGAGATGCCAGTCAAACGGGATACGGCGCCGATGGAGTATCCGGTAGATTTGGCAGACTCCCCGAGTGCATCGGTTTTGTCAGTAGCCATAATTGTCTCCTTGGCGGGCCCATCGCGGTGGGTCCGCCCCCAGTTGATCTTCGCGTGTTCGACACTATCACACTGAGGTTATACAAGCTACCGATTTGTCTAACTAATCTGATTCGACTAACAAAATCTTCGACAAAGCAGCGCCTGTCAGACTTTTGTTCGATTTTTCAGTGATTTGAATCGGATTTCCCTGTGCCACGATCCGTCCACCTTCGGTCCCGCCTTCTGGTCCGAGGTCTACAATCCAGTCGGCTTCTGCGATAATGTCGAGATTGTGTTCGACAATGAATACCGAGTGACCGGCGTCCACAAGTCGATGAAGAACCCGAATCAGTTTCTCCACGTCGGCCATGTGCAACCCGATTGTCGGCTCGTCGAGTACGTAGAGCGTGTGATTTGGATTGTCCGTCACACATTGGGTTCCGGGTTCAAGAGTCGGCTTCGCCTTCGCTAACTCGGTGACCAGCTTAATGCGTTGCGCCTCTCCACCGGACAAGGTGGGGCTTGGCTGGCCCAGAGTGAGATAACCGAGCCCGACGTCGTTCAGCAACGTCAGCGGATGGTGAATTTTCGGGTGTGCTTCGAAGAAGGGGATCGCTTCCTCGACTGACATCAACAGAATATCGCCGATTGATTTCTCACGGTATCGGATAGTCAGCGTGTCCGGGGCGAAGCGCATGCCGCCGCATGCCTCGCAGGGCACTCGGACATCCGGCAGGAAGTTCATTTCGATACGCCGCATGCCTTGCCCGTCACACTCCGGACAGCGCCCTTCAGCGGTATTGAAGGAGAACCGGCTCGCTGTGTATCCGCGAATCCTCGCTTCGGTCGTTTGCGCGAACAGTTTGCGAATCTCGTCCCAGAAACCGACATAGGTGGCCGGACATGATCTCGGCGTCTTACCGATGGGCGTCTGATCGACCTCCAGCACACGCTTGATCGATTCCCAGCCGTCTATCGAGCGGCAATCAACCGGCGCCGGCATTTTTCTCTTGCGGGCATTGCGCGCGGCAATCAACATATCAAGGTTGTCCTGCACCACGCCGCGAATGAGGCTGCTCTTGCCACTGCCGGATACGCCGGTGACTGCAACCAGGGCGCCCAGTGGCAAGCTCACGTTGACGCGGCGCAAGTTATTGCGCGTCGCGCCTTCGACGCGCAGCACGGGCGTCGCTTTGCGTCTTGGATTGACGTTGCGCCATTGCTCGCGCAGCGGATGCGAAAGCGGCTGTTTCAACATCTTCCCCGTCAGCGAATCCTTGTGCCTTTCGATCGCCTTTGGTGTGCCGGTGGCGACAACGTATCCACCCCGTTGTCCTGCACCCGGCCCAATGTCGATGACATGCTGTGCAGCCCGAATCGTATCTTCGTCATGTTCGACCACCACCACGGTGTTCCCTTGGGCCTGAAGTGCCAGCAGGGTCTGCAGCAGTCGCTGGTTGTCGCGGGTGTGTAAACCGATCGTGGGTTCGTCCAGGATGTAGCAGACGCCGCGTAGGTTGGAGCCGAGCTGTGAGGCCAGTCGAATGCGCTGCGCTTCCCCACCGGAAAGCGTCGGGGCCGCCCGTGACATCTGCAGGTAGCCAAGGCCCACGTCTTTGAGGAACTGCAGACGTGCCTGGAGTTCGCTCATGATATCCCTTGCGATCAGAGCGGCCCGTCCGTCCAGTTTCATTTTCGCAAAGTAATCCGCCGCCTCGATGACCGACATGTCGTTCAAGGATGCGATTGTTTCGCCGTTTAAGGTCACAGCAAGTGCGACGGGGTTCAGTCGTGTCCCCTCACAACTGCTGCACTCATCCGGGGGCGTGTCGTCGTCGTAAGTGATGCGCCCGGTGCCTTGGC
>JBCBNU010000046.1:0-22623 GCA_039821645.1 Pseudomonadota bacterium
TCGCGCTTGAGTCGCAGAGCGGTAGCGTCAGCCGCGATGGTCGCGAAGTGTCCTGGCGCGACTTTGGGATCCATGTTGAAGGTCGACTTTCTGAATGGCGATCGACGGGCGCGTCCTATGTCAGTACCGATGTCGTGCCGGCCGGACAGTTGCGTTGGACGATCGCTGGAGCATCTCATGCAATCTCTGTTGAGAATTTGGTTTTGGAACCCGTGTCGGGCGGGAGCACGCACGTCAGTGGCGAGTACGATTGGATCGCCAAGCGTGTCGTCGGGGCGATAACGGCTTCGCTAGATCAGTCTGAAATCGACGTCACGGGTGACTGGTCTTTTGTGAGTGGTGGCGAGTTGCGTGGGAATCTATCGGTGGGTGACGTAGGGGCTGTTTTGCCTGGTGCGTCGGGGAGTGGAACTGCGGCATTCGAGGTGAGCGGGACGGTTGATGCATTCAGCGCCGATGCGGACGTCACGATTCCCAACCTGAGTCTGTCGGGTGCGATTGTCGATACAGTTTCGATGGATTTGTCTGTTGATCGTGGCGGTGTTGTGAATGCGGCATTGCTGGCGAATCGATTGGTCTATCAGGGGCAATCCATTAGTGATCTCGAGCTGACGATAGAGGGCACTGAGGATCTGCACGAAATCGCGCTTTCTGCGGCCGGTGGCACCGGATTCGACTCGCTTGCCTTGATCGCGAATGGTCGTCTGGAGGGTCGGACGGTCTGGTATGGCAATCTGGAAGCGTTTTCCGTTCTGATTGAGCCCGGGCGCATAGACCCGCTGTTGCTGAAATTGCAGGCGCCAACCGGTTTGCAGATCGCGAGGGACAGTTTTTCATGGGAAGCAGGGTGTATTGCGGTCGATGTTTACGGGGAGCTATGTGCGACCGCGGGTTGGGAAGACGGCAAATTCGAGATGCTCAAGGTTAGATCCGAGCGTTTTGATCTGGGGATTTTGCCGGCCAATGACAACAGCCCGAGGCTGGAGGGCGCAATCAGTGTGGCGGCGGAGTTAGCGGGTACTGTCTCGCAACTGAGCGGAACGCTGGAGGCATCACTGATGGACGCCGGTATTGCTCTGTCGGGAGAGCAAGAGCGCATCGATATCAATCTAGGTGAGTTGGTGGTCGAGTGGCAATCAGGTGCATTGACTGCCACGGCTGCTTTGAGTTCAGTTGGGAGTTCAAACCTGCGTGCAACCTTCTCGACAGCGACCTGGTTGGATGCGTCTCAGCCGATTTCCGGCGAGGTGGTATTTGAGTTGCCGCAGTTGAGTAGATGGGATGGGCTCACCGCGGATGTTCGCTCCATAAAAGGTTCAGTGCTCGGCGTTTTATCCGTGGAAGGCAGTTTCTCGACACCGAGTCTGGACGCCGATGTTCGACTGAAGGATGCGGAAGCTGAGATCTTACCGCTGAATATATTGGTCGATCAGTTGTCCGCGACCGTGCGGGGTGACCCGTTTGATGTGCTCGATGCGACCGTTGTTGGCAGTAGTGGCGGGGGCAGCGCGCAGTTTAGCGGGCAGCTGGGACTTGTCGACGGAGCGCCGTTTGTCAACGGCAGGCTCAACGCAAAGGATGCATTGCTCGTTGATCTTGACGCACTGCGTTTGAAGGCGTCGTCCGACCTCTCCATCAACTGGCATCCGAGCAGCATCGCCGTACGCGGTCGAGCCGAGATTGGGGATTCCAGTGTGGCTATTCGATCGCTTCCGGAGAGTGCCGTGGTCGTGTCTCCCGATGCAGTGATCATCCAGGATGACATCGAGGATCCGTTGGAGGAGCAGAGGTTTCAGCATATTGACGTTGCGCTTTCATTCGGTGATCGAGTGTCGCTGGCAGGCTTTGGGCTCAAAACCGACGTTACGGGAGGACTGCGTATTCGTCAGTTTTCAGATGCTGAGCTACAAGCGGATGGTCGACTGACTCTGCGTGACGCAAGCTACGCGGCATATGGACAGACCTTGAGTGTAACTCGCGGTACTCTGGACTTTAATGGCTCGATAGATTCGCCGGTCCTATCCCTGCGCGCTGAGCGTGACATCGATATGGGGCGCGTGGGTATCGATATTGATGGCACGCCCGATGCACTCACTAGTGAGTTGTTTTCCGAACCTGAGCGAACGGATGCCGAAAAACTGAGTTTGCTCCTAACAGGTCGCAGCTTGTCGGATACAGATGCGGACGACGGTGTCAGTCTCGCAGATGCCGCAATCACATTGGGGCTTAAGCGTGCGTTTGGTGTGAGCGATGCGATTCGAAGTAGCGTCGGACTCGATGAGTTGTCAGTCGATGGCAGCGGCAGCGATGGGCGTATTCTTGCGGGTAAGCAGCTGTCAAAGCGTATCTACCTGCAATACGCGTATGGCGTTTTTGATCAATTGTCGAACGTACTGCTGAGGTTTCAGATCAATGACCGGCTCGCACTCGAATCAGTTTCCGGCGAGGAACAGGCGTTTGACCTGATCTACCAGGTCGGTGGCGAGCAGTAAGCGCATCGCATGAGCACCCAATGTCCGTATAATGCGCGGGTCTTTGGGTCTTCAGGATTCGACTGCCATGTCACTACCGAGCGTTCTTGAGAATCGCCTGTCCATCCCTGTTGTCGGTGCGCCGATGTTCATCTGCTCCGGGCCTGAGCTTGTTATTGAGCAGTGCAAAGCAGGAATTGTTGGTTCGTTCCCCGCGCTCAACGCTCGGCCTCAGTCTTTGCTGGATGACTGGCTTAGTCAGATTAAGGAAACCCTTAATGCGGAACGTGCGGCAAATCCTGACAAGCCCATAGCGCCGTTTGCGGTCAATCAGATCTGCCATGCGAGCAACGACCGGCTTGAGGCCGATATGGAAACCTGTGTGAAGCATGAGGTGCCGATTATCATCACGAGCCTCCGGCCGCCGAAGGCTGTCGTGGATGCAACGCACAGCTACGGTGGCGTTGTGTTCCATGACGTGATCAACCTTCGACACGCGCGCAAGGCGATCTCCGAGGGTGTCGACGGCATCATTGCCGTGTGCGCAGGAGCAGGGGGCCACGCAGGCACACTGAGCCCGTTTGCACTCGTGAAGGAACTCCGAGCTGAGTTCGACGGCACTATTTTGCTGTCCGGAGCTATGAGTACCGGACAGGACGTGCTTGCGGCGCAAGCAATGGGTGCCGATCTCGCTTACATCGGCTCGCGCTTCATTGCGACGGCGGAAGCGAACGCTGTGCCTGAATATAAACAGATGCTTGTGGACAGTGTCGCTTCCGATATTGTTTACAGCTCGCTGTTCACCGGTGTACTCGGCAACTACTTGAAGCCGAGTGTCGAAAACGCTGGCATGGATCCCGACAACCTGCCCTCAGCTGACAAATCCACCATGAACTTCGGCAGCGGTGGCAACACGAAAAGCAAAGCGTGGAAAGATATCTGGGGTGCGGGCCAGGGCGTAGGCAGCATCCACGAAATCGTGCCTGTCGGGGAACTCATTGAGCAGATGCGTGAGGAATACCACGCGGTACGCCAACGCCTCCAGCTAGCGAGCTAACCGCTTGGCGTTGGGCGGGCAGCTTGTGGCCGTTGCAGCCGGCGGTGCCGCCGGCGCGGTGGCGCGTTTTCTTTTGCATTCTCTAGTCGGTCTTCAAGCGGCACCCGTAGCCGTTTTGTTGGCCAATGTTGTGGGGTCCGGCCTCGCGGGCGCCGTGCTGCAGCTCAGTAGCTCCGCAGGCCAGGCGACGTGGCTCGGCGGCGTGGGCTACCCGTTGTTCGTTACCGGCTTTTGCGGTGCGTTTACCACAATGTCCGCAATGACCATACACACGCGCGACATCACGATCGCGCAAGGCAGTGCAGCAGGTATCGGTTATGCAACCGCCAGTGTGTTGTTATCGGTTGCCGGGCTGCTGATTGGGGCGTGGGCTACCCGATAATTGATCACTGACCCTTGTTCCGGGCGGCCGCAGTAGCGGTGGTGAGTAGATCGATGATCTGTGGCATCGCCTTTTCGTGTTCGGGTTTCATCAGGCAGCTCCGCAAACAAGTCACCATCGGATCACCGGCGACTCGGTAGGAAACCGGTAGTCTTTCGCTTGGCACCGCGATCACGGCGAGATGCAAGTCGAGCGTTGCGGCGATATCGAAGACTGCTTGAGCGAGCTGCGATGCGGTCATCGTCTTGGTCGGTGCCAACGCCCAGACCACAATGTCCAACATCGGTTCGGTGATCAAAGTGGCGTCTGGATCAGCTGCGACATGCGCCGCCAACACCTTTGCCGCCGAATGGCATCGATTTAAGTTGGTCGCAAATTCGCCGCCTTCCACGAGGGGCTGCGCCTGTTGTGTTGCCCAAAGTGCGACCGCCGCCGCGCCGGCACGCGAGCATTCAAGGCTGATCTCGCCGAGGTGTAGCTCGTCGCTGGAGAAGTAAGTGTAGGGTGAGTCGTGTTTGTAATGCCTGCCTAAGGATGGGTCGGCAAAGAGGATGCAGCCGCAACCATAGGGTTGTAGGCCATGCTTGTGCGGATCAACAGCGATGCTGTCCGCTTCGGACATTGCCGCATAAGCGGCGGTGGCATTCGATGGCAAACCGTCACACAGTTTGAAGTAACCGCCGTATGCGCCGTCGATGTGGACTCGCGCGCCGAAGCGGCGCGCTAGCTCGAGTATCTCCGGCAACGGATCGACGGCACCAAAACCCGTGGTGCCGAGCGTTGCCACGATCGTACCAACGTCACCTTCAGAGAGGCGCGCTTCGAGAGCTGAGATTGACATCCGGCCGTCACGTTCTGACTTGATCGCGTCAAAAGTCAGCCCAAGCACTTTGCATAACCGGTTGTGTGTGTAGTGAGCATCAGCGGACGCGACAATGACTTCGCCGGGGTGCTCTTGTCCGGCAATCCACAGCGCTTCCAGATTTGCGAGCGTACCGCTACTGGTCAAATGACCGAGGAAAGGCGCAAGGGCGTACATGTCGGCCAGTTGTGCTACCGCCTCTTTCTCGAGAGCCGAACTTGCGCGACCGCCGTCGAGGGCGTGGTTGTTGGGATTGATCCACATCGCCATTTGATAGGCTACTCGAGCGACCGGGTGAGGTGGCTTCAGCATTTGGCCTGCGTAGAAGGGATGAGCGTAGGGGAAGTTGTCCTGCATGCGCTCTGCCGCGGCTATCACCGCTGTGGCAGTCTCAGACCACTGGGTATCGCGATTGAAATCAGGGAGCGTTTCGAACCCTCTGGAAAGTGTCTCAAGGGCTTGGCTGAGCAGTGCCAGTTCTCGACGTCTATCTTCTTCGGTCAACATGCGGTCGTTAGTCCGGGAGCGGGATGAACTCGGTCTCACCGGGGACACGCTCAAAATTCCATTCTCGCCAATCCTGTTTGGCTTGTTCCAATCGGTCCAGTCGACTTGAGACGAAATTCCACCAGATGTGTCGAGGCTCGGGGTAGGGCTCTCCCGCAACAAACATGACCCGCGCATCGCCACTCATGGTTGTGGTAACGTCGGCATCGGCTTCGAGCAATATCATTTGACCGGTTTCAAATACCTTGCTGTCTATCTTCACGCTGCCTTCAGCAACATAGAGAGCACGCTCCGAAAAGCCACTTGGTACTTCGAGTGTCGCCTCTGTCCGTGCCTCACAATCGGCGTAAGCGATTGGATGACTGAAGGGCACGGGCGCCTCCATACCAAAGGCGTGCCCTGCAATGATGCGGATCGCGATCCCGTCAATTTCGGTGGTTGGTAGTACCTCCATCGGGTAGTGATCGAATCGAGGCTCACACTCTTCTTCCTCGGCAGGCAGAGCAACCCAGGATTGGATGCCATGTATTCGACTATTGGCGCTCCGAAATTCATCGCTACTGCGTTCGGAATGCACGATGCCGCGACCGGCGGTCATCCAGTTGACCGCGCCTGGTTCGATGTTTTGTACAGCGCCCACGCTGTCTCTGTGCATCAGGCTTCCCTCGAACAGATACGTCACGGTCGCCAAATTAATGTGAGGATGGGGGCGAACATCGATGCCTTTTCCCTCCGGAAATTCGGCAGGACCCATGTGGTCGAAGAAAATAAACGGCCCCACCATCGGCGCGTTGCCCGACGGCAGTACGCGGCGAACCGTAAAGTCCCCAAGATCACGGGGTCGCGGTGTGATCGCGTGCTTGATTACAGAGGTCATGTCTAGGCCGTGTTGATGTGAATGAAGCTATTGTTCCACACGTCCTATGCGGGTGCGAGTGGGAAGCCGGTATACTCGCCAGATGGATTTGATCAGTCTTGCTGTTCCTTTTTTTCTCATCGCGATTGTCGTGGAGACGCTCTACGACAAGGCCCGTGGTAGTGGATTTGTTGGTTTCAACGATGCGATCGGCAGCCTTGCTGCTGGGGCTTTCAACAGTACGACGGGCATCTTCACTAAAGTCGTCAGTATCGTTATCTACGGATTCGTGCTGGAACACTTTGCGGTATGGCGGATGCCGGATAGCTGGTTTGCATTCACGCCGAGCGGCATCCTGGCGTGGCTGTCGGTGCTGCTTTTCTGGGATTTCATGTACTACTGGAAGCACCGTCTCGGACACGAGATGAGTATCTTCTGGGCGGCGCATAGCGTTCACCACCAGAGCGAGGAGTACAACCTCACAACAGCGCTGCGTCAGACGAGCTCGGATTTCATCATCGGTTGGGCCGTCTACTTGCCGATGTTTTTCCTCGGTGTGCCGTTACACGTTTTTGCAACCGTTTCGGCGGTCGATCTGATCTATCAATTCTGGGTGCACACGCGTCACATCGATAGGCTCGGCTGGGCCGACTACGTATTCGTGACGCCGTCCAACCACCGTGTCCACCACGCGCAAAACCCAAGCTATATCGACAAAAACTACGGCGGTATTCTGATTATTTGGGATCGTTTATTTGGGACGTTTGAACCCGAGTCAGAACCGGTTGTATTTGGTGTACGCAAGCCGCTTCACAGTTTCAACCCGGTGAATGCAAACCTCCATGTATATCGGAGCCTGATCGCCGACTGGCAGGATGCCAAAGGGTGGCGTGACAAGCTTCGCGTTTGGTTTGGGAGAACGGGATGGCGTCCGCAGGACGCCGAGGCGGCCAGACCGTTGACGCTGTCGCCGCTGTCCGCGTTCGAAAAATATCGTGGCAGAGGCGTTGGCGCTCAATCCGCCTACACTGCGGCGCAGTTTGCGATGGCGATTGGCCTTACCCTTTCGATTGGCATGGTTGCGACGAGCCACGGCCTTGCGATTGCATTTGTGATTGCGATTCAGCTGTGGACGCTGTTGTCGATTCTTGGTGCTTTGGCCGATGGTGCGCGCTGGGCGATTGCTGCGGAATGGTCCCGGCTTGCACTGACGCCGATTTGGGCAAGCATAGTCGCTGTTTGGTTGGGTCTCTCGTGGCCCACGGTCTTGGCCTACGCTGTTGCATACAGTGGCTTAAGCGCCATTGGGTTCCGATTGAGTCAACCGGTCACTGGCGTTGACGCAGAGGTCAGATCAACCGCATCACGCAACGTGTGACTGAGTCGGAGCACGTTGCCAATATTCAAGTTTCTCGCGCAGCGCCTCTAACTTGAACGGTTTGGTCATGTAATCATCCATGCCGGCGGCGAAACATTTACCGTCGTCACCCTGCAGCGCGTTCGCCGTGAGCGCGATAATCGGAACTCGAGCATGACCTCTGGCCTGTTCTCGGTCGCGTATTGCCTGCGTAGCCGTGAACCCGTCCATCTCTGGCATCTGGCAGTCCATGAGCACAACATCGAAGGATTTGCGCTCTGTGATATCCAGCGCTTCCAAGCCGTTCTCTACAATCTCGTGGGTTGCCCCGAGTTTATCGAGCATGGCGCGTGTGACGCGTTGGTTGACTTTATTGTCCTCAACAACCAGCACTCGAAGGGCACCCATGGCAGCTTCCGCATCGGTCGCGAGACCTTGTCCGTTTATGGTGACCGTGGGCGGCTCGTCGATACCTGCGATGATTCGCAGCAGGCCTGCCAGTGCATCCGACATCAAT
Organism: Pseudomonadota bacterium; assembly: GCA_039821645.1. GTDB lineage: Bacteria > Pseudomonadota > Gammaproteobacteria > Steroidobacterales > Woeseiaceae > CALBPI01. The sequence goes on from JBCBNU010000046.1 coordinate 8,010, forward strand.
GGCTTGCGCAAAACATCGGAAACGCCGTGCTCATTGAGGCTGGCGGCGTCAATGGACTCATCCGATGTAATCAAGACGGTCGCGGGCCAATCGGATTCTGCATTACGTTCCCGATAGCGACTCCAGGCCTCAATGACACCTCTATTCATCGCAGCGTGATCAAAGAGAATCAAATTGGGCTGTCCATTAGACTCATAGAGTGCGCGTTCGACGTCAGCCAGTGCATCGAAATTCTCACGTTCGACAGACCAGTAGTCGAGCTTACGGTTGAGCATACGTGTGACATTCTCGAAAGGTGACATGGTGAACACGCGAAGCTTCGAGAAGTCCATCTCCGGGACCGATGGTGTTGCCTCTTGATAGGGCAGGGTCAGCGTAAACGAGAACACCGAGCCCTCGCCGGGTGCACTCTCTACTTGAATTTGGCCGCCCATTAATTCGACGATCTGTTTCGAGATCGCAAGCCCGAGTCCAGTGCCGCCAAAGCGACGTGTCGTAGAGCCGTCCTCCTGGATGAACGACTCGAAGATGCTGGCTTGCTTGTCGGGGTGAATCCCAATGCCTGTGTCGTGCACGGCGAATCGGATCGCCACAAGGCTCTCGTCTTTCGGTTGCTGATCGGCGCGTAACACTTCCAGCCAGACCTGGCCTTTTTCGGTGAATTTGATTGCGTTCCCACCAAGATTGATCAACACCTGGCGTAGCCGACTCGAATCTCCCGATACGTTACCGAGCAATGTCGGGTCGACGTCAACAGCGAGATCAACCGCTTTCTTGCGAGCATTACCGGACAACATTGCGACCGCTTCCTCGGCCAAATCCTGGACGGAAAACGGTGCGGTTTCCAAGGTCATCTTGCCAGCTTCGATTTTCGAGAAATCGAGGATATCGTTGATGATGTCGAGCAGAGCCGCTCCCGAGCTTCGTATCGTTCTCGCGTAGCGGCGTTCCGAGTCACCGAGCTCAGACATCAACAGCAACTCGGTCATGCCAAGTACGCCGTTCATAGGTGTGCGAATCTCATGACTCATGCGAGCAAGGAATTCACTTTTGGTGCGACTCGCCGCCTCTGCACGTTCTTTTTCATCGAGTAGCTGTTGCGTACGTTCTTCAACACGTTGCTCGAGAATTTCTCGGGCGCGTAGCGTCTCGCGCCGGTAGTGTCGAAGACCGTCCACCATCACGTTAAAGCCGTTGATGAGGCGCTTGAGCTCCTTACCATTTGCGTTCGGCAATTTATGTGAGAAGTTGCCCTCAGAGACATTCTTGAGTCCGGTGAGCAGATCGCGTACTGGCTTAAGAATGCTTTTCGCGGCGAAGAACGAGAACACGCCACCGAGTATGGCGATGCCGCTGCTCGAGACGAGTGTGATCAGGATGCTGTTGCGCAGCCGCTGTTGCGTAGCACTGAGGTTAACGATGGTATCGATCGAACCGATGTACCGTTTGCCCATGCCGTTGCTGTCTCTCAAGGCGTCGCCCGCGAGCGGCGCGTAGACCTTGTTGGTCACACGGTAGATTTCCGGAGCGCCGAACGGGTTGATCCTAAGTTGTGAGGCATCAGTTTTTGCGCTAAGGAGCTGTTCGCGCGGCAGCTCCTCAAACATTTCCCGATAGATTCGAGTGCCATTCATATTGCGGATTTCAACGCCCGCCACGATGGGCACCTCGTTAAGGAAGGCGACGGATTTGGCCAATTCAGCCGGGTTTTGGGTCTTCAGACCAAAGTCGGTCCCGCGGGAAGTCGCCTCAGCAAATACGGCAATACTCGAGAGCGCCTGATCTCGCGCATCGCGAATCGTGCCGCTGATCGTGAGGTAGCTTCCAAGACTCATGGTTAGCAGGATTAGCGTGCCTGCCATAATCGTCAGCTGGGTCTGGAGGCCGAGCCCGCGTAGCCAAGCGAGTGGACTTTTCATGACGCTGCTGCCTGCCTTCCCATTCCAGTAGATCTCAAACGATTTTCCAGTTGGAGTTAGCGTCCTGTTTGTCAGACTCTTTAGTGACGGTGTGCCGTCTATGGCAGACTCCGGCTGATGAAAATCAGCGCGCTAAATCTATTTCCGGTTAAATCCACCAGGGCCAATTCGGTCGATCGTGCTGAGGTATCAGCACGCGGGCTTGTGGGGGACCGGCGATGGATGCTGGTGGACGAATCGCAGCGATTCGTCACCGGCCGAACCATGCCCGATTTAGTCAGGATTTCAACGAGTCAGAGCGGTAATGGTTTGACGTTGCAGTTTGAGGGTGAGGAGCTGCGTGTTGAGGAACCGTCCGCAGCGGCGAGCAAGGTCGTTGTGTGGCGAGATACCGTTGATGCGAGAGATGCAGGCGACATTGCTGCTACGTGGCTAAGCGAAAGACTCGGCAGGGCAGTGCGTCTGGTGTTCCAAAGCGACACCGACCACCGGATTCTTTCGGAGGACAAGTGTGCTCAGCCTGGAGATGAGGTCAGTTTCGCCGACGGTTACCCGGTTTTGCTGATCGGAACGGCGTCCTTAGACGCATTGAACTCAGCTCTTTCGGTGCCGGTTTCCATGAGCCACTTTCGCCCAAATATTGTTGTTGAGACGGAGGTTCCCTATGTCGAAGACACTTGGTCTGAAGTGTTGCTTGGGGAGGTAGCCTTTGCGGTGTCGTCACAATGCACACGCTGCATCTTCACAACGGTCGACCCTGCGACCGGTGTCCTACACCCCGATAAGGAACCTCTCAGAACGCTGCTGAGAGAGAGACGCCGTTCATCCGACGGAAAGCCTGTCTTCGGTGTGAACCTGATACCGCTTGGCATGGGCGAGGTTCAAGTGGAGGATGCGGTTAACCCCCGGTGAGTCGTCCTCGATCAGACTGCAGCTTCTTTACCAGCTTCGCGGACGTTTCTGACGGCGTCTTGGTGAATCCATAGGCGTGAACGTCTCGCGCTTCACGATCGAACCAGATCTGTATCGGATTAAGAGCCTCTGGGCGCTTCGCTGCGAGCCACACGATGGTATCGGCACCGGCCATGCCGTCGCGCAGGACTGACTTCAGGATCTTACGAAAGGTCGGTAGAGACTGTTGTACGCCAGCGGTATCGACCCAGCCAGGATGCATGACATGAAATTGGCGTCCACCCGTATGGGATGCCTGGTTCCAGTATTCCGTCAAGGCGACCTGTGCGCGTTTTTGAATGGCGTAGGCCTGTGTCCCATCGTGGGATCCTTGGGAGTCTGCACTGACTTTCTCGACGACCAGCGGTGCCATATACATGCCGCCGGATGCGACTTGTATGACCGCGGCGTCTTCGGCTAGCGTGCCAGTTTCAATCATCGCCTCGGTCAATACGAACTGGTTAAGCAGGTTGGTCGCGTACTGACTGTCCACGCCCTGACTGTTGGTTGTGAAGTCGTGCAGCATCACGCCCACGTTGTTGACCAAGACATCTACCGTCCCGCTTTGTTTCAGACGTTCAGCGAGGTCAGCGACTTGCTTTGGCTCAGCGAGATCGCATTGCACAGTTTCAAGGCTATCGCCGAGTTTTTCTTTCAGCGCCGCGAGCTTGTCTGGATTCCGGGCGACAACCGTAACGCGCGCTCCTGCGGCAAGGCACCCGGCTGCGACTGCGGCCCCGATACCGCCGCTGCCGCCGGTGATCACGACATGCTTATTGGTCAGTGTGCTGCTGATATCGTGCCATGCACCTTTGCGCCAAGCGTATCCAATGTTTGAAAAACTGAGACCGAACCGGCCATAAAACATCAGAATTCCAAGAATTACTTTCATGTCTCGCTCTCTTTGTGCACGGGGTGCAGTTGCTCAAATTTCGCCAACGCCGAATCCGCTCGTTCGTATCCGAATGCCACAATCGACTCGGCACGATCAAACTCCCAGAATTGACAAACATCGCGCGGTACAGAAATGGTGATGTCGGGCTTGTAGGCTGCCATTTTCAATCTCGCGATACCGTTCTGCATGATCTCGATCGTCTGAGTCACTGACTGGGCAAAGCCTGGATAGGGTGACAGTGACTTCTCCGCTGGCTCACGGTTCGGTGTCAGTTTGTCAACGAACTCGGTGATTGCCTGAGAGTATGAGTTCGCTTTCGTTGGAGTGGATTTTTCGGATTCAGGTTCTTTTTCCGGTTCCGCGTCTTGCAAACCCTCGCGCGGCGCGTTGAGGTCAACGGCAATAGTCATGGTGCCAGGGTGATTCATCGTCGGTGCTATAGGAATTGGATTGACGAGACCACCATCAGCCAGGATTCGGTCACCGATAACCAGTGGTGACATCAGGGTTGGTATCGCGGTCGAGGCACGTATCGCATTGAACAACGAACCGGACGATATCCACACTTCCGATTGTTCTTTCAAGTCTGTCGCTATCGCTGTGAAGCCGATATCGAGCGTTGAGATTTCCGGGTCGCCAACGAGATCACAGATGGCTTCGATCACCTTGTCGCCCTTGATAATGGAGCCCCGTACAAAAGAGAAATCCAGGAGTCGGAGCATGTCACGACGTGTCAGGCTCTTTGCCCAGGCTTCATATTCGTCGAGCTTGCCTGCCGCATAAATCCCCCCGACCAGAGCACCGATCGATGTGCCGGCAATGTACCCAACGTCGTGGCCCGCTTCTTCGAGACGTCGGATAATCCCGATATGCGCAAGCCCCCGTGCGCCACCACTACCCAGTGCTAATGCAATTGAAGTCTTCCTTTCCATTTGGCGATTGTGCCGGGAGTGAGATCCTGTGGCTATGGAACACAAAGTGTCCGCAAATGTGTCCGCTGTAAACGAGGCGGACACTAGTGTCCGTGGAAATTCGTCGAGCGCTAAAAAAATCAACGATAAAACAATGAGTTGAGAATTCTCGGAAGTTGGCACAGGCGTTGCAACCATGCTGTCGAGACACGGGAGTTTGATGATGAGACTGGAACTTCGCACACGACTGATCACTTTGGCCGGCGGCATCATACTGGCGCTGGCGGAAATCGCGCTGGCAGGCGTCTGGGATCTTGCACAGTCGCGTGACGTCAGTGATATCGAACCGCACTGCTGCGAAGTTGCCGACGAAAGAACCTTGGTTTCCGTGGGGGAAGGCTAATGGCGCTTCAACCTGTCTCGGGCAGCAAGGGCGAGGGCATGATGCGAGATACCTCTGCGCAGGATGTGGTCATCATCCCTCGGGGCAAGAAGCCGTTATGGCTTGCCATTGCAGTATTGGTGGCAGTCGCACTGGCGTTCGTTGTTTGGAAAGTCGGATTGCGATGGGTGCAGAGCGACTTATCTGTGGCGCGCGAGCGGCTGCGCACGGGCGCGGTGACAGAAGGGGTATTCGTCCGGGATATCTCCATACAGGGCGTCATCGTCGCTGCGGTAAAACCAACGGTGTTTGCACCCTCTGCAGGAAGAGTGACCTTGGCGGTTGCTGCAGGCGACGTTGTCACAGTGGGCGACGTGGTCGCGTCTGTGGAGAGTCCGGAGCTACGTAGCAATCTCGAACAAGCGAAGGCAGAACTCAGCGCCCAGCGCACCGAGGCCGACCGTGCAGCGATTGAAGGGCGCCAGGTCGATCTTCAGAACCAACAGGCGGTGGATCTTGCGCGTGTCGCGATCACAGCGGCGCAACGTGAACTGCGACGTGCCGAGGCATCCTGGGAGTACAAGGTCATTTCCCGCCAGGACCTGGAACAAGCGCAGGACGAGGTCGAGCGCGCTGAGCTCGAATACGCACATCGTCAGGCAGATGCCGAACTGTATCGTGAGCGTTTCGACTTTGAGCAGGCGGCATCTGAACTCACGGTGCGCCAGCAAGCACTTCGAGTGACAGAGCTCCAGCGGCAATTCGACGAACTGACGGTGCGTGCGCCAGTCACCGGGATTGTCGGCACGGTATCCGTAGAGGATCGTGCTGCCGTGCCCGCCGACAGCCCGATCTTGAATATTGTTGACCTCACCCAGCTTGAGCTTGAGGTGCCGTTGGCGCAGGGCTATGCAGATGACATCGCAATCGGTATGACCGGCAAGGTCAGCTATGACGGCGATATCTACGCGGCGATCGTGTCGTCGATTTCGCCCGAAGTTGAAAACAATACCGTTGCGACGCGTCTACGCTTCAGTGATTTGCAACCGCAGGGATTGCGCCAGAACCAGCGACTCACCGGAAAGATTGAGCTGAATCGCTTATCGAACGCGGTTCAGGTGCCACGCGGTGCCTGGTTCGACAGCGAAGCAGGCCGAGCAGCCTACGTCATTGAAGGCGATTTCGCGGTACGTCGTCGAATCGTTGCAGGAGCGGCAAGTGCTCAATCAATACAAATTCTGGAAGGTCTCGCGCCAGGCGAGTCCGTAGTGCTGTCCAACACCACGGGCTTTGAAGGTCAAGATCGAATTTTGCTCACCCAATAACCACCCGCATCAGGAGACACACAACATGCTGTCCATGAATTCCATTACCAAGGTCTATCAGGCCGGTGTTATCGAGACGCACGCATTGCGCAGCCTGTCGCTAGAGGTTGAAGCCGGCGAATTCGTCGCTGTGACGGGTCCATCGGGGTCGGGTAAAACGACATTCCTGAACATCGCCGGGTTGCTGGAAGCGCCTAGCTCAGGCACCTACATACTCGATGGCACGGACGTGTCAACGATGCGTGATCGCGCTCGATCAAAAACACGCAACGAGAAAATTGGATTCATCTTTCAGGGGTTCAACCTGATTCCGGATTTGAATATTTTCGACAACGTAGATGTGCCACTTCGCTATCGCGGTTGGCCCGGCAAAGAACGTCGCGAACGTATCGACGAAGCCTTGGATCTCGTCGGTCTTTCCGCACGCAAGCAACACTTACCTTCGCAGTTGTCGGGTGGCCAACAGCAGCGCGTCGCCATCGCCCGAGCGCTTGCCGGTAATCCGAAACTGTTGCTGGCCGACGAACCCACGGGGAACCTGGATTCATTAATGGCACGCCAGGTGATGGAGCTGCTTGAGGAAATTAACGCCGCAGGCACGACCATAATCATGGTAACGCATGATCCCGAGCTCGCACGTCGAGCAGGGCGCAATGTACATCTGTTGGACGGTCAGGTATCGGATTTTCAGCCGATTGAGCCTCCCCCTGCGGAGTCCGATGATGCTGTTGCACAGGTCGCCTGAGGGATATCGAGATGTTTAGCTACTACCTCCGTCTTTCTTGGTTATCGCTCAAGCGTAACCCTTTGTTGTCATCGCTGATGGTCGGCGCAATAGCGCTAGGCATCGGCGTATCGATGACCACCTTGACCCTGTTCTATGTCATGTCCTCTGATCCGTTGCCGTTCAAGAGCGATCGCGTGTTCGCGGTCCAGATGGATACTTGGGGACCGGATGAGCCAGCGAATCGAAAGGGTGGTGGATCACCGCCAATCCAGATGACGTACCGAGACGCTATGGCACTGATGGAGTCGGATATCCCGACACACCAAGCGACCATGTTGCACCGCGGGTTCGCTGTGAGAACGGAAGACGAGGACGTCCGTCTCCAACGCCTGTCAGCGCGCGCAACTTACAACGGCTTTTTCCCAATGTTTGACGTGCCATTCCTTTACGGTGGGCCATGGGACGACCGCGCTGACGAGAATGCCGACCAGGTCGTCATACTGTCGAGAGAAAGTAATGAAAAGTTCTTCGGTGGCCAGAACTCCGTCGGCAACACGATCTTTCTGGACTCCGTTCCGTTCCGCGTGGTGGGTGTTATCAACTCATGGCAACCGACGCCCGTGTTTTATGATCTGAACAATGGCGCATGGTCTTCGACCGAAGACATGTTCATTCCATTCCAAATTCCTATCACCTGGGAATACGGTGCACACGGCAGCACCAACTGCTGGAAGCCGGAGAAACTAGAGAACTATCAGGACTCCTTGCAGAGCGAGTGTGTTTGGGTTCAGCACTGGGTACAACTGGACAGTGCGGAGCAGCGTGAAGCCTTCCATGCGTTCATGGATGGCTATGCAAACGCGCAGAAGGAGTTTGGTCGATTCCAACGCCCACTGGATAACCGCACAACCAACGTTATGGACTGGCTGGAGTATATGGAAGTCGTCGGTGACGATAATCGCCTGTTGGTTGTCTTGTCGTTGATGTTCCTCCTGATTTGCCTTCTCAACACCGTGGGATTGATGCTGGCCAAGTTCCTTAATCGCGCGCCTTTGGTGGGTGTCCGACGCGCCCTTGGGGCCAGCAAGCGAGACGTTGCACTCCAGCACGGAGTTGAGGTCATGTTTATTGGGCTTCTCGGCGGCTTGGGCGGTCTCGTTTTATCGTATCTGGGTCTTCTGGCTGTGCGCAATTGGTACACGGGCTACGAATATCTGGCCCGTTTAAACCCTGAGATGATTGCCACTGCCGTCGCGTTGGCACTGGGTGCAGCTGTGATTGCTGGTTTATATCCCACCTGGCACATCACTCGCATTCAGCCTGCGGTTCACCTCAAGACCCAATAAAAGGAGAAGTAATGATGGAAATCAAACCTATCCTCAGTACGCTGCTGCGTAACAAGACAGGCGCTGTACTGATCGCGCTGCAAATTGCTTTGACGATGGCGGTCGTTGTAAACGCGGTTGTGGTTATTCAGGATCGCGCTGAGACCATCGCGATGCCAACGGGTGTGGATGTCGATCAGTTGATTATGACTCGCGCGTTTACATTCAATGATGAACAAAACGCGAGAGCTGTCATCGACAATGATCTCGCCGTGCTGGGTGCGCTGCCCGGTGTGCAGAGCGTGACGAAGATCTCGACTATGCCCTTGAGCAACAGCGGTAGCTCTTCCACATTCAGAGCCAGTGATGCTGACAACGCGATATCGCTCAATCTTGCGTACTACCAGTCTGATGTGCACGCGCTCAGTACTCTAGGGCTCGAGATCACGCGTGGCCGCTGGTTCCGTGATGATGAGGTCGCTTACGATACCGACGGCGGCTACTCGCCCACCATGGTTGTCCTTTCGGACTTCGCGGCCGACACCATGTATCCGGATGAGGACCCGGTTGGTAAATTTATCTATAACTCGTTGGGTGACGCCGTGGAAGTAATTGGCACCTACGACCAGCTGTCGAAGCCTTGGTATGGCTGGGGAGATTTTTATTCGACGGCAATATTCCCGATGGTCGATATCAACGCGCCTCTGGTCTTACGCGTCGATTCTGACCAAAGAGACGCGTTGATTCCGATGATTGACGAGGCGTTGACGGAGATCGATCGTGAGCGTTTGGTTGGCAACACTCGTGCACACACGGACATCGTGGCAAACACCTTTGAGCGTGATGTTGCCATGAATCGGATGTTGACCGTGGTCATGACATTGGTCGTGATTATTACCGCACTGGGTATTGTTGGACTTGCCAGTTTCAGCGTCATGCAACGACGCAAGCAAATCGGTACACGCCGGGCAATCGGCGCACAACGATTCCATATTCTGCGGTACTTCCTGACTGAAAACTGGATGATCACCACGTTTGGCATCGTATTGGGTCTGGGGTTGACGTTTGCGCTGAACTCGCTCCTGATCAACGAGTACAATTTGCCCAAGCTCGATCCGATTATGCTGCCATTGGCAGTGCTCGGTCTTTGGGCGGTAGGTTTGCTCGCGACCATCGGTCCGGCACGCAACGCGGCAGCAGTGGATCCAGCAATAGCGACTCGTAGCATCTGAGAGAACAAGTTAATGACACGTGTGCTGGTCATAGACGACAACGAAGGTGTAAGGGAAGCGTTGCGACTTTTGTTGGAGCTTAGCGACTACGAGGTCGGCACGGCTGCGACGCCAAGGGCGGGGTTGGCTGAATTGGCGACCAACCCTACCGATCTCGTTATCCAGGACATGAATTTCGAGGAAGAGAAGACGTCGGGCAGTGAGGGCGCGCAACTCTTCGAGGAGATTCGCGTGCAATACCCGGATATGCCGGTGATTCTCCTGACTGCATGGACCAACCTTGAGATGGCGGTATCGTTGGTCAAACAGGGGGCAGCGGACTACCTCGGCAAGCCGTGGGACGACAATCGACTCATGACGACAGTTAGAAACCTCGTCGATCTGAGTGCCGCCCGAAGTCGATCGCGTGAGCTTGCCTTGGAGCGGGCAAGAACGCGTGCGGCGCTCGAGGCGGATTTTGATCTTCGCGGTATCGTGTACGTGTCCGAAGCCATGCATGAGGTGGTGAGCCTTGCATGTCGGGTGGCCGCGTCAGACATCAGTGTGCTGGTCACCGGTCCGAATGGTGCGGGAAAGGAGAAGCTCGCAGAAATCTTGCAAGCGAATTCCAGCGTGTCGAGTGGGCCTTTTGTCCGCGTGAATGCTGGGGGTTTACCCGGTGCGCTCCTCGAGGCTGAGCTATTCGGCGCTGAACCAGGCGCGTATACGGGCCTTACGAAAACACGAATTGGTCGCTTTGAGGCTGCGGACGGGGGGACGCTGTTCCTGGATGAGATCGGTAACCTGTCGGCCGAGGGGCAGAATCGTTTGCTACGCGTTCTGCAATCCGGTGAGTTCGAACGACTCGGCTCATCGGAGACGCGACGCGTAAAGGTCCGCGTCATCAGTGCAACCAACGCGGATCTCAAGACGGCGATTGCGAGGGGTGACTTTCGTGAAGATCTCTACTACCGATTAAATGTCATCGAGTTGAAAATTCCGCCGTTGGTCGATCGACCGGGCGATGCGGCAGCGCTGGCAAGCTATTTTCTGGATGAGGGAAAACGGTTTTCAGCCGCCGCGCTGCGAGTGCTTGAGATGCAAAGCTGGGAGGGCAATGTCCGTGAATTGCAGAACCTTGTAAAACGCGCGGAAGTGCTATCCAGTGCAGACGTTATAGACACCGATGCACTGGGCCTGCAGAGTAGCGGGCTGTCGAAGAGTCTTCTGGAGCCAAGTGAGGCAGACGTTCGCGTCGCGCTCCGAAACCATGGGAATGTGGTTGCACGTGCGGCGCGTGAGCTCGGTATGAGTCGGCAGGCACTCTATCGTCGTATGGTCAAGTTCGGGTTGCATGAGTCCACCAACAGAGACGCAGAATAGCATTCGATTCAGCCGTCCCGGGAAAATGATCCTGGGATCGACGTTGGTCATGGCGCTGACCATGGGCGTCGTGCTCATTATTGTCCGCTGGACTGACTCGTGGACGCTCGCGATCAGCGTTTCGACTCTCCTATCCTTATTGGGTTTTTGGCTGATCACCCGCTGGCTGTTCGCTGCGGACGATACCCGCATCCAGGCCCTGATCGATAGTGCCGATAGTCTTCGCGATGCGGATTTCAGTTTCACGATTGCTAATCGTCGGGACGATGAAATCGGAGCTCTCGTAAATGCGTATAACAGCATGGTGTCAACGCTGCGGACCGAGCGGCAGAATCTGCATCAGCGTGAGCTTATGCTCGACACGGTTATTCAGGCATCCCCACTTGCTTTGGTGCTGACCAACGAGAATGACCACGTGATTTATGCGAATGGCACGGCACGCCAGTTGTTCGCCAATGGAAAGCGCTTCGCTGGTCGGAAATTTCTGCAGGAGGTCGTTGGCGATCAGCCGGTTGAACTGCGCGAGGCTCTGGCTGTTGGGCAAGATGCCATGGTCAGCGTGACAGCCGCGAAGGAGCAAGAACGCTACCATCTCTCGTGCAGCGAATTTACGCTAAACGCCCGTAACCATCGGCTCTTCCTTCTGAAGCGCTTGACCCAGGAGCTGAATCGACAGGAAGTTGCAACGTGGAAAAAAGTGATTCGGCTGATTGGTCACGAGTTAAATAATTCTTTGGCCCCGATTTCGTCGATGGCGCATTCAGCGAAGTTGCTGTCCTCGCGAGGGGACAGTGTTCGAGTCGAAGAGGTGCTTGAGACGATTGCACAACGAAGCCAGCGCCTGAAAGAGTTTATCGAGAGCTACTCGAAGTTTGCGAAGTTGCCTTCACCACAGATTCAGACCATCGATTGGGACGTGTTCTTTTCGTCGCTAAAGGGATTGCAGCCATTTCAGTATGAACCTTTGAGCAACGGTCTGACGGGTGCTGGAGATCCGAAACAGCTTGAACAGGTTTTGATTAACCTGTGTAAGAATGCGGTCGAGTCAGAGTCGGCGGTGGATGATATTGTTGTGACACTGCAGATGCGTGATCAGGGCACGGAGATCGTGGTTGCTGACCGAGGCAAAGGAATGAGTGACGAGGCCCTGGCAAGCGCGCTGTTGCCCTTTTACAGCACCAAGAGAGAGGGCTCGGGTCTTGGTTTGTCACTTGCGCGCGAGATCGTAGATGCACATGCGGGCAACATCAGCCTGCGCAATCGGACGCGTGGTGGTCTCGGCGTCCGAATTTGGTTACCCAACACACGCGTTCGCGCAGAGGCTACAAAGGTGTCGCCATAATGGTGAAGGTTGCTTTGGTCGGTGCACCACATGATGCAAATTCCAGCTTTCTCAGAGGGCCGGCTGAGGCGCCGGATATTATCCGGCGTGTGCTGCACAGTGGTTCCGGTAATGCTTATTCGGAATCAATGCGCGATGTACTCTCGGATCTTCAAGATCTCGGAAACTTCTCAATAGCGCAAACGAGAGAGGGTGTGATGGAGCTGCGCCCAGCGATGGCTCGCGTGGTGTCGCAAGGGTTTCGGGTATTGAGCTTGGGCGGTGATCACGCAGTAACCCATCCATTGGCGCTAGCGGTTGCGGACAGTGTTGGGCCAATCGACATCCTGCATTTTGATGCTCACGGCGATCTGTACCCCGACTTTGACGGTAATCCTTATTCACATGCGAGCCCGTTTGCTCGACTCCTGGAATCCGGGTGCGTAGGCCGCCTCGTGCAACTTGGAATAAGGACGTTGACGCCTGAGCAACAAGCGGTCGTTGGGCAGTACGGCGTGGAGACACATCAGTGGAGAGGCGAGTTATCCCCGGACCTCAATCTCACGTTCGAAAGGCCACTTTATATTTCGGTCGATATCGATGCGTTGGATCCCGCCTTCGCGCCGGGTGTATCACATCACGAGCCGGGTGGAATGTCAGTGAGGGACATCCTTCGCGTGCTCGACGCAGTGCACGGAAGCGTTGTTGCCGCCGATATTGTCGAGTACAACCCGCGGCGCGATTTGCATGAGATGACGGCGGCGGTTTGTGCCAAGCTGGCCAAAGCACTCTTGGACCTGCTGCGCCGCTAACCGACCACGCTAGCACTAAGCGATACCTCCGATTACGATGCAGATATGGCCGTACCAAATCGATTTCTGAAAGACGTATTCGTCGACGCACTCGATCAACTGGCTGAACATATTGAGGCGACCGAACAGGGTGAGAGGCCCGCAACGGGTTATCGCCCATTGAGCCAGTTGCTCGATGGTCTGCAGTTGGAGCAAAGGCTCGAACAGCCGCCGGTATCCCACGCTGAGTTTGCCGACTTTCTATCGGGCTATCTCAGTCACTCGGTTCAGTTGCACCATCCGTTTCACGCCGCGCACCAGGTTGCCATCCCCGATACAGCATCGGCACTTGCATCACTGGTAAACGGGTTTATGAACAACCCGATGGCGATCTATGAAATGGGCCCTGTGGGTGCCGCCATTGAGTTCGTTGTGATCAATTGGATGTTGAAACATATCGGATGGGCTCAGCAACCGCGCCGGCCTGAGGTCGGGCTTGAGCATGGCGCAGGCGTGCTGACTCACGGTGGCTCGTTGGCAAACCTCACCGGATTGTTAGCCGCGCGTGCGCGAGTCGCACCAGAGGCCTGGGAGCAAGGTGTGCCCAACGATCTGGCCGTTCTTGTCTCTCCTGTTGCTCATTACTCGGTTGCGAGGGCGGTTGCGATTCTGGGTCTCGGCGAGCGCGCCATCGTACATTTACCCTGCGACGAACTTGGTCGTGTGGACGCACATGCCATGGAGCAAACGATTGAAAAGACGCGGGCGTGTGGTCGCCGGGTCATGGCAGTGATCGCGAACGCATGTGCGACTGCAACCGGATTGCACGATCCTTTACGACCTATGGGAGAGATTTGCCGCAGCAATGATGTATTTTTTCATGTAGACGCTTGCCATGGAGCCAGTGCGTTGTTGCATTCTGATACCGCGCACCACCTCGACGGTATCGAGTTGGCAGATGTGGTTATCTGGGATGCACACAAAATGTTACAAGTCTCGGCGCTGTGCGCTGCAGTGCTCTTCCGCGATCACCGAAGCTTTGATGTGGCGTTCTCGCAGAAAGCGAGCTACCTGGCCTACGGGCGGGATGCCGAGAGTTACGATTCTCTGCCGCGCGCAGTGGAGTGCACGAAGTCTGCTATGGGCGTGAAGGTCTATTTCAATTTGCTTCTGCGTGGCGAGCATGCGCTTGGGCAGTTTGTGGCAGACCGTTATGCAATGGGCAAAACCGCATATGACTGCATTGTTGCGCGCGATAGATTCAGTTGTCCCTACGTGCCCGAGACCAACATCATCTGTTTTCGTATTGAAGGAGATGATCAGCTTCAGCAGTCGGTTCGCGATCAACTGGTGGCCGAACGAACGGCGCATCTCACCACCGCTGAAGTAGGCGGAACGACGTACCTTCGTATGACGCTGATGAATCCGCTGACAGACGTGGAAGCGATCAACACGATTCTCGATATGGTTGAG
>JBCBNU010000047.1:0-21606 GCA_039821645.1 Pseudomonadota bacterium
CGCCACGACAATCGCAGATTCTGGAATTGATCCAGGATTTCATTCATGAGACTGGCATGCCGCCTACGCGTGCTGAGATCGCTCGTGAGCTCGGCTTCAAATCGCCTAACTCCGCCGAAGAACATCTGCGGGCCCTGCAGCGCAAAGGTGTAATCGATCTGATTCCGGGCACCTCGCGTGGAATCCAGTTGAAAGACTCGCTTCGTGAGCAGATCGGTCTGCCGCTGGTGGGTCGTGTCGCTGCGGGTCATCCGATCCTGGCGGAGCAGAACATCGAGGCACATTACCGAGTGGATCCGGCTTTTTTCAGCCCCAAGCCACACTACCTGCTGCGTGTCTGCGGTATGAGTATGAAAGATATCGGCATTCTGGATGGCGATCTTGTTGCGGTACATCGCACACCTGAAGTGCGTAGTCGCCAGGTGGTTGTGGCCCGTTTGGATGATGAGGTGACGGTCAAGCGCTACCGACAGGAAGGCAGTGTGGTGTGGTTGTTGCCAGAGAACGAGGATTTTGAACCGATAGAGGTGGATCTGAGCGAGCAGTCTCTGGTGATCGAAGGTGTAGTCGTTGGTGTGATTCGCGATGGTGTACAAGTCCACTGACGAATCTGGCGTCGGTAGCGGGCCGACACACAGTCCCTCAAAAGAAAAGGAAACTCCGGAGGCAGACTCCGGGGTTTTTTTTTCCCCACAGCAGGCGTTATTCGAGTCTGCAGGGCTGTGGCGAGCGAATTCCCTGACCTCAGGTCAGGGGCCGGTTTGTAGCAGCGGCTACGCCAAGCTGGATGCCTGCTTGCCAGGCGGCGGTTGGAGCACCGCTGGTCTGACCGAGTTGCTGACTGGCTCGGCGGGTGTCGGTGAGCTTCGTTTGCTGATGCCTGCGTTATCGACACTGACCGCTGAGCGCAATGGGTGGGTCATGTGGATCGCGCCACCCTATCTACCGAACGCGCCCGCTCTGCAGCAGTGGCAGGTGCCACCATCTCGTATGCTGGTCATCCATCCACGCACGCCACGCGATATGGCGTGGGCCGCCGAACAGGCGCTGACTTCCGGCAATTGTGTGGCGGTGTTGTTGTGGGCGCGCATTCTCGACCGCGCGCGAGGTAATGTTTCTTTCCAGCGTCTCAGTCGACGACTGCAATTGGCCGCAACCGAACATCGTTGCTGGGCCGTGGCATTTCGGGATCTTGAATATCGCAAGACACCTTCATCGGCCGTATTACGTATCGCGATTCACGCAACCGGTGAAAAACGAGATCTGGAGCTGCTCAAAGTTCGGGGCGGAAGACCTACCACGGTGCACGACTTTGATGCGGGTGTGGATCTCGAAAACGGTGGCGCATTGGTGCGCTGACCATGGTGAGTACACCCCGTACACAATCGCAACCGGATCTGTTCAGTGATGTCGCTGATCCACAGGCGCATGCCGCGCAACGTGAGCGGCGCGCGCTACAGACAGCACATGCAGCACCACCGCCAACCACCACGACAACCGCGTTGGCGCCGGCGCGCGAACCCGTGTGGGTTTGTTTGTACTTTCCTGGCTTGCCGCTACAAGCGCTGCGCGCACAATGTTCAACTACACAACCCGCGGTTGTGGTGGAAGGCGATCGTCAACGCACGGTGATTGCGATCAACCGGGTAGCTCGTCAATTCGGCCTGATGCCTGGACAAAGTCTGCGTACTGCCATGGCGCTTTGTCAGGATGTTCAGGTCCTGGAGCGTGCACCAGAGCAGGAGCAGGCGTTACTTGCCGAGCTGGCGGAACACTTGATCGCCTTCAGCCCGCAAGTCTGTCTGCAACCGCCACAGGCGGTGCTGCTTGAGCTGCGAGGCAGTCTCAAACTCTTTCAGGGCATCGACAATCTACTGGCGCGCTTGTTGAGTCAGTGTTTGCCGGATCATCACGTTCGCTTTGCAGTGGCGCCAACCCCGACCAGCGCTTACTGGCTGGTACGCGGTGGGTTGTCACCCGATCCTCAAACCATCGTGAAGCAGGGTACCGCGTCGACGGAGTTCCAACAGTTGTTGAACGCACTGGATCTCAGTGTGACCGACTGGTCGGAGGCAGCGATCAGCGCGTTGCGTGAGATGGGCATCTACACGATCGGTGATTGTCGGCGTCTACCACGTGCAGGGCTAGCTCGTCGTTTTGGGGTGTCGGTGCCACAAGGGTTGGCGAAAGCGTTGGGAGAGCTGCCGGATCTTCGCGACGTTCTGGTAGCGCCGCCCCGGTTCGATGCCATCAGGCAGCTCGATGCAGAAACTGCTGATGCATCTGCCTTGCAGCCGGTATGTGAATCACTGCTGCGTCAGCTGGAAACGGACTTGCGTTCTCGGCAGGCAGCCGTTCGTGAGATTTCATTTCACTTTCATGCCTGGCGCGGTCATTCAGGGCACCTGACTTTGTCGTTATGCGCTCCCGGCCATCGATTGTCAGACTGGTTGCCTGTGCTGGAAGCGCAGCTTGAGCGCCTGGAATTGATGCAGCCTGTGGTGGCTGTCAGCTTGGGTGCTCATGCGAACGATGCATTGACTGCGAGCACCGCAGCGCTGGACCTGACGAGCGATATTCAGTGTGCGGCCACATCGGTCGAAGCGGGTGGTTATGCGCTGCTTGATCGATTGCGTGCACGGTTGGGAGAAACCGCCATCGCACAGCTGACCCACGTTGCCGAGCACCGTCCGGAGTATGCGTCGCAAACGATCACCCTCGCCGATACGAAAGCGCCGGTTCCCGAGGTGTTGCCGCGTGACTGGCAGATTCGTGATGTTCCACTGTCTGAGCGACAAGATGGTGCACTGGTTTCGGTTTGGTTGCAGCGTCCCTTGTGGTTGCTCGACAGTCCACAACCGCTATCCATCAGCGACAACCGGCCCTGTCATCAAGGCGTGCTCTTGCTCAATCATGGTCCGGAACGCATCTCGTCAGGTTGGTGGGAACAACGGCCTAGTGTGCGTGACTATTTCGTAGCGACCGATATCGATGCGGCACGTTTGTGGGTGTTTCGTACATGGAGCGAAGATCACGAACCGCAATGGTGGTTGCACGGTATTTTCGGTTGATGCGCCATGAGCGAGTACGTCGAACTCCACACGCTGAGTAACTTCAGTTTTCTGCACGGCGCTTCACACCCCGAAGAGCTTGTGCAGAAAGCCGCCGCACTCGGCTATCAAGGCATGGCACTTACCGATCTGTGTTCCCTGTCGGGCATCGTACGCGCACATAGCGCTGCACAAGCTTGCGATTTCAAACTGATCACCGGTGCCGAGTTTCGACTCGATGACGATGTGCGTCTGGTGTTACATGCACAGACCCGCGTTGGATACGCCGGCCTGTGCCGACTGATCAGTCACGCACGAAGAGCGGCCGAGAAGGGCGACTATCTGCTCACCACCGAGGCACTGGAGCAGTTTCTCAGTGCGGGTTTGCTGGATGAATGCAATGTGTTGTGGGTTCCAGGCCGCCGTTTCACACTGCCACCATCAATGGCGTTTCTGCCGGAGCTTGCGCGAGGCCGATTGTGGATCGCTGCGGAGTTATTTCCCGATGGGCTGCATCGACTTCGATTGGACGCCTTGTGCCGGTTGAGTGCGCACTTCGGTATCCCTTTGGTTGCTGCAGGTGATGTGCAAATGCACGTACGCGAGCGCCAGCGGTTGCATGACACGCTGACGGCCATTCGGTTGCGTGAAACAGTACAAAACGCAGGCTATGCGTTGCATGCAAATGCCGAGCGGCATCTTCGCCGTATCGATGCGCTCCAGCGACTCTATCCCGCGAGTCTGCTGCGCGAGACGCTCGCAGTTGCCGAACGCTGTACCTTTTCACTCTCCGAACTGCGTTATGAATACCCGCATGAGTTGGTGCCAGAGGGTGAGACCGCCACGAGCTGGCTACGGCAGTTGGCACTCGAGGGCATGCACCAACGTTGGCCAGATGGCGTTGAACGCAGCACGCGCGAGTTGATTGAGCACGAGCTGCAGCTGATCGAAGACCTCGCCTACGAGCCATATTTTCTGACGGTCCACGATATCGTTCGTTGGGCGAGGTCGCAGGGCATTCTGTGTCAAGGACGTGGTTCAGCAGCCAACTCGGCAGTGTGTTTTTGTCTCGGTATCACCGAGGTCGATCCGCAGCGCCAATCCACGCTCGTTGAACGTTTTATTTCCCGCGAACGCAATGAGCCGCCGGATATCGATGTCGATTTCGAACACCAGCGTCGCGAAGAGGTCATCCAGTACATCTATCGCAAATATGGGCGTGAACGCGCCGCATTGGCGGCGACGGTGATTTGTTATCGACCTCGAAGCGCTATGCGTGATGTGGGCAAGGCACTTGGATTAGCCGATCTGCAAGTCGATCGGTTGGCGCGCAGCATGCAGTGGTGGGACGGCAATGTGGTTGCTGATGAACGCGTGCAGGAAGCCGGTTTCGATCCAAATAACCCACTCATCAAGCAATTGCTGGAGCTCGTTAGAGAGCTGATTGGCTTTCCAAGGCATCTCTCACAACACGTTGGCGGGTTCGTCATTTCCGAAGGGCGACTCGATGAGTTGGTTCCGATCGAAAACGCGAGCATGGCTGAACGTACCGTGATCCAGTGGGAAAAGGATGATCTTGAAGCATTAGGTCTGCTGAAGGTGGATGTGCTCGGTCTCGGTATGTTGAGCGCCATTCGCCGTTGCTTCGAGTACGTCCACGGCTTCTACGATCGCAAGCTGACATTGGCGAGCGTGCCTGCGGAGGACTCGAAAACCTACGACATGATTTGCGAGGCGGACACGATGGGCGTGTTTCAGATCGAATCGCGTGCACAAATGGCGATGCTGCCGCGACTTCGACCGCGTTGTTTTTATGATCTGGTGATTGAGGTGGCGATCATTCGCCCTGGTCCGATTCAAGGTGACATGGTTCACCCGTTCCTGCGCCGTCGTAACGGTGAAGAGGCAGTGAGCTATCCGAGCGAATCGGTGCGTGACGTCTTGTCGCGAACTCTCGGCGTACCGATTTTTCAGGAACAGGTCATGGAGCTCGCTATAGTCGCCGCAGGTTTCACGCCGGGGGAGGCGGATCAGCTAAGACGCGCTATGGCGGCCTGGAAGCGTCGTGGCGGCTTAGGGCCGTTCGAGGAAAAGCTCAAGATCGGCATGCGTGAGCGCGGCTACAGCGATGAATTCGCTCAGCAGATTTTTGCCCAGATCAAAGGTTTTGGTGAGTACGGATTTCCCGAGTCCCACTCGGCGAGTTTCGCACTTCTGGTTTATGTGTCTGCGTGGTTGAAACGCCATTACCCCGCAGCATTTGTGGGTGCATTGATCAACAGTCAGCCGATGGGGTTCTACAGTGCTTCACAATTGACGCAGATGTTACGACGGCAGGGCGTGGAGATACGTCCGGTTGATGTGCGACACAGCGATTGGGATTGCACGCTGGAACGGTCAGCAAGATCGGCAGACGAGCCGGTCGCCGCGCTACGTCTTGGGTTGCGCCTGGTTAAGGGGTTTGGTGAAGAGGCGGCGGCACGCCTGGTGAGCGTTCGTGAAACACAAGGGTTTTCAACTGTGCAGGAAATGGCTCAGCGAGCAGTGCTCAATCGTGCGGAGCTTGGTGCATTAGCCTCTGCCAATGCCCTGTCCCGTCTCGCGGGGCATCGTCACATGGCGCGCTGGCAGGTTGCGGCGGTAGAACATCAGGATGATCTGCTGGCAGAGGCTGAGATTGCCGAGGGTACGCCGATGTTGCGAACGCCGGGTGAGGTGCAGGATCTGATCGCTGACTATCGAACGCTGGGTTTGACTTTGGGCAGACACCCGATGGCGATGCTGCGCGCCGGTTATGAGCAACGCGGCTTCCTGCGTGCTACTGAGTTGTCTGGTCTGGACAATAATCAGCCGGTCAATGTCGCTGGGATCGTGATCACGAGACAGAGGCCAGGCAGTGCAGGTGGTGTGAATTTCGTGACGCTTGAGGATGAGAGTGGATATATCAATCTCGTGATCTGGAAAGATCTTGCTGATCGTCAGCGCCAAGTATTGGTAGGGGCGCGGCTCATGGGTGTGCGTGGATACGTACAGATACAGGACAAGGTGATCCACGTGGTGGCGCGGGAGTTGTACGATTTCAGCAACCAGCTCGGCGAGCTGGCCACACGCTCACGAGATTTTCACTGACCCGGATGACTAAAGGTCATCGATACCGAAGTCGTCGTCCTCGTCCAGCAGTCGCGCAAGTCGCTTTTCTTCAAGCAGTGCTTCCAGACGTCGACGCGCCGCAGCGCCATCCTTGGTTCCCTTCTTGGCCGCCTCGATGTCAGAGACCAGTTCAGAGACATTAATCTCTACAGAAGCACCACCAACGTTATCACCGCCCTCAATAACGATCGTCTCAGTGAATTCGACGTCATCATCATCGTCTAGATCTTCGTCGTCGCCAGGATTGTTCCCTTGTTCAGAGATCATGCCGATGCCCCAAAGTCAGCGGTGCCGTTTGGCGAAATATAGCGTTGCGTAAGCGGTCGACGCAAGCACGATTAATGATGTGATGAACGGTCGACAGTACTAGTTGAGCAACTGGTTCATGTTGAAGATTGGCATCAGAATCGCAAGCACGATCAGAAGCACAACGCCGCCCATCAACAGAATGATCACGGGCTCTACGATCGACATGAGCGACGTAATCATCGAGTCGGTCTCGCGCTCCTGATTGAGCGCAGCACGCTCCAGCATGCTGTCGAGTTCGCCACTGGCCTCACCGCTGCTCAGCAGGTGCAGTGTCATGGGTGGGAACACACCTTGCGCCTTCAGCGAGCCGCTGATCGAAGCACCCTCGCGAATTTTGACCGCCGCTTCGTTGACCGCTTCGCGCATTGGCACGTTGCTGATTACCTCTCCGGCAATCCTTAGCGACTCCAGGACCGGAACACCGCTGCTGGCAAGGATGCTGAGTGTGCGCATAAACCGAGCGGTGTTCAGACCGCGCGTCAGCCTGCCGATAATCGGAAGCTCCAGAAGGACTCCATGCCAGCTTCGTTTAGGACCGGGTTTCTCAAGAACCTTGCGGATGCCGAAAACCACCGCGACCACGCCAAGCGCGACTGCCCACCACCATGCTTGCAGGAATTCGCTTGCTGCCAGAAGCACACGCGTGAGCGACGGCAGTTGACCGCCTGACGACTCGAAAATACCGACGATTTGCGGCATCACGTAGGTCAGCATAAACACAACAATAGCGATAGCGACAAGAATCAGAAGCATCGGGTAGACGAGTGCAGACTGAGCCTTTTGGGTCAGACCTTGTCGGTCCTCGGTATAGTCCGCAAGCCGACCGAGAACGCCATCGAGCTTGCCGGATTGTTCGCCCGCGTCGACGGTCGCACGAAACAGTGCTGGAAATGCCTGTGGGAAGTTACTCATGCTGTCCGCTAACGAGTACCCCTCACGAACTCGTGAGCGCACGCCGAGGACAATGCGTTTGGTTCGCGCATTTTCCGATTGATCCCCAATCGCCTGCAGTGCCTCCTCAAGCGGTAGTCCGGCTTGTACGAGAGTGGAAAGCTGTCGCGTAACCAAGGCAAGCTCGCCAGACGAGATGCCGCGTCTGGAATCACCTGATAAAACGCTTCCGGACTTTCGTGCGGCCTTTTGACCCGAGATTTCCGCAACGGACATGGGCGTCAATGACTGCTCGCGCAGGGATTGGCGAACCTGGCGTGCGGTGTCGCCCTCCAGGACACCCTTTTTCTGTTTGCCCCGATGATCGAGTGCGACGTATTCGAAAGCGGCCATTGGTGCTTGTGCTAGTCGTCGCGGGTGACGCGAAGGACTTCCTCGAGCGTCGTCTTGCCTTGAAGCACTTTGGCGCGACCATCGTCTCGGATGCTGGGTCCACGGGTACGTGCGTACTGTTCCAACTCGTGCTCGCCTGCACCGTCATGAATCATGGTGCGCATTTTGTCGTCGATACTGACGAGTTCGTAAATACCCGAACGCCCCTTGAACGCCTGAGCGTTGCCTTCGGGAGGACGATAAAGCGTCGGTGGAGTGTCTCGCGATACACGCAGCAGATCACACTCTGCGTCGCTGGCCGTGTAGGGTTCTCTATGCGTTTCGTCGAGTGTGCGAACCAGTCTTTGCGACAACACACCAATCAGGCTTGAGGAGAGTAGAAACGGCTCTACACCCATGTCGCGCAAACGCGTAACCGCGCCGACTGCGGTGTTAGTGTGCAGCGTGGAGAGTACCAGGTGACCGGTCAAACTGGCCTGTACAGCAATCTCGGCCGTCTCGAGGTCTCGAATCTCACCGACCATGACCACATCCGGATCTTGACGGAGGATCGCACGAAGCCCGCGTGCAAACGTCATATCGACCTTCGTGTTGACTTGGGACTGACCGATGCCGTCGATGTAGTACTCGATTGGATCTTCAACGGTCATGATGTTTCGCGAAGCGTTGTTGATGCGCTCGAGCGCCGCGTAGAGCGTTGTGGTTTTACCCGAACCGGTAGGGCCTGTGACGAGAATGATGCCGTGCGGTTTGTGGATCAGCGAATCGATCTCGGCCTGATCCTCAGCGCGCATGCCGAGTTGTTGTAAATCAAGCCGGCCTGCTTGCTTATCCAGCAAACGCATGACGACGCGTTCGCCGTGACCCGACGGCATAGTCGATACACGAACATCTACCGCGCGACCGGCGACACGCAGTGAGATCCTGCCATCCTGTGGGAGTCGCTTCTCGGCGATATCCAGTTTCGACATGACCTTGATTCGCGAGACGAGGAGCGGTGCGACCCCGGGCCCGGTTTGCAGGACCTCACGCAACACACCGTCGATTCGCAGACGGACGATCAAACGATGTTCGTAGGGCTCGATATGGATGTCGGAGGCGTTTTCCTTGATCGCCTCTGTCAGCAGTGCGTTGATGAGGCGAATGATCGGTGCCTCGTCGTCGCTCTCCAGAAGATCGGACTGCTCGGGAAGTTCTTGCGCGACCTGAAACAGGTCTGTGCCTTCCTCGAACCCGTCGATCATTTGCATTGCCTGACCGCTGCCACGCTCGTAAGCAGCCTGCAACGCAGCGTCGAAAGCGGCTTCGTCAACGGCGACCACTTCAGCATCCGGGCCGGCAACGCGGTGGGCTTCGGCCAATGCGTTTAGCGCTGCGCCTTTGCGATAGACAAGGCGGCAACGATGCTCATCGGACTCCAACGGCTCCACCAAAACACCGAAGCGCTTGGCGAACGAAAACGGCAACTGTTTCGGAGTGGCCTGAGGTTCGGCTTCGGGCAGCGATTCCGTCAGTGTGTCTCCTGGCAGTGCCATGACTACTCCGTACCTTGTCCGTCGTTCATGATGTTCCCGGGGCGCTGCGGAACGCTTGGCGCCGGAGTCCGGACCTGGTCTTCAATCTCCGGAAGAAGCAGCGGGTTATCCTCGGAGCCTAGCTGCAGGTCCCGCAGGTACTGGTACTTCTCGCTGGTCGCGTTGCGTGCGCCGATGCCATCGCGAATGATGCGAGGCTTGATGAACACCATCAGATTCGTCTTCGTCGTACTCTGCGAGTTGGATCTAAACAGGCGACCAATACCCGGGATGCTGCCAAGTATCGGCACCCGCTGCTCAGACTCGGTCACCTGGTCGTCGATCAAGCCGCCGAGTACGAGAATGCCACCGTCTTCAACGATGACCGACGTCTCAATTTTTCTCTCGTTCGTAATCGGCTGTCCCGCCACCGAATCATTGGACAGGCTGGACACTTCCTGTAGTACGTTTAGCAGGATTGCATCACCCTCGTTGATCTGAGGCGTGATTTGCAGAACGGTGCCAACTGACTCGCGTTGGATAGTCTGGAACGGGTTGACTGAGCCATCGTTGTTACCACCAGTGTTGGTGAACTGGCCGGTCGCAAACGGGACTTCAGAACCGATCGTGATGCTCGCTTCTTCGTTATCCAGCGTGACCAGCGTCGGAGTCGAGATGACGTTGGTGTTGGAGTCGCTCTGGAGCGCGTTGAGCACTGCTGCGAAGCTGATGCCGTCATCGACTATCCGGCCGACACCGAGCGTCAACCCCTGACTAATCAAAGATGCAACCGCTGCGGCATCGTCGCCGCCCGTACCGATTGCACCCGCTGCAGTACTCAGAGGACGGTCTGCCGAAGGTTCACTAACGAACAGCGGGTTCTGCCCCGATTCGTCCGTAGCAGCGATTGCAACGCCCAGATTCGAGTTTTCAGTCAATGTGACTTCAACAATCAGCGCCTCGACCAACACTTGGGCGCGCCGCACATCCAGTTGATCGATGATTGCGGAGACACGTCGAATTGCCGCTTGCGGACCGGTTATCACCAGCGCATTCATCCGCTCATCCGCCCAGATGTTGAGTTCAGGCTGCGTACCCGGTGCCTGCTGCTGCCCCTGGTTTTCCTGTTGGATCTGCGCTGCCAGTTTGGTTGCGAGGTCCTCTGCCACTGCATAGTTCAAGAAACGCACCAGCGTGTCACCGCCTTGCTGCAGGGGTGTATCGAGGTGCGCGATCAACGCACGAATCTTCACGCGTGCAGCCGTCGTACCACTAACCAGCACGCTGTTGGTACGTGCATCGGCAACGACGGAGGGCCCACCGCCCCCCACTGCTCCGGCTTCGCCGCGGGTGGCAGAGCTCAGGGCGTTAAGGGTGGTCACGAGTTCGGTCGCCGACGCGTTTAGAAGGCGAATGACTTCGACGTCGGATTCAACGGGTCGATCGATTTGACGGATGAGGTAGCGGATACGCTGCACATTTCCAGAGTTATCGCTGACGATCAGTGCATTTGAACTCTGATCGGCCGCGAGATGGGCACTCGTCGACATCAACGGGCGCATGACAGGGACGAGCTGTGCCGCGTTGATATTCTCAAGCCGCAGTACCGTCGTAGTAACCGCATCGGGTTCACGAGCATTGGGTGGTGTCGCGTACGTTCGGGTCTGTGCGTCCGGAATGATTTTGATCACACCGCCGCTCTCAATCGCTTGGAAGCTGTTCACTCGCAGAATGGAGAGAAACGCAGCGTAAAACTCTTCGTTCGACATAGGCTCGCTGGCGAGCAAGGTCACTTTCGCATTCACACGAGCGTCGACGATGAATGTCTTGCCGGTGACTGCCTGAACCGCTTCGATGACTTCGCGAATATCCGCTTCGCGATAGTTCGGTGTAATGCCGCCTTGTTGTGCAAGAACTGTGGTCGGTAATAACGAACAAGCGACGACCAACGTCAGCGTCGCGATCCACGAGGTTGTGCAGTGCAAGTTTGGAGTTTTCATTCTATTCATCTGCCTGTGCCACATCCTGGATCTGGCTGGGGTCGAGTGTAAGTGATTGCGGTTGTCCATTGCGTTCGAGCATGACTGTCACGCTCTGTGCGCTGCCCAACTGGCTAAATACTTGAGCGGCCTGCTGGGCATTGGTCAAAGGCATGCCATTGATCTCGGTCACGATATCGCCAGGGCGTAATCCGAGGGCGGCGAACTTCTGCCGATCTTTCCGAGGATACAGTCGGAATCCACGCTGTTGGCCGGAGACGTAGTAGGGGCGCGGAGAGATGATTTCCTGTAGTGCTGGTGCGTTGCTGGTAATCACCTGAGACATCGTCGATGGACGTTGCGTCGCGGATACGGTCCGAGGTGCCGGGCGCCGTACCTGCCGGCGCGAGGCGGCCGTCTCATCTGGCACCGGCAGCTTCAGCGCCTCGAGCGCACCGTTACGGCGCAGCAGAACCTGCTGGGGTTGAACCGCTGCAAGTGTGACGCCGCGGCGCACTGCATCGTCGATTCGAAAGACCTTTTCGTCGCGCCCGTCTGCGATGATCGCCAGCGCTTCCTCCGCGTCGTCGGAGGCGAGGGTGCCTCGTAGTTCGAGCGGCAAGTCGGTTTCCGGCGCGTCCACGGTATCGATCTGCTGAGCGGCGGTAGTCTCGACGACCTCGTCGGGTGCCGCCTCGCCGAACAGATGTGCATCGATAATCGGCCTGACCGAGACGTTGGTTGCCAGGGTGCTGGCTTCGGTATTGGCCGTTTGTGTCGCATACGTAACAGCAATGTCTTGTTCTTCCGCTTTCGGGAACAGGCTCCAAATGAATCCGGCGATCTGCCAGGCAAGGATGGCAACGAGAATCGCAGCGACAATTGTCGGCGCGGACTGAATCGACCGGCTGACGAGTGGATGTTTTGCGAGCCCGGACAACCCCGAGTTTTCCAGAAGGTCAGCAGCATTCATGGATGAGACCGCAGAATGTCGACAAAAGCTGAGTTCACAAATCGCTCTTTTTTGTTAAAAAACCGGCGCTTGCTCGTGACCAAGGGGTCACGCGTGAGGCCATGCATCATACGGTAGTGTCATCGGCACGGACAAGCACTATCCAACGGCCTATTAGAGTGCCGTCAGCCTGCCGGGTTCCCCGGCCCTTGTTCGGTTGCGAAGCGTCCCCATATCTGCCGCTGCATCCGGCGCAGGCACTGGCGCCGAAATCGTGGTAGTAATGACCTGTTAGCAGGTGGAGACCCATGTCCGAGCACGATCAGGACCCAAACGCACCCACCATCGGTGATACCGGCACCGTTCTTGAGGAGGCTCGTCCGAAGCTCAAGAAGCCGCCCATGTACCGCGTGGTGCTCCTAAACGACGATTACACACCGATGGAGTTCGTCGTGCAGATCCTTGAGCAGGTGTTCAGTCATGATCGCTCGCTCGCCACGCGGATCATGCTCGAAGTGCACACGAAGGGTAAGGGTGTTTGCGGGGTCTACACTTATGACGTCGCCGAAACCAAGGTTGCACAGGTCAGCCAGGCAGCCGAAGAACAGCAACACCCGTTGCTTTGTACGATGGAACAGGATTAATCCGTCGCGCGGAAAGGGAGCATATTTATGTTAAACAGCGAGTTGGAATATTGCCTGAACGAGGCTTTTCAGGCCGCGCGCGATCGGCGCCATGAATTTATGACTGTCGAGCATCTGTTGCTCGCCATTCTGGATATCCCTGAAGTGCATGAAGTGCTTCGCGCGGTCAATGGTGACCCTGAACGGCTGCGACGCGAGCTCATAGAGGTGATCGATCAGACCACGCCGACTCTTGACGTTGAATCTGAGCAAGACGTACAGCCAACACTCGGATTTCAGCGCGTGCTGCAACGCGCAGTCTTTCACGTGCAGTCCAGCAATAAGCCTGAGGTCACCGGCGTCAATGTGTTGGTGGCGATCTTCAGCGAAAAGCAATCGCAGGCTGTATACCTTCTGAATCTGCAAGACGTGACCCGTCTGGATGTTGTTAATTACATCTCGCACGGGCGCGGCGCGGTCGAGCAGTTCGAGGCGGAGGATGAGGCCGGCGTTAGTGGAGTCGAAGAGGGTGGTGAGTCGACCAAGTCGCCACTGGTAGAGTTCGCAACCAACCTCAATGAGGAGGCAGAGGCAGGCAACATCGACCCGCTGATCGGGCGCACGCTTGAGGTCGAACGAACCATCGAGATTCTGTGCAGACGACGCAAAAACAACCCGCTCTACGTTGGGGAAGCGGGCGTCGGAAAGACGGCGATCGCGGAAGGACTGGCGCGTTTGATCGTCGAAGAAAAAGTACCCGAGGTATTACTCGGCGCGACGATCTATTCTCTGGATATGGGCGCTCTGGTCGCGGGTACCAAATACCGCGGCGATTTCGAAAAACGACTGAAAGGTGTGGTCAAAGAGCTGGCCAAGCAACCACAGGCTGTGCTGTTCATCGATGAAATCCACACTATTATCGGCGCCGGTGCTGCGTCGGGCGGTGTCATGGATGCATCCAACTTGATCAAGCCTGTTTTGGCCAACGGCCGGTTGCGTTGTATCGGTTCAACCACCTATCAGGAGTACCGCGGGATATTCGAAAAGGATCATGCGCTTGCCCGGCGGTTCCAGAAAATTGATATTCCTGAGCCGAGCGTGCCAGAGACAGTACAGATTCTTACTGGACTACAGAGCCGATTCGAAGAGCACCATGGTATTCGTTACGAGGCCGATGCGTTGGAGGCAGCTGCGGAATTGTCAGCCCGGCATATCAATGATCGGCATCTGCCGGACAAGGCGATTGATGTGATCGATGAGGCTGGCGCTAACCTCAGATTGCAACCTGAGGCGGAGCGTCCCGAGTCGGTGACGGTAGAGGCTGTCCAGAATATCGTGGCACGCATGGCGCGAATTCCGGCTGCCAGTGTTTCTGCATCCGATCGCAAGACGCTGAAAAACCTCGAGCGCGATCTCAAGATGGTGATCTTCGGTCAGGATTCGGCGATCGAAGCTTTGTCTTCCGCCATCAAGATGGCGCGCTCAGGCCTCAATGATGAGGAGAAGCCGGTGGGCTCCTTCCTCTTCGCAGGTCCGACAGGTGTCGGTAAAACCGAAGTCACGCGCCAACTGGCTAAGAGTCTGGGCATTGAGTTGCTGCGTTTCGATATGTCCGAGTACATGGAACGACATACGGTTTCTCGCCTGATCGGTGCGCCTCCGGGATATGTTGGCTACGACCAGGGCGGGCTCCTAACCGAGGCAGTTTCGAAAAACCCCCACGCGGTTGTGTTGCTCGATGAGATCGAGAAGGCGCATCCGGAAGTCTTCAACCTGCTGCTGCAGGTCATGGATCATGGGACGCTCACCGACAACAACGGGCGCAAGGCGGATTTCCGCAACGTGGTGCTGGTCATGACGACGAACTCGGGCGCGCAGGAAATGAGCCGTGCATCGATTGGCTTCACGCAACAGGATCACTCCACCGACGGCATGGAAGTCATCCGCAAGACGTTCTCGCCGGAGTTCCGGAATCGTCTGGATTCCATTATCCAATTCGCACCACTGGATGCGCACTCGATCGCTCGCGTCGTAGATAAGCTGGTTGTTGAGCTCGAAGGTCGCCTGCTTAGCAGCAACGTGACGCTGGAGCTTGATGATGCGGCGCGCGACTGGATCGCTGACCGCGGATACGACAAGGCAATGGGCGCTCGACCCATGGCAAGAATCATCCAGAAATACATCAAGCGCGCGTTGGCTGACGATCTGTTATTCGGAGATCTCGCGGAAGGTGGGCACGTCAGGGTGACTGTGGCGGACGGTGAGCTGTCGTTGCAATGCGAGCCGACAACACCGAAGCTGGAATTGATCAGCCCCAAAGATGGCGAGGGCTGATCACGTACTGGACTAACGACCCCGGTAGACGATTCGACCTTTTGTCAGGTCGTAAGGGGTGAGTTCAACAGTAACTTTGTCGCCGGTAAGAATTCGGATGTAGTGCTTCCGCATTTTGCCGGAGATGTGTGCAGTGACATTGTGACCGTTCTCGAGTTCGACTCGGAACGTGGTGTTAGGCAGTGTGTCGGTGACCACGCCTTCCATCTGAATGGCTTCTTCTTTCGCCAAGATTAGTCCTCTGGTTATCGGGCTGCGGCATTGTCAGCAATGCCGTTGCCAATTGCAATGATCGGCGTCGCGATTGCGCAGCTAGTCCAGCAGTTCACTCGCAGGAAGAGAGGTTTGGGCGGGACGCCATACTTTCAAGTCGGAGGCATATTCGCGAAGGCCGTCGAGGTACTTATCGCGCGGAATTTCCTCTGCGCCAAGTGATTCCAGATGAGGCGTATGCATCTGGCAGTCAAGCATGCCAAATCCTGCTTCAGACAACAGGCGGCAAAGCGCGAACAGGGCGATCTTCGATGCGTTGGTTCGACGCATAAACATCGATTCACCACAAAAAAGTCGATCGATCGCAACGCCGTAAATGCCACCAACCAGATCGTCCCGGATCCAGATCTCCACGGAGTGCGCCCAGCCGAGCTCGTGTAAGCGACAGTACGCCTGACGCATGTCTTCCGTGATCCAGGTTTCCGATTCGCTGGCGCGAGGCTCTGCGCAACCGATGACAACGGCTTCGAAAGCGGTGTTCACTGTGATTTGCCAAGCGTGCCGGCGAATCGACTTCTTTAGGCTGCGGCTGACATGGAAACGATCAGGTA
The DNA here is from genome assembly GCA_039821645.1 of Pseudomonadota bacterium. GTDB lineage: Bacteria > Pseudomonadota > Gammaproteobacteria > Steroidobacterales > Woeseiaceae > CALBPI01. The sequence goes on from JBCBNU010000047.1 coordinate 16,020, forward strand.
TTAGCACTGTGCGCGGATCCGGGCTCCACCAGAGGATCGGCTGGCCAGCGCTGTACCAGGGAAACACGCCCGTCTGGTAGCCAGACAACAAGCGACGTGGTGAAAGATCGCCGCCAGCCGCGAGCAAACCGTTGGGGTCGCGTAACGCCTGGCGAACCGGTGGGAAGTCGGTTGCCTCTTCCGTGCCTAACCAATAGAGGGTCACGCCGCTGGATCTCCGTCATCCTGGCGATACGGCACGTGTTGAGTGACGCCTTCCATGTAGGCGTCGACGCCCTCGGCCTCTCGCGAGAGATAGTCGGCGATCGCATCCGCAAAAGCGGGTTCCGCCAACCAGTGGGCCGAGCCCGTTTCGGTAGGTACGAACCCGCGTGCGATCTTGTGTTCACCTTGCGTGCCGGGCTCGTAGCGTTGGATGCCTTCCGCGATGCAATAGTCGATACCTTGGTAGTAGCAGGTCTCGAAATGCAGGCTGTGATAGTCCTTTTCGCTCCCCCAGTATCGGCCTAACAAAACATCTTCGCCTCGCAACAGAATGGCGGCAGCAACCGGGGCGCCGGCACGCTCAGCGAGCACCACAACCAACGGAGAATCGGGTTGTTGCATTAACGCCAGAAAGAAGTCGAGATTCAGGTAAGGGTCGTGACCTCTGGCAAAGAACGTGTAGCTGCACAGGCGCCATGCATCGCGCATGTTGGTCTCTGTCAGCGAGTCGCCGTGGACGATCCGATGTTCGATGCCGGCCTCGCGCACTCGCCGGCGTTCGCGGTTGACGTTCTTTCGCTTCTTGCTGCTGAACGTTGCGAGAAAATCACCAAAGTCCTGATAGTCGCGATTGAACCAGTGGAACTGGCAATCCTTACGCATGAGCAGGCCCGAGTTACTCGCCATCGTGCGCTCATCCTCGGGCAGAAACTGCAGGTGAAGTGAGGAAAAACGGTGTTCCTTTGCAAAACCAATCGCAACTTGCAAAAGCGCATCCTGAATACCAATGCCGGCGTCGGATGCCAGCAGCAACTTTTGCGATGTCGCGGGCGTAAACGGTGATGCGCTCACTAACTTCGGGTAGTAGGGTAACCCGGCACGTTGATAGGCCTGTGCCCAGCTCCAATCGAAGATGAATTCACCCCAGGAGTGGGACTTCTGGTAGAGCGGCATGGCGCCGACCAGACGCCCGTTCTGTCGAAGCGTAATGTGGCAGGGTTGCCAACCCGTCTCGTTGCTCACGCTGCCGGAGGTCTCAGCGATGTTGAGAAAACTGTGCTTTAGGTGGGGTTGACCGGGTGCCAGCAAGCTGTCCCACTCATCGGCTGGTATGTCGGCCATTGCCGAGTGGATTTTTGCGGTCAGATTAGCTTCGGTCATACCCCATCCATGGTAGCGGGCAATGGTACGCAGGCGAAGGTCGCCGCCTGTCGGCGCATGGTTTGTAATAAGATACTGCAATGCCGCGATCCAGCACCACAAGCCGTACAGCGCCTGTCTCAGGCGTGAAGAGCGTCAAGACCTCGATGACCCGTTCGCTTCGGGAGGGTGCGCTCTACTTGCTCGGGATGCTCGCAATCGTGTTGTTCGTTGCGTTGTATACCTACCACCCCTCCGATCCCGGATTCAGCCATGCTGGCAGCGGTGAAAAAGTGCGTAACGCGATATCCTTCGCTGGTGCTTACTTCGCAGATTCAGCTTATCTCTGGTTTGGCCGACCTGCGTATCTGTTCCCTGTGATGGTTCTGATGGCAGGCCTGCTGGTCTACCGGGAACGCGAGAATCCGGAGCCATTGCAAAAAGGCGTGTTCGCACTGCGTTTTGGCGGGTTCATCGCAACGCTCGCCGCAAGCTGCGGGCTAGCCACGCTCTATTTTTCGTCTATCTCTCTGCCGGGCACAGGGGGCGGTGCGCTGGGTGATGCCGTAGGCAATGGCCTGTCCTCTGTGGCGGGCACTCTGGGCGCGACCTTGTTGCTGTTGGCAGCCTGGTTTGCATCGGCTTCTGTGTTCACCGGTGTTTCGTGGCTTGCTGTGATGGATCGTCTGGGCGCCTGGGTGCTCGCGGCGCTGGATCAACTCCAAACTTTGCGCGATCAGTGGCGGGACAAAGCCGCCGGGCGCAAGGTGCAGCAGCAGCGCAAGGAGACGCTGCGGGTGGCGCGTGAGCGCACCGACAAGCGCGTCAAGCCGCGGATTGAGCCGACGGTCAAGCGCGAGGAGACCAGCGTTCGGGCCGAGCATGAGCGGCAGGTCCGGCTCTTCGAGCAGCCGGCACCGGGCGAGCTGCCAGCACTCTCTTTGCTGGATGACCCACAACCGGTCGAAGGCGGTTATTCCGAGGAATCGCTCGAAAAAATGTCGCGACTCGTCGAGTTGAAGCTCAAGGACTTTGGTATCGATGTGCAGGTCGTCTCCGTACAGCCGGGCCCGATCATCACGCGCTTTGAGCTGGAACCTGCGCCGGGTGTGAAGTCGGCGCAAATTTCGAACCTCGCCAAAGATCTCGCACGCTCGTTGTCCGTCATTGCAGTGCGGGTTGTCGAAGTGATCCCGGGTCGTTCGGTGATCGGCCTTGAGATTCCCAACGAGAAGCGGGAGCTGGTCACGCTTGGTGAGATCTTGCGCTCGCGCGCCTATGACGACTCTGCCTCGCCGTTGACCCTCGCACTCGGCAAGGATATCGGAGGCAGTTCCAAGATTGCCGATCTTGCGCGGATGCCCCATTTGCTGATAGCAGGTACTACCGGTTCGGGTAAATCCGTCGCGATCAACGCTATGGTGCTTAGCCTACTCTACAAAGCGACGCCCGATCAGGTGCGCCTCATCATGATCGACCCGAAGATGCTGGAGCTCAGTGTCTACGAAGGCATTCCACATCTGTTGGCGCCCGTCGTGACCGACATGAAAGAAGCCGCGAACGCGCTTCGCTGGTGTGTGGCCGAGATGGAGCGGCGCTACAAACTGATGGCCGCTTTGGGTGTTCGGAATATCGGCGGTTACAACCGCAAGGTCAAAGATGCAGAAGAGGCTGGCGAGGCACTCAAGGATCCGCTGTGGCGACCGCCTGATCTCATCGACCCGGATCGTCCGCCACCCGAGGCGCCGCTATTGACCACGCTGCCGTTCATCGTGGTCATCATCGATGAGCTTGCCGACATGATGATGATCGTCGGCAAGAAGGTGGAAGAGTTGATTGCCAGGCTCGCCCAAAAGGCACGTGCTTCCGGGATTCACATGATTCTGGCGACTCAGCGTCCGAGCGTCGATGTGATCACCGGCCTGATCAAGGCGAATGTGCCCGCACGCATCGCGTTCCAGGTATCAGCAAAGGTGGACTCGCGCACCATCCTGGATCAGCAAGGTGCGGAGATGCTTCTGGGACACGGCGATATGCTTTATCTGCCGCCGGGCACTTCTCTGCCAGAGCGCGTACACGGTGCGTTCGTCTCCGATGGCGAAGTACACTCCGTGGTGAAACACTTACGCAGCAGCAGCCAGCCGACATACATTGATGAGGTGCTCACTGGGCCGACGACACCTGTGCCGGGAATGCCGGACGTGGCCGGCGCTGCGCCTGCCGATGCTGAACAGGACGCACTCTACGATCAGGCGGTTGCGATCGTGCTGGAGACGCGTAAAGCGTCGATTTCCGGTGTTCAGCGTCGTCTGAAGATCGGCTACAACCGTGCAGCGAGAATCGTAGAGGCCATGGAGGAGGCGGGCTTGGTAGGGCCACTCGAATCTAATGGCAGCCGGGAAGTGCTCGCGCCGGCGCCGCCCAAGGACTGATTTCAGGCGGCGTTCAGCTGCTGTGTAGAGAATGACTCCCATGAAAAGAGCAAGCATTCAGGTTTTTGCTGTAATGATGGTCGCCGCCGCATTGCCTGCGATAGGACAAGACGAGGCAGCGGCGCTCAATGCGCGCGGTGAGCGTCAACTGGAGCAGTTCGTAACCGAGGTTCGCTCATTGACCGGACGCTTTGTGCAGACCGTGTTCGACGCTGAGGGTGCCGTAGAGGATGAGTATTCAGGCACGCTCGATATTGATCGACCGGGCAGATTTCGCTGGGTATACGAGTGGCCGTTCGAGCAGCGGTTGATCGCGGATGGCACCAATCTGTGGAACTACGACGTGGATTTGGATCAGGTCAGTGTCACGGCACAGGATGAGGCGCTGGGTCAATCCCCGGCCGCTGTTCTGAGTGGTACCGGGGAAGTGCTTGAGACGTTGGAGATTCAAGGGGCATTTGAACGCGACGGGGTCTTGTGGGTGCAGATGGCTGTCACCGAGGACAGCAGTGATTTTTCGGCGCTTCGCTTCGGGTTTGATAGTGAGAGCGGTCAGATTGCGGGCATGCAGATTACTGATACGCTGGGTCAACTCACGGTCATTCGATTCGACAATGTGCGGACCAATGTCGAGATGCAGGAGAGTCTGTTTGAGTTCGAGCCACCCGAAGGTATCGATGTGATCGGCGTCCCAGCAGGCGACGACACATCTGCAGGCGAAGTGGACTTCTCGGACGCGCTGCCAGTCGCGGGTTTCGGCTAGGATGTTGCGCGAGCTGCGCTGGCCTATTCTTTGGACGAGCGGCGGACTCGTCCTGCTGATCACTGGGTTGGTATTGCTGCTTATGCCCGGCGGACCAGCAGAGGCCAAAGCGTTTCCGGTTGACAAGCTTCAGCACGCGTTCTTATTCGCGGGTTTGACTGGTTGGTTTTGCGGCGTCTTGAGGCGTCGCGCCTGGCTGGGTCTGGCGCTCGGTATGGGCATCTTCGCGTGCGCAACAGAGCTCGCCCAGTCGGCGATGCAGTCCGGGCGCGTTGGTGATCCGGTCGATTTCGCAATGGATTTGCTTGGGATCGCTTTGGCGTTTGCTCTGGCCCGAATGGGCATGGAGCAATGGTGCGTCTGGGTGGAAGGTCAACTCGCGTAAAAAGCGTGAATCTCGCTGCATCGTTGGGTACATTGCGTCCCCATGATCGACCCTAAACTCTTAAGAACAGACGCGAGCCGCGTGGCGGAGAATCTCGCGCAACGCGGTTTTGTTTTCGATGCCGAAGGCTACGCGTCATTGGAAGCGCGGCGCAAAACCTTGCAGACCGAGACTGAGCAGTTGCGCCAAAGACGCAACGAGAGCGCGAAGGCCATCGGTATCGCCAAGGGCAAGGGTGAAGATATCGAGCCATTGCTTATCGCCCAAAAACAAGCAGCAACAGACCTGGCTGAGCACGAGACTGCACTTGGCGAAGTGCAGGCAGCGCTGGATGAAATTCACATGGGCATACCTAACTTGCTCGACGAGACTGTGCCACCAGGCAGGGATGAATCCGACAATCTGGAGGTTCGCACCTGGGGAAAACCGGGCACGTTCGAGTTTGAGCCACTCGACCATATCGAGCTGGGCGAAAAGCTGGGTGGCCTGGATTTCGAGGCGGCGAGCAAACTCTCCGGGGCGCGATTCGCGGTGATGACCGGCGGTCTTGCGACGCTGCACCGAGCTTTGATCCAGTTCATGCTGAGGCCCTTGAAGAAGGCGCGCCAGCCCTCGTTGGCCCAGATGAAGCGGATGGACGCGAACACGCTCGTGTAGACGTGC